>NZ_JARFYN010000001.1 GCF_030272695.1 Martinezella calliandrae
TAAGCGAAACCATCAGAAAGCTCCAAAACAGAGCTCCCTAAAGAATCCATATCACATCAAACCGCCACACCTTTTTTCAAATGCGATTCCCCTGCGGTGGAGGCGTCGCCCGGCGCATGCGAAGAGATGGTTTCAGAAAGGATGCTCCATCTCATCCGGTTTCGACGTGAGCCGCGTTCTGATCGTTTCGGCCTGCTAGCACATCGCGTCCTTCGGCATTCTCGCTCGGCGAAGAGGTTCTATTTCCGCAAATGTAAATCGTCTGCGACAGGCACGGGGGCTTTCGACCAGATGGGCCGGCTTCACTCTTTCCGAACGGAGAGGCCATGGACGCTTAAGAAAGCTGCCTGCGCCGCATTACGGCTTCGACGACTTCTCGCGCCTTATCCTGCTGATTGAGATAGATGGCATCGACGTCTTCCGACGATTGATATGGCGTCGAACGCATCCTCTATCTTTGCTCTATCGAGCTGTCTTTCACCCGCCATGCCTATCTCCATATCCGATCAATATAGATGAGCAGGTAGTGGAAGTTGCCGATACGCGTGTTATTCGCGTTGCAAACAGCAGTCATGCGATGGATTGGCGATTTCGATTTGACACATCAAATCGAGGGATCATATCTCCAGTATACAGACAACATTTTGGGGAAGGCGACGCCCGTGACCGATATTCAAGACATTTTCAAGAAGGCCAATGTTGCCGTCATCACCGGCGGCGCCTCGGGCATCGGGTTTGCGGCGGCGAAATTTTTCGCAAGGCTCGGCATGAGCGTCGCCATCGCCGATCTTGGACGCGACCGGCTCGCTGCTGCGCGCGCCGAGCTCGAAGCGATCGCCGGCGTGGACCAGATCATGGTGGTCGAGACCGATGTTGCCCATAAGGAACAGTTGGAAGCTCTCGAACGCGCCGTCCTGCAGCATTTCGGCCGGGTGCATGTACTGATGAACAACGCCGGCATTGGGCCGGAAACCTCAATCTTCAGCCCGCAGGCCGGCTGGGACAACATTCTTGGTGTCAACCTTATGGGGGTCATCAATGGCACGCGCGTTTTCGGACCCGGCATGCTAGCCCATGGAAAACCCGGCCTGATAATCAACACCGGATCGAAGCAGGGGATCACCACGCCGCCTGGCAACCCGGCCTATAACGTCTCCAAGGCCGGCGTGAAGGTCTTCACCGAGGCCCTGCAGCACGAGCTGCGCAATACCCCAGGCGCCAAGATCGCCGCACATCTCCTGATCCCCGGCTTTGTCTTCACCGGCCTCACAAAGGGTGACCGCCAGGAAAAACCGGCGGGCGCGTGGACGCCGGAACAGACGGTCGATTTCATGGTGGAGAGCATCAAGCGCGGCGACTTCTATATCCTCTGCCCAGACAACGACGTGCAGCGGCCGACCGACGAACGCCGCATGCTCTGGGCGGCCGGTGATATCATCGAAAACCGCCCGCCGCTGTCGCGCTGGCATCCCGACTATGCCGACAAGTTCAAGGCATTCCTTGAAAAGAAGGATTGATTTGCAAAGCGCAGAAAGCCGGATAAAAACATTGATCCTTTTGTCCGGCTTTCGGAGCGTGTCATGGACTTCATACCCAGCCTGCCGACCCTTCTGGCTTTTTCCGCCGCGAGCTTGCTGCTGGCGGCAACCCCAGGCCCCGATATGACGCTGTCTATCAGCCGTGCCTTGGCGCAGGGCAAGAAAGCAGCACTTTTCGTGGTCCTCGGCACTAGCCTCGGCATTGTCGTTCATACATGCCTGGTGGCTTTCGGCGTTTCAGCCTTGATTACCGCATCGCCGCTTGCCTTCACTATTCTGAAAACCGGCGGCGCCGCCTACCTGCTGTGGCTGGCGATCCAGGCGATCCGCTTCGGTTCCAGCCTGTCGGTCAAGAAGGTCGACGAGGCCAGGGGCACGCCGCTCACCAACGTCTCGACCGGCTTCTGGGTCAATCTGCTGAACCCGAAGGTCATCATCTTCTTCATGACCTTCCTGCCGCAGTTCGTCACGGCGGGCGATCCGGCCGTCACGCACAAGCTTCTGTTCCTGGGCTTCTTCTTCATCCTGATCGGCATGCCGGTCAACACCATCGTCGTCCTTGCCGCCGATGGTCTGGCGTCCTGGTTGCAGAAGAACCGCGGCGTCATGCGCGGTCTCGACTACACATTTGCCAGCGTCTTTTCGGTCTTCGCGGTGAAAATTTTCCTCACCCATTCCCGGTGATGACGGGGGCGCGTCCCGCAAACCGGCCAGCAATCCACCAGTAGAGGGTTGCGCTGGTGGCGCCAAGAAAAGCAAAACAAACGACGACGGTGATCAGGTTCAGGGTCTGCGGCCTCTCAAGATTGCCTGAGATGAGAACAGACGCCAATGCCGATAGCAGGGCGCCGTAGATGGCGTAACCGTACCAACGGCGCATGCCGCGCCATTCGAAGATCGCAATGACGACAAGCGATGGCACGACGCTGACTATCATCGCCAGCTTGGTCATCGCGACGGTCAGTGCGAACAATTCCGGTGCGGCCATTCCCGGCATCGTCCAAGCCGCAACGCAAGCCAGCACGAAGCCCATCAGAACGCAGGCTCCGAGATAGCCCCACAGAAGCCGCATCGGCCTGCGCAAACCGAGCAGCATCAGCGTCAATCCTCGCCGTGGTTGGCGATCATCATGGCTTCGAAAGCCAGTCGTTCGGTCTTGCGCATTCGCTCCGATTCCGACTTCAATTGGCCGCAGGCGGCAAGGATATCGCGGCCGCGCGGTGTGCGGATCGGCGAGGCGTAGCCGGCTGCGTTGATGAAATCGGCAAACTTCTCGATCTGCTCCCAGTCGGAACACTGGTAATTCGTGCCCGGCCACGGATTAAAGGGGATGAGATTAATCTTGGCCGGAATGCCCTTCAAAAGCTGGACCAGGCCCTTGGCGTCTTCGAGGCTGTCGTTGACGCCCTTCAGCATCACATATTCGAAGGTGATGCGCCGGGCGTTCGAAAGGCCGGGATAGGCGCGGCAGGCGTCCATAAGTTCCTTCAGCGGATATTTCTTATTGATCGGCACCAGCATGTCGCGCAGGTCATCACGCACCGCGTGCAGCGAGATTGCCAGCATGACCCCGATCTCGTCTCCGGTGCGGTAGATTTCCGGCACGACGCCGGAGGTAGAAAGCGTGATACGGCGCTTGGAGAGCGACAGGCCATCGCCATCGGAGGCGATCAGCAGCGCCGTCTTCACACTCTCGAAATTGTAGAGCGGCTCGCCCATGCCCATCATGACGATGTTGCTGACCTTGCGGCCCTCGGCAGGCATGATCGTCCCTTGCGGCGCCTCGCGGTCCGGAAAATCTCCAAGCCGGTCACGCGCGAGAAGCAATTGCGACAGGATCTCCTCCGCTGTCAAATTGCGGACGAGGCGCTGCGTACCGGTGTGGCAGAACGAGCAGGTGAGTGAACAGCCGACCTGACTGGAAATGCAGAGCGTGCCGCGACCCTCTTCCGGAATGTAGACGGTTTCCACTTCGACCGGCCGACCGGCTCCGCGCGGCGGGAAGCGCAACAGCCATTTGCGGGTTCCGTCATTCGACACCTGCTCTTCGACGATCTCCGGACGGGCGATGGAGAAATGCGTCTTCAGCATTTCGCGCATGTCCTTGGAGACATTCGCCATGGCATCGAAATCGGAGATGCCGCGCACATAGATCCAGTTCCAGAGCTGGCTGACACGCATCTTGATCTGCTTGTCGGCGACGCCCTTTTCCTTCAGTGCCGCAGCCATTTCCTCGCGCGTCATGCCGATCAGCGACGGGTTCGGCGAGAGCTCGACCGGATGGGAAATCGGCATCGGCTTCAGCTTGGGTGAGGTCATGACATCGATCGCGGACATAGGATCATTCCAATGGTTGATATCAGCGATGCCCCCCAAAAGCTTGAAAGCTGCGGGCTGGGGCAAGGCACTGAGATCAGAAGGTTCATTTGGTGCGGAGCAAGGAAATTGCGAATACACCGCTCATCGGCGGGGCCTTTAGCATTAATTTCAGTCCGCGTCATCCCTCCTGGAAAAGCAGAAGGCCGGCCACGCGGGCCGGCCTCATCGAGACGGTCTCCACAAAGCCCGCGATCACTTTGCCGTGATCGGGCCGTATCGATCTTATTTGCAGCTTTCGATCTGCTTCAGGGCGGCGGTAACGCCCTTCAGCGAGTAGGTGTAGGAGGTGCCGGTGCCCTTCTTCGACGTCGCGGTGACCTTCAGCGAATGGCCCGACTTGAGCGCTGCGACCAGCGCCGGCTCCTGCGCGGCATTCTCGACCCAAGCGGCCTTGTCCTTGGTGAACATCACGAAGGTCTTGTTGTCGATGACCACGTCGACCTTGGAATTCTCCTTGAGCGGATAGCCCATCATCGCCTGCGGCTCGTAGGAGATGTTCTGGCCCGGGCGCTGGGAAACGATGAAGAAGTTGTCGCCATGATCAATACCGGAGGCCGGCAGCTTGGCTGTTGGCACGGAGAGAACGTAGCAGACCTTGCCGGCCCCGGACTGGTAGGAATAGGCACCCCAAGCCTCGAACTGCTGGATGCGTGTCGGAGCCGCCGGTGCCGCTGCCTGCGCTTGTGCGGGCGCTGTCTGCTTCTTGGCCTTGGTCTGCGCGGATGCGATGCCGGTGCCGGCCAGAACGAGCGAGAGGGCGATTGCGAAGCTTTTTACAAACATGGTTTCCTGCCGATTTCTTGCGGTCCAGAGCTCGAGGCGACTTGAGTAACGCACACCTATGCTCATGAGCTGCCCTATTTTGACTTTATTTAGGTTACCAAACCGTCAACGGGGCGGTGACTGCCCCTGGTCTGTGTCATTTCGATTCAAGGTGCCGCGCCAGGCCCGAAATACATCAGGAAGAATTGGAAAACCCGGATGGTGAAACACCACCCTTACGGGATCGATTTAAGACAAAAAGATTCAGGCAAGAGTTTGACCTCCCTAAATTCAGGAATGCCTCATAAAAGTCTGGAAACCCGGCAGGAATCCGCTGCGGCCGATCGGACGGGAATTAAGCCGTCTTTGCAGCCTCGAGCTCGTCGGCCAAGGCCCTGTCGGCGGCGTCGTAATGCTCCTGGCGAATGTGGCCCTTGATCATGCCGAAGGCAATCGTCAGCACCGCCACATCATCCGAAAAGCCGATGACGGCAAAAAAATCCGGGATGATATCGACCGGCATAACGAAATAGCCGAGTGCTGCCAGCAAAATGCCGCGAACACGCGTTGGCGTCTGTGGATCGAGCGCACAATAGAAGGCCGCAACGACATCGCGGGAAAACGGGACATAGCGCGCAGCCTTACGCAAGGTCGGCCAGAACTTGCTACGAACCGTCTTCTCCTGCCGTTCCTGTGTCTCTTCGTCACCAGGCATCAGGATTTCCCCGTACTTGATGTCATCCATTCCACTTCATCCCTAAAGGAAGCCCTTCCTGAGCCGCCTCAAACATATGGTGATAAGTGCCCGCGATTCAATCAGCTCGCCGCGTCGCCGCCTTTTCCATCGCCCTGGCGAGCTTGACGTCCTGTTCCGTCAAGCCTCCGGCGTCATGCGTCGTCAGTTTCACGTCGACGCGAGAATAGACGTTGAACCATTCGGGGTGGTGATTGAACTTCTCCGCCGCCAGGGCCGCCTCGGCCATGAAGCCGAAGGCCTCGACGAAATTGCGGAATTTGAAGCTCTTCGAAATCGACAGGCGGTCGGCCGCCAAGGTCCAACCGCTAAGCCCAGCGACGTTTTCATCAATTGCTGCCGGTTCCAGCTTTTCGTATTTCATGACATGATCACTCCTCTCAATCCGTTGAACGATACCATGGACCGTCACAAGATTCTTTTTGTTTGCGCTGGCAACATCTGCCGTTCACCGCTTGCCGAAGGCATCTTCCGGCATCTTGCGAGCGAAGCTGGCTGCGAGTTCGAGATCGATTCGGCCGGCACCGGCGGCTGGCATCAGGGCGAAAGGCCGGACCGCCGCTCAATAGCCGCCGCCGCAAACCATGGCCTCGACATTTCCGGTCAACGCGCCCGCCGCATCGAAGTTGCCGACTTCGATCGGTTCGACCTGATCCTGGCAATGGATCAAGACAATTTGAAGAATTTACGGAAATTCGCGCCCGCCGATGCGCTCGGCAAGCTCCACCTCTTCCATGCCTTCACGCTTGGCAGCAACAAAGACATCCCGGACCCCTATTATGGGGGCCATGAGGATTTCGAAGCGGTCTACACCAAGCTCTTGGCCGGCTGCATTGCGCTGTTGCCCATGGTTGGAAAAGCGCTGCGAGCCTCGTGAAGCGGAAAGACCTCCTCGGTCAAATAGGGACCGCCGCCGACCGATTCGCGCGATGACAGCAGCACGAAGCGCCCTACCGTGAACGGGGCGGTGTGAAAGTTGCCGCGGCCGGAAAGATAGTGCACGACATCGTCGACACGCGAAGACTTGAGCCGCGCCAGCGTGACATGCGGCGTGAACTTGCGCGGATCCGGCGGCAACCCAATGCGCTGGCAGATCCGTTCGATCTCGCCCTGCAGCGCGTACATATCGGGCGTCTGCGTAACGCCGGCCCAGACCGAGTGCGGTTTCTTCGAGCCGAAGGAGCCGATGCCTTCCAGCCGAAGCTGGAACTCCGGCCGATCGATGCGATCCAGACGCTCGACGATTTCATCCGCGGTGCGACCATCGACATCGCCGATGAAACGAAGAGTGATGTGGTAATTTTCAACGTCGATCCACCGGGCTCCGGGAAGACCGCCGCGCAACAACGAAAGGCTCATAGCCGCGTTGCGCGGAATTTCGAGGGCGGTAAAAAGTCTCGGCATAACGAGCACTCCCCGAATCTCTTGCAGATAACAGCAGGGAATCATGCAATTGCAGCCGGTGCAAGCTCCTATTTCGCGCCTGCGGCAATCGTCCCAATGAAACTGGTCGCTACGGGCTGGAAGCGTTGCACCATGATGTCGACGCCCTGCGGGTTCGGATGCATGCCATCTTTTAATTGTAGGTCCGCATGTGTGGCAACGCCATCGAGAAAAAATGGATACAGTGTGAGCTGATATCTGTCAGCGAGCCGCTTGTACATCGAGTTGAACTTGGCTGCGTACTGCGGACCCATGTTCGGCGGCGCCAGCATGCCCGCGAGTAGGACGGGAATGTTGCGCTCCTTCAGCCGGCTGATGATGGTGTCGAGGTTCTTTTCCGTCTGTTCGGGCGGAATGCCGCGCAATGCGTCGTTGGCGCCGAGCTCGAGGATAACGCCGTCCGTTCCATCCGGCACCGACCAGTCGATGCGCGATAGGCCGCCGGAGCTGGTGTCGCCGGACACGCCAGCATCGGCAATCGCCACATCAAGCCCCTTGGCCTTCAGCGCCGCCTCCAGCTTGGCGGGAAATCCGTCGCCCGGCGGTAGCTGGAAACCGGCCATCAGGCTATCGCCGAGACCGACCAAATGGATCGTCCGAGCCTCGGCTGCACCGGCAGCGCCAAAGAAAAGACCGAAAACAATGACAGCGAAGTGAAACGCGGCAACTTTAAAACTCATGATCTATTCCCTAAATTCGCCATGAGGGCCAAGTCGAGCCCGCCATGGTCTCTGATCTATATAGGGCTTCCGCATTGGCAAAAACCATCATCGAGCTAAAGAAGGCGGATTTAACGCTCGGCACTGCCGCCGCCTCCGTTCACGTGCTGAAAGGTATCGACCTCACCGTTAACGAGGGCGAATCCGTCGGTATTGTCGGCCCCTCGGGCTCCGGCAAGTCGACGCTGCTGATGGTGCTTGCCGGCCTCGAAAAGCTCGACAGAGGTGAACTTCTGATCCGTGACACGCCCCTGCACCGCCTGAGCGAGGACCGCGTTGCCGATTTCCGCGGCCGCAACATCGGCATTGTCTTCCAGTCGTTCCATCTCATTGCCAATATGACGGCGTTGGAAAATGTCGCTGTGCCGCTGGAGCTGGCCAATGTCCGCGACGCCTTCGACATCGCCCGGCGCGAACTGCAGGCTGTCGGCCTCGGCGAACGGCTGAGCCACTATCCAGGTCAGCTTTCCGGCGGCGAACAGCAACGCGTGGCTATCGCCCGCGCACTCGCGCCATCACCCGCCCTGTTGATCGCCGACGAGCCGACCGGCAATCTCGACACGGACACCGGCAGGCAGATCGCCGATTTGCTTTTCGCCCAGCAGGCCGAGCGCGGCACGACGCTGCTGCTCGTCACCCATGATCCGGCGCTCGCCGCCCGCTGCTCGCGCCAGATCCACGTCCGCTCCGGCGAAATCGAGGGCGACAGCGCCCGCGCGCGGACCAATCAGGCGGCCATGGCATGACCGCGGCGGGAGCGCGTCTCACGCTTGCCTTTCGCCTGGCGCTGCGTGAATTGCGCGGCGGCCTCAGTGGCTTTTACATCTTTCTAGCCTGCATCGCCCTCGGTACCGGCGCCATCGCCGCCGTCAACTCCGTCTCGCGCTCGATTACCGACGCCATCTCGACACAAGGCCAGTCCTTGCTCGCCGGCGACGTCCGCTTCGAGCTCAACAATCGCGAGGCGACGCCGGACGAACTGACCTATCTGAACAGCCTCGGCCAGCTCTCCCAATCCACCGGCCTGCGCTCCATGGCCCGCATGCCCGATGGCTCCGACCAGGCACTGGTCGAGGTCAAGGCAGTCGACGGCGCCTACCCGCTCTACGGCACCTTCGAGGCCGATCCGGATCAGCCGCTGTCAACGCTGCTCGCTGCCAAGGACGGGACCTGGGGCGCGGTCGTCGCTCCCCTGCTGCTCGAGCGGCTGAACCTCAAAGTCGGCAGCGAGCTGCTGCTCGGCAATACGAAGCTGCGGATCACCGGCACGGTAAAGACCGAGCCGGATTCGGTGTCGGAGGGTTTCGGCTTTGCCCCACGATTGCTCACGAGCCGTGACGCTTTGGTCGCCTCGGGCCTGATTACGACCGGAAGTCTCGTCGAGCAGGTCTACAAGATACGCTTGGACGATCCCTCCGGCGACCTCGGCAACATCGCCGCCCGCGCCAATACGGCTTTCCCGCAGGCCGGTTGGTCGATCCGGACCAGCGACCGGGCCGCCCCTGCCCTTGCCGACAATATTACGCGCTTCTCGCAATTTCTGACATTGGTCGGGCTGACGGCTCTGATCGTCGGCGGCGTAGGCGTGGCCAATGCGGTGCGCGCTTTCCTCGATTCCAAGCGCACCACAATTGCCACCTTCAAATGCCTGGGTGCACCGGCCCTGGTGGTGGTGATGATCTACCTGATCCAGATCGCCCTGATTGCGCTGGCCGGCATCGCCCTCGGTCTCGTCCTCGGCGCCATCGCGCCATTGCTCGCTTCACAGTTCATGGCCGAATTTTTGCCGATCTCGACCGCACCACAGCTTTATCCTGGCCCGCTGACGCTTGCAGCGCTCTTCGGCCTGCTGACCACGCTCGCTTTCGCCATACTGCCGCTCGGTCATGCCCGCGAAGTGCCGGCAACAGCGCTCTTCCGGGAACAGGGTTTCGAGACCCGCCGCCTGCCGAGCTGGCCATACTTGCTCGCCGCCTGCCTGCTGATGGCTGCCCTTGCAGCGCTCGCGATTTTCACCGCCTATGACAGCTACATCGCCGTCGTCTTTGTCGTCTCCATTGCCGCCGCCTTCGTGGTGCTGCGCGCCGTCGCCGCCCTGCTGGCGTGGCTTGCGCGCCGCAGCCCGCCCGTTCACTCACCCGCCCTGCGATTGGCGATCGGCAATATCCATCGGCCGGGTGCGCTCACCGCCTCCGTGGTCCTCTCGCTCGGTCTCGGCCTGGCGCTCCTGGTGACCTTGACCCTGATCGACGGCAATATGCGCCACGAGCTGACCGGGCGTATGAGCGAGCAAGCGCCGAACTTCTTCTTCGTCGATATCCAGGGCTCGGAACTCGACGGCTTCCGGAAGGTCGTGGAGGCGCAGGCGCCCGAGGGCAAGCTCGTGGAAGTTCCGATGCTGCGTGGCCGTATCGTCGCCTTCAATGGCCAAGACGTGACCAGCATGAAGGTACCGCCGGCCGGTCAATGGGTGTTGCGCGGCGATCGCGGCATAACTTATGCCGAGACCATACCGGAGAACGCCGCCCTGACGGAAGGGCAATGGTGGGGCAAGGATTATAGCAGCGAGCCTCTGGTCTCCTTCTCCGACGAGGAAGGCAAGGCGCTCGGCCTGAAGCTCGGCGACACCGTGACCGTCAACGTGCTCGGCCGAAACGTGACGGCCAAGATCGCGAGCTTCCGCAAGGTACAATGGCAGTCGCTGTCGATCAATTTCGTCATGATCTTTTCGCCCAACACCTTCAAGGGTGCACCGCATGCGTGGCTTGCAACCCTCACCGATCCCACCGCTACATCGGCACAGGAAGCCGCGATCCTGAAGAGCGTCACCAACACCTATCCGACGATTACCAGCGTCCGCGTCAAGGATGCGCTCGATGTCGTAAACACGCTGGTCGGACAGCTTGCCGCCGCTATCCGGGCCGCAGCCTCAGTTGCGCTCATCGCATCCGTGCTGGTGCTCGCGGGCGCGCTTGCGGCCGGAAATCGCGCACGAACGCATGACGCGGTCGTGTTGAAGACGCTCGGCGCGACGCGGGCCATGCTGATCCGCGCCTTCAGCTACGAATATCTGATCCTAGGTGCCGCAACCGCGGTCTTTGCACTGCTCGCCGGTTCTGTGGCCGCCTGGTATGTCGTCAGCCGCATCATGCATTTGCCCTCAACCTTCCTTCCCGACGTTGCCTTATCGACCCTCTCCATCGCACTGCTGCTGACAGTCGGGATCGGACTGGTCGGCACCTGGCGTGTGCTTGGGCAGAAGGCAGCGCCGGTCCTGCGTGAACTCTGAGAGCGCAACGGGGAAATCGGCGTCGCTTTCCGAAAAGCCTTGTGCGCAGCCAACACGCTTCGTCCACTAACCGTGCGCCCGGGATTTACCCGATATTACACCGATTTAACCCCGCAGCCGCCGCTTAGGCCTTGTGCACCCGGCCTGAAAGCCTCATATTCTGTGCAGGCATGCTGGAGCTCCGCAGCGGCGCCCGGGACCAAAACGCCCGACACCGTACTCACATCGGAGCTTAAAAGAGGAAAACATGGCTGACTTTCGCAACTACCCAAACCGGACGCCGCAAACAGGCGCGCAGACCGGCGCGATGATCGATGAGGGCCTTCGAGCCTACATGCTCAAGGTCTACAACCTGATGGCGCTGGGTCTGGCGATCACAGGTTTTGCTGCTTACGGCGCCTTCTCGCTCGCATTCGCTGACGGACAACTTACGGCTTTCGGCCAGGCAATCTACCTGAGCCCGCTGAAGTGGGTCATTATCTTCGCGCCGCTGGCAATGGTGTTCTTCCTGAGCTTCAGGATCAATCGCATGAGCGTGGCCGCCGCGACGACAACCTTCTGGGTCTATGCGGCGCTGGTTGGTCTGTCGCTGTCGTCGATCTTCATCATTTACACGGGCCAGAGCATCGTGCAGGCCTTCTTCGTGACCGCTGCGTCCTTCGGCGCGCTGTCGCTTTACGGTTACACGACGAAGCGTAGCCTTTCGGCTATGGGCTCGTTCATGATGATGGGTCTCTTCGGCCTGATCATCGCCATGCTCGTCAACATCTTCCTGCAGTCTTCTGCAGTGCACTTCGCCATTAACATTATTGGCGTTGTGATCTTCGCAGGCCTCACCGCCTGGGATACGCAGCGGATCAAGGAAATGTATTATGAAGCCGACGACGTTGCCGTTGCTGGCCGCAAGGCGATCATGGGCGCACTGACGCTTTACCTGGACTTCATCAACCTTTTCATGTTCCTGCTGCAGTTCATGGGCGATCGCAAATAACTGCCACGGCATGACTGATCCTTCGAAAAGGCGGCTTCGGCCGCCTTTTCTGTTTGCCTTGCTGCCTCACACACGGCTTTATATCCGCTTCTTGAAATCGCAGATCAGGCAAGAAAACGCAGATGTCCTTCCGCCTTCGCAACGTTACCCCGACCGACCTTCCATTCATCACCTCGATCTATTGCGACTCCGTTCTGCACGGCACGGCAAGCTATGAGATCATCCCGCCCAACGAAAAGGAGATGGCAGGTCGCTTCCAGGCGATCCGCGACAAGGGCTATCCCTATATTGCTGCGGAGGACGAAGACGGCGCCTTTCTGGGCTATGCCTATGCCTCGGCGTTCCGTACACGGCCGGCCTATCGATGGATGGTGGAGGATTCGATCTATCTTGCGCCCGAGGCCCGTGGCCGAGGCATCGGCAAAGTGCTGCTGGCAGCTCTGGTGGAAACCTCAAAGACCCTTGGCTTCCGCCAAATGATCGCCGTTATCGGAGGCGCCCACCCAGCCTCGGTCGCCCTCCACCGCGCCGCTGGCTTTGTGGAGACGGGCCTATTGAAAGGCGCGGGCTACAAGCACGGCCGGTGGCTGGACACGATGCTGATGCAGAAGGCACTCGGCGATGGCGCGGAATCCGACCCCGATCCATCGGTCTATCCGGGGACGTTGTTTGGGGGGTAGCGCGGCAGGGAAAGGTCACTTCTCCACCAGCTTCAGCTGCTTATCGAAGACCTTCAGCACCTGGTTCAGGTCGTGGCCGCGCTTCAGGATCATGCCGCTGGTGTTGATCACGGAAAAGGCGCCCTGCTTGGCGGCGAGCTTGGGATTTTTCTCGATGCGGAAAAGCGGCAGTTCACCGGAACGTTTGAAGACCGAGAAAACCGCCTTTTCTCTGAGATGGTCGATGGCGTAGTCGCGCCACTCCCCATCGCCGACCATGCGGCCGTAGATCCACAGGATCGCGTCCAGCTCCCTGCGGTGGAAGGTCACCGGCAGCGGATCCTTGCTCTGCTTATATTCTCTGAGATCAACGACGACGGAAGAAGTGCTGTCGACGGAACGGCTTTCGCCGTGTCGCAATTCCGGCTGATCAGTCATCAATCCCCCAGGGGTTGTGTCATGACAAGAAAGTGACAGTTTGCCTCAGCCACGGCAAATTGCAAGACCGGAGGCTGCTCACAATTTCTTGCGCTCGGAGGAAAGCGTCTTGGCGCCGCCGCATTTCAGTCAAAACGATGCCCGATTTTCCGGAACTATAGACAGCCGTTTGGCGCCGCCGCGCCAAACGGCCCGGCCGGGGCGTATCGACCGAACCCCAGCCCCGAATGCGCCCTCGCCGGGCACCCTCTCTTTTTGGCGTCAGCCAAAAAAGAGAAGTTTTTAGCGCCTGCCGATATAGATGCTTTTCGGCGAAAGCCGAAATAATGTTTGATCACCCGTCCGTGCCGATCGTCAGTACGGTCGCGCCGATGATCGCCGACGGGTCGCCCGACGGCGTCGAGGACTGTAGCAGAACCGCCAGGCCCCGGCGGCCAGCCTTGTCCATGACATTGGCAGGCAGCACGACATTCATTTCCTTGCCGTCCCACATGCCGACGGTTTCGACGTCCGAAACAGCGTGCAGGTAGGTGATCTGCCGGCCGTTGTTTTCACCGGCCTTCGGAGAAACCTGCTGTTCCTTATCAAAATAGGCAACGACCACATTGGCTTTACCTTGGCCGGCGCCGATCTTGATCTCCAGCTCGTCACCCTTCATGGCCACATTCACGGGAACTGTCAGGCCCTTGCCATGGTGCTGGAAGTCGTCGAGCTTGGTGTTGATCGCGTCGAGATTAGCGCCGTTCATATGGTCGCGGCCATTGATGATCGCTTGCGGCGTATAGACCCCGCTGCGACCGAGCGTCCGGGCATAGGCATATTGGCGAGCCGTATTATCCTTGGACGCCATCGTGTCGTTCCAGCCGAGGTAGTTCCAATAGTCGACATGATAGGCGAGCGCGACGACATCGCCCTGACGGATCAGCTTTTGAAATGTAGCATCGGCGGGCGGACAGGACGCACAGCCCTGAGACGTGAAAAGCTCGACGACGCCCTTGATCTTGGCAGGCTCCTGCGCATGCAGCGAACTTGCCAGCGCGATGCCTGCTAGAAGTGGAACCAAAAACCGTAGGCGCATGCCCTTATACCTCTTTCTCAGACCTTGAAAGCCATGTGCTGGCACGATCCCCGAAACCGCCCGCGCTTCTCAGGGTGTCCGTTAGGCCCTCATCAAGCCTGATAAATCTAAAACAAGAGATAATCGCTAAGCACGATGACGCAAAGTCACGAAGGGGTGAGACGAAGGCCCGGAGAGGACAGCGTCGTACACATCGGCGTGAAAAACAAGACGCCGCCGGAGTATGATACTCCGGCGGCGTGTATTAGTGGTTTTAACGCCAATTAGGCCGCGAGATCGCGCAGAACCGTCTGCAGGATGCCGCCATTATTGACGTAGGTAACTTCATCCAGCGTGTCGATACGGCAGATGATCGGAACGTCCTTCACCGTGCCGTCGCCATAGGTGATCTTGGCGATCTTGCGCTCGCGCGGCTTGATGTGTTCCAAGCCCTCGATCGTTACGGTCTCGTCGCCCTTTAGGCCGAGGCTGGCCCAGGTTGTGCCGTCCTCGAAGACGAAGGGGATGACGCCCATGCCGACCAGGTTCGAGCGATGGATGCGCTCGAAGGACTGGGCAATGACCGCGCGCACGCCGAGCAGGTTCGTGCCCTTAGCAGCCCAGTCGCGCGACGAGCCGTTGCCGTATTCGACGCCGGCGAAGATGACGAGCGGAACGCCCTCGGCCTTGTACTGCATGGCCGCATCGTAGATCGACGTCTCTTCCTTGGACGGATAATGGATGGTGTAACCACCTTCCTTGCCGTTCGGGCCGAGCATATGGTTGCGGATGCGGATATTGGCGAAGGTACCGCGCATCATGACTTCATGATTGCCGCGGCGCGTGCCGTACTGGTTGAAATCGGCAACGCCGACGCCATGACCGATAAGGTAGGCACCGGCCGGCGAAGCGGCCTTGATCGAACCGGCCGGAGAAATGTGGTCGGTGGTGATCTTGTCACCGAAGAGACCGAGGACGCGGGCGCCCTTGATGTCGGAAACGCCGGCGCCGGTCTTGCCCATGCCCACGAAGTAAGGCGGGTTCTGCACATAGGTCGAATTATCGTCCCAGGCATAGGTCTGGCCCGGAGGCACCTGCACGGCCTGCCAGTTGGCATCGCCCTTAAAGACGTCGGCGTACTTGCTCTCGTAGAGTTCGCGGGTAACGTATTTCAGGATGAATTCCTGCACTTCCTGCGAGGTCGGCCAGATGTCCTTCAGGAAGACGGGCTTGCCGTTCTGGTCTTCGCCGATCGGCTCCTTGGTCAGATCCATCTGCACCGTGCCGGCGAGCGCATAGGCGACGACGAGCGGCGGCGAGGCGAGATAGTTCGCCTGGACGTCCGGCGAGATGCGGCCTTCGAAGTTACGGTTGCCGGAAAGAACGCCGGAAACGATCAAGCCCTTGTCGTTGATCGTCTTCGAGATCGGCGCCGGCAGCGGGCCGGAATTGCCGATGCAGGTGGTGCAGCCGAAGCCGACCAGGTTGAAGCCTAGCTTGTCGAGATCCGACTGCAGGCCCGACTTGGCGAGATATTCAGCGACGACCTGCGATCCCGGCGCCAGTGATGTCTTGACCCACGGCTTGGTCTTCAAGCCCTTGGCAACGGCGTTGCGAGCGAGAAGGCCAGCGGCGATGAGAACCGACGGGTTCGAGGTGTTGGTGCAGGACGTGATGGCGGCGATCGCGACGTCGCCGTGGCCGATATCGAAATCCGTGCCTTCGACGGCGTAGCGGGTCGAAAGCTGGCCCGGCTTCTTGTATTCGCTATCCATCGAAGTGGCGAAACCGGAAGCGATGTTTTCCAGCGCGATGCGGCCTTCCGGGCGCTTCGGGCCGGCCATGGACGGTACGACGTCGCCGAGGTCGAGTTCCAGCGTGTCGGTGAAGACGAGATCGGAACCGTCACCTTCGCGCCACATGCCCTGAGCCTTCGAATAGGCTTCGACCAGCGCAATGCGGTCTTTCTCACGGCCTGACATGTTGAGATAGTTTAGCGTTTCCTTGTCGACGGGGAAGAAGCCGCAGGTCGCACCATATTCCGGACCCATGTTGCCGATGGTGGCGCGGTCGGCGAGCGGCATGTTGTCGAGGCCGGGGCCGAAGAATTCGACGAACTTGGAAACAACGCCCTTCTTGCGCAGCATCTGAACAACCGTCAGCACCAGGTCGGTCGCCGTGACGCCTTCCTTGAGCTTGCCAGTGAGCTTGAAGCCGATAACCTCGGGCAGTAGCATGGAGACCGGCTGGCCGAGCATGGCAGCTTCGGCTTCGATACCGCCAACACCCCAGCCAAGAACGCCGAGGCCGTTGATCATGGTCGTGTGCGAATCGGTACCGACACAGGTGTCGGGATAAGCAATCGTCTGGCCATCCTCTTCCTTGGTCCAGACTGTCTGGCCGAGATATTCGAGGTTCACCTGGTGACAGATGCCGGTGCCGGGGGGAACGACACGGAAGTTCTTGAATGCCTGCTGGCCCCACTTCAAGAAGCGGTAGCGCTCTCCGTTGCGCTGGTATTCCAGCTCGACGTTGCGCGCGAAAGCCTGCGGCGTGCCAAACTCATCGACGATGACGGAATGGTCGATGACGAGATCGACGGGAACGAGCGGATTGATCTTTTCCGGATCGCCGCCGAGCGACACCATCGCGTCACGCATGGCTGCCAAGTCGACGACGGCAGGAACGCCGGTGAAGTCCTGCATCAGCACGCGCGCCGGGCGATAGGCGATTTCGTTCTCGACGGTACCCTTGTTGGCCAGCCATTCGGCGACCGCAACGATATGTTCCTTGGTGACCGACTGCCCGTCTTCGAAGCGCAGCAGGTTCTCAAGCAGCACCTTCATCGAAAACGGAAGCTTGGAAACACCGGGCAGACCATTGGCCTCAGCCTTCGGCAGGCTGAAATACACATAGTCTTTCCCGCCCACGGTCAGCGTGGAACGACAATTGAAACTGTCAAGAGATTTAGACACGAGAGACCCCGTTTCTGATAGCCAACACAGTCGTGCGAACGCCTATGCACTTAATGCACATCAGGATGCGGGTGCGGCCATTTCCGCTGTCCGCACGTAAGGAGGAAAACCTTAAGTTCGGCACAAGGATGAAATTCACGCCGACCGCTGGCGTGGTTGCGGGTCTTATAGATAATTTCGTAAAGACTTGCCAGAGTGGCCAAACGCAAATTTGGACAATTTTTTGCGCGTTGCGGCAAGGGTAACTGCACTGGAAATAGAGAAAGCCTGACTTGATGCATCTAAGCGCTGAAAACCTGGCTGCAAGGCGAGGCGAGGACCTAATTTTCACGAATGTTTCCTTTGACTTGAGCGATGGTGACGCCCTAATCCTTACCGGTCGCAACGGCTCGGGAAAATCAACACTTTTGCGTGTTGTCGCCGGCCTCCTCAAACAGGAAAAAGGCCACGTCGCCTTCACCGATTCCAAGGGCGAATCCGACCGGATGCCGGGCGAAGTCAGCCACTACCTGGGCCATCGTAACGCCATGAAATCAGAACTTACGGTTGCGGAGAACCTACTTTTCTGGAAAGAGTTTTTCGGAGACATGATCGGCGGCGCCGGTCTTGCCATCGAGGATGCCGCCGAAGCCGTCGGCCTCGCCGGCATTACCCACCTCCCCTTCGGCTACCTCTCCGCCGGCCAGCAACGACGATTCGCCTTCGCAAAGTTGCTGGTCGCCTATCGTCCGGTCTGGGTGCTTGATGAACCCACCGCGGCCTTGGATACGGCCGCGGACCGGCTGTTTGTGGAACTCATCTCGTCGCATCAGAAGGCGGGAGGGATCGTATTGGCGGCGACCCATCAGCCGCTGGGGCTCACGAATACACAGGAAATGCGGATGACGGGGTTTGTCGGAGTGAGCGAAGGGATGTGGGGATGATCGGAATGACGATCCACCTCCTCTCCCCTCGGGGACAAGAAGCCCGAAGGGCAGATGAGGGGAGCGAGGAGGTCCTTGAGCGCCAACGAAAGGTCAATTCTGTCGCGGAAGGAAGCCCCCTAGTCCGAGCCTTCGGGCCACCTTCTTCCCAAGGGGAGAAGAAGGTTGGTGCCACATTATGACCGCCCTCTTCCTCCGCGACCTCCGCCTCTCGGTCCGCGCCGGCGGTGGCTCTCTCATCGGCATTCTCTTCTTTCTGACTGTCGTCGCCGTCATTCCCTTCGGCGTCGGCCCCGACCTCAAGCTGCTGTCGCGCATCGGCCCGGCTATCGTCTGGATCGGCGCGCTGCTGTCCGCCTTGCTCGGCCTCGACCGCCTGTTCCAGGCCGAACGTGACGACGGCTCGCTTGATCTGCTGGTGATGCAGGAAACGCCCCTTGTGCTGACCGTGCTCACCAAATGCGCCGCCCACTGGACGGCGACCGGCCTGCCGCTGGTCATCGCTTCGCCGCTGCTCGGCCTCTTCATGAACATGAACGAGACGGCAATCGGCGCCACGGCCCTGACCCTGCTCGTCGGCTCGCCGGCGATCACCTTCATCGGCGCGGTCGGCGCCGCCGTCGCCGTTGCTCTGCCACGTGGTGGGCTGCTGGTATCGATCCTGGTGCTGCCGCTGACCATTCCCGTACTGATCTTCGGCGTCAGCGCCACCTACGCAGCCGTCGAAGGTCCGCAGCCTTTCCTGCCACCCTTCCTGATCCTGATGGCACTCACCTTATTCTTCGCCGTGCTCGGCCCGGCAGCGGCGGCGCTCGCCTTGCGCAACACGACGGATTGATCGGCCTGAGACAGTGCGATCGATTGCCGTAAGAGGGATATAAGGGTAAATAGGCCGCATGAGCGATATCAGCCCCGCGATCAGCAGATTTTCCGACCTCGCCAACCCGACTCGGTTCCTGGCGCTTTCGGCGCGTCTCATTCCCTGGCTCGCGGCGATATCAGCCGTGCTTTTCGCGATCGGCCTTTATCTCGCCTTTGCCACCGAAGGCGACTATCAGCAGGGCGACACCGTTCGTATCATGTATATCCACGTGCCGGCGGCCTGGCTGTCGATGATGTGCTACACGATCATGAGCATGTCGGCGATCGGCACATTGGTCTGGCGCCACCCGCTAGCAGACGTCTCCACCAAGGCTGCCGCGCCGCTCGGGGCCGCCTTCACGCTGGTCGCCCTCGTCACCGGCTCGCTCTGGGGCAAGCCGATGTGGGGCACCTATTGGGTCTGGGATGCGAGGCTTACCTCGGTCTTCATTCTGTTTTTGATGTATCTCGGCCTGATCGCGCTGAACCGCGCTATGGACGATCCGTCCAAAGCAGCGCGCGTCACCGCAGTGCTGATCCTCGTCGGCTTCATCAACATTCCGATCATCAAGTTCTCGGTCGACTGGTGGAACACGCTGCACCAATCGGAAAGCATTATGCGCCTGGACGGCCCGACCATCGATGCGCAATTCCTCTGGCCGCTCTTCACCATGGCTATCGCCTTCACGCTGCTGTTCTTCACACTGCATCTGATGGCGATCCGCAACGAGATCTGGCGTCGCCGCATCGCCGCGCAGCGCCGTCTCGCCGCGCGCATGGCCGCTCGAGAGGAATAGCATGACGCATCCCTTCTACGTCTACGGCTCCTATGGCTTTACCGCCACCATGATCATCGCCGTCATCGCCTGGACCTGGATCGACGGACACCGGCGGCGCAGGGAGATCGCCGCACTCGAAGCCGCGGGCATCCGCCGCCGGTCGCAACGCGCGCCGGAAGGCAAGGCGAAATGAGCTTGGAAACCAAAGAAGGCGACAAACCGAAATCGGGTGGCACCGGTCGCTATTTGCTGGCGCTCATTCCGCTGATCGTCTTTGCCTGCATTGCCCTTGCCGTCGGCAAAGTGATGTATGACCAGGAAGTCCATGGCACCGATATTTCCGCCATCCCCTCGGCCTTGATCGGCACGAAAGCCCCGGCGCTGGCGCTGGCACGGCTCGAAGGCTCCAATCTGCCCGCGCTGACCGACGATGCCATTCGCGGCAAGCTGACGCTCGTCAACGTCTTCGCCTCTTGGTGCCTCCCCTGCCGCGAAGAACACCCTGTTTTGAAGGACCTAGCCAAGGACGGACGACTGAATATCGTCGCCATCAACTACAAGGATACGAGTGAAAACGCGCTGCGTTTCCTCGGCGAACTCGGCAATCCCTATAGCGCCATCGGCATCGATCCGAATGGTACGGCCGCAATCGACTGGGGCGTCTACGGCATCCCCGAATCCTACCTCGTCGCCCCCGACGGCACGATCCTCTATAAGCAAGTCGGCCCCTTTACGCCGACCAGCCTCAAAGAGGGGCTATATCCGGCGATCGAAAAGGCGCTGAGAAAATTTGCGTCATAGCCACCCTGATCTCATCAAGGACAGATAGTGGCAACCCGCCTTGGTGGTTCGAGGCGGCAGCCTTGTGGGCTTCCGCTGCTCACCATAAGGGCTGCCAACCCCCACAAAATCGAGATTGCTGCGCCCGTTTCACTAAAGCGCTACCGGCATTTAGATGCAACTTCATGGTGATCTCTGGCGGGAATTGCGTGTAGAATTAATCAAAACTGCTGCGGATCAAAGCCCGCCCTGCCAAGTCTTGATCGCCTCGACCGGCCAGAGCAGCATGATGACATTCAGTGTGAGATTGTCGCGGATCAGCCAGCCGGTGAGCAGTTCGAAGAAGATGGCAACAGCCACTGTCACCAGCACCGGCGCGTGCGACGCAAACAGGAAGCCGACGACCATAAACACCGCGTCCATCGCGGAGTTCATGATGCTGTCGCCGACATAGTCGAGCGAGATCGTCGCCGCGCGATAGCGGTTGATGATGATGGGAGAATTCTCCAGGATCTCCCAGCCGGATTCGATCAGCATGGCAATGGATAGCCGCATCGACAGCGGCTTGCCGCGCATGATCAGATGCGTCAGCCCAAAGAACAGGAAGCCGTGGATGATGTGCGACGGCGTATACCAGTCGGCGACATGCTGTGAATTGCCGCTGGAATTGACGACGGGTTCGAAGAGCTTGACATAGCCGCAGGTGCAGATCGGCACCCGGCCCATGATATATTCCGTGAGGATCTGGACGAGCAGAACCGCCGCGCAGGCAATAAACCAGAGGCTCTGCTGCCAATTACGTATTTCCGCGTCCGAACGCGCCGTCACTGTTCAGTGTCTGCCGGCGGATTGACCGTGTGTTTCATAATCAACGGCATCTGCGACAACGTGAAGAGGATGGTGATCGGCATCGTGCCCCAGACCTTGAAGAGCACCCAGAGATTATCCGCGGCCTTGACGTCGGGCAGGTAATACCAATTCGAGCCGCGCCAGACGACTTCGTTGAGTACGGCCAGAAACAGGAAGAAGATGCCCCAGCGCAGCGTAAGCTTGCGCCAGCCCTCGCTATCCAGCTGGAAGGCCGCGTTGAAGACATAGCCAAGCAGCGATCTGCCGAAGGTGAGCCCCCCGAGCAGCACCAAGCCGAACAAGGCGTTAATGATGGTCGGCTTCATCTTGATGAAGGTCTCGTTCTGCAGATAGATGCCGAGCGCCCCGAAGGTGACGACAACGATGCCGGATACGAAGGGCATCAGCGGCAGATGGCCGAGCATGATCTTCGAGACGACAAGCGAGATCACGGTCGCCGCCATGAACAATGCCGTTGCGACGAAGAGCGGGCCGCCGAGCCCCGACAACGCCGGAAAATGCTGCACCAGCCAATCGCCGCGCAGATTGCCGAAGAAGAAGACCAGCAACGGCCCGAGCTCCAACACCAGCTTCAACAGCGGATGATGCTTGTCAGCAGCACTTGGGGTCAGATCACTGTCGCTGGTCGTCATCGCGGCACTCTCATTGTCACCGAATTTGGTTTTGTCGTTCATTGGCCGATTCCGGCGATGGCCTGGGCGAAATCCTCGGCCTCAAATGGCTCGAGATCGTCTACACCCTCGCCGACGCCGATGAAATAGACCGGAAGCTTGTGCTTGGCCGAGATGGCCACCAGAATGCCGCCCCTCGCCGTGCCGTCGAGCTTGGTCATGATCAGCCCATTGACCCCTGCGACGTTGCGGAAGATTTCCACCTGGTTCAGCGCATTCTGGCCCGTCGTAGCGTCCAGCGTCTGCAGGACGGTATGCGGCGCGTCAGGATCGAGCTTGGCGAGCACCCGGACGATCTTTTCCAGCTCCGCCATCAACTCGGCCTTGTTCTGCAGCCGACCGGCTGTATCGATGATCAGCACATCGCTCTTGCTGGCCTTGGCCTGCTGGAAGGCATCGAAGGCAAGGCCGGCGGCATCGGCCCCGAGCTTGGTACCGATGAATTCCGACTTGGTGCGGTCTGCCCAGATCTTCAACTGCTCGATCGCAGCCGCACGGAATGTATCGCCGGCAGCGACCATAACCTTCAGCCCGGCCCCGGACAATTTCGCCGCCAGTTTGCCGATCGTCGTCGTCTTGCCGGTGCCATTGACGCCGACAATGAGGATGACATGCGGCTTGTGGCTAAGATCGAGCTGCAATGGCTTGGCGACCGGTTTCAGCACCTTGGCGATTTCCTGCGCCATGATCCGGCTGACATCCTCGCCGGTCACATCCTTGCCGTAGCGTTCCGAAGCCAGCGTATCGGTGACCCGCATTGCGGTTTCGACCCCAAGGTCAGCCTGGATCAGCAGGTCTTCCAGATCCTGCAGGGTCTGATCGTCCAGCTTGCGCTTGGTGAAAAGCGCAGCAATCTGACCGGTGAGCTGCGACGAGGTGCGGGCGAGACCGGCGCGCAGGCGCTGGAACCAGGTCTGTCTTGGCTTAGGGGCTTCGGGGATCGGTGCTGGGGCGGAAGCGGCGGTGGAAAAGCCCTTGGGAAGGACGGGGGCTGCGGCAAGAGTTTCGGCGCTTTCCGACGAAGGTTCCAAGTTTGCTGGGGTTTCAGCACTCCCCTCTGTCCTGTCGGACATCTCCCCCCCAAGGGGGGAGATCGGTTCGGGTGTGGCCGCGTCTAGCTCGTCACTAACTTCCGTCGCCACAGGGTGCTCTGCTGACGAAGCTTCTTCGGCCCCGATTTCCTGAGCATTCAACTCAGTGCGAAAATCGCTCTCTGCTTGCTCGTCAACGGGCTTTTCTTGGGGCTTTTCTTGTTCCGAAGGCGCGGCATCCTCCAAACGATCTCCCCCCTCGTGGGTGAGATGTCCCGGAGGGACAGAGGGGGGTGACGCAGGTTCAGCAGGCTCGGAGGCCGGCGAAACGTCGGCAACAGGCGCCTCCCGCGCGGCAGCGGATTGCTCAACGGCCAAAGCCTCTTCCGGCGCCTGCTCTTCCGCCGGCTTCTCGCGGCCGAAAGTGAAGACTTTTTTGATGAAACTGAGCGCCATGAAATTTCCGTGAGCGAGTAGGATCAGGCCGCGTCGGCGGCCGCAAGTTGCATGTCGAGATGCTTGCCATTGTGGCCGGTGATTGCGACCTGCACAAGGTTGCGCGGACTGAGGCCCGGTGCTGCGACAAGCGTGAAGTTTTCCGTATGCGCCAGCCCATTATTCTCCACGAGCAGCCACTGCCGCGTTCCGACCATCGTATCCAGATGGGACTGATACAGTTTTTGTCCAGCCAGGCGCAGACGTGCGGCGCGTTCCTTGACTAGCGCCCGGTCGAGCTGCGGCATCCGCGCGGCGGGCGTGCCGGGACGTGGGCTATAGGGAAAGACGTGCACATACGCAATGCCAGCCTCTTCCGCAAGATTGACGGCGTTTTCGAACATCGCTTCCGTTTCCGTTGGAAAACCGGCGATCATGTCGGCGCCAAAGCTCGTCTCCGGCCGAAGACGGCGAACGTCCTCGACGAAGCGAATGGCATCGGCGCGGGAATGCCGCCGCTTCATCCGCTTCAGGATCAGGTCGTCGCCATGTTGCAGCGACAGATGCAGATGCGGCATGAAGCGCGGCTCTTCAGCAATCAGGTCCATCAGATGCTGGTCGGCCTCGATGCTGTCAATGGAGGAAAGCCGCAGGCGGCAGATCTCGGGGATCTGCTTCAGCAGCGTCTTCGCCAGAAGGCCGAGCGTCGGCTGGCCTGGCAGGTCGGCCCCGTAGCTGGTGGCATCGACGCCGGTCAAGACGATCTCGCGGTAACCGCTTTCGACCAGATTGCGCGCCTGGCTCACCACCGCGCCCATCGGCACGGATCGCGAATTGCCGCGGCCATAGGGGATAATGCAAAACGTGCAGCGATGGTCGCAGCCGTTCTGTACCTGGATGAAGGCGCGCACGTGCCCGTCGATATGCCGGATCATCTGCGGCGCGGTCGCCCGCACGCTCATGATGTCGTTGACGCGCAGCTTCTCTTCGACCGAGACACCGAAATCCGGCAGCGCGCGATAGGAAGCACTCGTCAGCTTCTCTTCATTGCCGAGCACGGCGTCTACTTCGGCCATCTCGGCGAAAGTCTGCTTCTCCGTCTGCGCGGCGCAGCCGGTGACTATGATGCGGGCATGCGGATTGTCGCGCCGCGCGCGGCGGATCGCCTGGCGCGCCTGGCGCACGGCCTCGCCGGTGACGGCACAGGTATTGACCAGGATGGCGTTGTTAAGCCCGGCTTTTTCTGCCTCGGCCCGCATCACTTCGGATTCATAGGTGTTGAGACGGCAGCCGAAGGTGATGACCTCGACCCCACTCACCGCGCCTGAGCCCCCTGCTCCTGATCGCGTGTCCAATGACCCGTTGCCGGATCGACGGAGCCGGACCACTCCCATTCGGCCGGGCCGGTCATGACGACGTGATCGTCGCCTTCCCGCCATTCAATGGTGAGTTGGCTCGGGGCCGGGGCAGAGGCGACGTCGATCGTCACCTCGCGGCCGGTTCGACCCGTACGCGCCGCGCTGACGGCGGCCGAACAGGCGGCCGAGCCGCAGGCAAGCGTCAGCCCCGCGCCGCGCTCCCAGGTGCGCGTGCGCAGCGTGGCCGGCGAAAGCACTTGCGCTAGGGTGATATTGGCGCGCTCGGGAAACATCGGATGATTTTCGAGCAGCGGCCCAAAACGGGCAAGGTCGAAGGACATCGGGTCCTTATCGACCCAGAAGATCGCATGCGGATTGCCCATCGACATGACTGACGGCGAATGCAGGACGGGATTGTCGATCGGCCCGATCTGCAGCTCGATGCGGCGCGTATCGGCGAATTCTTCCGCGAGCGGAATCCTGTCCCACGCAAAGACCGGCTTGCCCATGTCGACCGAAATCGTGCCGTCCTCATGCTCGACGGCATTCAAAATGCCGGCGACGGTCTGGAAGGTGAACATCTTCTTGCCGGTCTCGGCGGCAAGCGCCTGCACGACGCAGCGCGTGCCGTTGCCGCAAGCCTGCGCCCTGGTGCCGTCGGAATTCAGGATTTCGATCCAGGCGTCGGTGCCTTGAGCCTTCGGATCGTGGATTGCCATGATCTGATCGAATTCCGTGGCCGGATCGGCATTCAGCGCAATCGCCGCCGCCGCCGTCACCACGTCTTTCCGGCCGCGCATATCGACAACCAGGATCTTGTTGCCAAGCCCGTTCATCCGCGCAAATTCGACCGTATTGCTCATAATGGTATGTCCGTCAGTGTATTTCGAGCTGTATATGGCGGAATTGCGGGGGAATTACCAGTGGCATGGTTGGTTCATGGCTTGAGACATCGGACCGGGCAGAGGCTGAGCGTCAATCGTTTGGGCGCATGCACTGCGCATGTCATTAAAGAAGCCGGCAGCACAGATCAATTTCGTCCCGGATGGGAATCCCATGATTGCCGATCTGTGGAATTGCAGGTTTAAGCAAGCGAGCCGCATCCACCGCACCAGGTCGAACCCGCCGTAGTTCGAAGCCTCGCCTTTGATAGAAGCGCAACGCGGTGAGATTGTCATTCGTCGTCGTGACCCAAAGGCAAGAAATTCCACGCTTCCGCAAAAGATCAGCCAAAGCGTCAATCAATAAAGTTCCGACGCCCTGACCGGGACAAACGGCATCAAGCGACATCAGCTCGGCCTCGTCGTCTCCCGCCCGATAGGTCGCCAGTCCCCGATCGGGTTCGGCTACCAGCGCGGGAAGCTTCAGCAAATCAAAGGCCCCGCCGTGGGCGACAACCACGGTGCTACCCCATCGCTCTATAAGGAGCTTCGCAATCCAATCCGCATCTTGTTCGGTGGGCGCACGTACGGTCATAATTTACTATAACTGCGAACAGGCTGTTCGACTATCGACGGATAATTGCTTCCATCGCCTCTGCGCGAAAATCCCGCCGCATGAGCGCTTGACGCAATTTAATTCAATAAAAAATCCGCCGAATGTCGGATCACGGATACCTCGCTCGTCCTAGGCTCGTCCACTC
This sequence comes from Martinezella calliandrae, assembly GCF_030272695.1. Lineage (GTDB taxonomy): Bacteria > Pseudomonadota > Alphaproteobacteria > Rhizobiales > Rhizobiaceae > Rhizobium > Rhizobium calliandrae. The sequence continues at coordinate 26,355 of NZ_JARFYN010000001.1, forward strand.
CGTCAAACCAGAAGGATCATGACCATGCCGAATACCATCCGCCTGCATCGCGTCCTGGCAACCAGCCCGGAGAAGGTCTACCGCGCATTCATCGAGGCGGACGCGCTTTCCAAGTGGCTTCCGCCGAACGGCTTTGCCTGCACCGTGCATCATCTGGAACCGAACGTCGGCGGTACGTTCAGAATGTCCTTCCGCAACTTCACGACGAGCCAAAGCCATGCGTTCGGCGGTGAGTTTCTTGAGCTCGTCCCAGGTGAACTGGTGCGCTACACCGACAAGTTCGACGATCCTAACCTGCCGGGCGAAATGGATGTCACCGTGACGTTGAAGAAAGTCCTGGTCGGGACCGAGGTGAACATAACCCAAGCAGGCGTTCCCGACCTCATTCCGCCGGAAGCCTGCTATCTCGGCTGGCAGGAATCGTTGCAAAACCTGGCAAGGCTCGTCGAGCCTGAAATCAATCAGTAAGGCATCGGGAGCGGACAGACCCGCTCGGCCTGGCATTCCAGCACCGGCCGTCCTGTCTTGCAGGGCGGCTCGTGATGGACTGTGCATTGCTCTTCAAACAACCGGCACAATCGGCACATCAAACACTTCGCCTGCCCTGAGCGGCCTAAAGCGATCCGCCTCCACGCCTTCCTGCCGAAGTGCCGCGTCCAGCGCCTTGACCGGCGCATCGATCGCCTCGTCAGTGAGCTGGAAGGTCGCGAAATGGTGGCCGGCGACGTGAGCCGCGTTGCAGAGTTTCATGCCTTGAACCGCTTCCGCCGGGTTCTGGTGCTGGCCTTTCATGAACCAGCGCGGCTCGTAGGCCCCGAAAGGCAGGTTGGCGAGGCGGAAACCGCCATGTTTTTGCCGCGCCGCCTCATAGTTGACGCCGCGATGAAAGCCGGTGTCGCCGATGTGATAAATCTTGCCGGCGGGGGTCGTGATGACGAAAGCCGCCCATAGCGCCATGCGACGGTCGCCGGCACCGCGCGCCGACCAGTGATGGCAGGGCTCGGCATCCACAGTCACCGTGTTGGTGACGGCGATGCGATCGCCCCAATCCATCGTCGTGATCCGAGCATCGGGTACCCCACGACGGATAATCACATCGTTGCCGAGCGGCGTCAGGATTTTCGGCGCATGCGTCGCGTGCAGCCGCTTCAGCGTTGCGAGATCGAGATGGTCGTAATGATTGTGCGAGACCAGCACGAGATCGATCGGCGGCAAGTCTTCGAACCGGATACCCGGCGGAACCGCTCGCTTGGGCCCGATGAAGGTGAAGGGGCTCACCCGTTCCGACCATACCGGATCTGTCAACACATTGAGACCAGCTGCCTGGATCAGCATCGAGGCATGGCCGATCATGGTGACCCGCAACGCGTCGCTGAAAACATGCTTGTCGGGCCTCGCCGGCGGAAACAGGCTGACGACTGGATTCGGCCAACGCGCACGCCCGCCGCCGATTTTCCATTTCAACAGGTCGCCGAAACCACCCGGCTCTACGCCGTCCGGATTGAAGAAACGTAGCCCGTCGAAATGATCGGAGATGGGACCTTGGTAATATGGGTTCGCTGCCTTCCGGGAGCCGGATTTGTCTGTCATGAATGCGCCGATGGATTTTTCTCTTGGCTGAGATGTGTGCTAAATATAGAGCTTTTGAAAGCCTTTCTGGCCTCTTGGCTTGACTTTCCCACCCGTTTCCTGTTTATCCCCACCATCTGCGACGAGCACAAGCCTCCGAGCCACCGACCGGGACCCGTTAAGGTATAAAGAGATCCCGGAGGTCAACACCCGACAGCGCGATGCGCCCTCGGGTGCTTTTTGGCTTTGCGTCTTGTTTTCGTCATGGAAAAGCACGACGTTTTCGGGCGAGGAACCGCGCAGAAGCGCGAATCCAAATCCCAAGCGATCGATAAGGAAGAACAGATGTTTGAAAACCTCCAGGACCGTCTTGGTTCCATTCTGAATGGACTGACAGGCCGCGGCGCGCTTTCGGAAGCCGATGTTTCCGCAGCGCTGCGCGAGGTTCGCCGCGCGCTGTTGGAAGCCGACGTGGCGCTGGATGTCGTGCGCCCTTTTACCGATCGCGTTCGTGAAAAGGCCGTCGGCGCCGAAATCCTGAAGTCGATCAAGCCCGGCCAGATGGTCGTCAAGATCGTCCACGACGAGCTGATCGAGATGCTCGGCGGCGAAGGCGTCGGCATCGACCTGAATGCGCCGGCCCCCGTTGTCGTCATGATGGTCGGTCTGCAAGGCTCCGGTAAGACCACCACGACTGCAAAGATCGCCAGCCGCCTGACGAGCCGCGACCGCAAGAAGGTCCTGATGGCCTCGCTCGACACGCGCCGCCCGGCGGCGCAGGAGCAGCTGCGCCAGCTCGGCGTCCAGACCGGCATCGACACGCTGCCCATCATTGCCGGCCAGTCGCCGACCGATATCGCCGCCCGCGCCGTGCAGGCAGCAAGACTCGGCGGCCATGACGTCGTCATCCTCGACACCGCCGGCCGTACGCATATCGACGAGCCGCTCATGGTCGAGATGGCGGATATCAAGAAGAAGTCGAATCCGCACGAAATCCTGCTGGTCGCCGATAGCTTGACCGGTCAGGACGCTGTCAATCTCGCCCGTAATTTCGACGAACGCGTCGGCATCACCGGTCTGGTGCTGACCCGCATGGACGGCGACGGCCGCGGCGGTGCCGCCCTTTCGATGCGTGCCGTCACCGGCAAGCCGATCAAGCTGATCGGCGTTGGCGAAAAGATGGGTGAGCTCGAGGAATTCCATCCCCGCCGCATCGCCGACCGCATCCTCGGCATGGGCGACATCGTCTCGCTGGTCGAAAAGGCCGCCGAGAACATCGACGCCGAGAAGGCGGCCGCCATGGCTGCCAAGATGGCCAAAGGCAAGTTCGATTTGAACGATCTCGCCGACCAGCTCAAGCAGATGCAGAAAATGGGCGGCATGGGCGGCATCATGGGCCTGATGCCCGGCATGGCCGGCATGAAGGACAAGATGGCGGCCGCCGGCCTCGACGACCGCCTGTTCAAGCGCCAGCTCGCCATCATCTCCTCGATGACCAAGGCTGAGCGCGCCAATCCCGATCTCCTGAAACACTCCCGCAAGAAGCGCATTGCGAGCGGCTCTGGCACCGACGCCTCCGACATCAACAAGCTTCTGAAGATGCACCGCCAGATGGCGGACATGATGAAGATGATGGGCGGCAAGGGCAAAGGCGGCATGATGAAGCAGCTCATGGGCGGCCTCGCCGGCAAGATGGGCCTCGGCGGTGGAATGGGCGGTATGCCCGACCTGTCGAACATCGACCCCAAGCAGCTCGAAGCCCTGCAGAAGCAGGCCGAAGCCGCCGGCCTCGGCCGTCCCGGCGCCCTGCCGGGCCTCGGCGGTGGTGGCGGATTGCCCGGTCTCGGCGGCGCTAAGTTGCCTGGCCTTGGCGGTGGTTTCCCGGGCCTGCCCGGTTTGCCGAAGAAGAAATAAGAAGGATCGCTGACCCCAATGATTGATCCAGACGTCAAGGCCCAATTGGGCAACTACCGCCAGTCGATCGACAATATCGATGCCGCACTGGTGCATATGCTGGCCGAACGCTTCCGCTGCACGAAGGAAGTCGGTGTGCTGAAGGCCAAGTACAACCTGCCGCCGGCCGATCCGGCGCGCGAGGAATACCAGATCGAACGCCTGCGCCGCCTGGCAAAGGATGCAAATCTGGACCCGGATTTCGCCGAGAAGTTCCTGAACTTCGTCATCAAGGAAGTCATCCGGCATCATGAACAGATCGCTGCTGATCTCAAAGCATGATCGTGAAAACGGTGAAGCGGTTTTCGGAAGAGATCATGCAACACACAAAAACAGCAGCGGCAAATGAACATACCGCCAAAACGAAGCGGTCAAGAAAAGCCTAAGGAGTAGAAACATGGCACTGAAAATTCGTCTCGCCCGCGGTGGCTCCAAGAAGCGCCCGTATTACCACGTCGTCCTCGCCGACGCCCGTTCGCCCCGCGACGGCCGTTTCCTCGAGAAGCTCGGTTCCTGGAACCCGATGCTCGCCAAGGACGATGCCAAGCGCGTTGAGCTCGACGCCGACCGTATCAAGCATTGGCTCGACAACGGCGCTCAGCCGACCGACCGCGTTCTTCGCTTCCTCGCCGAAGCCGGCATTGCTACGCGCGAAGCCAAGAACAACCCGGAAAAGGCAAAGCCGGGCAAGCGCGCCCAGGAACGCGCCGCTGAAAAGGCCCAGAAGGCTGCTGACGCCGCCGCTTCTGCTGAATAATCCGCCTTAACGGCTATTGGAAACGGGTGGCATGGCGACATGCCGCCCGTTTTTTGTTCCCATCCGCGAGCGTTCATCTTATGAGAGAACGCAATCGATCCTCTGGCAGTCGGCACAGGACCATGACGAAACTTGAAAACCCGGTATTGATGGCCACCATCGGCGCCGCACAGGGCCTGAGAGGCGAAGTGCGCGCCCGCGCATTTACCTCCGACCCCACGGCGCTCGGCGACTACGGTCATCTGCACAGCCTCGACGGCCGTAGCTTCGAGGTCCTGGAAATCCGCGAAGCCAAGAACGTGGTTATCGTCCGCTTTCGCGGCGTCAACGACCGCAACGCCGCCGAGGCGTTGAATGGGCTGGAACTCTACATTGAGCGCGACAACCTGCCCGATGACGAGCTGGAGGACGACGAGTTCTTCTATGCCGATCTCGAAGGCTTGGAAGCGGTCGACGACAAGGGCACCGGCTACGGTACGGTCAGCGGCATCTATGATTTCGGCGCCGGCGACCTGCTAGAGCTGAAGGGGCCGGGCAAACGCCCGGTGCTCATCCCGTTTTCCGAAGCTGCCGTGCTGGAAATCGACCTTGAAGGCGGCAAGATCCTTATCGACCCGATGGCAGCGGGCCTGATCGACAGCCCGGAGGAGTTCCCCGGCAAGCCACCGAAGCGTCCGGGCAAAGCGAAGAAGTGATCCGGCCATGAGTTTCAGTGCGACCATCCTGACGCTGTATCCCGAGATGTTTCCCGGCCATCTCGGCACATCGCTCGCCGGAAAGGCAATGGAGCGCGGGCAATGGTCGCTGGACACCGTGCAAATCCGCGATTTTGCCACCGATAAGCACCGCACTGTGGACGACACGCCGGCCGGCGGCGGCGCCGGCATGGTGCTGAAACCGGACGTCCTTGCCCGCGCCATCGACCATGCCTCAAAAAACGACGACCGCCCCCGCCTGCTGATGAGCCCGCGCGGCAAGCCACTCACGCAGAGGCGCGTTCGGGAACTCGCTGACGGTGACGGCGTTATCATCGTCTGCGGCCGCTTCGAAGGCGTCGACCAGCGGGTAATCGACGGCCGAGACCTCGAGGAAGTCTCGATCGGAGACTACATCCTCTCCGGCGGCGAGCCGGCCGCCCTGATTCTGCTCGACGCCATCGTCCGCATCCTGCCCGGTGTCATGGGCAACGATCTTTCCGGCCAGAACGAGAGCTTCGAAGGGGGCCTGCTCGAACATCCGCAATATACGCGTCCGCAGGTCTGGGAAGGCCACGAGATTCCAGCGGTGCTGACCTCAGGCAACCACGGCGCCATCGCCAAATGGCAGCGGCAGGAGGCGGAGAAACTGACCAAGGAACGCCGGCCGGATTTGCTCGAGAAGTAGCAGATCGCGCTTTCGCCCGGCCGGAGGAGTATGAACGTTCAAAAGTGACATCTCGCTCATGAAATTCCCCCGACAAGGGGTGACAAAGCCGCGACAATAGGGTATGTGCGCGCCCGGCATGGGAAATTTCCCATCAACCACCAAAGAATAGCAGACGTATTCGCTCCTGCCTTCACGGGCATATATCCGAGGCGAGACCGCAGGGTCCGACCAAAGATAGATCTTTCAGAGCGCTCTGGCTGTTGAACCAACAACGAGGTTGATAACATGAACATCATTCAGCAGTTGGAAGCCGAACAGGCCGCCAAGATCGAAGCCAAGCGTACCCTTCCCGAATTTTCCGCCGGCGACACCGTCCGCGTCAATGTGAAGGTCACGGAAGGCAACCGTACCCGCGTTCAGGCCTATGAAGGCGTCTGCATCGCCCGTTCGGGCGGTGGCCTGCAGGAAAACTTCACCGTTCGCAAAATCTCCTATGGCGAAGGCGTTGAGCGCGTATTCCCGGTCTATTCGCCGATGATCGAAAGCGTCGAAGTCGTTCGCCGCGGTAAGGTCCGTCGCGCCAAGCTCTACTACCTGCGCGACCTGCGCGGCAAGGCTGCTCGTATCGTCGAAAACACCGGCACACGCGCCCGCAAGCTCAACGATTCCGAGCGCCAGGCCGTTGCCGATGAAAAGGCTCGCATCGAAGCCGAAAAGGTTGCCGCAGCTCAGGCTCTCGCGGCCGAAAAGGCAGCAGCCGAAGCCGCCGAAGCAAAGGCAGCCGCCGAAGCCGCTGCAGCCTCCGCGGAACCGGCGGCAGAATAAGCTTTCCTCGCGGATTGCAGACATCAAGGCGGCCTTTGGGTCGCCTTTTTTATTGCCAAGGAAAAGACAAGGGTACGAGAAGGAAAATTCTCCGCAGGACACAAGCTTTGGAGCAGCTTTTCTGTTTTTATCGTCGTGGGTATGGCAATGGCCTTGCAATCCGCTTTCCAATTATGACAATTTTCCGTTGCGCTATTCGGGGAGATTTCCATGGCATTCCGTCGTTCGTTCCTTCTGGGCCTCACCGCCCTCGTACTTGCACCATTTGCTTCCTTTGCAGCCGACCTGCCGAATCTCAACGGCAAGACCGTCGTCGTCGTCACTGAGAATGCCTATCCGCCGCTGCAATTCATCGACCCCAAAACCGGCAAGGCGATCGGCTGGGAATATGACGCGATGAACGAAATCGCCAAGCGGTTGAATTTTAAGCTCGAGTATCAGAATACGAGCTGGGATGCGATGATCCAGGCCGTCTCCGACGGCCAGTACAACATCGGCATGACCGGCATCACCATCAAGGAGGACCGCAAGCAGAAGGTCGATTTCTCCGATCCCTACATGCGCTCGCAACAGTTCATGCTGGTGCGCGGCGATGAAAAGCGCTTCACCGATGCCAAGAGCTTTGCTGCCTTCAAGGATGGCCTGATCGGCGCCCAGCCGGGCACAACGCCTTTCTACACCGCCGTCTACGAGGTGCTTGACGGCAACGAACAGAATCCGCGCATCAAGCTCTTCGAAACCTTCGGCGCCACCGTGCAGGCGTTGAAGACCGGCGACGTCGACGTGGTTCTGACCGACGGTACGGCCGGCAAAGGATATGTCGAGGCCTCAAACGGCGCATTGAAGCTGATCGGCGATCCGCTCGGCACAGAGGATTTCGGCTTCATCTTTCAAAAAGGCTCCGATCTCGTCGCTCCGATCAACGCCGCCATCGCCAGCCTGAAGGCCGACGGAACCTTTGAAGCGCTGAGCAAGAAGTGGTTCCTCGACTACAAGATGGGCCAGTAAGCCTTATGCCTCTGCAGCTGGGAATGCCGTTCTGATGGCTCAGAGCGGACACCATATCAAGGACGACTATCCCTGGTGGCTAGTCGTCTTCGTTTTGTTAGGCGTAGCGATCGCGGCCGCCATTATCGTCAGCGATCTTTATACCCAGGTCTTCTTCACCGTCGCACAAGGCGTCTATGTCACCGTCTTCGTGACGCTGGTCGCCTTCGCGCTGGCAGTCGTACTCGGCCTTTGCATTGCGCTGCTCGGCCTCAGCGACCATATCGTCTTGCGCCAAACGTCACGCTTCTATATCGAAGTCATTCGCGGCATCCCGATGCTGGTGCTGCTCTTCTACGTTGCCTTCGTGGGAGCCCCCGCGATCGTCGCGCTCTATAACACCGTGTCGGCCCCACTGGTTGACGCGGGCTGGGCAAAGCCGATGCTGGTGCGCGATCTGTCCCTGATGTGGCGCGCCATCATCGCGCTGATGATCGGTTATGCCTCCTTCATCGCCGAGATCTTTCGCGCTGGCATCCAGGCCGTCGACCACGGCCAGATCGAGGCGGCCAAGGCGCTCGGCCTGTCGCGCTACCGGCGCTTCCGCCACGTTATCGCGCCGCAGGCGATCCGCGTCATCTTCCCGCCGCTCTCCAACGATTTCGTCTCGATGGTGAAGGACAGCTCGCTGGTTTCCGTCCTTGGCGTCGCTGACATCACGCAGATGGGCAAGGTCTATGCCTCAGGCTCGTTCCGCTTCTTTGAAACCTACTCGATCGTCACCTACATCTACCTCATCCTCACGGTGGGCCTGTCGCTATTGCTGCGCCGGGTCGAAAAACGGATGCGCAAGGCGCACGAGCGCTGAGAGAATAACCTGCGGCAAAATGTTGGCCCACGGCCACCATTGCCGAAGGTTTTGAAAATTGGTATGAGCATCCGCATGACTAGGATCATGAGCAAGGACGGGCAATTCGTCACGGCTTTCGTGCTGCAGGACCATAAGCGCCTGCCGGCTCGTTTCTTTGCGATGATTTCGGGCGCGCTCAACAGCCGACTTCGCTGATCACTCCCGAGGCCGGCGGTCCTGATCCGTCACCCCCGTTTTCGACAATGCCAATATGGATCTATAGCCATGAGCGCTCCCCGCACCCTTTACGACAAAATCTGGGATGATCATCTCGTCGACGCCCAGGACGATGGTACCTGTCTTATCTATATCGACCGTCACCTCGTTCACGAAGTAACGTCGCCGCAGGCTTTCGAAGGCCTGCGCATGAGCGGCCGCAAGGTCCGCGCGCCGGAAAAGACCCTGGCCGTCGTCGACCATAACGTCCCGACCTCGCCCGACCGCCATCTCGGCATCAAGAACGAGGAAAGCCGTATCCAGGTCGAGGCGCTGGCCCACAACGCCGCCGAATTCGGCGTTGAATACTACTCCGAAAACGACAAGCGCCAGGGCATCGTCCACATCATCGGCCCCGAGCAGGGCTTCACTCTGCCCGGCATGACCATCGTCTGTGGCGACAGCCACACCTCGACGCACGGCGCCTTCGGCTCGCTGGCGCACGGCATCGGCACGTCGGAAGTGGAACACGTTCTGGCCACCCAGACGCTGATCCAGAAGAAAGCTAAGAACATGCTTGTGCAGGTCGACGGGCAGCTTCCGCCCGGCGTCACCGCCAAGGACATCATCCTCGCCATCATCGGCGAGATTGGCACTGCCGGCGGCACCGGCTATGTCATCGAATATGCAGGCGAAGCCATCCGCTCGCTGTCCATGGAAGGCCGCATGACGATCTGCAACATGTCGATCGAAGGCGGTGCCCGCGCCGGCCTGATCGCGCCCGATGAAATCACTTTCGAATACATCAAGGGCAAGCCGCGCGCGCCGAAGGGCGAAGCGCTGGAGCAGGCGATCAGCTACTGGAAGACGCTGAAGTCGGACGAAGGCGCGCATTACGACCGTATTGTCAAGCTCGATGCCGCCAACCTGCCACCGATCGTCTCCTGGGGTTCCTCGCCGGAAGACGTCGTCTCTGTCCAGGGCATCGTGCCGAACCCGGACGAAATCCAGGACGAGACCAAGCGCGCTTCCAAGTGGCGTGCGCTCGACTATATGGGCCTGAAGCCGGGCACACCGATGACGGAGATCAATATCGATCGCGTTTTTATCGGTTCCTGCACCAACGGCCGAATCGAGGATCTGCGTGCAGTTGCCAAGGTCGTTGAAGGCAAGACGGTGGCTTCAACGGTCGACGCGATGATCGTTCCGGGCTCCGGTCTTGTGAAGGAACAGGCAGAAGCCGAAGGCCTCGACAAGATCTTCAAGGCCGCCGGTTTCGACTGGCGCGAGCCTGGCTGTTCCATGTGCCTGGCCATGAACGACGACCGCCTGAAACCCGGCGAACGCTGCGCTTCGACCTCGAACCGCAATTTCGAGGGCCGCCAGGGCTTCAAAGGCCGCACACATCTGGTATCGCCCGCCATGGCCGCCGCCGCTGCAATCGCGGGGCACTTCGTCGATATCCGCGAATGGAACTGATCGGCTTCGACAGATTGGATGCAAAAGGCGGCTTTCGTGCCGCCTTTTTTGTCTGCTGCGAGAGATCTCGGCCTGGGCCTTCTATGCTCTCGAAGCGACTGCCTGGAGATCCGTAGGCGCCGATTTTCCACCGGAAGGAAGCTGCTGCGCGCGCTGGCTGAGCCAAACGCTGCCAAGCACGATGGCAATTCCCAGGAACTGTATCAGGCTCAATCGCTGGTCCAGCACCCACCAGCCGAGGATCACCGCAGTCGTGGGGCTGAGAAAGCCGAGCGGCGAGACGACGGACGGCTCCAGGCGCGACAGGCCGCGAAACCAGAGCAAATAGGTGAGCGCTGCGCCGATGAGGCCGAGATAGGCAAAACCCAAAAGATTGGCAGCGGTCGGAAAGGGAAGCGGCGGCTCCATTGCCAGGGTGAAGGGCAGCAACAACAAGCCTCCGGCCGTCAACTGCCAGGCGGTGAAGGTGAGCGGCGAGACATCGGGCCGCCAGCGGCGGTTAAGCACGGTGCCGGCCGCCATGGAGACGGCGCCGCCGATTCCAGCCGCAATGCCCACCGGATCAAGTGTCGCCTTCGGCGTGAGGATGAGAAGCGCGACACCAACGATCCCGGCGATCGCCGCGAGAATGGAAAGGCCGCGGATCGGCGAACCGAGCAGGAACCGGGCGAGCACGAGGACGATGAGCGGCTGGATCGCACCGACAGTGGCCGCCACTCCGCCGGGCAACCTGTATGCGGAAATGAACAGCATCCACCAGAAAAACGAGAAATTCAGCGCGCCGAGGACGAGCGATCTCGCCCACCAGATGCCGTGCGGCAATCGCCGGACGACGGCGAGCAGGAGCAGCCCTGCGGGTAATGCGCGCAGCATGGCGACAGTCAGAGGGTAGCCGGCCGGCAGAAGCTCGGTCGTCACCAGATAGGTGCTGCCCCAGATGGTCGGGGCGATCGCTGTCAGCAACAGGTCGAAATTACGCCTCACGTGACACCTCCGAAATTTATCTCGACGTCAAGATAACTCAATATACCTTGACGTCAAGATAAATTCGTGGCGAGGTCTCACCATGGATCGCATCGACAAAATTCTCGCCCAGTGGCACCGCGAACGGCCCGATCTCAACACCGGCCCTATGGGCTTGATCGGCCGCATCAGGAACCTCGCCCACCATCTCAGCCGAGAAATGGACCGGACTTTCGCCCAATTCGGATTGAACGGCGCAACTTTCGACGTGCTGGCCACCCTGCGCCGCTGGGGAGCGCCCTATGCCCTCTCCCCCAGCGATCTGATGGCTGCCATGATGGTTGCCTCGGGCACAATGACCAATCGCATCGATCAACTGGAAAAAGCCGGTCTCGTCGCCCGCAGCACCAATCCCCAGGACGGCCGCGGCTTTCTGGTGTCGTTGACAGAAAAGGGATTTGCACTGATCGATAGCGCCGTGGCCGCACATGTCGAGACCCAGGCCCGTCTCGTCTCGGGCCTGTCGGAAGAAGACAAAGCAGTGCTGAACGCGCTACTTGGCAAATATTTAGCCGGCTTCGAGGCTGCGCTCGAGACATCCGCCGCAATCTGAGCGCCCGAAAAATAGCCCGCAATCGGCGGGCCATTTTCACGCTCAATATTGTTCCGGCCGGCCTGAACAGGATCTCGTTGATGTCAATACAGTCAACTGCTTAGCGCTCTAGCGACCGACCCTTGCTTGCAGATGCTGAGGATAACGGTCTCCTTGGACAGCGATTTGGGAGAGTGCATCCTCGATATTGCGAAGATCGTCGGCCATCAGCAAGCCCTCGCCCGCTCCAATGTTCTCTTCAAGCCGGTGCATCTTGGCTTCAATTTTGACACTGTCATGAAGCTAAATGGGCTCGGAATGTTACCTCCGAGCCCCTGACTATCGCGCGGAAACTGTCCTCTGCGCAAATCCACCCGTCAGAAGCTCGCCTTCAGCGGGTCCGGCCCGATGCGCCCACCGGCAGAATCGAGTTTGGCAATTTCGGCGAGATCGTCGGCGTCGAGTTTGAAGTCGAACACTTTGAGGTTCTCTTCGATGCGGCTCGGCGTCACCGATTTCGGAATGACGATCAAGCCGTTGTCCATGTGCCAACGGATGACGATCTGGGCCGGCGTGCGGCCGTGTTTGGCGGCAACCTTGCCGATCACAGCATTGCCGAGAAGCTTGCCCTGGCCGAGCGGGCTCCAGGATTGCGTCTTGATGCCGAGCTTGTCGTGAACTTCGCGCAAGGCCTTCTGCTGGAAGGTCGGGTGCAACTCGATCTGGTTGAGCACCGGGGTGACGCCGGTTTCGCCGATGATGCGGTCCAGATGCTCCTTGGCGAAATTGGAGACGCCGATCGAGCGAGCCCGGCCCTCTTCCTTGATGCGCAGAAAAGCCTTCCAGGTGTCGAGATAGCGGCCGCGATGCGCCGACGGCCAGTGGATAAGGTAGAGGTCGACATAGTCGGTCCCGAGCTGCTTCAGGCTTTCATCGAATGCCTTCAGGGTCGAGTCGAAACCCTGGGCTTCGTTCCAGAGCTTTGTGGTCAGAAAGATCTCCCTGCGGGCGACGCCGGACTGACGCATGCCTTCGCCCACGCCGTCTTCGTTGGCATAGATGGCAGCGGTGTCGACATGACGATAGCCGGCCTTCAAAGCCGTGCTAACGGCCAAGGGTGCGACGTTTTCCGGCGTTTGCCAGACACCGAGGCCGACCTGTGGGATGGAATTGCCGTCGTTGAAAGTGATTGTTGGTTGTGTGGTCACAACATGTCTCCAAAAGACTTGGGAGTGGGTGGAGTGAAGGCGTGAATTGAACCCGGGCGGGAGCCCCGGATTTGCCTGCGCGCCCCGCAGCCGCTCTCGCCGGTCGCAAGCCTATATAATATAGGATTACAGGATTATCACCCCACAGCGCGCACATCAGATCACACGAACTGTTGTTCCCCTGCGCAAAAAGCGGATGAGCCGCTGCATGTCCTTGAGGCTGACGGCGACGCAGCCGGCGGTCGGTTCGTAGCCGGGTTTCATCAGATGCAAGAAGATCGCCGAGCCGCGATGGCGACGGCGCGAGCTGACATTCCAGTCGAGCACGAGGCAGATATCATAGAGCCCGTCACGCCGCAGCATCTCCTCATGGCTTGGCTTGAACGGCGCTTTGACAAGCCTGTTGTAATTGGCGTTGTCAGGCTGATCGCACCAGAGCATGTCCTTTCGAATCCGCCGCATCCGCAAGGGCGTCCTGAGAAAGGGGACATGATCGCCACGAACAAAGCCGTAAAGCAGCTTCATTGCAGCAATCGGCGTCGCGCCGTCTCCTTCCCGCTTTAGCGCCCTGCGCCCCGACCGGCCGATTGCCGCCGGTATCGTCAAGGGCCCAATCTGTACCAGCGCGCGCGTCAATTTTCCCGGCGCGGGACGAACAACGATGGTCGAAACTGCCCGCCTGCCGCCTGCCCTTGCCTTTTCCATTTTCCTCACATGTTTTTGCTTTGCGCGTGATTTCGTTTGAAATCATAGCAGTTTCAATTGGACGACCAAGCCTGAGCAGCCTCATGACTTGCTAAAAATGCAATTTGGCGTAGGACTTAGAGCTAGAGAACACGAGGATCGCAACGGCATGACCGCACGCACCATTCTGCTGGTGGACGATGACAACGACCTGCGCGAAATGCTGGTCGAGCAATTATCGCTATATGATGAATTCACAGTCCTGCAGGAGGCGACCGCCGGCAAGGGCGTGCAGGCCGCTCGCGCCACTCCTGTTGATCTTCTGATCATGGACGTCGGCCTGCCCGACATGGATGGTCGTGAAGCAGTGAAGCTCTTGCGCAAGAATGGCTTCAAGGCCCCGATCATCATGCTTACGGGTCACGACACCGATTCCGACACCATCCTCGGCCTCGAAGCCGGCGCAAACGACTATGTCACGAAGCCCTTCCGCTTTGCCGTGCTGCTCGCCCGCATCCGCGCGCAGTTGCGCCAGCACGAGCAGAGCGAAGATGCGACCTTCACCGTCGGCCGATATCTGTTTAAGCCGAGCCAGAAGCTGTTGACCACGGATGACGGCCAGAAGATCCGCCTGACCGAGAAGGAAGCGGCGATCATCCGCTATCTCTACCGTGCCGACCAGAAGGTCGTCACCCGCGACATCCTTCTCGAAGAGGTCTGGGGCTATAATTCGGGCGTCACCACCCACACGCTGGAAACCCATGTCTACCGGCTGCGCCAGAAGATCGAGCGTGATCCCTCCAACGCCGAAATCCTGGTTACGGAAAACGGCGGCTACAAGATCATTCCATAGGCGATAGCGATGGCGCTTAATGACGATATCCGTCTTCTGTCGCAATTGCCGCTCTTCCACGGCATGGGCGATGAGCCGTTGCGGCTGATTGCCTTCGGCGCCGACCGCCGTCACGTCGCGGCCGGCTTGACCCTCTTCCGGGAAAAGTCGCCGGCGGAATGCGCCTATGTCGTCGCGCGCGGCAGTTTCGAGCTGAGCACCGTCGACGCTGTCGGGCAACCACATGTCGAAGCCACCGTGCAAGCCGGCACCATGCTCTCCGAGCTGGCGCTAGTGACACTGGTCGAGCGCAAATATACCGCGGTGGCGCTGGAGGATTCTGATGTCATCCGCATTACGCGCGCGCTGTTCCACCGGCTGATCGAGGAATATCCCGACGCTGGTCTCCTCATTCAAAACCGCGTCCGCGAAAATTTCGCTGTCCTCGCCAAGCAGGCGGCCGCCCTGCTTCACCGCTTTTCCTGACGCGCCGTCCTCTCAGCCAGCAGATGCGCAATATTGCCCGCGCCTTGGCGGCGGAGGAGGTTGACCAGGCGGCCGCCTACTACTCCTCTCTGCAGCCTGAATTCTCCTCGGCAAACTGAGCGTCACGTCCGCTGCATCCGCTCAACGCGACACCCCCAGTGGCATCCTGGGCGGCCAGGCTAACGGACATGGTTAGAGATTGAAATGCGCGGTCACCGGCACGTGGTCGGACGGGCGATCCCAGCCGCGTGCCGCCTTCAGGATATCGATGCGTTGCAACAGCGGGCCGAGATCGGATGATGACCAGATATGGTCGAGGCGGCGGCCACGATCGGCCGCCTCCCAATCCTTGGCGCGATAGCTCCACCATGTATAGAGCTTCTCGTTCTCCGGCACTTGTTGGCGCATCAGATCGAGCCAGGCACCCCGTTTCATGACCTCAATCAACCCGTCGGTTTCGACCGGCGTGTGGCTGACGATCTTCAGCAACTGCTTGTGCGACCAGACGTCATGTTCGAGCGGCGCGATGTTGAGATCGCCGACGAGGATTGCCGAGGTGTTCGGCTCGGCATCGGCATGCAGTCGCTTCATCTCCTCGATGAAGTCGAGCTTATGGCCGAACTTGGGGTTGATCGTCCGATCCGGCTCGTCGCCGCCGGCCGGAACGTAGAAATTATGCAGCCGGATGCGCCTGCTGCCGCGGTGGAAGATCGCCGAGATGTGGCGGGCATCGCCGACGTTGCAATAATCCTGCCGATGATCCTCGGTCAATGGGATGCGTGAAGCGATGGCAACGCCATGATAGCCCTTCTGGCCATGGACGATGATGTGCTCGTAGCCTAGTGCCCTCAGCGGCGACAGTGGGAAGAGCTCGTTCGGGACCTTGGTCTCCTGCAGACAGAGAATATCGGGCCGGTGCTGCATCACGAATTGCTCGATGATCGGCATGCGCAGCCGCACCGAATTGATGTTCCAAGTCGCAATCGAAAATCCCATGCCCAGACCCCTGCTTTCAATCCCGCTAGAGCAGCCCGCCTTCAGGTGGAATCACCTGCAAGCGGAAAAGATGCTCCAGATTCAAATGATTAGAGCGACCTTTGTGCGCTCAGACGAACGCTCGACGCTCCAGGTGTTTAGCCCGGGAGGAAAGAAAAAGGAAGATCATTCAACATCTTCGCGCAAAGCCGAAGCAGGGATGAAAATTACCGGTTCATGCCCGAATAATCGATCCGGAAGACGCTGTCGTCGAATGAGAGATTAGTCTTCACATTGTTGACAATGACATCGGTTGTCTTGCCCTGAGGGTCGATGACCGTCCATTGGCGCAGGTCGTAAGTCTTGGAATCGAAGATCATGGCGATGGTCGCATCACCGAAGACGGTGCGGTTGCCGAGTGTGATCTTGGTAAGATCCGGCTGCGCTTCGACATTGCGAACCATGTCGGCGGAGAGGTCGATCTTGTTGGCGAGCAACAGGCTCAGCGGCGTCTTCGAGAGCTGGTACATGTTGTTCGTGTGTGTCTGGTCGTTGATGACCTGGACGTTGTTACCGTCACAGATGACACGCATGCGTGATGGCGGATCATAGTTGAAGCGCAGCTTGCCGGGACGTTGAATGAAAAAGCTGCCGCTCAACTGATCGCCACGTGGCCCGATCTGCAGGAAGCCACCCTTCATGGTCTTGATGGACGAGAAATGGTCGGCGATCGCCTGAGCAATATCAGGATTGAGAGCTACCGACTGCTGCGCGAAGGCGCTCGCCGCGGGTGCCACGCTTGCCGCGCCCGCCGCCACCATAGCGCCGAGGAAATGACGGCGAGTGAGGTTCAGGTGGATCGAGGGCTGCGCATCAAACTTTTTCATGGAATTCTCCTTCATGCTTTGTCCATGGCGCGCAAAATCGGCGTCTTCATGGCGCGGCCGCCCATGCTTGGTCACGAGCCGCGATCAAATCTCCGACATCATATTCTGGATGTGTGTCGCGGGCTCATGACCCGTCAGCGATCGAGAACGTCCGCTTCCGTCGGCACGAGAATCTCGCGCTTGCCGGCATGGTTGGCCGGGCCGATCAGTCCTTCCTGTTCCATGCGTTCGATCAGTGAGGCGGCGCGGTTATAGCCGATGCCGAGCCGGCGCTGGATATAGGAGGTCGATGCCTTGCCATCACGCAGCACGATCGCCACCGCTTGATCGTATGGATCCTCCGAGTCGGATAGGTTGGCCGTACCTGCTGAACCGTGACCATCGTCGTCGCCGTCTTCGTCGGCGGTGATTGCATCCAGATATTGGGGCGAGCCCTGCGTTTTCAAGTAGGAGACGATGTCTTCCACTTCGCCATCGGAGACGAAGGGTCCGTGGACGCGCTGGATGCGTCCACCACCGGCCATGTAAAGCATATCGCCCATGCCGAGGAGCTGTTCGGCACCCTGTTCGCCGAGGATCGTGCGGCTGTCGATTTTCGAGGTTACCTGGAAGGAAATGCGTGTCGGGAAGTTTGCCTTGATCGTGCCGGTGATGACGTCGACCGACGGGCGCTGCGTCGCCATGATGACATGGATGCCGGCCGCGCGTGCCATCTGTGCGAGACGCTGAACCGCGCCTTCGATATCCTTGCCGGCGACCATCATCAGGTCGGCCATTTCGTCGATGATGACGACGATATAAGGCATCGGCTTCAGGTCGAATTCCTCGGTCTCGTAGATCGCCTCGCCGGTCTGACGGTCGAAGCCTGTCTGGACGGTGCGGCTAATCGCCTCCCCCTTGGCGACCGCCTGCTCGACGCGTGTATTGAAGCCGTCAATGTTGCGCACGCCGATCTTCGACATCTTCTTGTAGCGCTCTTCCATCTCGCGGACGGTCCATTTCAGCGCGACCACAGCCTTCTTCGGATCGGTGACCACGGGCGACAAAAGATGCGGAATGCCGTCGTAGACGGAGAGTTCCAGCATCTTCGGGTCGATCATGATCAGGCGGCACTGCTCCGGCGTCATTCGGTAGAGCAGCGAGAGTATCATGGTGTTGATCGCGACGGATTTACCCGAGCCGGTAGTGCCGGCAACGAGCAGATGCGGCATCTTGGCGAGATCGGCGATAACAGGCTCACCGCCGATCGTCTTGCCGAGCGACATGGCGAGCTTGGCCTTGGAGCCTTCGAAATCGCGGCTGGCGATGAGCTCGCGCAGATAGACCGTCTCGCGGGTGGAATTCGGCAGTTCGATGCCGATGGCATTGCGGCCGGGAACGACAGCGACGCGGGCGGCGATCGCGCTCATCGAGCGGGCGATATCGTCGGCAAGCCCGATGACGCGGGACGATTTAATGCCCGGCGCCGGCTCCAGTTCATAAAGCGTCACGACCGGGCCGGGACGGACATGGATGATCTCGCCCTTGACGCCGAAGTCCTCGAGCACACCCTCGAGCATGCGGGCATTCTGCTCCAATGCATCGGAAGAGAGCGTTGCGTCCCTGACGATCGTCTTCGGTTCGGAAAGCAGGTGCACGGCCGGAAGCTGGAAGCCATAGGGACGAATGAAGGAAGTCTGCGCCTCGCGCTCGGCGCGCACGCCAGGCTTCGGCCGGGCAGCAGCGGGAACAACGCGGTGACCAGGAGCCTTTGGTGAGGCAGGACGCAGCGCCCATTCGTCCTCCTCGTCATCCGGCAGGATGCCGGCCGGACGCGGAAGCTCGCGTTCATAGGACGGATCGTCGTCCTCATCCTCGTTATCGTCGATGCTCATCGACGGCGGAGAAACGACACGGCGCGGCGCTGCACCCTCCATCGACGGTTCGACACGCTCGCCGCGGAAAACTGACGCCTTGGCACGCACCGGCTCGTTCAGTGTACCGAACTCGTCATCATTGAAATCATAGGGCGCATCGAAGGATTGGTCGCGACGTTTGCGCGGCCCCATGCCGAACAGGCGGCGCAACCGCGCATGCGTGTTGTACCAGGCATGCATGAGGGCACCGAAAGCCAGGAACCCACCGCGATCGTCATCCTCGTCTTCATCTCCGACATTGCGTGCGCGGCTCTGCGTGTTTTCATAATCCTCTTCGTCCTCGTCCTCTTCGTCTTCCAGCAGGCTGCGACCGACAACGCCGGCTGCAAACAGCATGAGCCAGGCGGCCGGGATCGCGAGAACGGAGCCGAATACCGTGGCGAAGATGCCGCTCGGATAAGTACCGATGAAAAGGGCGGGAAAGCGCAGGACGATGTCGCCGATGACGCCGCCGATACCGTTCGGGATCGGCCAGGTCGGAGGTGCGGGGAAACAGGCAATGGAACCGGCAGCGACAATGGCCCCGCCGACCCAGGCACCGAGACGAGCGGGCACACGATGAATCCTGCGATTGGAAATCAGCGCGAAAGCCCAGGCGACAACCGGCAGCAGCGCGACGACCGAGGCAAGTCCAAGCGCCTGCATCATGATGTCTGCAAAGGCCGCACCCGGAAAGCCGAGTATGTTCGTCGGCGTATTGCTTGTAGCGTAGGAATAGCTGGGATCCATGACGTTCCAGGTCGCCAGTGCCGCCACCGCGAGCGCAAGCAGGAACAGCAGCGCGAAGCCACTAAGGCCCCTCACCTGCCGCCAAACGACTACCGAAAGCGAGAAGCGGTCCGGACGACCGCCCAACGCTGCCGAATTGCTTCTGCCCATAATATCCAGCCCGTTCGTTATCGAAAGCACAAGCGAATCGGCGTCATGCCACTCACCTAGTACGTCTGCTCTACCTAATCAGAGGAGGGTTAATGGCATGTTAACCATGCGGGCGCGGCGGCCGAATCAGTGAATTTATGGCAAACGGGCGAACGACCGCGCATAAAAAAGGCCCGAACCAAAGTCCGGGCCAAGAGCGACTTATTTCAATGAAATAGGCCGCGACGGGATGTTCAGCGGCGCCGGGAGCATTGACCCGCCGCCGCAATCTCCGGATTTAAGAAGCGTGGTAAGCAGCTTCGCCATGAGAAGCGAGGTCGAGACCTTCGCGCTCGGCTTCGGGCGTTACGCGCAGGCCGATAATGATGTCGACGATCTTGTAGAGGATCGCCGAGCCAATGCCGGACCACAGCAGCGTGGTGAGTACGGCCTTCAGCTGGCTGAGCAACTGCGTCGCGGTGCCCGGATAGGAAGCTGCGAAGTCAGCCGTCGAGTAGTCGACGATGCCTGCGCCGCCAAGAGCCGGATTGACCAGGATACCGGTCATCAGAGCGCCGAATATACCACCGATGCAATGGACGCCGAAGACGTCAAGGCTGTCGTCGTAGTTGAACTTGTTCTTTACGACGTCGACGAAGAAGTAGCAGATCGGCGAAACGAGGATACCGAGGACGATGGAGCCCATCGGGCCGGCAAAGCCTGCGGCGGGCGTCACGGCAACGAGACCGGCGACGGCACCCGAAGCTGCACCGAGCATCGATGCCTTGCCGCGCGTGAAAGTCTCAACGACACACCAGGACAGAGCCGCAGCAGCGGTTGCGACGAAGGTGTTGATCATAGCAAGCGAAGCGTAAGCATTTGCTTCCAGGTTGGAGCCGGCGTTGAAGCCGAACCAGCCGACCCACAGCAGCGATGCACCGACCATGGTGAGCGTCATCGAATGCGGCGCCATGATCTCCTTCTTGTAGCCGGTGCGCTTGCCAAGCATGATCGCGCCGACCAGACCGGCAATACCAGCATTGATGTGGACGACCGTGCCGCCGGCGAAGTCGAGCGCACCAAAGCCATAGACCATGCCCGACGGAGCCGAGTAAGAGCTCGGACCACCCCAGTACCAAACCATGTGGGCGATCGGGAAGTAAACGAAGGTGACCCACAGGAAGACGAAGAGCATGACGGCCGAGAACTTGATGCGCTCGGCGAAGGCGCCGACGATCAGGGCCGGCGTAATGCAGGCGAAGGTCATCTGGAAGCAGACATAGGTGAGCTCAGGAATGCCGACGCCCTTGGTGAAGGTTTCGACGAGATCCTTCGAGTCGGTGCTAACACCGGCAAGGAAAGCCTTGGAGAAGCCACCGACAAAACTGTTGAGCGCGCCGCCATCAGTGAAGGCGAGCGAGTAGCCGTAGACGCACCAGATGATCATCACCATCGCGGTGATCATGAAGACCTGCATGAGAACGGACAGCATGTTCTTGGCGCGGACGAGTCCGCCGTAGAACAGTGCCAGGCCCGGAATGGTCATCAGGAGGACGAGGACCGTGGAAACAAGCATCCAGGTATTGTCACCCTTGTCCATGGTGATCGCGGGTGCTGCCGCAGCGGCGGCCGGGGCCGCGGCCGGCGCGGCTTGCTGCGCAAAGGCAATCGCCGGAGCGAGCAAGGCCGCGGAAAGCGTGCCTACCCGTGCAAGCGTGGAGGAAAGCTTAGTAGATGTCATTGCAGATAACTCCCTGATCGGCCGCTCTTACAGCGCTTCTGAATCGGTTTCGCCCGTACGGATGCGCACGGCATGGTCAATCGAGTAGACGAATATTTTGCCGTCGCCGATCTGACCAGTCTTGGCGGACGACGCGATGGCTTCCACTGCCATGTCGACGATTTCGGATGCGACCGCGACTTCGATCTTCAGCTTCGGCAGGAAGCTGACCGCATATTCGGTGCCGCGATAGATTTCGGTATGCCCCTTCTGGCGTCCGTAGCCCTTCACTTCAGTCACAGTCAGGCCCTGGATGCCGACAGCCGTGAGGGCCTCACGGACCTCGTCGAGCTTGAACGGCTTGATAATGGCCATCACAATTTTCATCTGGTTTCCCATCCTTTTTACCCTCGGCGCCGAGCCGACTCTCCTTGCCGCCGACAAATGCTTCAGTAGCGACCGGCCATACACATTCAAGGCCCGTGCCAGATTCATGACACGTCCATAACCAGTTGAATTTTAAAGGATTTACTTTAGGCCGCTATTAAAACGGCATCTATCGACGCTTCATGCGCCTAAATTAATAGCAATTTTATAATTTTGCGCAAAAATTAATCATTTGCCTTTTTACGAATCAGCCCCTCCTGCGCAACCGACGCAATCAGGACACCGGATCTCGTAAAAAGACTACCGCGGGCCAGCCCTCGCGCGCCTGAGGCACTCGGACTATCCTGGGTATAGAGCAGCCAGTCGTCGAGCTTGAACGGCCGGTGAAACCACATGGCATGGTCGAGGCTCGCGACCTGCAGCCTCGGGTCGAAGACCGACGTGCCATGCGCATGCAGCGCCGCGTCGATGAGCGTCATGTCCGAAAGATAGGCAAGCACGGCGTTCTGGTAGAGCCGGTCGTCCGGCATCGGTCCGGTCAGGCGAACCCAGATATCCTGACGCTCGCTGGGCTGCGAACGCGAGAAATAGCGATCGAGAGACACCGGCCGGATTTCGATGGCGCGCTTCCGCTCCCAATAGCGGCGCACATTTTCCGGCGCGTTGGCGAGATAGCGTTCCTTGATCTGCTGTTCGTCCATCAGTTCTTCCGGAGCGGGCACCTTCGGCATCTCGCCCTGATGCTCGAATCCAGGCTCTTCGATCTGGAAGGAAGCCGTCATCGCAAAGATCGCCTTGCCGTGCTGAATCGCCAGAACGCGGCGCGTATTGAAACTCGAGCCGTCCCGCAGGCGGTCGACCTCATAGAGGATAGGGACGGCGGGATCGCCGGGGAGCATGAAATAGGCGTGCAGCGAATGCACGAAACGATCGTCTGCCACGGTTCGCTGCGCCGCCATCAGCGCCTGGCCGATGACCTGCCCACCGAAGACGCGCTGCCAGCCGACCTTTGGGCTGTTGCCGCGAAACAAATTCATCTCGATCGTTTCCAGATCCAGCGTCGCGAGCGTCACTTGCATGGCGGTCAGTTTCTCGTTCTCGCGCGACATTTTGAATGAACTCCGAAGGTAGGAACGGCGAATGGGATGCTCTATATAGAACAGGAAACGACAGTCGGACACGGGGAAGCGTTATGTTGGACATGCTGGTAGTGGGTGGCGGTTATGTGGGTCTTGCCGCCGCGGTCGCGGTCAAGCAGGCAGCGCCCCATCTTGACGTCATGGTCATAGAGGCAGCCGCGGAAACTGCGTGGAAAAAAGATATGCGCGCTTCGGCGATCATCGCCGCTGCCACGAAGATGCTGGAAGTCTTTGGCGTTTGGGAGGAGATCAAGCCGGAAGCAGAGCCGATCACCAGAATGATCGTCACCGATTCACGCACAATCGACCCCGTGCGTCCGGTATTCCTCACTTTCGACGGCGAAATCGAGGAAGGTCAACCCTTCGCTCATATGGTTCCGAACCTTGCCATGGTCGGCGCGCTGCGGGGCGCTTGTGAACGACTCGGCATAACGATTTGCCACGGTGCCAGCGCAACGGACTTCAAGACGGAAGACGCCAACGTTACGCTAACGCTCTCGGACGGCAGCGCGTTGGAAGCGCGTCTGCTGGTGGCCTGCGATGGCGTGCGTTCCAAACTCCGCGACATGGCGGGCATCAAGACCGTAAGCTGGGATTACGGCCAGTCCGGCATCGTCGTGACCGTCGAGCACGAGCGGCCGCACAATGGTTGCGCCGAGGAACATTTCCTACCCTCCGGCCCCTTCGCCATCCTGCCGCTGAAAAACAATCGCGCCTCGCTCGTCTGGACCGAGCGCACGCCAGACGCCGAGCGGCTTGTCGCCTCCGACGATCTGGTGTTCGAAGAGGAGCTGGAGCGCCGTTTCGGCCACAAGCTCGGCGCGTTGCACACGGTCGGCGACCGCCGCGCCTTCCCGCTCGGCCTGACGCTTGCCCGCTCCTTCGTCGCGCCGCGCTTTGCGCTGGCCGGCGACGCGGCCCACGGCATCCATCCCATTTCCGGTCAGGGCCTCAATCTCGGCTTCAAGGATGTTGCGGCGCTCGCCGAAACCGTGGTCGAAGCCGACCGTCTTGGGCTCGATATCGGCTCGATCAACATCCTCGAGCGCTACCAGACCTGGCGACGTTTCGACACCTTCCGCATGGGGGTGACCACCGACGTGCTGAACCGGCTGTTTTCCAACGACATCACGCCGGTACGCGTCGCCCGCGATATCGGCCTCGGCCTCGTCGACCGACTGCCGAAACTCAAATCCTACTTCATTGGCCAGGCTGCCGGCACGGCTGCCAGGGACAATCCGCGGCTTCTCGCCGGCGAGGCGATCTGAATAAGGTTACCAAGGGAGCCTCGCGTCAATCCTCCATACGCCGCGCTTCCGAAATCAGCATGATCGGAATGCCGTCGCGGATGGGATAGGCGAGGCGCGCCTTTTCCGACACCAGCTCGTTCTTATCGCGATCGTAACTCAGGCGCCCCTTGGTCAGGGGGCAGACGAGCAGATCGAGCAGCTTCGGGTCCACTTTGCTGACGGTGATGTCCATTGCAAACCCCTATTGTAGTACGGAATCCGTGTCGCCGAAGCGGGCGAGCACGATCTCGATGATGGCGATGAAGGTTTCCGCCCTTGTCTTCAGGTCGGGCGCCTCAAGAAGCGCCTGTTTCTCGGCCGGATCGAAGGGCGCCATCATTGCCAGTGAATTCACCAGCGTCATGTTGCTGGCGCGTTCCACGCTCTCCCAATCCGCCTCCAGCTTGTTGGCGTCGAGATAGGCCCGGAACGCGGACAGGAGCGCCGAGCGATCGACACTGTCTTCCTCGTCTCGCGACTTGAGATCAGAAATGAAGGGCGTGATCCGGAAGGTGCGGTACGGATTATGGGTGATGATCTCGTCCATCAGCCGGAAGCGGCAAATGCCTGTCAGCGAGGTGATATAGCGGCCATCGCCGGTTTCGGCAAAAGATGTGATACGCCCAAGGCAGCCGACACGCGAAAGATGTGTCGTTTCCGGCGACTCGCTGAGCGCCGGCTGCACGATGCCGACCAGCCGGTTGCCGGCGATCGCCGAATCGAACATGGAGAGATATCGCGGCTCGAAGATATTGAGCGGCAATTGGCCGGTGGGTAGAAGCAGAGCACCGGACAGGGGGAACACAACCACCGATTCCGGCAGGTCGCTTGGCTTCAGATATCTGGCATTGCCGACTTGCATGATTTCCGTCCCACTACATCACTGCGTCGCGCATCGCGATAAGACACGCAGGAACGATACCTCAGCGGCGATTATCCCGTCACACTCCGCGCCAAAGGACAATGTGGGCCCCTCTCCTGAAAACACAAGAGCATTTCCGGGCGAAACTTCGAGGCATTTTGCCCTCAACTACATCAGAGGTAGGCACGATGCCCCGGATGGAACGATCGCGCCCCTCAAACGCGCCACGCCTCAAGAAAACAGGATGGACGAAAGCTTGCGCCGCGCGGCGATCGTTGCCGGATCCTTCGGACCCCAAACCTCGAAGAATTGGAGCAGCTGACGGCGCGCACCGTCGTCGTCGAAGGCGCGGTCGCGGCGCATGATCGTCAGCAGATGCTCGGCCGCCTCGTCGCGCTTGCCTTCGACATTGCGAATCTTGGCGAGTTTGACGCGCTGCTCGTGATTGTCGGGATTGGTCGCCAGCTCATGCTCGAGCGCGACCGGATCGCCGAGCTTGCGGGCTTCTTCGATCTGATCGAGCTTCTTCACCACGGCCCGGATGCCGGCGTCGTTGGCAAGCGTTTCCGGCAGATCCGTTAGCGCCTCGCGCGCCCGCTGGCTCTGGCCGGCCGCGATCATGCATTCGGCCATGCCGGCAAGCGCCTTGGCGTTTTCCGGGTCGGCCTGCAGCACCGCTCCGAACAGCTCGGCGGCGCCATTGATATCGCCCCCTGCCAGAAGACCGGCTGCCTCTTCCAAAATCGCTTCGATTTCCGCCGCCTGATCGCCCGCACCGTCAGCCGGGCCTCCAAGACGATCGACGAACTGACGAACCTGGCTTTCCGGGATAGCGCCCATGAAACCGTCGGCCGGACGGCCGTTGACGAAGGCGATGACGGCCGGAATAGATTGAATGCCGAGCTGACCGGGAATGGCCGGATGATCGTCGATGTTCATCTTGACCAGCTTGACGCGGCCTTTGCCCTCATTGACGACCTTTTCGAGAACCGGCGTCAATTGCTTGCACGGGCCACACCAGGGCGCCCAGAAATCCACCAGCACCGGCTGGTTGCGCGACTCCTCGATGACATCCCGGGCGAAATTCGCCGTCGTGGTGTCCTTTATGGGTGAAGCGCTGCCGGATGACACAGGTGCAGCACCATAGGATGCCGAGGCCGACATCTGGCCGCCGAAAGAAGCGTTATAGGGATTGTTCGAACCGCTCATGAGTATCTCCCGCTTACCGGCATTCTGGACCTTTAAAGCATGATTCCAAAAAGAACGAAGCGAATTTTGGATAAAATCACGCTCAATGAAATTGCCTGAGCGACAGGACAATTCGAAGACAAGTCATCTCGCTCTAATCGCAGCGTTAAAATCGTGTGTCAGGCCGTCACTTTCAAGACTAGCGGCGTATGACCCGTCGCTTCCATGAAGCGCAGGAGATCGCTGCTGGCAATTGAGGTCGTCGCATCGTTCGACAACGGATGGCAATTGACGATGTCGTGTTCCATCAATTCGGCATCGAGGATGAAGGTCACGTTCCTGCCGGTATCATTGATCGCGCCGAAAGCAGTCACCGAGCCCGGAATGACGCCCAGATATTCTAGCAGTTTTTCGGGCTTGCCAAAGGAGACTTTGCTGGCGGCGCCGATCAGCGTGTGCACCGTCTTCAAATCGACGGTGGCATTCTCCTCGACCGTCAACAGGAAGAAATTATCCTTCTTGTCCTTCACGAACAGGTTCTTGGTGTGGCCGCCGGGGATCTCGTCACGCAACGACACCGATTCGGCAACGGTAAACACCGGCGCATGATCCTTGGTGCTATGGGAAATGCCAAGACCATCCAGAAAACGGAAAAGATCGTCGCGGTTTTTCGGGCTGTTTTCTGTCATGGCTGTCTCGCGATAAAAATAACCCGCTCCTGATACGTCGCTCGCAAATCCTTTGCAATCTTCCAGGCGACATAGCCAGCCGTTCCAGGTCTTTGCTGCGGATAATCTAAAAAATCCGGATTTTTCTTCGCGACTTCGTCATTTCCCTGTTGCATTTGAAAAACGGTTAGGCCATATAGCGCCCGTCGCCGCAAGACGACGCCCAGCGGTCCAACACACTACCCCGGACGGCTGCGGATATGAGCGGGTGTAGCTCAGGGGTAGAGCACAACCTTGCCAAGGTTGGGGTCGAGGGTTCAAATCCCTTCGCCCGCTCCAGTTTTCTTAAGAAAATCAAGTACATAACAAAAGCCGCCGCAAGGCGGCTTTGTTGTTACATCTGTGTGTCGCCATCCAAAAAACGGCCAAAACACTGCTCAACTAGTTGGGCATGCGTGCCTATTCGGCGACCCGTAGCCCGCCGACAAAGAGACCGTGGAGGCAGCCATTAACGCCGGTCTGAGGCGGTGTGTCCTGCCTTTTCAAGCAAACAGGCAATCGCGACATAAGCGTTTTTCGGTCTACTGATCTGCGGATTCGCGGCAAATGTTCCCGCTCCATTACGGCCTGAGTGCAGGATTTTAAGCTGCTCCTAACGAGCCCCGTTTGTTCGGCCACGGTTTGGTGGCGGGGAGCAGATTGACATTGGTTGAAAGGGCGAGCCTTCTTCTCGTGTGACGATCGTCTGGGAGGAGCGGTCTATGGCTCGGCAAGAAATAATAGATGCCATGAAAAAATACACGGATCCGTTCCGTGTCACCAACGGCAGTAATTTTCGCCTACGTGATTTCGATCCCGCAGATACGCTGGGGCTCAAAATGGGCAAGCAGGAAGCGGCGCAACTTCTCGATCGCGGTTCGGAATGGCTCGCGATGGAGCAAGATATTCTCTATGCGCAGGATTCCTGGACCCTGCTGCTTGTGTTCCAGGCGCTAGATGCGGCTGGAAAGGACGGTACGATCAAGCATGTCATGTCGCGGGTCAATCCGCAGGGGTGCGATGTCGTCTCGTTCAAACAGCCTTCGAACAAAGAGATCTCGCACGATTTCCTCTGGCGCTATGCCAAGAACATTCCCGAGCGCGGGCGGATAGGCATCTTCAATCGGTCCTATTACGAGGAAGTCCTCGTGGTGCGCGTGCACCCGGAATTGCTTGACGCGCAAAAGATCCCACCGTGCTTTGTCGGCAAGAATGTCTTTGAAGAGCGGCTTGCCGACATCGCGCGCTTTGAGGACTACCTGACCCGCCAGGGCGTGGTCGTCCTCAAATTCTATTTGAACCTCTCGAACGAAGAGCAGAAAAAGCGGTTCATGCGCCGCCTCGACAAGCCAGAGAAGAACTGGAAGTTCTCCGGGTCCGACGTTCGCGAGCGGCGATACTGGAAAGACTACATGCAGGCCTATGACGACGCGATCCGTGCCACGGCCTGCGAAGAGGCGCCATGGTTCGTCGTGCCCGCCGACAACAAATGGTTCACGCGGCTCGTCGTCGCAGCGGCGATCGTGGAGGCAGTGGAGAAGCTGGACCTCGCATATCCCAAAATCACGCCGGAGAAGATGAAGAATCTCGCGGCGGCGCGCCAGGAACTCGAGTCGGAAGGGACACACGGGAAAGGGGAACAAAAATGAGATCGGATGAGACCTCAGGTTTGGGTACGGATTCTGTGTCGTGGCATGCGATAACGGCGCAACAGGTAGAAAGCCAGCTTCGCGTTGATCCCGGACGCGGCCTCGACGCGGCGGGGGCTGCCGAGCGGCTTAAGACTCACGGGCCGAATCGCCTGCCGCAGGGCAAGAAGAAGGGGCCGCTGATGCGGTTTCTCGCCCAGTTCAACAATATTCTTATCTATGTCCTGTTGGCGGCCGGCTTCGTCAAACTGATGCTGAGCCTATGGCTCGACGCCTCGATCATTTTTGCCGTCGTTATACTCAACTCGCTCCTGGGCTTTCTACAGGAGGGACGGGCGGAAAGGGCACTCGATTCGATCCGCAGCATGCTGTCGGCAGAGGCGCGCGTTTTGCGTAGTGGGGCGACGCGCCTAATATCGGCCGAGGAACTTGTTCCCGGCGACATCGTGCTCCTGGAATCGGGTGACAAGATCCCAGCGGACATGCGCCTGATCGATGCCAGGAACCTGCGCACGGAAGAGGCTGCCCTCACCGGCGAATCCGTCCCGGCCGAGAAGACCACGGCTCCGGTATCAGCCAAGGCTACGGTCGGCGACCGGGAAAACATGGCCTTCTCCGGCACCATGGTGGTGTCGGGCCGGGCAACTGGTATCGTTGTAGCGACCGGCAGCCAGACGGAACTCGGCCGCATCAATCAGATGCTGGCAGACGTCAGTGCGCTCGAGACGCCGCTGCTGCGCCAGATCAAGAAGTTCGGCTACGTCATCACGGCAGCTATCGGCGTCATCAGCGTGCTGCTCTTCTCCTGGGGCCATTGGCTCGGACACATGTCCTTTGTCGAGCTGTTCCAGGCCGTCGTCGGCATCGCGGTGTCGCTGATCCCTGAAGGTCTGCCCGCTCTGATCACGATAACGCTCGCCATCGGCGTGCAGCGCATGGCCCAGCGCAATGCAATCATCCGCCGCCTGCCCGCGGTCGAGACGCTGGGGTCCGTCTCGCGCATCTGCTCGGACAAGACCGGAACGCTGACCCTGATGGAAATGATGGTGGCCTCCGTGGTGACTGCGGATGCGACCTATGAGGTCAGTGGCAACGGCTATGCGCCCGAAGGCGAGGTCAAGACCGCCGGCGAGTCAGTCAGCATCCTGCCGCAAGCGCTCGCGTTGATGGGCCGCGTGTCTGCTCTGTGCAACGACGCCGAGCTCTTCGAGGAGGAGGGAAAATGGAAAGTGGAGGGAGACCCGACCGAGGGCGCGCTTTATCCCTTCGCAACCAAGCTTGGCATTGATCGTGCCACGGAAGTGGCAGCCGCGCCCCGCATCGATGCGATCCCCTTCGAATCCGAGCACAAGTTCATGGCAACCCTCAACCGTTCAGCGGACGGCGACGTACTGCTGGTCAAGGGCGCGCCGGAAGTGATCCTCGATCATAGCGATCGGCAACAGGCGGCGAGCGGTCCGGCACCGCTCGATCGTGACCGCTTTGTTCGGGAAGGTGACCGGCTAGCCGCGCAGGGGGAGCGCGTGCTGGGCTTGGCATGGCTGCCGAACCCTGACCTCCGCGCCGGCAGCCTCGGGCCGGCGGACTTGCCGAGGACCCTGATATTAATCGGTTTCGTGGGCCTTATGGACCCTCCCCGCAAGGAGGCGATCGACGCCGTGCGGGAATGCCATGGCGGCGGTATCCGCGTGACGATGATCACGGGCGACCACAAGATCACGGCGGCAGCGATCGCCAAGATGCTCGGCATAGGCGATGGCAAGACTGCCGTGGCGGGCACGGAGATCGAAGCGATGAACGATGCGGCGCTGCAGGCATGCGTGCGCGACGTGGACGTCTTCGCCCGCGCCAGCCCCGAGCACAAACTCAGGCTTGTGAAGGCGATCCAAGTCAATGGTCAAATTGTCGCCATGACCGGAGATGGCGTCAATGACGCGCCGGCGCTCAAGAAGGCCGATATTGGCGTCGCGATGGGCATCAAGGGAACCGAGGTGACGAAAGAGGCAGCGGGAATGATTCTCGCCGACGACAATTTTGCCTCGATCTCAGCGGCCGTAAAGGAGGGCCGCACGGTCTACAACAACATCGAGAAGGCGATGCTTTTCCTGCTACCCACCAATGTCGCTCAGGGCGCGGTGATCGCGATTGCGATCCTGTTCGCCTTTACGCTGCCGATCACGGCACCGCAGGTGCTGTGGGTGAACATGGTCACCTCGGTCGCGCTCGGCCTTGTCATTTCGTTCGAGCCCCATGAGGCTGATGTGATGGGACGCCCGCCCCGCTCGGTCGACCGACCAATCGTCACCGGCTTCGGTATCTGGCGCATTCTCTTCGTGGGTGCTGCGCTCGTCCTCTATACGCTTGCGGCATTCTTCTGGATGAAGGGGCAAGGCGCTTCGGACCAGATGGCGCGCACTGCTGCCGTCAACGCTATTACTCTCGGGCAGGTCTACTACCTTCTCAACAGCCGTTATCTGCTCGATTCGTCGCTGTCCGTGCGCGCCCATTTGGGCAATCCCTATCTTTGGTACGGCATAGGCGGGGTCGTGGTTCTGCAACTTCTCTTCACTTATGCGCCGCCGCTCCACGCCATCTTCGACACCGAGGCCTTGCCTCCATCGGTTTGGCTCTGGCTCATCGTGGGTGGGCTCTTCTTTTTCCTCGTCGTGGAGATCGAAAAGTTTGTCATTCGCTCCACGCCCGCGTTGAAGGACGCGGCAACCCGTCGGTAAAAGAAGCTACAGCCGAGCGATCCACAAGGGCGAGAGATAGCCGCAGGCCGCCTTCCTAGTCCGGATCGTGCTCGCGCTTGAGTACTGCGATGATTGCGATCCTGAGGCATACGTAGCAGGGCTCGTTTCGAAAGCGGCCATGGCGTGTCGAAATTGTCCTTCACCCCGAGCACCGCTTCCTCCATGCCGTGGCGCGGCCCGTCTTGCTTGTCCAGAAGGTCCAGCACCAACTTCAGGCCCGCATCGAAACCGGCCTCATACCTCTCATCCTCGCTCATACCTTCCTCATCGTGCTCTTCCGGCCGGTCGAGCACCCGGCTGACCGCCGTGCCTTCGCATATGCCGTCGTCAACGGCCGTGGTTCCCCCTCGCTCCTCAGCGCAAACCTCAGCAGCCTCATCGGCAGGATATCTTCGCGAATTTCTGGGTGCCGCCGACTTCGTCCGCCTCCTGTCACCAGCTTGCCGCCTTGGGCCACCTACCATCTGTAACGGAGACCGAAATCTGCTTGGGCGCCGTCCCGCTGGTGACCGTTGGTGTCGCCAACAGCGAACTGGTAGCCAGCCTGGGCGTAGAGGCTCAGCCCGGCGTTGATGTTGGTCGTCAACCCTGCGCTGAGATCGACGCGCGTTGCCTCTTCCAGCAACGGAACCCGAGTGGCGCCGGAATAGGTCGTGGTCGCCCGCGCCCCCCCAGTCCTGCCACAGGTTCGCTCGCAGATAGGGTTGCCAAACCTGACCGCCATCGCTGACGATGGTCCAACGGCCGCGCAGCCCGATGCGCCCGCTCGCTCCAGACGTGGAGCCGAGCGCGACCTCGCCGAAGTCATCGTTATCGTCGTCGAACGAGACATGTTGCCAGACGATTTGGGCCTGCGGCTCCAACACGAAACCGGAACCAAGCGCCGGAATGGGAATCGGATAGCCGGCTTCCAGCGAAGCGGCGAAGCCGGCACCATTGGTCGAAAGTTTGGTGTAGCTTGTTGATGCTGAGCCCTCGTAGGCCGTCCCCTGTAGCACCGCATCGAGATACCAACCTGTCGGACCGTAGTGCGTCCAATAGGCGCCGCCAGACCATCCGTTAAGATTGAGGCTCCCGGTCTTGCGCAGCTCGTAATTCGTCGCGGCTTCGTTGGTGACGAGGCCGGTTACGTCAACATCGGCATGGCCATAGGCGAAATAGATGCCGGCGATGTCACTGTGGCCGGGTAGCCATTCGCCGTGCAGAAGATCGACACCGGTCTGAAAGCCGCCGAGGTTACCGTCCGTGCGGGGGTCGGCGAAAGCGCGATAGTGGTTATTGATCTGCTCACCGAAAAAGCGCCCCCAGACGGAACTTGTCCGGCTCGCGCCATCAGCCTCACCGTTTCCGATTACGAGCGTGTCGCCAATGCGCTCATGTAAGGTCCCTAGTGTTGCGAGCCCGAGCTGGCGGGCGGTCGGCTGGACCGCACCGTAAGTCGCAATCTCTGGCCCGATGATCGGGTATAGACCCGGGGGCAACACGGGCGGCAAATCCTCCGGCAACGTCTCTGGCGGCAGCACTCCTGGGGGCGTGACCGGCGGTTCCGGCAACACGATCGGCGGCGTTACCTGCCCCCCAGTAAAGGTTGAGCGAAGGAACCAATCGTCCGCATTGCTGCCGTCGACACCACCGCGAAAAAGACGGTAGTCGAAAGCTCCGGCGCGCAGCTCCGCATTTCCGAGGGAGAAGGCTGCCGCTGCCGTCGTGCCGCCGTTGGTGGCGTCAACCACCAGGATGCCGTTGGTGGTGTAGTCGCCCGTGCTGTTTGGGGCTTTCAGAATGCAATTCCATTTTTGATAACTGTTGCGATGACGCCACAGCATACGGTGGCTATCGCGACGCTAATTTCAAAAAAAACAATTGCTTATCGACAGATGGGCGCTACTCTCGAATGGCTGGAACCGCACAATGCAAACCTTGCCGAGGGGCTCTAATCCCTTCGCCACTCCATTCGCAACTGAATGTAGCGGGCATTTGCAACCTTCCGAGGTCTCAAATCAGTCTCAATTGAAGTTCAGACGTCGACGTTCGAATAGCAGAGACGTCACGGGTAAAGGCTGCATGAAACGACGAACGACTTTGCTGATCGCGATGCTGTCGCTCCTGCCCGTCCCGGCCCTTGCCCACCCGCATATATTCATCGACGCGAAATTCGAGGTCCTCGCGGCACCCGATGGCTCGATCAGCGAGCTTCGCAACGTCTGGCGCTTTGACGAGGTTTTTTCCTCGTCGGTGCTTTTGGATTTCGACAAGAACGGCAACATGACGCTCGACGCAGGCGAGCTCAAGGCGGTTGGCAAGACGGTCAAGAATTCCCTGGCGCAGTACGATTACTATACGAATGTCACCAGCAACGGCAAAATCATTGCGATGGCGAAGCCGGAGGAAATACGGGCGGACTATAAGGACGACGCCCTAATACTGACTTTCTCCCTAAAGCCACTGCAGAAGACTTTCCTCAAAGGAACGACGATTTTCGGAATTTACGACAACACGCTTTATACGGCGGTCGATTTCGCCGCCGACAGTGACATGGCCACCTCCGGCGAGGCATTTGCCCGCTGCAAGCGCAAGGTGGTGCGGCCCAATCCCGACGAGATTGTCGCGCAGAATCAGGCAACGCTCACCAGCATGTTCTTCAACGACCCGATGGGAACGAATTATTCGCAGCTCGTGGCAACGAGGCTGGAGGTCCGGTGTTGAGTTCGCAGTCGATCCAAGCGACCATCCGTCGCGTTGGATAGCGCGCCATGCAACGCAGCCTTGGGGCTATGCTCGCCTGAACCTCGTATCTCCTACATAACGGGATGGATACTTGATACCGTCGTTCTGCCGGCTTTCGTGGTCGAGTAATTGACTCTGACCTTCTCACCTGCCTTGAAGCGTTCCACTTCAATCTTCTCCGGCAGCTTGAAGACCTTTCCGCTCGCCAGCGTAATAGAGTCGCCTTTCTTGTCGACACTCTTGATCGTATCGGTAATTGCCTTTGCAAAGGCTCCAGTCGACAAAGCGATCGCAAATATTGCCGCTGCGACGATGACTGATCTTTTCATCTTCTTGATCCGTTCGATTTGATTATTTCACCAACACCTCTCCGGCGCCGGAACGGCAGAGCCGAAACTCCATAGCGTTCAAGCCGAATGAGCATTCGCACCGTGTGAGGCGACAAATCCAACGTAAACACGCAGTTTTGCAGCCAGATTGCCTGGAACATACGGATACGTAACCTCGCCCGGCAGCGCCATTCAGCGATGCCGAGTAACTGGCGACCGCCCCAACCTTACGAAACCGTATTCTGGCGGCAAGGCCGCTGTAGAGGCGCCACGCTAGATCGATTGCCCACCGGCAGAGAACGATTTCGCCGGTCGATCAATTTGGGCCTACCGGCCCGCGGGAACAAAGGGGTCTTTCATGAAAAAGATTATCGCCGCCACCATACTCACCGCCGTTGCTGGCCTCGGATTCGTCGCGTCCCAAGCACACGCTGCTGCCGCACCCTGCGAACAAATGTTGAAGGATATGCGCGCAGCCAAGGCGACCGCCAAGCTCAGCGACGCCGACAAGGCAAAGGTCAACGACCTCGAAGCCAAGGCCATTGAGCGCTGCAATGCCGACGACGACACTCGCTCCGACAAGTTTTTGGCCGATGCCATGAAGATCATGGGCAAATAAGCCACACACAACTGGAGAAATCCGATGACACATGCTCAAACGGCGCCGGTTCAGCAGAACCGCGTTCCTGAGGTCACGATCGATTTCTGGCTGATCAAGCTGATGGCCGTGACCATGGGTGAGACGGCTGCCGATTATCTTGCCGTCAATCTCGGTCTCGGCCTGACCGTCACCTCCCTGCTGATGACCGCAGTGCTACTTGTCGCCCTAGTGTTCCAGTTTGCACAAAAGCTTTACGTTCCGCCCTTCTACTGGGCAGCCGTCGTTCTCATCAGCATCGTCGGCACATTGGTCTCCGACAATCTCGTCGACAATTTCGGGGTCGCACTTCAGACCACGGCGATAGCGTTCACGATCACGCTCGCCCTGACCTTTGCGGTCTGGTACGCAGTCGAGAGGACGTTGTCGATCCATACCATCTTCACGACGCGCCGTGAGACCTTCTATTGGTTGGCTATCCTGTTCACCTTCGCTCTCGGAACGGCGGTGGGCGATCTGGTGGCGGAAGTCTTCGCGCTTGGCTATCTCACGACGGGCATCCTCTTCGGAGGCATCATCGCGGTGATTGCGATTGCCTATTATTTCTTCAAACTGAACGCCATTCTGGCATTCTGGCTCGCCTATATTCTGACGCGGCCGCTCGGCGCCTCGTTCGGCGATCTGCTGTCGCAGCCCCAGGAATATGGCGGCCTGGGTTTCGGCACGACCGTCACCAGCCTGCTCTTCCTCGCTGTGATCATTTGCCTGGTGCTCTATATGACGCTTGCCCAAAGACCTGCGGCTCAAGAACCTATGGAGGCGGAACTCGAGGGTTCCCCGGAGCAATGACCTGCTCTTCAGGTTGGTGAAATGAGTTTGCAGTAATCGATATGTTCGCACACGCCGGTCGCAATGAGACGCCGGCACACGGCGGATGAACTCGCTTCAAAACGGCGTCTTTGCCGGCATGGGGAACGGATCGTTTCATGCGCATACTGCTCATAGAAGACGACATCAAAACTGGGGAATTCGTCTCGCGCGGCCTGCGGGAAGCAGGACACGTCTGCGACATGCTCGCGGATGGACAGGACGGACTTTTCCATGCCATCCGCGAGACCTATGACATCTTTATCATCGACCGGATGTTACCCGGTCTCGACGGCCTGTCGATCATGCGCTCAATGCGCGCCGCCGGCGTCAAGACGCCTGCGCTTTTTCTAACCGCGATCGCAGGCATTGATGACCGGGTGGAAGGTCTCGAGGCAGGCGCCGACGACTACCTCGTCAAACCGTTCGCCTTCTCCGAACTTCTGGCGCGGATCAACGCCCTCGCCCGCCGTCCGCCCGCTGTCTCCGAAAAGACCATGCTGCAGGTCGCCGACCTGACGATGGACGTGATGAAACGCCGCGTCACCAGGGCCGGAGTCGAGATCGAACTGCAGCCGCGCGAATTCACGCTGCTGGAAGTTCTCGCCCGCAACGAAGGCCGGGTTCTCACCAGGACGATGCTTCTCGAACGCGTATGGGATTTCCATTTCGACCCGAAGACCAGCGTGGTCGAAACGCACATCAGCAGGCTCCGCGGCAAGATCGACAAGCCCTTCGACGTTCCGCTCCTTCATACGATCAGAAACACCGGTTATTCGTTGCATGCGCCGCGATAACATTCTGCGTAGCACATCGTTTCGTCTGGCGTTGATTTTCTCGCTGATGTTCATCAGCGCGTTCATGGTGACGGGCTTGATCATCTATCAGCTTGTCAAATGGGAATTTCAACAGCGTCAGGATCAGACGATCCAGGAGACCTTTGCCGTGATAGCCGCAGCCTACGGCGATCAGGACATCCAGGACCTGCTGGTTACGGTTGAAACCTACAGCAGAGCAAGCAACGACCGCCAGCGCGTATTTTCGCTCGTCGATCCCTCCGGAAAGGTTCTTGCCGGCAATATTCCCAACCTCAAATTTCCGGAGGGTTGGAGCGACGTTGACGGCGATAAGATGCAATTGCCAGAGCACCAGCAATACCGGATTTTCTCAGGCACCGTCGACGGAAATCGCCTGACCGTCGGCCTCAGTCAGCGGGAAACCAAAAACATTGAAGCGATCATGCTGCAAAGCTTCGGCTGGGCCTCCATCATCGTCTTGCTGCTGGCAATTTGCGGTGGCGTATTGATTGCCCTGCGCGTGCAAAGGCGTTTTGGCGCCGTTCGAACCACGATGGAACATGTAGCGCGTGGAAACCTCGGAGCACGCGTCCCAATCGTCGGACGCGGCGATGATGTCGATTTGCTGTCCCACGACATCAACGACGCCCTTGCCCGCCTGGCGGCGACCGTCGATGGTATGCGGCAAGTCAGCACCGACATAGCCCATGACCTGAAATCCCCACTCAACCGCCTCAAAATGACGGTCGACGAAGCACTTGCGAAACAGGCATCGGGCATGACGGTCATTCAGGAACTTGAGGCCGCGAGTTCGGAAGCCGACCGCATTAATGAAACCTTTGAGGCACTGCTGCGGATTGCTCAGATCGAAGCGGGAGCCCGCAAGTCCAGATTCGGCAAGGTCGACCTCGGCGATGTGCTGCAGTCCCTTGATGACATCTATTCCAGCGTCGCCGAGGACAATGGCCAACGGCTCAAAACCAACATTGGTAAGCCCAACGAGGTCATTTTGGGCGATCGGGAACTCCTGACGCAGATGTATGCCAACCTCATCGAGAACGCCATTCGCCATTGTCCGGCCGGAACCGATATTGTGGTCAGGTGTGAAGCAGATGCCGACACGATAACGACGAGTGTCGAAGACAACGGCCCCGGCATTCCGGAGCGGGAACACGGCAACATCTTCCGCCGCCTCTACAGGCTGGAAAAAAGCCGCACATCGCCGGGCAGCGGGCTCGGTCTCAGCCTGGTAAAGGCTATCACAGACCTCCATGGCGCCGGGATTTTGGTGGAAAACTCCCGACCTGGCTTGCGCATAAGGGTCATCTTTCCGAGGTTTGTTCAATGAAGCCTCAAAGGTGCAGCACCGTGTCTTTCGCGAAACACCGGCCGAGTACAGCGATTGCATCTCAAGTTTTTTCTGTTTTTAAAACCGCAGGACGTGTTAGTAATACCGCTGGGGGCGATCTGCCTGTAAATCGGTGTCGGCGATTAGGGATGGGCATTGGCATAGTGTTCGGCGTCAAAACATCTTCTTTTGCCAGGTTCCTGGCGCTTGCGGGGGCGGTTCTGCCTGCAACATCCGTGATCTCCGCTGCTCCGGCCTTGGCGGAGGAGGCGGCGAAGTCTGGCTCGAACACCTGGGTCGTGACGCTTGGCGGTACGGTTGAATACGGGCCTTCCTACGAGGGATCGAAGCATCTCTCCTTTAGCGGCCTGCCATCTTTCGACGTCCATCGCCTTGGCGAAACTCAGGATTACAGCGAGCCCGACGACAATATCGACTACGGCCTCTTCGACCTCGGTGGCATCGAAATCGGCCCTGTCGTCGGTTTCAGGGGCGGGCGCTCGGCATTTGAGGATTCTAACCTCAACGGCCTGCACAGGGTTCATTGGAATTTCGATGCGGGCGCATTCGCACAATATTGGCCGATGGAAAATCAGTTGCGGGTGCGGGTCGAGACACGCCAGGCGCTGTGGGGTGGCGATGGCCTTGTCGCCGATCTGTCACTCGATTGGTTCCAGCCTGTTGGGGACAGATGGCTCCTGTCCGCTGGGCCGCGCCTGTCTTTGGCAAACTCCACCTATATGCGCAACAATTTTGGAATCTCCGCAAGCGAGTCGGCGAAGAATGGCCACCTCAGTGCCTTCGACGCCAGCGGCGGCGTCAAATCCGTTGGCTTCACGGTGGCGGCAACCTACACGATTTCGCCGGCCTGGAGCGTGCAGCTCTATGACAAATACAGCCGTCTGGTGAGCGATGCCGCCGATAGTCCGATCACCTCACAGATCGGTTCACCCAACCAGAACATTATCGGCTTTACCCTCAACAGAACGTTCGATATCCGGTTTTAGAGATCGGCGGGCTTCGTTCCGGGCGATGTAATCCCGAGTGACCGGGACGACATCGTTGCGTTTGGTCATCTGGATCTGGAAGACAACGAGGTCCTCGTACCGGAAGGCAGCCTCCGCAGTCGAAAGATAATATTCCCACATGCGGCAGAAGCGTTCGTCATAGAGCTCCGTCACCTCGGCCCAGCGCGCCATGAAACGCTCGCGCCAGTTGGCGAGCGTCCAGGCATAGTGCAGCCGCAACACCTCGACATCGGTAACCGACAATCCCGCGGCCTCGATTTCCGGAACTATCTCCGAAAGCGCTGGGATATAGCCGCCGGGGAAGATGTATTTGTCGAGCCAGGGCGTAGTAAAGCCCGGTGTCGCCGCACAGCCGATCGTGTGCAGGACCATGATGCCGTCATCCTCCATCAACTCGGCGCATTTGCGGAAGAAGGTTCGATAGGATGCAATTCCGACATGCTCGAACATGCCGACGGAGACGATCCTGTCGAAATGGCCCGTCAGGCTGCGATAGTCTCTGAGCGCAAACTGAACTTCCCCCTTCGATCGATCGATGCTGGCGGGCACCCGTTTCGACGCATACTCGTGCTGCTCTTCGGACAGGGTGACGCCGAGCACATAGCCGCCAGGTGCCTGCTCGGCCAGGTGCAGGGCAAGACCTCCCCAGCCGCAGCCGATGTCGAGAATGCTGTGGTCGGGCTCGATCAGCAGCTTGGCCGCAAGGTGCCTTTTCTTGGCCAACTGCGCCTCTTCGAGGGATTGGTCGGGATGTTCGAAATAGGCGCAGGAATATTGCCGGTCTGCATCCAGAAAAAGTTCGTAGAGGCGGCCGTCGAGATCGTAGTGATGCGCGACGTTTGTCTTCGAGCGCCCCGGCAGATTGCGGTGACGGAAAATCCGCAGCCGCGTCCGGATATGGTCAATCACGCGCGCGATGAGCGGATGCGTGCTGTTTTGCGCCTCCCGCAGCATCATCGCTACGAAATCGTAGAGCGAGCCTCGTTCGACGAGGAATCGGTCATCCATGTAGAGCTCGCCGAGTCTGAGGTCAGCGTCGATCAGAAAGGCCCATTGCGCGCGCGTATCGGCAAAGCGGACGTGAACCGACTGACCGCTGTCATCACCGAATGTCAGAACGCGGCCAGCCGCCGTCGTCACCGTCAGAGATCCTCGCGTCACGATATGCGACAGCGCCCGTTTCAGACACCAGTCTGCAATGTTGGACGCAACGGCAGCACCTTTGTTTTGGCGACGATCTTCAGCTTGCAATCGGGACATTACCTATCCTTACCTGTGTCGACGCGTAGCGAATTGTGCTCCGTGTCCCAGTCATCCTGGCGTGATGCTTCACCGGCAGCGCCTGCGATCAGCCAGACGCCCGTCAGGATCAATCCGCTGCCGATCACCTGCAGGCCGACGACTGGTTCGCCGAAGACGAACCAGCCGGTGGCGATGATCAACACATAGCTGATGCCGGAAAGGGGAAAGGCACGGCTCAGGTCAAGTTCGGAAAGCACGTTCATCCATATGAAGAAGCAGAGGATTTCGGCAGCGATCGCCGCCAGAATCCAGTGCGATGCGAGCGCACGCCATAGCCAGTCCGCGCCGGCCGCACCGTCCAATTGCGCGGCCCCGTGCTTGATGAAAAATTGGTACAGCGTGTTCAATACCGGCACCGCCAACCAGGATAAGCGCATCGACATTACTGGCCCACCTCGTCTGTTGAAAACAACGGGGAAGCCAGCCGTAGTATTTTCTGAAGAAAGGGGTTGCGATGGCGAAAGAACATCGCGTTGGCGGTCAGCTTGCTGCCAAGCCGTATCTTGTTTTCATAATAGGCCTGGCCGCTCTGATAACGGCCTATGCCGTGTTCCAGACAATAGCCCAGATTGGTGAACCAGCTCAGGAAATAAAGATTGTACGGCCGCCCCTCTTCGCCATCCATGCAGAAGAATTTGTCGATGGCGACACGTCCGTCATGCACAATCAAATTGGCGGCAAGCAGCCTGTCCTCGACGAAGTAGAAGGCGCAGAAAGAGCGACCGCGCATGCGGGAGAGGATTCCCTCGAAGTATTCGGCCGTAAGCTCCTCGAACTGCCATTCGCTGCGATTGCGAGTGTCATGGTAGAGCGCCACGACTTCCGGCAGGAAATCGCCAAAATCCGTCCGGATCTCGACCCTGACTTGCTGGAAGGATTTCAACTTGCGGCGCATGTCCTTACGCGTACCGGAGGAAAGCCGGCCAAGATATTCATCAATCGACTTGAAATCGATGTCGAGCCAGGCAGTTGGCAGGCCGCCGATCATCGCGTAACGACGGGCAGTGAGCGGGCCGTCGAGCGCGGCTGCAATCGGCACGGGAATGTCCTTGAGGCCCATCAGCGCGCAGTCTTCACTTGCCGCGAGTTGTTCGAAGAATGACAATAGGGTCGCAAACAGCGCTTCGCGGCGTTCCAGCGGCACATCGGGGTGAAAGCCGACCGCGCCCGTTTCCGTGCAGGGCGAACCGAGACAGGCGAGGCGCAGCGTCAGGAAACCCGGGAAGCGCTGCCGTATGCGACGCACCGCCTTTCGGAGAAATCCGTCTTCCAGTGTCGTGTCTAAGGCATAGGGACAGAGGAAAGCCGGCATCGCGGCGCTGACCCGTCCGTGTTCCACGACGGTTATGTAGCGCCATTCGAAACCGGCGATGCCAGCCTCCTCGATGGCCAGCAGGCAGTCATAGTCCTCGACCTGATCGTGGAAGCAGGCATTCCAGGCATCGCGTCCGATGGCGCGGATGGTGAAATGCACCTCGGCAACCGGATCGCGCGCTGGCGCCGGCGAGGGATTAGGCGACAGCTGCAACATGACTCGTCGCCTCGAAGAACTCCGCGGTGAAATCCGCGACCTGCCGATGCTGACGGTCGACATGGATCATGTGGTAACTGTCCTCGATCCATCTGAGCTCGTGCGGGCCGCCGATATGGTCGGAAATATAGCGTGCATGCCTGGGGCTGCTGAGGTCGTCGTCCACGGCGTGCAGGATTAGCGTTGGCGTCGTCATCTGGGGCAGTCTGTTCCTGAGGGTCTTGGCCAGCCGATGCATCTCGACGAGCCCTCTGCCGGGGAATTTTTCGAGAACGCCATCCCCTCCCATAGCCTCGATCAGCTTGCGCATCCGCTCGTCCTTGATCCCGAGGGATGCGGTCTCGCGAAAATTGAGACGGTCGAGAAAAGGAATTCGGCAAAGCCAGCCGATATGTGACGACAGCAGCGGATAATAGAAGGGGACGTCCCAGCCGTCATAATGAAAGCAGGGGGAATAGATGGCCACGGCACGGATCGTCTCCGGACGTCTTTCGGCTGCCAGCATGGAGAGCTTGCCGCCGACGCAGATACCGGCGGCAAAAACCTGCTGCGTCCTGGCCGCAAGGAAATCCGAAGCCTTCAAGACGCTCTCCAGCCAGTCCTCCCACCGTGACCGCCTGAGGGTGACCGCGTCGACCCCATGGCCCGCCAGCAGCGGCGCATAGACGCTGTAGCCTTTGCGATGGAGAAGGCGGGCGACCAGCTTCATTTCGGCCGGAGCCCCGGTCAACCCATGAACTAGTACAATGCCTTTTCCATTTGAGCCTTCCAGATAGAAGCTCAACCCGTCAATTTTCATGGGACAGCTCCGCCTGCCGGTTTTCTTTGGCCATGAAGCCAAGCGCGTGGCAGGTACTGATGACGTGTGTGCCGGCCTTTTCCTGCTCTTCCTTGATCTGTGCGTGCAGCGTGCGCAGCTTCGTCCAGTGGGTCCGCGGCCGATAGTGGTGCTCGGCATGATAGCCATTGCCGAACCACAGCCAGTTGTAGAATGACTTGTGGCTACTGACGCCCCACGCGATCGGCTCGTCCGGGTCGCCGTTCAGATGTTCGTAATAGCCGTTGAGCGACGACAGGCAGTTGCCGAAATAATAGAACGGCACGAAGAACAGCACGGCCTTCCAGTCATAGATCAGCGCAATTGCAGCGAGCCCTAGGAAGAAGAAGAGTTCGAACCGGCCCCATTTCGCGTCGAAAGGGCGGTTACGGGCAATGGCCTTGTGAATGTCGCCGAGGCTGTCGCGAAAGAAGCTCAGAAACGTATAGGACCACACATTTTCCGGCTCGCCGTTACGGCCGTGGCGGTAGATCGACAACAGATCGATCGTATCGCCCTTTTCGTCCGGCCGGTCGCTGTTGCCGGAGTGATGGCGCATATGCACCCAATGATAGTAGGTCTGCGAAAAACCGATCGCAACCGATTCCAGCAGGCTGAACGCATAGTTCATCCAGCGCGGCTTGAAATAGGGTGTGTGGATGAAATTATGGGATATGCTGTTGATGTTCCACGAGATCGATACGGCGTACAGGCAGCCGAGGACAGCGGAAAGCCACAAGGGCCGGCTTGCGAAACCGACGATCAGATAGACGTCGAAAGCGAGATGCGCCACAGCGGCCAGAACCGGTGCGGCATCCCATCTGGTGTGCGCAAAGATTTTCATAGTCCGGTTACTCCCACGCAGGCCACGCCGGCGGTCACGAGAAAGACGCCCGTTGCGTGGCGGAGGTTGATGTTTTCCTTGAATATCAGGGCTCCGGCGAAGACGATGACGACATAGCTCAACGCCATGAGCGGAAAGGCTATCGATAGGGGCACGTGCTCGAGCACGGCGGTCCAGGCCAGCAGCTCCACTGCCCAGAAGCCAATGCCCAGCCACGTGATAGGCTTGGTCAGCGCCGAGAGCAACGCGTTTTCGCTTGCAGCCTGCTTAAAACACACCTCGCGTGC
This sequence comes from Martinezella calliandrae, assembly GCF_030272695.1. GTDB lineage: Bacteria > Pseudomonadota > Alphaproteobacteria > Rhizobiales > Rhizobiaceae > Rhizobium > Rhizobium calliandrae. The sequence continues at coordinate 69,926 of NZ_JARFYN010000001.1, forward strand.
CGTTTCCGCCAGCACGCAGAAAAGGATCAATGCAAGCATCGGAAGGGTCAAACTGCCGCTCATGCCATGTACTCCGCCAGGACCTCCAGCAGTGCATGATTTGCGGCACTGTTGATGTTCCTGGTCGTTTCGGCCTTTGGCCGGATATGTGGCTGATCGATAAAAATCTCGGCCCTTTTCAAGAGCCGGGTTCTAAGGTCGCCGGCATAGTTCGGGGCGGAGTAGTCACCGATGACATCGGCGCCAATGATGCGATGACGGCTGCCGATCTCGCTGATCAGCGCGAGCAGATAAGGCAGTCGCATCCGACCCTGGTCCCAGTTGGTGACAGCGTCGTCTGCCGCCAGCACATCCTTGTCGATCGTCACGTAAACGGCCTCGGTGCGAATACGACTGAGCATTCGGTCGATGAAATTTTCCTCGCCGATCTCGGAAATGGATCTCCAGTGCAACGCGCCCTTCTCCTGCCGATAGCTGGCGCCGGTGCCATAATCGGCGAGCACCCGGCTCGGCGGGTGTTGATAAGGGTAGAGTTCGAGCTTACCGTCGCCGAGCCAATGCAGATTGGCTCCCTTACGCTCAGGGCTGCGAAGGTCCCGGCTGCAAACCCCGATGGTGATGACCTTCTGGATATTGCGATGAGCGAGCGCGCTATTGACCCAGGACCCGCAATGCATGCCACCGTTGAAGGTCACCCAGTCAGGATGATTGTCGAAATGAATGAGCGTCGCCGCCACCGACTGCCGCTCCAAAGCCCCGTCAAGAAGCAGCGCAGTCACATGATGAAAATCGCCCGAGCCCATGAAACAGAGTTGCGGATCCTTGCCGGCTGCGGGAGTGCTCTTGACAATATCGCGACTGAGTTCGGCAAGCGCTTTCTGGTTGCTCCAGAGCCGGATTGCTGTGCCCGTTCCTTTGTCGATGTGCTGGCACGCGCCCGCAAGTTTGCAGGCGCGCACGAAATCCGGCTGCAACTCCAACGCATCATCGAGATGAAGGAGAAGGAGTTGCACCGTCTTATCTCCGGGCTGCGCGCGTGAGAAGCTGATCGAGGAGGGCGATCGCCAGATCGATCTCCTCACGGGTGATCAGCAGGTTGGGCGCGAAGGTAATGACGTTCTTGTGGTAGCCGCCGACGTCGAGCACGAGGCCGTACATTTTGGCGCCGACCTGCAGATCACCCTTCATGCCTTCATCGCAAAGCCAATCCATCGTGGCCTTGTCCGGCGTGTAGCTGTCGTCCTTGCAGATCTCCATCCGCAAGGCCAAACCCAGCCCGTCGACTTCGCCGACGATGGCATGGCGCTTCTGCAATTGCTTCAACCCATCGAGGAAATAGGCGCCCTTGGCCATGATGGCCGCGCCAAAATCCTCCTCTTCCAACATCTTCATGGTTTCGAGAGCCACGGCGGTCCCCATCGGGTTGCTGGCGAAGGTGGAATGTGTCGAACCGGGCGGGAAGATCGTCGGATTGATCATCTCTTCCTTCGCCCAGACGCCTGAAAGCGGATTGAGCCCATTGGTGATCGCCTTGCCGAAGACAAGAGCATCGGGTGAAACGCCGAAATGCTCGATCGACCAAAGCTTGCCGGTGCGGTAGACGCCCATCTGGATTTCGTCGACGACGAGCAAGATGCCATGATCGTCCAGCACCTTCTTGAGTTCGACGAAGAAGTTCATCGGCGGAATGACATAGCCGCCGGTGCCCTGAATCGGCTCGATGTAGAAGGCAGCATATTCGGACTTGCCCGCTTTCGGATCCCAGACGCCGTTATATTCGCTCTCGAACAGGCGAGCGAACTTCTGGACGCAATGGTGTCCGTATTCTTCCTTCGACATGCCCTTCGGGCCGCGGAAATGATAGGGGAACTCGATGAACTGCGCCCGATCTCCAAAATGACCGTAACGGCGGCGATAGCGGTAGCTCGACGTGATGGCCGAGGCACCGAGGGTGCGGCCGTGATAACCACCCTCGAAGGCAAACATCAGGCTCTTGCCGCCGGTAAAATTGCGCACCAGCTTCAAGGAATCCTCGACTGCCTGTGAGCCGCCGACATTGAAATGAACCCGTCCCTTGTGCCCGAACTTGCGCTCGGCGTCCTGGGCGATCATGGCCGCCAGTTCCACCTTTTCGCGATGCAGATATTGCGAGGCGACCTGCGGCAGTCGGTCGAGCTGCCGATGGGCAGCCGCGTTCAGGCGTTCGTTGCGATAGCCGAAATTGACCGCGGAATACCACATCTGCAGATCGAGGAACGGAGTCCCTGCCTGGTCGTAAACGTAGGAACCGTCGCATTCTTCGAAGAATTTCGGTTTTGCCGCGTAGTGGACAGTATCGCCATGGGAGCAATAGGCTTCCTCGAGGATACGCAACTCTGCCTCAGATCTGACGGGCGATTGAATCTCGCCACTGAAGGCTTCGGCTACATTGGTTTTCATTAAATGCCTCTCGGTCTGTTCATGCGATCTTGGAATGCAGCAGCGCGCGGTGTCCCCGTGCGGCACTGGGAAGAATTGCTTTCATCTTTGGAAGCAAGTCGGTGAAATCTTCGAAACCGACAAAGGGAATGCCGCGGTCGACGCAATAATCGGCGAGCTTGTCTTTTGCGAAAACGAGGTCGACCTTGTCAGCAACACAGAAATCGCTTCGTCCATCACCTATATAGATCTGCAGTCCGGCGCTATTGACAACAAGGCATTTGCAGACGCCTGAACCGGACATGCAGCCGGCTGTCGTGGACGACGGAGAAAGAGAATAGGACTCTCGGCCATGGACGAAGCGATGGGTGAGGATGTTGGCGATAATCGGCAGATCATCGATGCCGTGGCGCGCCAGGATGTGACGAATGAAGTAATCGACGCCATCGCTGACGATCGTCACGGGCAAATCACTTTGATTGCAATAGGACAGGAAATCCTGGAAGCCGGGGTCGATGGACACGCTGTTCAGGAGCGCGTCGAGATCCGCCCGGCTCGCCTTGACGAGCCCTATCTGCCGACGCATGCATTCCGCCGACCCGATCAGGCCCTGTTTCCACTGCTGTTCTATGTCTTCCCATTCGGAACCGGCGAAACGGGACAACACCATATCCGTCGCGTCTTCGATGGATATGGTTCCATCAAAATCGCAAAACACCTGCATGAAAATGCCCTTTCGCCTTATCCCTGAGTTGCGTCTAACAACTTCTGATGAGCCGGGCATGAGGGGAGGATGATGCGAAAATGAAAAACGCGGCTAAGTTGGTTATCTGCTTTTGGGCAGTCGCAAATCGACCCGCAGGCCGGTGCCCCAACGCGGCGTAGACAGCTCGATCGTCGCGGCGAGACGGTCGGCCGTGTCGGCGACAATTGCAAGACCAAGCCCTGCGCCGTCTGTATGAAGCGTGTCGAGCCGATAAAACCGCTGAAAGACCGCCGCGCGCTCATCGGGTGGAATGCCAGGGCCGCTGTCGCTGATCGATATCCGCCACAGGTCGCTTTCGGACGCGATCACCACTTCGATCCTGCCGCCGACGGGCGTGTATTTGATGGCGTTGTCCAAAAGATTGCTGATCATCATGCGCAGCAGCGATTCATCCGTTTTGACCTGCGCCGCTTCACCCCCGTCCAGCAAGACATCAAGCTGCCGGCTGGTGATGATGTTGCCGAATTCCGCCAGCACCGACGCCAGCAGATGGTAGAGCTGGACAGGGGTCGGATTAAGGGGATGATGGCTCACTCTGGCCAGTCGCAACAGTTGCTCGATCAGATGTATGGCGCGATTGTTGCTGGCCACGAGATCGGCGATGATTGTCTGTCGTTCCTGCTCGCTGTCGCTATTGCCGAGCATCTGCAGCAACAGCTTGACGCTGGCTTGCGGGGTACGCAACTGATGTGCCGCAAGATCCGAGAAGCGTCGCTCGAGCGTCAATGAATTACCGAGTTTCTGGAGAAGCTGGTTGATCGAACGGCCGAGCGGCAATAGGTCCCGCGGCAGACCTTCGACGGGGATGGCGGAGAGATCGTCGGGCGACCGGGTGCGGATCTGACGCACCAGCCCGTGGATCGTCCGCAAGCCGCTGTTGATGCCGAGCCAGATGAGAAAACCTATGACCGGCACGAGCACGAGCAGTGGAAAGAAGAGATTTAGCAGGATGTTGGAAACCAACGTTTCCCGAAGAGCGATCTTCTCGCCGATCTCCATGACGATGGTCGTGTTCGGAATCGGCAGCGAATAGACCCGCCATTCCTCTCCCTTATAATTGAGTGTGGTAAAACCGACCTTCTGCTGCGGCACGTCGGACTGGAAGGCCGTGCTGCTGTAGAAGCGAATGCGGCCGTCCACCCAGGCGCGAAACATGTGGGCGTCGGCATAGTCGTCGGCGTCCTCATTGAAGGATAGTTGATTGTCCATATTGAAGTCGATGTCTTCGATCTGCTTCGGAGAGCGGTCCGGCGCTCTCTCCAGAGGACGGCGCAGCAAGCTCCAGATAACGTTCGCATCGTCTATGAGTTGAGCATCGTAAATATTGTTGATCTCGCGCGTTGCGCTGTTGAACGCGAAAGCGCCGATCACCACGATCGTCACCACCACGACCGGCGCGATCCTGAAGAAGAGTTTGCGAGTTAGCGTGGAGTTGTTCATCGCTCGACCATATATCCAACGCCGCGGATCGATTTGATGAAATCTGTGCCGAGCTTCTTGCGCAGATTGTAAATCGTCACTTCGATCGCGTTGCTCTCGATGGTATTATCGGCATCGTAAAGCGCATATTCGATATCGTTCTTCGTCACGTATCGGCCGCTACGCTCCATCAATAGTTTCAGCAGATGAAATTCCTTGGCGGTGGTATGAACCTGCGCATTCCCTTTGCGGGCGACCATCGCCGACGGATCAATCTCGACATCGCCGCATCGTATGAGACTTTCCGTTCGCCCGTCGCGGCGGCGGATCAGCGCGCGCAGACGGGCTAGCAACTCGTCGAGATCGAACGGCTTGACCAGATAGTCGTCGGCGCCCTCGTCGAGCCCTTCGACTTTCTGGCGTACGGCATCAAGCGCAGTCAACAACAGGACAGGCACGGAATTGCCGCTCTGGCGAATATGCCTCAGCACCTCCATGCCGTTGAGCTGCGGGAGGTTGATATCGAGGATAATCGCCGCGAAATGGGAATGCTGCGCGGCTTCAAGGCCAGACTCGCCGTCCCGCATCCAATCGACGCCGTAAGCATGCTTTTCCAAAGCCTTCTTGAGGGAGGATCCAAGAATACTGTCGTCTTCAACAAGTAGAACACGCACGGTCGATCTCATTCGCGAATAGGGATTATGCAGCCGATGTGAACCGTAATTGAAGCGGCCTTGTGGCAGAGGTATAATGAAATGTTTCGGTCCAACAAGACCTGCAAGAGCCTATCCGAGCTGCCTCACAGTGTCCGATTGTCTTTCCTATCCCTCTCCCGGTATTCGACCATATCCTGAGACGTCTGGCTTGCATGTTTTATCAGTAGACCGCGAACGGAGCTGAGGAATGCAGGGACATGAAAAAGCTCGCTCTTGTCGTTCCGTTGCTTATCTCTGTCACTTTTGCCTTTTCCTTCACCGCCTTAGCCGCGAATACCGCCAACACTGGAAATAGCAATTCCGGACCGTGTGCGAAAATGGTGAACAGCATCAATGACGGATTGAAGTCATCGGCGATTAGCACCGCCGACAGAAAGCGAGCGCAGGCAATGGTGGCCGAAGCTCTTAAGCATTGCAAGGCCAACGACTTTTCCGGCGCCGACAGCTATTTCATCGAGGCCTTGAAAATGCTGCACAAGTAATGCCCGAATGAATAACTCCGCACGATCTCAGCCTCGACAAATACGATCTCAACAAGAAACTGGATACCGGCAAAGGAGCCATGTGATCGCAACCACCGGCATGAGGAGCGTTCACCCAATCTTCCTGCGTCACGGCTCGCCTCCGTCAGATACTCGCACCCAAGGTCCGCATGGACGACTCCAGCACGTCGAAAATGCGGACATCCGTCGATTGCGCGACATTGAAACGCATGAAGCCGCCAGCCGTTTCCCTCTGGCTGAAGGCGTTTCCGGGAGCAAGGACGACGTCCTTGGCGAGACAAGCGCGGGCGACTTCGGCCGCGTCGAGACCTTCCGGCAGCCGGCACCAGAGGAACATGCCGGCCTGCGGCCTCAGCCAAGGTGTGATGCCGATTGTCTCCAGTCGCGAAATGGTTTCGCTCATTGCCTTGGCAAGCCGGACCTGCAGCGCGTCGATATGCTTGCGATAGCCGCCGTCTTTCAATACCGAGAACAATAGCTCAGCCGTCAGTTGGCCACCGCTGAAGCTGGTGGCGGTCTTCAAGTCGACAATGCCGTCGATCCAGTCTCGCGGCGCGGCGATAAATCCGCAGCGCACCGAGGCCGACAACGTCTTCGAGAAGCTGCCTATATGGATCACCCGGTCGAGGCCGTCGTAAGCGGCGAGCCGCGGCGCCGGCGAGTACTCGAAATCAGCAAAAATGTCGTCTTCGACAATGATCAAGCTGGAGGCATCCGCCAGCTTCAGCAGGCGATGCGCTGTCACATGCGACAACACGGCGCCGGTCGGATTGTGAACGCCGGAATTGGTGATGTAGAGGCGCGGCGCATGTCTTTCGAGCGCCTGGCCGAACAGCTCGATATCCGGTCCCGTTGGCGTGACAGGCACGCCGACAATATTGGTCCGGTGCGCTCGCAACAGCGCATGAAAATTGAAATAGCAGGGATCGTCCACCAGCACGGTATCACCGGGTTCGAGCAGGAACCGGCAGAGAAGATCGATCGCCTGCGTACCGGAGTCCGTCAACATGATCTGGTCAGGCGATGCGGCGATACCGTGCTCGCCCATGCGCCGTGCCAGGAGCTGCCGCAACGGGGGCAGACCGAGCGGCGTCCCATAATTGGTGAAAATGCTGCTCTCGCCTGCCCGCGCCAGCGTTCGCATCGCACGACGCAGCGCCGCTTCCGGCATCCAGGAGGGCGGAAGCCAGCCACAACCGGGCATCAGCGCGTCGTCTCCCACCTCCAGGGATTGCCGTGAAATCCAAAGCGGATCGACGTCGCGCTCCATCCTGTGGCCGATCTCCGAAAGGGAAAGCGGCGCGAGCGGTCCGCAGACATAAAAACCGGAACCGGGCCGCGAGCGGATGACCCCCTCCGCCGCCAGACGCTCATAGGCTTCGACCACGGTGGAAACCGACACCTGCATCGTTCTCGCGAAGCTGCGCACCGACGGAAGCCGCGCCCCCGGCGCCAAGCTGCGCGCCGCGATGCGATCCGTAATCGCCCTCATCACGCCTTCGATGCGCGTGCCGCTGATCCCGCGCGTTGCAGTCACATCGTCCATCCGTACTGTACCTAATACCATAACAGTTTGCGGGAATTGTACTGCACCGTCTCTGGAATGACCAGCCGGCTTCGCCGATACCGGTCAGGAGACTAGGAGCATGGACATGGATAAGGCGACGGGCGGGTGGATCTACGGACTGGTGGGCGTGCTGATTTTCAGCGGCTCGCTGCCGGCAACACGGGCCGCGGTGATGGATTTCGACCCGGTCTTCCTGACGGTCGCCCGTGCCGCGATCGCGGGCATCCTGGCGCTGTGCTTATTGCTCGCTTCTCAGGAGAAACGACCCGTCCGCGGCGATATCATTCCGCTCGCCATCGTCGCGATCAGCTGCGTCGTCGGCTTTCCGCTGCTGACGGCGCTGGCGCTCAAGCATGTCACGTCGGCCCATTCGATCGTCTTCATTGGATTGCTGCCGCTTGCCACTGCCATATTCGGCGTATTGCGCGGCGGCGAACGGCCACGGCCGGCCTTCTGGATATTTTCCGCCTTTGGTAGCGCCATCGTCTGCGGCTATGCCCTCGCACAGGGCATATCGGCCTCGCCAGCCGGCGATCTGCTGATGCTGGCGGCAATTCTCGTCTGCGGCCTTGGCTATGCCGAGGGGGCGGTGCTGGCGCGGCGGCTGGGCGGCTGGCAGGTTATTTCCTGGGCCCTTGTGCTGTCGCTGCCGGTCATGATCGCGCTTTGCCTCTACACCATGCCGCAGGCGATCGGCGGCATCGGGGAGCCGGCCTGGATCGGCCTGATCTATGTATCGCTCTTCAGCATGCTGGTTGGCTTCATCTTTTGGTACCGCGGTCTGGCGCAGGGCGGCATTGCCGCGGTCGGACAATTGCAGTTGCTACAACCCTTCTTCGGCCTCACCCTCGCTGCCACGCTGTTGAAGGAGAGCGTCAGCTGGTCCATGTTTTTGGTGACCCTTGGCGTTGTTGCCTGCGTGGTGGGCGCAAAAAAATTCGCGCGATAGCGGCTAAAAAAGCGTAAGCTTCTTGCGCTTATTAACCGATCGGTCTAGTGTAATCTTATCAGTCCACCAATGAGCTAATTATGACCACCCCACTCGTACCGCCATTCACCCGCGAAACCGCTATAGCCAAAGCTCGTCTGGCCGAGGACGGCTGGAACAGCCGCGATCCTGAGCGTGTCTCGAAGGCCTATACCGTAGACAGCCAGTGGCGCAATCGTGCCGAATTCCCGCGCGGCCGCAAGGAAATCGTCGAACTCCTCACTCGCAAATGGGCCAGAGAACTGGACTATCGGTTGATCAAGGAGCTATGGGCCTTCGACGGCAACCGCATTGCCGTGCGTTTCGCCTATGAATGGCACGACGACAGCGGTCATTGGTTCCGCTCCTATGGCAATGAAAACTGGGAATTCGATGCCGAGGGCCTGATGCAGCGCCGCTTCGCCTCGATCAACGACATGCCGATCAAGGAAGAGGACCGGAAATTCCATTGGCCGCTCGGCCGCCGTCCGGACGACCATCCTGGGCTTTCCGAACTCGGCCTCTAAGGTGCGAAGCGGTTTTCCGTCCGGGATTGTGAAAAACAATGATAGAGCGGTGCTTTCCGTGAATAGCTGAACCGCTCCGAGACAAGAGACCATGACGCGTACCATCTTTGAAAAATCGGACGCCATAACCCTCGTATCCGAGGTCTTTCGCGAACTCGGCTACGAGGGTGCATCGATGAGTAACATCAAGGCGCGCACCAAACTGTCAAAAGGCAGCCTCTATCATTTCTTCCCCGGCGGAAAGGAAGAGATGGCCGCAGAGATCATGGCCAATATCGATGCGTGGTTCGTCAACGAAATGTTCAAGCCGCTCGAAAAGGGCGAACCGCGCGCCGCCATTGCCCGAATGTGGGAGATGACAGACGCTTATTTCCGCTCCGGCCGCCGCATCTGCCTTATCGGCGCCTTTGCGCTGGACGAAACGCGCGACCGTTTCCCAGGGGTGATTGAGGGCTATTTCAAACGTTGGATCGCAGCTCTTGCCGGCGCAATGATGAGGGCGGGCGTCGAAGCATTAGAGGCGCATGAACTCGCCGAAGAAGCTGTTGTCGGCATTCAGGGCGCACTGACACTTACCAGAGCGCTTCAGGACGATGAGATTTTTGGGCGGATGCTTCAAAGGTTGAGGAGGCGAGTGGAAACCAGGTTGCAGTGAGCCTTTTCGCTTATCGTTCTGCCGACCGCCGTCGTATTTTTTCCGGATACCACCCCGTAAACCTGATCGCTGCCACAACCACCACGATGGTTGCGACTATTGCCACCTGAGCCGGTACGTCAGGCGCATAGAGTAAGACTGCATCCGCGGCTGCCATAGCCGCGAAGGCGAGCGCCCAGACCGAGGTGATCACATAGTTCGTCCTGATGAAGACAGGGCTGTCCCATAATTCCCGTGCCACCTGTTCGCGCGCATACTGCAGCGTGAACGGCCGGCGGATCAGGATGGAAATCAGGACGATTGCAACCAACCCCGAATCGACTGCCAGACGAACAGCGAAAATCGATCCCATGAGACCGCCCAGCGCAGCGTAAAAAGCAAGGCCGCTGAAGAGTACTGTCGTGCCGATGTCGAGAATTTTCGGCGCCTTACCCAGAATAAACCAATCGCGCAGCAAAAGAATGAACGAGGCGAGCGCTGCTAGCAGCAGCGCCTCGGTCGGGCCAACGAATCGGTCCGCGACCGCAAAAACGATGAAAGGCAAAAACGCCAGGAGAACGCCCATTGGTTTTCCGTCCGTTGAAAGGGTGGGGCGCCGCGAAAACCTCGTCGCGCCTAATATTGACAGTGACAATATTGGGCGCTTCACACTTGTCAACGAAAATGTTTCCATCGTAAACATTTGACATGAATCATGAAGCAACCGATGCCGCGTCTCGTCGCGCCTATCACCATGGTGACCTGAAAGCTGCCCTGCTCGCCGAGGCGGAAACAATTCTGGAAAAGGACGGCATTCAGGCTCTGACACTTCGCGCCGCAGCGCGAGCCGCCGGTGTCTCGCATGCCGCACCCAAGAACCATTTCGGCGATCTGACCGGCCTACTGAGTGAGCTGGCAGCGCTCGGTTTCCTTCGCTTCAGCGCCGCACTTGCCGATGCGATGACTGAAGCCGGTGACGATCCGCGCCAGCGAATCAAGGCGATGGGCCGCGGTTATGTCGGCTTCGCCACCACCCATCCTGGCCTCTTCGCCCTCATGTTTCGCAGTGAACTGCTCGACTACGACCGACCGGCGCTGCGCGATGCCACCCTCGCCGCCCGTCAGGCGCTTGCTGCCGCCGTTCGGGCGCGCGCGCCCGACCCGTCGGCGCAGCCATTGCAGATGGCGGCGCAGGCGGCGGCGTTTTGGTCGCTGGTGCACGGCTTCGCCACGCTGCGGCTCGAGGGACGCCTGAACGGCATGATCGGATCGCTTCCCGGCAATGAAACGGCGGATAGTTTGCTCGACGCGGTGCTGGCAACCATTCGCGTCGCCGATTGAGATCCTTGGAGGCTACCGTCGCTTTGGGTCGTGGCGGCTCCGGTGGAGCGAGCACACTGATGCCGAATTTCGGGGCGACCGAGCGCAAATGACCGATCCGTTCCGGCGTCGGCGCCACGGCCGGACCTGGAACGGCGCCTTCATCGAGGGCAAAGCCAGCTTGCGAGATCATCTCGTCTCGCTAGGTTTCAGGACAAAACTGTTTTCGCCGATCGCTACGTCCAGCTCTCCCTCGAGCATATGCATCGATTCGTCGTCATCGGCTTGAACATGCAGCCCGCCATCGCCGCCTGGCGGCATGATGCCCTCGATCAGCGTGAACTGGCCGCCGGTTTAGGCAGAAGATAGCAGCACCTTCATCTGGACTCCTAGAAAGAGATATGTCGGCGGATAGGATACATGCTGAAAGTTTGGTGTGATCAACTTGTATTTCTGACACGAAGCGGAGAGGGCGCTGAACAGATGCCCTTTGAAACTAATGTGACGTTTCATCGCGCCAAAGTGATTGTGATGAAAACCGAGCCGATGGAAATCGCTGGGAACACTGCCTAGCCTGAAAACGCGGCTGGTAAATGCGGCCAACGCCCCCATTTTAAACAATCGTCCACAAAAACGTGGCAGTATCAATCATCTTTGATTCGCTACTGTCCAAGCTCCTGTGCTCCAACAGAAACGGGAGCGTCGAGGAGATGGGTAGACCATGCTGCAACAGACCAACGAGACCGACGATGCGTTGATCGATCGACTGCAACGTTCCGCTTTCGAGTATTTCATGCTGTACACCAACCCGGAAAATGGGCTGGTTGCGGACACCTCAATCAAGACGAGCCATTGCAGTATCGCCGCCGTTGGCTTCGCACTGTCGAGCTATCCGGTCGCCGTCGAACGCGGCTGGGTCAGCCGCGCGGACGCGGCACAGCGCGTGTTGACCGCGCTCAATTTCTTTGCCGAAAGCCAACAAGGCGAAGAGCGCGGCGCCACCGGGCATCGCGGCTTCTACTACCACTTCCTCTACATGGCGACTGGCAACCGCGCCTGGAACAGCGAGCTCTCGACCATCGATACGGGCCTCTTCCTGATCGGCGTATTGACGGCAGCCGCCTATTTCAAGGGTTCCAGCCGGGATGAAAAGGACATCCGCAAGCAGGCGCAGTTTCTCTACGAGCGTTGCGATTGGCACTGGGCGCTGAACAAAGGCCAGACGATCAGCATGGGCTGGAAACCGAGCAGCGGTTTCCTGCGCTGGCGCTATCAAGGCTACGACGAGGCGATCTTCCTTTATGTGCTGGCGCTCGCTTCACCCACCCATCCCGTGCCGTCATCAAGCTATGACGCCTTCGCTTCGACCTATACCTGGATGATGTTCAAGGACAGGCCCTATCTCTATGCCGGGCCGCTGTTCATCCATCTCTTTTCGCACGCCTGGATCGATTTTCGCGACATCCGCGACCGGCATGTGGCCGACAAGGAAACCGATTATTTCCGCAACACCCAGACGGCGATTGCCGTTCAGCGCGATTACACCGACCGTAATCCCGGCCACTTCGTCGGATATGCCAAGGACATCTGGGGCCTGTCGGCCTGCGATGGCCCGAATCCGACTGGCACCAAGCACAGCCGGCGTTATAGCCCGAAAGTTCTCGGCTATGCCGCGCGCGGCGCCCCTCTCGGTCCCGATGACGGCACCATCGCGCCCTGGGGGCCGCTCTCCTGCCTGCCGTTCGACCGCCAAGCCGCAATCTACGGCACCAGGGCCCTGCTCGCCGCTTATCCGAACCTTTTGCTGGGCGGGCGCTTTCCCGGCGGCTTCAATCCCAGCGTCAAAGGTCCCGGCCCTGAGGGCTGGGTCGACGATCGCTCCGTCGCCATCGACCAGGGCCTGCTGGTCATGATGATCGAAAATGAGCGTACCGGCCTGATCTGGGACCTGATGCGGCAATCACCGATCCTGCGCCGCGGCCTGGAACGCGCCGGCTTCACCGGCGGCTGGCTGGACGAAAAGCAGGCTGCACCGGCGATCGCCTGATTTGTATCGCTGGCAGCCGCCAGGCATCTTCAGTCAGCATAGCAACGATGTGCCCCTCACCCTAGCTAGCTAGCCCTCTCCCAGCAAGCGGGGAGAGGGACGACGAAGCCAAACAACTATCTCCATCGCACACCGACACGTTGTTTAGCGCGCTCCGTCTGCCCGCTTGCGGGGAGAGGGTTGGGGTGAGGAGCCATGCGCGAGAGACGCGACAAAGCACATTCACTCAACCATCATCTTCCGCGCCTCAAAGCCTTTCTATCGCCGCAACCACCTCATCCTCGACGATGAGGCCCTCACTCAGCGCAAGACGCCGTGAGGTCTGGCCGCGCCGGCCAGGCAGGCGGACATTGGGATCACTCGTGATTTCGCTCGCCAGCAGAGCCAGCCGCTTTGCCGTGTCGGCAGCGCTCGTTGCAGCCGGATTGATGGCGATGATCGTGTGGCCGAGCGCGGGCGGCGAACCTTGGTCGTCGAACAGCGACGAAGATTCGAAAGAATAGTTGGCACCGGTCAGGCCGGCGGACAGGATTTCGACCATCATAGCTAGTGCCGCCCCCTTCGATTCGCCGGCAGGGATCATCGTACCGTCCAACGCCTCTTCCGGATCGGTCGTCGGCTTGCCGTCGCGGTCGTAGGCCCAATCGGCCGGGATCGGCGCGCCCTTCTGCCGGGCGGCCATGACCTTGCCGCGCGCCACTTTCGATAGGGCCAGATCGATGACAATGGGATCGGAATTCGGCAGCGGCGCGGCAAAGGCAATCGGGTTGGTGCCGAAGACTGGCCTTTTGCCGCCCCAGGGCGCTATTGCGGCCGGCGCATTGGTAACCATCAGCGCCACCAGCCCCTGGTCGGCAAAGCGCTCCACAGTTAAGCCCATCATGCCGGCATGATGCGAACGGCTGATGGCAGCGAGTGCAATCCCCTGCTCTCGGGCGACCGCGGGAAGCTCGGCAACGGCAAGATCGAGAGCCGGATAGGCATAGCCGTTGGAGGCATCGATGCGCAGCACGGCAGGATAGGGCCGCGTGATCTTCGGTTTGGCGAAACCATCGGTCTTGCCGACCTTCGCCTGCCCGGCATAGGCGGGCACACGGCGCAGACCATGGCCAGCCTGCCCGGCAGCCTGGGCTGCGACGAGAGCAACGGCCACAGAACGGGCATTTTCCGGGCTGACCCGATTTCGCACCAGTGCATCCACGATCAGCGTTTCGGCTTCTGCGAGTGACAGGTGCATGGTGAAGGACCTTGGAGTGGATGTGGATGAGGAGAACGAAGAGGTTCCTATGCCCTCACTCTCCTCATCGCTATGCAATAATTGTCCCGGGTGCCTTATGCGACGTCGAACTTGACACCTTGCGCCAGAGGCAGCGTCCTGCCGTAGTTGATGGTGTTGGTCGCGCGCCTCATATAGGCCTTCCAGGCATCAGAGCCCGACTCGCGGCCGCCACCTGTCTCCTTCTCGCCACCGAACGCGCCGCCGATTTCAGCGCCGGAGGGCCCAAGATTGACATTGGCGATGCCGCAGTCCGAACCACGCGCCGAAACGAAAGCTTCCGCCTCGCGCATATCATTGGTGAAGATCGACGACGAAAGACCCTGAGGCACGGCGTTATGCAGCGCCAATACCTCGTCGAAATCGCTGTATTTCATCACATAGAGGATCGGCGCGAAGGTTTCGTGCTCGACCGGACCGGTCTGTGAGGGCATCTCGACCAGGGCGGGACGAACGTAGAAGGCATCGGCTGAGAGATTTTCGACCCGCTCGCCCCCGCTAACCTTCCCACCGGCCGACAGCGCCTGGCCGAGAGCTGCCTGCATCTTGTCGAAGGCCTGCTTGTCGATCAGCGGGCCGACGAGGGTGCCGGCTTCCAGCGGATTGCCGATGGCGACGGAGCCATAGGCCTTCTGCAAGCGTGGTACGAGCTGGTCATAAACGCTTTCATGAACGAAAAGGCGGCGCAGCGTCGTGCAGCGCTGGCCGGCCGTACCCATGGCGGAAAAGGCGACGCCGCGCAGCGTCAGGTCGAGATCGGCCGTCGGGCAAACGATCGCCGCATTGTTGCCGCCGAGTTCAAGGATCGCGCGGGCGAAGCGACCGGCAAGACGCGGTCCGACTGCACGACCCATTGCCGTCGAGCCGGTTGCCGAAACCAAGGGAATCTTCGGATGATCCACCAGCACCTCACCAACGTCACGACCGCCAATGATCAAGGTCGAGAGATTGGCCGGCGCCTCGCCGCCTTCGGCGACGTAACGCTTCAGCGCCTTTTCGAACAATGCCTGTACGGCGAGCGCCGTCAGCGGCGTCTTTTCCGATGGCTTCCAGACAGTTGAATTGCCACAAACGATGGCGAGCGCCGCGTTCCACGACCAGACGGCCACCGGGAAATTGAAGGCGGAGATGATGCCAATCGGCCCCAACGGATGCCAGCTTTCCATCATCCGATGTTCGGAACGTTCGGTAGCAATGGTCAGGCCGTAGAGCTGGCGCGACAGACCGACGGCGAAATCGCAGATGTCGATCATTTCCTGCACTTCGCCAAGACCTTCCGAAGTGATCTTACCGACTTCGATGGAGACCAGACGGCCAAGCGCAGCCTTTCCGGCGCGCAGCTCTTCGCCGAGCAGGCGGATCAACTCGCCGCGCTTCGGCGCCGGCACGGCCCGCCAGGAAAGAAACGCCTCATGCGCCTTGTCGATCGCGGCTTTCGCTTCGGCAGCCGAATGCTCCCTGAGCCTGCCGATTTCAGCGCCGGTTACGGGTGAGGTGACGGCAAGTGTTCCACCGGTATAACGATCGGCGGCAACGCCGAGCTCGGTCAGAATTGCCTTGGTCTCGGTGGCGAGATCGAGTGCGGTGGTCATGTCATCTTCCTCTTCTTGTTATGATCGTCCAGTCCCCGTCCCCAGAGCATCCCGCGTTGAAGTGAAATCACCAAGCGGATAAGATGCTCTAGACCCTTGCGCCAACAAAATGCGCAGCCTGGGCGCCGGCTTCGTACCACATTTCCTTCAGCGCACGAAAGCTGGCCTCACGAGGATCGGTCAGCGGCAGCGGCAGCTCGGCCTCGGAGATCTTGCCGAGAACATGGTCCGACAATATTTTCCCAAACACCGTGCCAGGCGCGATGCCGCGCCCGTTATAGCCGGAAAAGCCGATGACGTTCTGCGCGAACTTGTGGAAGCGTGGCAAGGCATTATCGGTCATGCCGATCTTGCCGTACCACTCGCTTTCAAAGGCGATGTCCCCGAGCTGCGGAAACAGCTTCTTCAGCGAACGCCGCGCCCAGCTCTTGTGGACGGTCAGCCCGGTATTGCGCAACGCCCCGACACTGCCGAATACAAGGCGCCCGGCCTGATCCATGCGGAAGGACGACAGGATCTCTTTCGTATCCCACACGCCCTCGCGGCCTGGCAGGACCGATTTGCGCAGGTTGTCGCCGAGCGGCACTGTGGCAAAATTGAAATAGGGCAAATGTACCTGCTCATTACGCACCTGTTCCCACGGGCCGGTGCTGTAGGCATCCGTCGCGACGATGATCCAATCCGCGCTGACACTGCCGCCCGCCGTCTTGACGATCCATCGCCCGGCATTTTTCTCGGCCGCGGTCACGTTGCTGCCGGTATGGATCACAACACCGGCCTTAGAAGCCGCATGCGCCAAACCGCGGACATAGGCGAGCGGCTGCAGCGTGCCGGCGCGCATGTCGAGCAGCGCCCCCGCGTAAGCCGAACTCCCCACCCGCAGCGCTGTCTCGTTAGCATCAAGCACGGTGACCGGAGCACCGCGCTTGCCCCATTGGCGGGCGCGCTCCTCGATCTCCTTCAGTCCCTCGGATCCGACGGCGCAGTGGAGCGTGCCGTTGCGCTCGAGCTCGCAGGCGATGCCGTGCTTCTCGATCAGCTCCATCACCAGCCTTGGCGCATTGCCCAGGAGTTCCAGCAGCCGTTCCCCATGGATCGGACCGAGCACGCCGGGCAGGTCGCCGGGCATGACCCACATGCCGGCATTGATCAGGCCGACATTTCGCCCCGCGCCGCCAAAGCCGATTTCATTGGCTTCCAGCAGCACGACCCTGGTTCCGGATTCGGCCAGATGCAGCGCCGAGGACAGCCCGGTATAGCCGCCGCCGACCACCACCACGTCAGCCGAAATATTGCCCGCCAGCGGCCCCGTCGCGGGTGCCGGCGGTGCGGTTTTCTCCCACAACCCGTGAGAACGAGGGTCGTTCAGCATAGAGTCCATCCAATTGCCTAAAAGAATCCGGCCAATCTAGCGCGACCACCTGATTTGCGGAAGCGGCAAGAGCGACATGCAGTGGACAGAGAAAACTTGCATGCCCATGTCGCTTTCGACCATTATAGAGTGCAGCGCCGGCCGCCGTCGCGGCCGCGACAGTCAGGACAATCTCATGAAGCCTATTTTCGTTCAGCTCCAATGCGCTCCCGGCAAGACCTATGAGGTTGCCGACGTTATCTACCAGACGGAGCTTGTCTCGGAGCTCTATTCCACCAGCGGCGATTACGACCTGCTGCTGAAGGTCTATGTCAAGGACGAGCAGGACATCGGCAAGTTCATCAACGACAACATCGCCAACATCCCCGGCATCGTCCGCTCGTTGACCACGCTGACATTTCGAGCGTTTTGAGAGGTCCGATTGATAGACTGGCATCGGTTTTTATGCCGCACTTTCCAAAGGGCCGGGCACAAGGCTGCGGCGACACCGAACTCACCTGCCAGGTCCAACTTCCCCAACGGAACGCTCCGATATTAACCTTCTTGCACAAATCCGCTGGGCCTCTCGTGCGCAATTAAGATCATTTTAACCGGCAAAATGATCTGGTTTGGGCGCTGATCAAAGGACGGCGCCTTCGCGCGCCTGATCGCTGCGGCTTTGCGCGGCCCAAGGATCGAGGGCGGATCGATGACATCGGCTATTTCGGATATTCAGGCACAGAACCCGGCGGGACCGCTGATTGTTCATGTCGTGCGCCAGTTCCTGCCGAACAAAGGTGGTCTGGAGGATGTGGTTGCCAATCTCTGTCGGCAGCTGATCGGCCGGGGTTATCGCGTCCGCGTCGTCACCTGCAACAGCCTGTTCTCCGAGCCGGCCCGCGAACTAGCGCCGACCGAAACGATCGACGACATCGAAATCGTCCGCATCCCCTGGTCCGGCTCCAGCCGCTATCCCGTGGCGCCGCAGGTATTCAAGCACATCGCCGACGCCGACCTCGTCCATGTCCATGCCGTCGATTTCTTCTTCGACGCGCTTGCCTGGGGTAAACTCTTTCACGGCCGCCCGATGGTCGCCACTACCCATGGCGGCTTCTTCCACACGCCAAAATATGCCGCCATCAAAAAGGTCTGGTTCAAGACGGCGACACGGCTTTCCGCCCTCGCCTACGCTGAACTGATCTGCTGCAGCCAGTCGGACGAACGATTGTTTTCCGGCATCGCCGCTCGCCGCACCCGACTGATCGAGAATGGCGCCGATGTCGGCAAATTTGCCAATTGCGCCGCACTTGAGGCTCGGCGCCGCATCGTCACCATCGGCCGATTCTCGGTCAACAAGCGGCTCGACCGCATGCTTGACGTCATGAAGGTGCTCGCCGCTCGCAATGCGGAGTGGCATCTCGATATCATCGGCGCTGTTTCCGACCTCGACCAACCGACGCTCGAAAACGAGATCGCCGCCCGCGATCTTGGCCGCCATGTGTCGCTGCACGTGTCGATCGACAATTGCGCCATCCGCAATGTCATCGCCCGCGCCTCGCTTTTCGCCTCGGCCTCCGAATATGAGGGCTTTGGATTGGTGGCGATCGAGGCCATGAGCGCTGGTCTACTGCCGGTGCTGCACACGAATGACGCCTACAAAGCGCTTGCCGAGACCCATCCGACGCTGATGCTCGCCGACTTTTCCAATTCGGAAGCCGCCGCCAACGCTCTGACCTCCGCCTTCCTACGCCTGGAGGCCAAGGGCCTCACCCTAAGGGTAGAACTCATTCACGATGCCCGCGCCTATGCCTGGGATGAGGTCGCGCAACGCTATATCGATGTCTATGCTGAAGCGATAACGCCAAGAGGCGAACGGCGTCATCCCCTGCGCCAACGCGGCCAGGTGGCATAACCTTCGAGAATGCCCGCGAGCCAGGCGCGCTTGTAGCGCGCCGTATCGCCCTTGCGCCGCATGACCGCCGCCAGCCAACTGGCGATCGGCCTGCACAGGCGATAAACGACATAGGTCAGTGGAAAGCGCTGCTTGCGCATCAAGGCACCGAAACCGCGACCATATTTTCGTGCCCGCTCGATCTGCCGCGGACCGTATTCGCTGGTGACCTGATCGTGATGAACGATCAATCCCGGAAAGAACATCAGCCGATTGCCCGCAGCGAGCGCACGCAGCAGAAAATCCGCCTCCTCACCGCTTTGGAAGGGCGAGTCCGAGCCGACGCCGAGATTCTCGTCGAAGCCGCCAATGCCGGGCAACGCCGTACGGCGGACGAAAATACTGTTGGAATTGCCGCACTTCAGATAGTTCCAGCGCGTCACCGCAAGCGGCGTGTCGCCGGTCGGGCTGACGGAGGTAACGCCGCCGGCATCCAGCGTGCGGCCGGTGACGATGGCAAGCTCTGGATGATCGACAAACAGCCGCTCCGCCGTCTCCAGCGTATCGGGCTCATACCAACAATCATCATCAGGAAAGCAGACATAGTCGCCGACCGCTGCCGCCATTCCATTGTTGCGCGCCCGCGAAAGACCCTTGGCCGAGCGGATATGGCGGATCACGAACAAGGGTGAAAAGCTTCCGATCAGCTCTAACAGCCGATCGTCCGGATTCTGGTCGACGAGGATCACCTCGAAATCCCGGTGATGTTGATCCATCAACGAGACGAACAACCGTTCCAACTGATCGAAGCGGTCGATCGTACAGACGACGAGGCTGAACAAAGAAGACCCTCCGAACAAGCGGCAAAACAGCCAACTTCAGAAGGATTGAATATTAGCTGAAGTAAAAACGAAATTTACATAAGGAATAAACGCTAAATATTAAGGCATATGAAATAGAGCACGCGCTATCTCCATGATAAGCCGGATATTTTGCGGCCACTTTTTGCGACCTGGGAAACGGTAGTCTTCATGACGAAGAGCATCATGGCCAATTCGGCATTGAACGCAGCCGCGGGACTGACCCTGCTGGCGACCGGCTTTGCCTGTTCCATCATCGCCGCCCGTCTGCTCGGGCCGGGGGCCAACGGCATCATCGCCTTCTCGTTCTGGCTGACGACGACGGGCGCACTCGTCGCCGAACTCGGAACCGGGGTGACGCTGCTGCGCATATTACCGCAATTGAAAGTGCAAGGCTACTCGACGGAGGAACGGCGCGGCTTTGCTGCCTATATGCTGCATCCAACGATCCTGTCGACGCTGATCCTGCTTGCCGGCTATACCGCCTATTATTGGGAGGCGGAGCGGATGCGTTGGGTCAACGACTCATCGTCCATCATCGTTATAACCGGCGCGTTTTTCGTCCTTCAGTCGCTCGGCGCCTATAGCAAGAACTATCTGATCGGCGAACAGCAGCTCGGCGCCTTCCTGCGCATGACCTTGACGAGCTCGGTACTGCAACTCGTCACCGTGCTGGTCGGCGCCGTCTTCTTCGGCGTCAGCGGCGCACTTGCCGGCTATGCCATCGGCCAGCTCCCGATGTTCGTCTCGAGCCTGAGGATCGCAGTCGCTCGACGGAACAGTTGCGGCGTTGGCCTTGGCTATCTCGTCAGTTCCTCGCTCATTCTCTCGGCCGAATTCATCAACAGCTCGATCTTCCTGAACCGCATCGAGCTGGTGTTCCTGCAGCACTACTTGGGCATCGAAGCCGTCGGTTTTTATGCTGTCGGCCTCTCGCTTGCCAATCTCGCGCTGCAGCTTCCAGTGCAATTGAGCGGCAGTCTGCTGCCCTATTATTCCGAGCAAATGCATTCGCGCGCGTTGGGCAAACTCCCGGTGCACGTCTTCGCAGGCGTCGCGCGCAGCATTTCCTATATCACCCTGCCGATGAGCTTCGGCCTTGCGGCCATTGCCCCTGAGCTGGTGGTGACGATCTTCGGCAAGCCCTTTGGTCCAAGCGGCAGCATGGTGGCGCTGCTCTCGCTGACGGCGGCTCCTTACGTTTTCATGCAGATCTGTACGCAATATCTCTATTCCATCGACCGCATGCGCGAGCGCACCATCATCGGCGGCGTCGCCAGTGCCATCATGGTCGTGGGTTGCCTGATCGCGGTGCCTTCTTATGGCGGCGAGGGCGCCGCCCTGGTGCGGCTGCTGGCCTTCACTGCCATGTGCCTGCTGATGGTACGCCGCATGGAATTCGAAGGCTCGATGCGCAGCATGTTCGTCAGCCTTGCCAAAGTGACCGCCGCTGCAGTGCTTTGCGCCGCAGCCGCCTACGGATTTGTTCACGCCCTGCCCGGTATTCCGGGCCTCGCCAGCGCCGTCATTGCCGGCGTCCTGATTTACGGGTTGGCGCTCCGGCTATTGAATGCGGTGCCGCCGGAGGATATCGCCGTCCTGCAACAAATTGCTGCGCGCCTGCCCCGGCGCGCCCATCCGATTGCCGTTAACGCGCTGGCATGGCTGGCGCCGCGCCGAATTTGAGGAGTTCGCCATGGCTGCGTTGGGAGCCGCCGAAAACCAGGGCCCGCTTAAGGATGTCACCCCCGCCGCCAAGCCGGTCACCTTCTCCGGGACAGTCGGTCTGTTCATGCCCGCCGCCGCGCCGTCGCGCCAGACGGCCGTATTGTTCCTCAGCCCCTGGGGTTTAGAGGAAATGTGCACCCGCAAATTCTGGCGAATCCTCGCAGAGGATTTCGCCAAGGCAGGTATCGCCAGCCTGCGCTTCGACTATGCCGGCACCGGCGATGCGCTGGACGTTGCCGATCCGGGCGAAGGACTGGCGCTTTGGGAAGGTACCGCACTCGACGCCGCCGCCATGCTGCGATCGCTCTGCGGCTGTGAGCGGCTGATTCTGGTGAGCCAGGGCCTCGGTTGCATCGTGGCCCTTGACATTGCCGAGCGGCTCTCCGCTGTCGACGGTATCGCCCTGTTGGCCCCGACCATCTCCGGCCGCGCCTATCTGCGGGAATTGACCATGTGGTCGAAGATGATCGATGAGGGCATGGGGCTTACAGAAGCGCAACGCCGGACCGAGGGGGTCACCATTGCAAGCCTGCGCATGCCGGATACCACTGCCGCGGCGGTCAAAAAACTCAACCTGATGACGCTTGACCATGTCAACGCGCCGGACTGCCTTGTCCTGACGCGACCCGGCCGCCCCGGTGATGCCGATTTCACTGCTCATCTCGAAACCCTCGGCCCGCGCGTCGAACGCGCCGCCTATGATGGCTATGACGAGCTGGTTTCGAACCCGACCATCGCTACTATGCCGCTGGAGGCAGGCCGAATAATTCTGGATTGGATACAGTCGATCGCTACGGAACCAGCGACGGCGCCGCGCAAGATTGTTCGCGCGCCGCGCGCCGAAGCGCTGATCGGCGACGGCTTTCGCGAAACACCTCTGCGTTTCGGTGCAGGTGGTCGTCTCTTCGGCATCCTCTGCGAACCCTCGGGCGCCCGGGCGGGCGCGACGGCATTGCTCTTGACCACGGCCTATGATCGCCATGCCGGTTGGGGCCGGATGTCGGTGACCATGGCACGGTCGCTCGCCCGCGACGGCATCCCCTCGCTACGTTTCGATACCGCCAACGTCGCTGATAGCCCGCCGCTTCCCGACGCGCAGGAGCAAGTGCTTTATTCCCCCGATCAGAATCAGGATGTCAGCGCCGCCTTCGATCTTCTGGAGGCCGAGAAGTTGCTGCCAGCCTTTTCCGTCGGCCGCTGCAGCGGTGGCTACCTTGCCTTTCAGAGCGCCGTCCGTGATAGCAGGTGCAGCGGTCTGATTACCGTCAATCCCTATTCCTTTTTCTGGGATGAAACGCAACCCGTCGACGAAGCCTTGCGTTTCGTGCCGCGTTCGCTCGAGACCTATGGCCAGAAATTCCTCCAGTTTGAGACGCTGAAGCGGCTCTATGGCGGCCAGATCGACGCCAAAAGTGCGGCGCGCAACATCGTCGTGGCGCTCGCGCGCCGCGCCGCCCGGCTGGGACGCCCCCTGCTTGGCGTTCTCCCCTTCTTCGCCGGTGAGCACGAAACCGTCATGAACTGCTTCCGTTTGCTCGCCAAACGCAAGGTCGATATTTCGCTGATCTACAGTGCTCACGACATCGGTCTGGATCACTTTCGCGAGCATTTCGGCGAGGAAGGCGCCGGTCTAAAGAATTTCCCCGACGTCCG
Source organism: Martinezella calliandrae (assembly GCF_030272695.1). GTDB lineage: Bacteria > Pseudomonadota > Alphaproteobacteria > Rhizobiales > Rhizobiaceae > Rhizobium > Rhizobium calliandrae. The sequence goes on from NZ_JARFYN010000001.1 coordinate 93,161, forward strand.
CCTCACTATCATCCCTGACGCCGACCACAATCTGACGCCGCCATATGCGCGGAAAGTGTATCTGCGGGAGGTAAGAGAGATGGCATTGAGACTGAGCGAATAAGGGACTCGCCCTTGCGGGCGAGACGCTCGATACGGTCGATGGCCATCGAGAATTGATTGCCGCGGGCGATGGAACCGCGGATTACGTCGTTGGTCTAGCAACGATCATCGCATCTGCATCCACCGGATTGAGCATCACCGCACCATCGGTGGATAGCTTCGCGCGTCTGTTTGTGCTCGTTCCCCATTGTCGCTCGAGGGCAAAATCGCGAGCATAAAATTGATGTATCAGAGCCAATTTTCAGTTCAAGCATGAATCAGGATCGCCATGAAATTGGCAGCTTACGGCCCATCTCATATGGATCTGATTATCGCGGCGTTCCATTCGGATCCGACTGGTCATCATCCGATTCCGGGATGTCGGGCCAGGTGCGTCTTCCCCCGCCCCACCAGAACATGAACCAAGAGTCACCTGCTGGTTCCGGCTTCCCGCCCGCGACGGCGAAATGGCCTCCAGACAACCCAAAACACTCGCAATATCCGGCACTTGCTATATACTTGCTGTCATGAGGCTCCTGATCGTCGAAGACAACCGCGAACTGGCGTCCTGGCTCGGCAAAGCGCTGCGTCAGGCGCAATATGCGGTCGACATCGCCTATGACGGCGAGGATGCCGAACACATGCTGAAAGTCGCGGGTTACGCCGTTGTCATCCTTGATCTGTCACTGCCGAAAATGGATGGGCTGACGCTACTGAAGCGGCTGCGCCAGGGCGGCAGCAAGGTGCCGGTCATCATCCTGACAGCCAACGCCAGCCTCGATGGACGGGTCGCTGGGCTCGACAGCGGTGCCGATGACTATCTCGCCAAACCCTTCGAAATCGCCGAGCTGGAAGCCCGCATCCGCGCGCTCGTGCGCCGCGGCCATGACCGAGCCGCGCCCGAAATTGCCGTCGGCAATCTGCTGTTCGACGGCGGAACGCGGCAATTCTTTCTCGACGGCGAGACCCTGGCGCTCACGCCGCGCGAACATGCCGTGCTCGAACATCTCATCATGAAAGTCGGCACGACGGTGACCAAGGCCGCACTGTCGGAAAGCGTCTTCGGCTTCGACGATCTTGCCGACACCAGCGCTATCGAAATCTACGTGCATCGCGTCCGCAAGAAACTCGAAGGCAGCGCCGTGCAGATCGCCACGCTGCGCGGCCTCGGCTATCTCCTTCGCCATGCGCAATGACGAAGTCCGCCAAAACAACGGACGCCTGAGGCGCGCCATTGCGGGGCTGACCACCAGCCTGAGGGCGCAACTGTTTGCCTGGGTCGTGCTGACGCTGATCGGGGCGATCTGCATCAATCTCTATCTGAGTTTCCGTTCGGCGGATGCCACTTCAAACCTCGTCACCGACCACACGCTGCTCGCATCGGCCCGTGTCATTGCCGAGGCCGTCCATGTCGACGCCAATGGCACCGTCCAGGTCGACATTCCCCCCGCCGCACTCGAGATGTTCGACACCGGCTACGGCGACCGCGTCTATTATCAGGTGGTGACCGCCTGGGGAAACCTCGTCGCAGGCTATCCTGATCTGCCGCAGCCAAAGGGACAGCAGATGGGTGAGGACACGGCTTTTCGCGCCGATCAGGTGCGAGTGATGATGCTGAACCATCCGATCGTCGGCCTTAACGACGACAGCACGATATCCGTCACCGTCGCCGTCACCCACAATAGCCAACACGCCATGCGCAGCAGGCTGTGGCTATCGGATTTCACCAAGCAGCTCGTGCTCGTATTACTCGCCGGTCTCGTAACCATTATCGGCCTGCAGCGCGGTCTGACGCCGGTGCTGCGGCTGCGCGACGCCGTACGCGAACGCGGCCGTCAGCGGCTGGATCCGCTAGAGCCGGAAATGGTGCAGAGCGAGCTGCGCCCGCTGGTTCATGCCCTCAACGACCACATGGAGCGGGTGCAGAACCAGATGGCGGCGCAACGCCGCTTCGTCTCCAACGCCGCTCATCAACTGCGCACGCCGCTCGCCCTGATCTCGACGCAGGCGAGCGTGGCGGCACGCGAAAACGACAATGCCCGACGCGACGAGGCGCTGGTCGCGCTGCGCTCCAGCACCAGGCAGGTGACACGGCTGGCGAGCCAGCTTCTCACCCTATCGAGAGCCGAACCCGGCAGCCGCCGGCCACGCAGCGACAAGATCGACCTCGTCACTACCGCCCGGCAAGTCCTGGAGACCTTGGCGGAAGAAGCGCTGAGACGCAATATCGACCTGGGGCTGGAGGCCGAAGACGCGCCGGTCCATGTCGAAGGCGACGGCACCATGCTGCGCGAGATGCTAGTCAATCTCGTCGACAACGCCCTGCGTTATACGCCCGCGAATGGCCGGGTCACGGTCGGCGTCCGGCGCGACGAAAGCGACGCCGTTCTATGGGTCGAGGACAATGGGCCGGGCATTCCCGAGGCCGAGCGAGGCCAGGTATTCGAACGCTTCTATCGCATCATCGGCACGGAGCCGGAAGGCAGCGGCCTCGGGCTCGCCATCGTCCGCGAAGTCGTCGACGGTGCCTGCGGTACCGTCACGCTCGGCGATGCGGCTGGCGGCGGATTGCTGGTGACCGTAAGGCTACCGGCGGTTTGAGAGTGTCCAAACCACCGGCCCCCATGTCGCTATCCTGCCGCCTGAAGCTGAACCTTGCCATTGTTCAAGAAAAATGTCTTGTCGAACAGCGCCAGATCCAGGGGATTGGGCAAGCGGACATCCTCGAGATCGGGATAGGCCTTCACCGATTGATCGTAAGACCGGTCGATCTGCGAGATGAAGACCATGATCGAACCTTTCTCACGCGCGAAGGACCTCAACGCCCGGACCTGCACCATCAATTCTGGCTTCTGCCGATCCTGATCGAGGATTTGCAGATAGTCGATGATCACCAGGGTTCCCTTGGGCGCGCAGGCCAGCCTCTCCATGATATAGTCGGCGCTGATCGCGTCGGAGCTGTCGAATTCGAACAGGTCTTTGAAGTGCTCGAACTCTGAGCCGATCGCCCGAAAGCGGTCCGCAACCTCCTTTTTTGTATATTCCAACGAAAAGAAGACGCCTCGATTGCCTGATGTCATCGCCTCGACGGCGAGCCTGAGGCTCATCAACGTTTTGCCGTGGCCCCGACGGGCTGCGACGAGCACTAGGTCGCCGGGTTCCAATTGCGCGAACATGTCAGCGGCCGATGTCGTCGAATCCGAGCCGGCCATCAGTAAACTCCAGCCTCGGAAGCCTTCCTCGGCGGCAATTCGGTCGAGCGCCTCGTGCAACGGGATATTCTGCCCGCGTGACAGGAGCCGGGCCTTACGCTTCAAACGATAAACTGGGCTGGAAAGCCTCATGTAAAAACCTCCTATTGCGACAATGATCGCAATCCCTCCTTATGCTTGGCGCCGGAACAGTTGGTTCGATGATCATCAGCCCCGCATAAACGATACTTTCCCAAGTGGAGGGGGGAGGCATGGGCTTTGCCCGAATCGGACAATAGCGTGATTCTCGCCTGGAGAAAATTGTCCCCACACATCTCTGCATAGCCGTCGTCAGCGCTTGAACGACGGCAAAAAAGAGGCCGGGTGGAGGTACCCGGCCTTTGGAGTTGCCGGGTGGGGGGTGCCCGGCCTTGGGAGCTAGAATATCTTGGCGGCTTATTGCACATCCATATGCTGCTGCGGACGCCATCTGGTGATGCGGTTTTCGACAAGCGTCATCACGTATTCAGCGCCAAGCGTAACCACCATCACCAGGATGATCGCGGCATAGAGGCCAGCAGCGTCGTAGGTGCCCTTGGCGATCGAGATCAGATAGCCGATGCCGGCGAGCGAGCCGACGAATTCGCCGACGATGGCGCCGATGATGGCGAACGAGAAGGAGATGTGCAGGCTCGCAAAAATCCAGCTCATCGCCGAGGGCAGGATCACATTGCGGGTGACCTGCCAGTTCGAGGCGCCGAGAATGCGGGCATTGGCGATCATGTTGCGATCGGCTTCGCGCACGCCCTGGAAGGCGTTGGCAAAAACAACGAAGAACACCATGATGAAGGCGAGCGCGACCTTGGAGGCAAGGCCGAGGCCCATGATCATGACGAAGATCGGCGCCAGCACGACGCGCGGGATCGAGTTGATCGCCTTGATGTAGATCGACAGGATATCGGAAGCCAACTTGTTGCGGCCAAGCGCCACGCCGACGAGCACGCCAGTAACCGAGCCGATGACGAAGCCGATCAGCGCTTCTTCCATGGTGACGCCGAGATGGTACCAGAGCGAGCCGCTATCGGTGCCTTGGGTGATCCAGTCCCAGAGCCGCAGCCCGATCGCATAGGGGCTGGAATAGAAGAACGGGTCGATCCAGTGCAGGTCGGAGGAAAGCTGCCATAGGGCAAGTATCGCCGCGAGGAGCGCGACCTGCCAGAAGAGGACCACGTATTTGCGGCGCTTGATTGCCTTTAGCGCTGCGGCTTCGATTTCCGCATCCGAGGTGCCGGCGCGGAAGATTGGGGCATTGCCTGCCTCAAGGGCTGTATTTGCCATGATCAATCCTCCCTTATGCCGCTTCTGCGGCGCGGCGATAACTGGTTTCCACCTCTTCGCGAAGGTCGTCCCAGATCGTCTTGCAATAATCGATGAAATTCTGCTCGTAGCGGATCTCCGAAACGACCCGCGGACGCGGTAGGTCGATCGTATAGACCGACTTCACCGTCGCCGGGCCCGCAGTCAGCACATAGACCTTATCGGCGAGCGCCACTGCCTCTTCGAGGTCGTGCGTGACGAAGACGACGGAAGCCTGGCGTTCGGCCCAGAGCTTCAGGAGCTCCTCGTGCATCACCGTGCGGGTCTGCACGTCGAGCGCCGAAAACGGCTCATCCATCAGCAGGATTTCCGGCTCGTTGATGAAGGTCTGCGCCAGCGAGACGCGCTTGCGCATGCCGCCCGAGAGCTGATGCGGATAGTGATGCAAGAATTTCGTGAGGCCGACGCGGGCAAGCCAGTCCTTGGCGGTCTTCTCCGCCTCCGCCGCCGATTTGCCGCGAAACAGCGGGCCGGACATGACGTTGTCGATGACGTTCTTCCAAGGAAAAAGCGCATCCGTCTGAAAGACGAAGCCGACGCGCGGATCGATGCCGGTGACGGGCCCGCCCATCAGGCGGACTTCGCCGGCGCTCGGCTTGGCAAGGCCGGTGACGAGATTGAGGGTCGTCGACTTGCCGCAGCCGGTCGGGCCGACGACGGCGACGAATTCGCCGCGCTCAACGGTCATGTTAAAATCGCGCAGTGCCGTCAGCGATTTGCCGGTCGGCGACACGAAGCGGCGGCTGACATTGATGAGTTCGATCGCCGATATCCGGCGTTCATCCTGTTGCATGGTGTTGATCCTCACGCGTGCCTTTGGGCGCGCACGCAAAGCCCGGTGAACTGCCGCTTCCGGAACCGGCCGGAAGCCGCATTATGGCTGCTTACTTGACGTTCTTGGCGAATTCCGTCGTGTAGGTCTTCGACAGGTCGATCGTCTTGCCCTTTACGTTCTTGGAGAACTGGGAAAGCACGGCGAGAACCGTCTTCGGGCCGTCTTCCGGCATCACGCCATCAGCCGTGAACATTTCCTTGCCGGCGTCGAGAGCCTTGATGTAGCCGTCCTTGTCACCGACGTAGAAATCCTTCGGCATCTTGTCGGCGATTTCTGCACCCGAATGGGTGTTGATGAAGCGCAGCGTCTTGACGAAGGCATTCGCAAGCTTCTGCACATCTTCCTTGTGAGCGTTGACCCAGGCGGCATCCATATAGAGTGACGCGGCCGGATAGGTGCCGCCGAGAGCCGCCTCGGTGCCCTTCAAGGTTCTGAGATCGACAAGAACCGAAGCTTCGCCAGTTTTCAACATGCGCGAGATCGTCGGCTCGGTGGTCATGCCGGCCTGAATTGCATCCTGTTGCATGGCGGCGATGAAGGTCTGGCCGGCACCAACCGGAACCGGGGTGATGTCAGCCGGCGAAAGGCCTGCCTTCGACGCCATATAGAGCGTCAGGAAGTTGGTGGAAGAACCGAGGCCGGTAACGCCGACGCTCTTGCCCTTCAAATCGGCGAACGACTTGATTTCCGGATGCTTGGCCGACACGAGCTCGACTTCGCCAGGCGCCTGGCTGAATTGCACGACGGATTCGATGAATTTGACCTTAGCCTGCAGGTCGACGCAGTGATCGTAGAAACCCACGACGCCCTGGACGGCGCCGGCGAGCAGCTGGTTTTCGGCGTCGACACCGGCGGATTCATTCAGAAGCTCGACATCAAGACCTTCATCCTTGAAGTAGCCGAGGGATTCCGCAAGCTTGGCCGGTAGATAGATCTGCTTTTCGTAGCCACCTACCATGATGGAGATCTTGCCGGCAGCATGTGCCGCCGTGGCGCCGAGGGAGGTGGCGGTCACGACGAGAGAAAGGGCTACAGTATGAAAAAGGGTGCGCGATGAACGCATAAATGTCTCCTCCTATCATTCCTATTAGGGTGCCGGCGTCGCACGGCAAATGTTTCCTCCAATGATGCTAAGCGAACCTAGCGCGGGCAACCTTTCAGTCAGCTGTCATGGGATAATCTCACAAGTTGATATCGCGATTTTATTTCACGCCGCCAACGGCAAGATCGCGTCGTCCCCGCTGGGACGAGAGGAGAATCCGAGACTAAGGCCGCCTCCGGCAGTTGCCAGAAGCGGCGTGATGAACCGCCTTACTTGGCGTTCTTGACGAATGCCGTCGTATAGGTCTTCGACAGGTCGATTGTCTTGCCCTGGACGTTCTTGGAGAACTCGGAGAGCACGGCGAGCACGGTCTTCGGGCCATCTTCCGGCATCACACCATCAGCCGTAAACATCGCCTTGCCGTTTTCGAGCGCCTTCACGTAACCCTCCTTGTCGCCGACATAAAAGTCTTTCGGCATCTTGTCGGCGATTTCGGCGGCGGAATGGGTATTGATGAAGTGCAGCGTCTTGACGAACGCATTCGCGAGCTTCTGCGTCTCCTCCTTATGGTCATCGACCCAGGAGGTCTGCATATAGAGCGATGCGGCCGGATAGGTGCCGCCAAGGACAGCCTTGGTGCCGTCCATGCTGCGCATATCGATGAGAACCTTGGCTTCTCCCGTCTTTAACAGACGCGAGATCGTAGGCTCCGTGGTCATACCGGCCTGAATGGCGTCCTGTTGCATGGCGGCGATGAAGGTTTGACCGGCACCGACCGGGACGGAGGTGAAGTCACCAAGCTTCAAGCCGTTTTTGACCGCCAAATATTGCGTCAGGAAATTGGTAGACGAGCCAAGCCCTGTGACGCCAAGGCTTTTGCCCTTGAAATCGGCAGGCGACTTGATCTCAGGATGCTTGCTAGACACCAGTTCCACTTCGCCGGGCGCCTGGCTGAACTGTACGACGGATTCGACGAATTTTCCCTTGCCCTGAAGATCGATGCAGTGGTCGTAAAAGCCGACGACGCCCTGAACGGCGCCGGCAAGCATTTCGTTTTCCGCATCGACCCCGGCCGGCTCGTTGAGAAGTTCGACATCAAGACCTTCATCCTTGAAATAGCCAAGGGATTCCGCGAGCTTGGCCGGCAAGTAGATTTGCTTTTCATAGCCACCCACCATGATGGAAATCTTGTCGGCGGCATGTGCCGCTGAGGCGCCGAGCGAGGCGGCGGTCATGACGAGAGAAAGGGCTGCGGTATGAAAAAGCGCGCGTGATGAACGCATTAGTGTCTCCTCCTGTTTGGATGCCGCGGCGGCACTTGATCACCGCGTCGGCATAGGCTTCCTCCACGAAGCCGAGCGAGACTAGCGCAGGCAACCTTTCAGCCAGCTTTCAGTGGGGAGCTCTCACAGACGGCATTGCAGTTTTATTGCACCGCCGCCAGCAGCCAGCGCTTGATCGCCGTCTCGACCCCACGCTTCTCCCGAAACCGGATGGATTTACTCGCACAACTATCCAGTGAATCGAGGTGCGATCGGCGACTTGCTGAAGCTGCAAGTGAGCGCCTGTTCTCAATGCAATATTTTGCACGCACAGGTATTTTGCAATGCCTGTGCGAGTTGCATCAATGGCAATTAACGCAGAGGTTTGTGGACGAGGGCAAAGTTCTGGTTGATCGTCTTGCGGCCGTGCTTGGACGGCCGGGGCTCGCTGACCCCCCTGCTTCGTAGGCATGGCGGGCCCCGCAAGAATAGAAAGACAAAAAAAGGACCCGCCGTTCTTGGTCCAGCGGGCCTAAAGACTCCAGCAACTTGTCCGGGCGCGGGCACGACCGGACAGGTGGCATTAAGACCATCTAATATAACGGGGTCAAGACGCGAATTCGACCAATTTTGGGTAGGTTAATCAACCAGAGATAGAGTTTACGCATGCGTAATGCGCTAGACCGTTGATTTCATAACAAGAAATATAACCAATCCGCTCTCGAACAGAATAATGTTCCGAGAAAAAAGTTTTGTCGTCAGAATAGCTCGACACCTTCCAACAATGATCAGCTTCCTTGTTCACGCCTTTGAAAAGGCTGACGCTACGTTAACTTAATGAAAAACTAATATATAAGGCGCCGAGAGCGACAGCCAATCCGATCGCCATGGAAATACGATCTTCGCGTGCTAAGTCGGCTAATGTGCGCGCAAATGCTAACGTGCTATTAGTTTCAGACAACCGCCGGCACTTGCGGGCGGAGCGGACTGCGGCTGAGGGATCAGCTAAATTCAGCGAGGGGGTAAACCGATGAAAACCGTAGCCGCAGCTCTGCTTTTGTTGGCGACCGCTGCCGCCGGTCCGGCGCCGGCGATCTCACGTTACGAAACACTCAGCAAAACTTGCGCATCGGTGCAGCAGTTAATTGAGAGGGAGCGCTCGGTGCTGCTGCGCTATCCCTCGAGAAGCGGCAATACAATCCTCTATGATCGTTACGTAGCCGGCGATGGGCAGTGCGGAAGCGGCTACTATGCGGCATCCACCAGCGTACCCACCAAAGACAATCCAAGATGCCCCGTGTACAATTGCAGATCGTCTTCAGCCTTTAATCCACATTGACGCGAAGCTTCTTTTCTGCCGTTAATCTCTCCGCCTTGGGAGGGAAAACAGCCGCTGTCAAGACTTTTGGTTGAAAATTACCGATATTTAATACACACTGAACGGGCAGATCGGGGACTGTTCCTTGCCTCCTCCCCGGGCATCTGTAAGGTGGCGCCCGCTGGGTACCCCCGTTCGAATGAGGAGATTGCGCAGTGAGTGCAAAAGTACCAAATCCGATTGACGCCTATGTCGGCTCACGCGTGCGCATGCGCCGGCTCATGCTCGGTATGAGCCAGGAACGGCTCGCCGAACAGATTGGTGTCACCTTTCAGCAGGTGCAGAAATACGAAAAAGGCACCAATCGCATCGGCGCTAGCCGATTGCAGGCGATTGCGGGAGTTTTGGCGGTTCCAGTCGCTTTCTTCTTCCAGCAAGACAATACACAGCCGCTGACGACGGAAGGTTTGGGCGCAATCAGCGGCCTTGAGGACCTGTCTGAGTTTCTGACGTCCAAGGAAGGTCTCAGCCTCAACAAGGCCTTCATGAAGATCAACGACCCCAACGTTCGCCAGTCCGTGCTGACGCTCATCAAATCGCTGGCCAACGCCTCCGAGCCGACGGTCACGCATGCGCCGCCTGCAGCCGAAGTTCCTTTCGGCCTCAGAAACTGATCTCCACGCCTCGCCCTTCAAATTTGGGTGAGGCGCGGATCACGATCGAATGATAGGCTTGCCCCCACGTCGACGATCGCGGTATCCGCGTTCGCAAGAGAGAGCGGAGCGCCACGCGTTCAATTGAGCGCATGAGGGCGGTTCGGGCTTTCCTGTATATAAAGCATCTTCTCCCTCCGTGGGTGATCCACGTTATTGCGGGATGTTCTAGTGATTGCGATAGGATAGCAGTCATCGTAGTATAAATTCTCGATCGCAAATAACACCTGCGATTACAAACGACACAGGTCATCGCAGGCGACACCGGAAATCGAGGCTCCGATACCGGGAAGCTGTTGGATGCAGTGGGGATGCATGGATTTCAGGCTGCTGACATTCGGAGACCTGCGTCTCGTGGACGGAACAGGGTCAACAGTGCCTTTTCCCGAAAAAGGCCTGCTGGCGGCCTGCTTCCTGCTCACGAGTTCCTCTACGCAAAAGCCCCGCGCGGAGCTCGCCGAATTTCTCTGGGGTGATATCCCCTTGGACAAGGCGCTGGCCAATTTGCGGCAGACGCTATCGCGCGTCAAAAGCCGGCAGGACGAACTCCGAATCGAGCTGCTGCGGATCGAGCAGGCGACCGTGGGCATCAATGTCCAAGCCTTCACCAACGACCTCGCATCCCTGAACGCCGTATCGCAAGCCGACCCTCACGCCGCGCTGAAGGAATTGCTGCAACTTGGCCGCTGGGATTTTCTTGCCCGCACAGAGGTCATCGGCGGCTTGGCTCGCATGTGGCTGCGCACGCAGCGAGATCGTATCAAGACACAGATGCTGACGACGCTCCGCGATGCCATTGCGGCCCCGGGCGAAGGTGCGGACGCAACTATCGTCAAGGAGGCGGCGCTACGGTTGTTCGAGGCCCATCCCGAAGATGAGGCGGTCTACCAGTTGCTGGGTGAGACCTATGCTGGGGAACCCCAGCTTGAAAGTGCCCGTCACATCTTCGAGAGCCGCAGAAAATACAGATGGGGTGAATTGCCGGTTGACCCCGACCCGCAGACGCTCAGCGTCGCGCGGCGGCTGTTCGAACGCCAGCGCAGCGTCACGCCACAGCGTCGGGAAGAAGCGGCACCGCAATTGGAAATCGTCCCGCCGACGCGGCGCGGACCACCTAAGCTCGTACTGCTGCCGCCGATAAACCTCGCTAGAAATCATGAGCCGGCTATCTTCCTCTCTTCAGCGCTCCTGGAAGACATCACCGTCGGCCTTTGCGTGTTGAAGACAGTGACGATGGTGGCGCACTATACGGCGGAAAAGATTGCCCTTCACCTCGATCGGGCAGCAATGCTGGAAAAATACGCCATCAATTACGTGCTGGACACCAGGCTCAGCTTCGACGGCAGCACCTACTGGCTTTTCGCGCAGTTGATTTACGCTGGCAATGATGAAGTCATCTGGGCGGAGCGCTTCAGCCTGGAGGCCCATGATCTGCCACGCCAGCACCGCGAAATCGCTCAGCGCATCGTAGCGTCGGCGGCCAGTTATATCGAGCGCAGCGAATTTTCCCGCGACTACTTCGAGCGAAACCCGGATGCCTATCGCCAATATCTGCTCGGCCAGCGCCACCTAAAGCATCTTGATCTGCCGGACATTCGCCGAGCCCGCAAGGCGTTCCAGACCGCGCTGCGGGAAAACCCCTATTTCTCGCCCGCGCTGAGCGGCGTGGCTCGCACCTACCATCTCGAATGGCTAATGACGGCGCAGGGCGATGAGCGGCTATTGAAGCTTTCCGAGGAAGAAGCAGGTAAGGCAATCGCCGCTGGACAGGACATTACCTCCGGTTATCGCGAATTCGGTGTCGCTAAGCTTTTTCGCGGTGCCTTTGATGAGAGCATCGAGGCCTTCAAAGTCGCCGAAACCATCAGCCCACATTATGCAGATCTGATCGCCGACTATGCCGACACACTAATTCACGCCTCGAAGCCGCGCGAAGGGCTCGAGAAAATTGAGCAGGCTATCAAGCTTAATCCAATAAGCCCCGATATTTATTTCTGGACCGCGGCAGGCGCTAGTTACCATCTGGGACAATATAAAGAAGCCATGGGCTTCATCGACCGGATGGCCGCCCCGGCGCCGGCGGCCCGACTGGCCGCCGCGACGGCAGCGATGGCAGGCGACATGCGCAAAGCCAAGGCGCTGGTACGCAAGGTCAAGGAAACCTATCCAGATTTTGAGGTCGATACATGGCTCTCCATTGTTCCCATCCGCGAACAATGGCAGAAGGATCATTATCGAGAAGGGCTGCGACGAGCAGGTTTTTGACTGAAATATTTAACCAGAGAGGGGATTGGGAATGGCAAATTTCGTCGTAATCGGTGTTCCAGGTGATCCGCAACTCTATATCGCCGACCTTGGTGCGGGCACAATAACTCCACTGAATGCGCCTGGTGGCAGCGATCTTGGCGTCGCCGATCAGTTGCGCAATGCCGGCGCAACCATCGTCAAAGGCGTCAATCTGGCCGTCGCCGTCGGCACCGCTGCCAACGCCAGCGCCGGCAAATTCGACGACATAGCTGCCAGCGGCAAGTTCGAAGGCACTACGGCCAGCGGTAAATTTGACAACTGACACAATCCCGCGTGACGGCATCGACAATCGCAAGTCCATCGCTAGCTGAATTTCTGACAAGGAATTCGGGAACGGAAGATTTTGGCGCCGTCATGTCGGCCTATTCTGACCGCATCTGCTCGGCCGAGGAAACCTTTCGGCGGATCGAGCCTTGTCTTGGCGCTCACGGCATCACCCGCCTTGGCCGGCTGACAGGGCTCGACAAGATTGGCATTCCCGTCTGGCAGGCGGTCAGTCCGAACGCGCGCTCGATCGTCATCAATAATGGCAAAGGCATAACCGATCTCGATGCCAAAGTTTCTGCGGCCATGGAGGCGCTGGAGCGGACTGTAGCCGGCGCGCCCGCCATCAAAACCGTGACCACCAGTCGCTGGCGGCTGACGACTGAAGGACATGACGCCGATCCACTCCCTTCGCTGATTGCCCAGCATCAGGCCGATATCGCCGATGACGAGGACCTCGCCTGGGCTGAAGGTTATGATCTTATTGCCGACAGAAAAGCCTGGATTCCCTTCGATGCGGTGACGCTCGACCGCACCGTCCGAAAACCGCGCTTCTGGCAATCCTCGGATGGCCTCGCTTCCGGTAATGTACTAGCCGAGGCAATCTTGCACGGCCTGCTAGAACGCATCGAACGTGATGCCGAAGTCCTCTGGGATATTTCCGAACCAAAGTTGCGCATGGGCGCTTGTATCGACCCTGCCTCGTTCGCCGATCCAGTGCTGGACGCACTCATCATGAAGATCACCGTTGCCGGCCTGACGCTTCGGCTCTTCGATATCACCAGCAATATCGGCATACCCGTTATCGTGGCCCTGCTCGGTCCCGGAGAAATAGCATTGATGAGGCGCGTCCGTTATCTCGATGTCACCAACGGCAGCGGCGCGCATCCATCACCGGTGCGGGCGGCAATCCGTGCCGTGACGGAAGCGGCGCAATCGCGCCTGACCTTCATTAGCGGCGCCCGCGACGATATCGATCCAGAGAATTTTACGCGCGAATTGCCGGACAGCATCCGCCATTGCTTCGATGCCATCCCGAAGATTGTCGTCAAATCGAATGTGGGACCGCCTGATGGCGCCGAGCCACTCTTGCACCTCACCATCGACCGTTTGCGCCAAGCGGGCATCAATTCCGCCATCGCGCTTCCCCTTGGCGATGCCTCTCTTCCTTTTGCCGTCGCCAAACTCGTGGTCCCGCAACTGGAAAATCCAGCTGGGGACCGAAAGCGGCGCTTCGGCTACCGCGCCATCTCGAAAACGTTGCAACTGCTATGAAGATCCTGTTCGTCGGCCCCACGCTTCCCGATGCCGCCGAGATTGCCGATCCCGGCATTGCTCTGCGCCCGCCGGCAAAGCAAGGCGATATCGTCGAAGCCCTCGATAGTGGCGCGAACGTCATTGGCCTGATCGACGGACTTTTCGAAAATGTCGCGCCCGTCTGGCACAAGGAAATCCTCTTTGCCCTGTCGAAGGGGGTCCAAGTCTATGGCGCGGCCAGCATGGGGGCGCTGCGCGCCGCCGAATGCGCCGCCTTCGGCATGGTCGGCATCGGGCGCATATTCGAGGCCTATGCCTCCGGTGCGGTTGTAGATGATTCCGCCGTAGCGCAGATTCATGGTCCGGCCGAACTCGGACACCTTGCGCTCAGTGAACCGCTGGTCAACGTGCACGCAACCTTGCGCGCTGTGGCCGAGACCGGCGCAATTAGTGAAGCCGAGCAAGCCGTTCTGCAGGTACGCGCTGAAGCTATGTTCTTCAAATCGCTCACTTATCGCTCTCTGGCAGACACCGCAGATCTGCCGGATCCGGCGCGGCGGCAGGTAATTTCCAGTCTCCTGCGCGCCAATGCGGTCAACCAGAAACGCATCGATGCCCTGGAATTGCTTCGCGCAGTCGCCGACTGCCCAAACGAGCGTCAGCAACCGCCGCGCGATTGGACCTTCAAAGCCAATAGTTTATGGCATTTCGCCTTTCACCGTCTTGAAATTGCATCGTAAAAGCTGTTCGCAATCTCACCTCGTGTCACGCTGTATGTCACGCGCCAATGCGCGCGACTTGGGTTAAGCTCCTCTCATGTTCCTGGCGATGAGTATCTAGTTCTCCAGGAACTGAGGGCAAAGGGGCATGAAATGAGCGGAATACTTCCCATCGAAATGGCGAGCCAGGATTCAGAATCATTGAAAGAACTGGCGTCGATTGCACGGTTGATCACCTATGCGCGCCAGAGCGCCAAGAGCTTGAACGCCGATTTCCCGGTCTGGTGCCTGGATCTCGCACTCGGAGCCGTGTTGCAAGAAATGTACGCGAACGGCCTCCAGGCACCACTTTTCGATGATGGCTCAGAAAAGATGAGTGCCGTCGCGCGGCACTAAGCACAACTTTTGACGATTTCTGGCGGGGGGCCGGAGAAGATGCCGGTGTGGTCTTTCTTGGATCATGCCGGCATTGCTTTTGCCGATGAAACTGGTGTTGGCGGCGAAGTGGCGCGTTGTGTCTCTAAAAAATCGTTATCCCACTTTCCTCACACATCGCACGCTTCGTGCCCGTGCAGCCTTGCCGCCTGTACACCCGCCACAAAGATTGCAATGCATTGACGCAGATGTCTTAGGCGAGTCTCGCGATCGGGCCAGTCGTTCGGCTTGCCGGGATGCGAGATCATCGCGCCGAAGATCATATTCATCAGCATGCGTGCGCCGCTTGAAGCATCGGCAATTTCGATCAGACCGCGTTTCTGTTGGAGGCTGAGCCAGTCGGCCAGCATTTGCCTGGACTGCTCCGCGCCATACGTGCGTAACAGCGCTGCAATCTCGGGAAATTGCTGCGCTTCGCTCATGATCAGATGAATGAAAGCGTCGCGATCACGCTCCGCCGCTTCATCGATATTGATCATGAAAATCTGTTCCAGCGCCTCATCGAGCGGCAGATTTTCCTTAGGATCGCGCGGCAAGGCCAGCATTGAGGCGCGATGCTTGGCGATGATCGCCATGAAAAGTTCCGTCTTGCTCGAAAACAATCGGTAGAGAGTTTGCTTGGAAATCCTGCACCGCGCGGCGACGAGATCCATGGTCGTGCCGCCGTAGCCGAACTCATGAAATGTGGCGCGAGCCTCAGCGATGATCTCCGCGCGCCTTGCATCGTCACTCGCCGATTTTGGACGGCCACGCGGGCGGCGAGCGGCAGTTTCTTCTGCTTCCCTTCTCCTCGCCTGCCTCCCCACTTCCATCCTCACCTCAAAAAAGCCAAATGAGATTGACATTTATAACGGTACAAATATTTCTTGTACTGATTGGTACTGTAATTAAGACAATGGGAAATAGCAACGTGCGAAAGCTCGCCTCTTCTACCCCTGTAAACATGCGTGCGGCGGCCTTCAAACGCCTCCCAGTCATACGGATGTCGTTGATCGCAGCAGGGGTCGCCGCCACGTTGGCGCTAGGCGGCTGCAACGAGCAGAAGGCTGCGCAAAACAACGCGCCTGCCGTCAAGGCTGAAGTCAGCGCCATGACGTTGCATCCGCAATCGGTTGCGATCACGGCGGAGCTGCCCGGCCGCACCAGCGCTTATCTCATCGCGGAAGTGAGGCCCCAGGTCGGCGGCATCATCCGCAGCCGCAATTTCAAGGAGGGCAGCGAAGTCAAAGCTGGCGACGTGCTCTACGAAATCGACCCCGCCACCTATCAGGCCGCCTATGACAGCGCCGCCGCCGCCCTGCAGAAGGCGCAGGGTGCTGTGCCGAGCGCGCAGGCCAAGATGGACCGCTACAAGGGCTTGAGCGCCCAGAACGCGGTCAGCCAGCAGGATTACGACACTGCGCAAGCGGCCCTCGTCCAGGCGCAGGCCGACGTTGCCTCAGCCAAGGCTGCGCTCGAGACCGCACGCATCAATCTCGACTATACCAAGTTGCGCGCACCGATCGGTGGCCGTGTCGACGCCTCGACGGTCACCGTCGGCGCGCTCGTCACCGCCGACCAAACAACGGCACTGACCACCATCCGCCAGCTGGATCCGATCAATGTCGACGTCACGCAGTCGAGCACCAACCTGCTCGAGTTCAGGCGCGCCATTGCGGAAGGCCGGTTGAAGACCAGTGGCGACAACGTGTCCGTCCACCTGACGCTGGAGGACGGTTCCGAATACAAGGAAATCGGCAAACTCCAATTTTCGGAGGCCTCTGTGGCGGAGACCGTTGGAACGATCACCGTGCGCGCCGTCTTCCCCAATCCGGAGCGCGTGTTGCTGCCCGGCATGTATGTTCGCGCCAGTATTGAGGAAGCTATCGCGGAAAACAGCTTCCTCGTGCCGCAGCGAGCGGTTACGCGCAACACGAAGGGCGAGCCGGTCGCGATGTTCGTCGGCGACGACAACAAGGTTCAGCAGCGGGTGTTGAAGGTGCAGAGAAGTATCGGCAACAGCTGGCTGGTCAATGAAGGCATGAAGGATGGCGACCGGATCATCGTCGAAGGGGGCCAACGCGTCCGTGCCGGCCAGGATGTCAACGTCGCCTCCGTCACCATTGACGATGCGACCGGCGAGCTGAAGCAAGCAGCCGCCGATACCAAGCCCGCCGAACAGGCCGAGCTGGAAAAGACCGATGGCAAAGCCGCCTCCGGCACCCAGAAGTAAGGTGGTTTGATGTCTCGTTTCTTCATTGACCGGCCGATCTTTGCCTGGGTCATCGCCATCATCATCATGCTGGCGGGCGCGCTGTCGATCTTCACGCTGTCGATCTCGCAATATCCGCAGATCGCACCGACGACGGTGCGCATCACCGCAACCTACTCAGGCGCCGATGCCCAGACGGTCGAAAACTCTGTCACAAAGGTCATCGAGCAGGGCATGACCGGCATCGATAACCTCGACTACATGGCCTCCACGTCGACTTCGACGGGCCAGGCCTCGATCTCGCTGACCTTCACCAACAAGGCCAATCCGGACGTGGCCCAGATGCAGGTGCAGAACAAGCTGCAGCTCGTTACCGCGCAATTGCCGCAGTCCGTCCAGAGCACCGGCATCACGGTATCGAAATCGACCTCGAACTTCCTGATGGTCATCGGCTTCGTGTCGACCGACGGCAAGCTCAATTCCAACGACCTTGCCGACTACGTTAACAGCACCCTGAACGATACGCTGAAGCGCGTCCCAGGCGTCGGTGACACGCAGCTTTTCGGCGCCGGTTACGCCATGCGCATCTGGATCGATCCGGACAAGCTTGCGAAATACCAGTTGATGACCTCCGATGTCGTCTCGGCAATCCAGGCACAGAACACCCAGGTTTCGACCGGCCAGCTCGGCGCATTGCCGCAAATGCCGGGCCAGCAGCTCAATGCGACGGTGACGGCCAAAAGCCGCCTGCAGACGCCGGAGCAATTCGACAACATCATCCTGAAGAGCCAGTCCAACGGTTCGCTGGTGCGCCTCAACGACGTCGCTCGCGTCGAACTGGGCGCTGACAGCTATACCAGCTCGAGCGCTTTCAACAATCAGCCCTCGGCCGGTCTCGCTGTAATGCTTGCCTCTGGTGCCAACGCCATCAATACGGCCGAGGCTGTACAGTCGACGATCAACAGCCTGAAGCAGACGCTGCCGCCGAATGTCGAAGTCGTCTATCCGTATGACACGACGCCCTTCGTCAAGCTGTCGATCGAGGATGTCGTCAAGACGCTGTTCGAAGCCATCGTGCTCGTCTTCATCGTCATGTTCGTCTTCCTGCAGAACATCCGCGCCACGCTCATTCCGACACTCGCCGTTCCGATCGTTCTGCTCGGCACCTTCGGCGTGCTGTCGGCCTTCGGCTACTCGATCAACACACTCACCATGTTCGGCATGGTGCTGGCAATCGGCCTGTTGGTGGACGACGCGATCGTCGTGGTCGAAAACGTCGAGCGTGTGATGGAGGAGGAGGGTCTGTCGCCACGCGAGGCAACGATCAAGTCGATGCAGGAAATCACCGGCGCTTTGATCGGCATCGCCACGGTCCTGTCGGCCGTATTCATCCCGATGGCCTTCTTCTCCGGCTCGGTCGGCGTCATCTACCGTCAGTTCTCGGTGACGATCGTCTCGGCGATGATTCTGTCTGTCATTGTCGCGCTCATCCTGACGCCTGCGCTGTGCGCCACCATTCTCAAGAAGCCCGAGCACGGCGCTAAGGAGCGGGGCCTGTTCGGCTTGTTCAACCGCAACTTCGACCGTGGCGTCCGAGGATATCAGTATAGCGTGCGCCGCATCATCAAAGGAGCGCCCTTCTTCCTCGTCCTGTTCCTGCTGATCGCCGGTGTCGTCGGCTATCTGTTCAACCATCTTTCCAGCTCATTCCTGCCGGACGAAGACCAAGGCATCCTGATCACGAGCGTGCAGCTCCCGCCGGGTGCAACGGATTATCGCACCAAAAACGTGCTGGCGCAGGTCAGGCAGTACTACCTCGAAAAGGAAAAGCCTTATGTCGACGCCGTCTTCACGGTCGCTGGCTTCGGCTTTAACGGACAGGGACAAAACGTCGGTTTGGCCTTTATCAAACTGAAGGATTTCGCGGAGCGTCAGACAAAGGAAAGCAAGGCGCAGGCGATCGCCGGACGCGCCATGGGGGCCTTTTCGAAGATCAAGGATGGCAGCGTCTTCGCACTTGCGCCGCCGGCAATCCCTGGCTTCGGCAGCTCCGCTGGTTTCGATTTCTTCATCAAGGACATCAATAGCGCCGGGCATGATCAGCTCATTGCCGCCCGCAACCAGTTGCTGGGCGCCGCCGGGAAAAACCCCAAACTGTTCGGCACGCGCCCGAACGGCCAGGAAGATACGCCGCAATATTCGGTAGTGATCGACCAGGAAAAGGCAAGCGCGCTCAACATCAAGCTTTCCGATATCGATGCGACACTATCCACGGCCTGGGGCAGCACCTATGTCAACGACTTCATCGACCGAGGTCGCGTCAAGAAAGTCTACGTGCAGGCTGACGCCAAGTTCCGCATGCAGCCGGAGGATTTCGACCGCTGGTACGTGCGTAACTCCGATGGCGCCATGGTGCCCTTCTCGGCTTTTGCCTCCGGCAAATGGACCTATGGTTCGCCACGCCTAGAACGCTATAACGGCTCGTCGGCCGTCGAAATTCAGGGTGCCGCCGCCCCCGGCGTTTCGTCCGGCGATGCCATGAACCAGATCGACCAGATCATGGCAAGCTTGCCGCCGGGTTTCAGTCGCGAATGGACAAGCCTGTCGGCCCAGGAAAAGCTCTCCGGCAACCAGGCGAGCCAGCTTTACGCCATCTCCATCCTGGTCGTCTTCCTGGCACTGGCCGCCCTCTACGAGAGCTGGTCGATCCCGCTCGCCGTCATGCTGTCGGTGCCGATCGGCATCTTCGGGGCACTATTGGCGGCCACCCTCTTCGGCCAGTCGAACGACGTCTATTTCAAGGTCGGCCTACTGACCACCATCGGTTTGGCCGCCAAGAACGCCATCCTGATCGTCGAATTCGCGATCGAGCAGCAGAACAACGGCAAGGACCTGGTCCCGGCAACGCTGGAGGCAGCCCGCCAGCGCCTGCGTCCAATCCTGATGACCTCGCTCGCATTCATCCTCGGCGTCATGCCGCTGGCAATCGCGAACGGCGCCGGCTCCGGCAGCCAGAACTCGATCGGCATCGGCGTCATGGGCGGCATGATTTCGGCTACGGTGCTCGGCATCTTCTTCATCCCGTTGCTCTTTGTCTCTGTCCGCCGCATCTTCAAGGGTGGAAGGCGGCCGACAAGCACCGCGGCATCGGAGCCAGCCCCAGACACGGCGCATTAAGAAGCGCCACCTGCATGCTTTAAGGGAGGAAATACTGTGATCAAGACCTTGATGATCGAAGCGGAAAACGTCACGCGCTTCCACGACATCGCGGAAGCGCCGCTGGGCGTCGGCCAGGTCCGTGTCGGCGTCCGGCACATTGGCCTCTGCGGCAGCGATCTTAACACCTTCAAGGGCCTCAACCCGCTTGTGAAGCTGCCGCGCATTCCCGGCCATGAAATCGGCGGTGAGATCATCGCCGTCGGCCCCGGTGTCGATCCTGCCTATACGCCCGGCCGCCGTGTCATCGTCATGCCCTATACCAATTGCGGAGAGTGCACCTCCTGCCGCAAGGGCCGGCTCAACGCCTGCCGCTACAACAAGACGCTTGGTGTGCAACAGGATGGCGGACTGGCCGAGGAGATCGTGCTGCCGGCCGAAAAGCTGATCCTCAACGACAGGCTGCCGCCCCGTCATCTGGCCCTAGTCGAGCCGCTATCGGTCGGCTTTCACGCGGTCGAACGCGGCCGGGTGGCGAAAGGTGATCGCGTCGTCGTGCTTGGCTGCGGCATGATCGGCATGGGCGTCCTGATCGCGGCAGTCGCCCGCGGCGCCGAAGTCATCGCCGTCGATCTCAGCGAGGGAAAACGCGCGCTTGCCCGGCAATTCGGCGCCGTCGAGGCGATCGATGCGGGCGGCGAAGACGTTGTCGCCAGGGTCAGCGAATTGACTGGCGATGACGGTGTGGATATCGCTTTCGAGGCCGTCGGCCTGCCCGCAACCTTCACGCAGGCCATCGATCTCGCCTGCTTCGGCGGCCGTGTCGTCTATGTCGGCTATTCCAAGGCGCCGGTCACCTACCAGACGCAGTTCTTCAACCTGAAAGAACTCGACATCATGGGCTCCCGCAACGCCCTGATGCGCGACTTTCAGAACGTCATCAGCCATCTCGAGACGATCGGTGACAAAGCCGACGCGCTGATCTCCAAGGTCTTTCCCTTTGAAGAGGCCGAGAAAGCGCTACCCTATTGGGACAGTCACCGCAACGCGCTGAAGATTGTGATCGAGCGCAGCGCCTGACATTCGCACGCACATTTCTAAACCTGCCACTCAGGTCGGCAGCGGGGATACCGGCTGTCGCTTCGTCGACCACCTGGCGTGGAGCTTGGCCAGCATCAGGTAGATGATCGGCGTCGTGTAGAGCGTCAGGACCTGCGAGACGATCAGGCCGCCGACGATGGTAATGCCGAGGGGGCGACGGAGTTCTGCGCCGGGGCCAGTGGCGATGATCAGCGGAATGGCGCCCATCAGGGCGGCGAGCGTGGTCATCAGGATCGGGCGGAAGCGCTTCAGGCAGGCTTCATAGATCGCCTCTTCCGATGGCAGGCCGAGGTTGCGTTCACCCTGCAACGCGAAATCCACCATCATGATGCCGTTCTTCTTAACGATGCCGATCAACAGAATGATGCCGATGAAGGCGATAATCGTCAGTTCCGTGCCGCTGATGACCAGCGCCAGCAGCGCACCAAGACCGGCTGAAGGCAGCGTTGAAATGATCGTCAGCGGATGCGCGAGGCTCTCGTAGAGGATGCCGAGGACGATGTAGACCGTCAGCAGCGCCGCCAGAAGCAACAGCGGCTGGCTACTTGTGGATTGGGTCACGCTGGCCGCATCGCCGGCGAAATCCGCGTGTAGCGTATCCGGCAAGTGCATTTCGAGCACCGCCTTCTGAATGGCATCATTTGCTACTTCCAGCACAGTGTTGAGCGCCAGATTGTAGGAGATGGTTACGGAAGGATATTGCCCCTGGTGATTGACCACCAGCGGCGCTAGCGTCCGATCGACCGACGCCACGGCACTCAGCGGAATCTGAGTACCACCCGACGCTGGCACATAAAGCTTGGAGATATCGTTGGGATCACGGGCGTAGCTGGGATCGGCCTCCAGCACGACGCGATATTGATTGCGCTGGGTATAGATGGTCGAGACCTGCCGCTGCGCGAAGGCATTGTTCAGCGCAGCGTCGATCGACTGGATGCTGACGCCAAGGCGCGAGGCTTCGCCGCGGTTGATATTGACCGTAGCCTGCAGGCCATTCGGCTGCCGGTCGGTGGCGACGTCAGTGAGCTGCGACAGGGCCTGCAGGCGTTCGAGCACTTTCGGTGCCCATTCCACCAGCTCATCATAATTCGCGCCCCAGAGCGTGAACTGATATTGCGACTGCGACTGACGCGCGCCCGCGCGGATGTCGCCCGGCGAAAACAGAAAGGTGCTGAGCCCGGGAATGGCCATGAGCTGCTTGCGCAGCCGGTCGATCACCTGGTCGGTCGCGACGCGTTCCGACGCGGGCTTCAGCGATATGAACAATTGCCCGCGATTGACCGAACTGGAAAAGCCGCCACCACCCACGGACGAGCCGACACCGGAGACGGCCGGATCGGCCGCGACCATATCGGCCGCCTGCTGCTGCAGCTTGACCATGGCCGGATAGGAGATATCAGTCGCCGCCTCCGTGCCGCCCTGTATATAGCCCGTGTCGTCCTGCGGAATGAAACCCTTCGGCACTTTCACATAGAGATAGCCGGACATGACGACGCAGGCGAGGATGACCAGGATTGAGAGCACTCGATGATGCAATACCGCCTTCAACGTCCGGCCGTAGAAATTGGTGATCGCACCCAGCGTTCCTTCGATGATCCGGCCAAATAGGCCAGGCCGTGCCACCTTATCGTACGCCCGCAGCCGATGGCCACAGATCATCGGCGTCAGGGTCAGCGACACCAGTGTGGAAACGACGATGGTGAAGCCGAGCGTCAGCGAGAAGGTCTGGAAGAACCGTCCGACGATGCCGCCCATGAAAAACAGCGGAATGAAAGCTGCGAGCAGTGACAGGCTGATCGAAACGACGGTGAAACCGATCTGCTTCGCGCCCTCGAGCGCCGCCTTCATCGGCTTCATGCCGGTTTCGAGATTCGCGTAGATATTCTCGATCATCACGATAGCGTCGTCGACGACGAAGCCGACGGAGACTGCAAGCGCCATCAGCGACAGATTGTCGATCGACAGTCCGACGAGCCACATGGCCGCAAAGGTGCCGCAGAGCGACAGCGGCACGGTGACGCCAGCCGCGAATGTCGTCGTGGCGCGCCGCAGAAAGACGAACACGACGCCCATGACCAGGCAGATGGTGGCAAGCAGCGTCCATTGCATATCGGTGACGCTGGCATGGATCGTCGTGGTGCGGTCTGAGAGAACCGCAATGTGGACGCCGGCCGGGATGAGCCGCTGCAACTCAGGGATCAGCGCCTGGACGCCATCGACCGTGGCGATGACGTTGGCATCCGCCTCCTTCGTGATGTTCAGCAGCACCGCAGGCTTGCCGTCATACCAGGCATCCGAGCGGCTGTTGCGAACACCGGGCTCGACGGTGGCGATGTCGGAAAGGCGTACAGCCGTGCCGTCGCCGCTGCGAATGACAATCCGGCCATAAGCCTCCGGTGTCCGTAGCTGGCTATTCATGGAAATCGAGAACGCCGCGCTATTGCCGTCGATCGAGCCGATGGGACCGAGCACATTGGCTTTGACGATTGCGGTGCGGATATTGTCCAGCGATAGACCCATGGCGGAAAGGCGGTCGGGATCGAGCCTGACGCGCACGGCGGGCTGGTCGGCACCGCTGACCGTGACGCCGCCAACGCCGTCCACCTGGGAAATTCGCTGCACCACCACCGTATCGGCAGCGTCGTAGATCGCGCTCGGTGACACATTGTCCGATGTCAGCGCCAGGATCAGGACCGGCGCCGCCGCCGGGTTGATCTTGCGGAAGGAGGGCAATGTCGGCAAATCCCCCGGCAGGTCGGTCGCCGCCGCGTTCAGCGCTGCTTGAACGTCTTGGGCTGCACCGTCGACGCTGCGCGACAGATCGAATTGCGCGACGATGCTGCTCGATCCCAGCGAGCTGACCGAGGTCAACTGCGTGATGCCGGCGATAGTGCCGAGATGCCGCTCGAGTGGCGCTGCGACGCTCGCCGCCATGCTGGCAGGGTCGGCGCCCGGACGGCTGGCGGAGACCACGATCGTCGGCAGATCGACCGTCGGCAGGCTGGCGACCGGCAGGAAACGGTAGGCGACGATGCCGAGAATCATCAGCCCGATCGCCAGAAGCGTCGTTCCGACAGGACGTTTGATGAACGGCTCGGAGAGGCTCATGTCCCGCCACCTACGGCTTTGTCCAGTTCAGGAGCCGGTGCGCCGGTCGGCCGTCCGACAACGCGAGCGCGCAGGCTTTCGAAGGCAAGATAAATCACCGGCGTCGTATAGAGCGTTAGAAGCTGCGACAGCACAAGGCCGCCGATGATGGTGATACCGAGCGGAATGCGCAGCTCCGCCCCGGTACCATGCGCTAGCGCCAGCGGCAGCGCACCGAAGAGCGCGGCGAGCGTCGTCATCATGATTGGACGGAAACGCAGGATCGAGGCTTTCAAGATCGCCTCGCGCGGCGCCAACCCTTCCTTGCGTTCGGCCTCCAGCGCGAAGTCGATCATCATGATCGCATTTTTCTTGACGATGCCCATCAGCAGCACGATGCCGATCAGGGCGATGATCGACAAGTCTTGGCCGAACAGCATCAGCGCCAGCAGCGCACCGACGCCCGCCGACGGCAAGGTTGAGAGGATCGTCACGGGATGCACGGCGCTTTCATAAAGCAGGCCGAGAACAATATAAATCGTCACGACAGCCGCCAGAATCAGCCAGGGCTCGCCGGCGAGCGACGAGGCGAACTCTTGCGCATCGCCTGAATAATTGCGTTGGATCGAACTCGGCATGCCGATATCGCGTTCCGCCGCCTGGATCTCCGTGACGGCTTCGCTGAGCGAGGCGCCCTTGGCAAGATCGAAACTCAGGGTCACGGCCGGGAACTGCTCGTCGTGGCTGATGACCAGCGGCGCTGTCATGAACGTGGCCGTCGTAAAGGCGTTGAGCGGCACCTGCGTGTCGCCGGCGCCGGCGACATAGAGCTTGTCGAGCGATTTCGGGTCCGACTGATATTGCGGCGCAGCCTCGAGGATGACGCGGTACTGATTGGCTTGGCCGTAGATGGTGGCGATCTGGCGCTGGCCGAACGCATCGTTCAGGGTGTCGCTGACGGCCTGCATCGAGACGCCGAGGCGCGAGGCGGTTTCGCGGTCGACATCGACGAAGATGCGACCGCCGCCCATTTCGACTTCCGATGCGACATCGATCAGCTTCGGGCTCTGCTGCAGCCGCTGCACCAGCCTCTCCGCCCAGTCCACCACTGTCGCCGTATCCGTGCCGGTCAGCGTATATTGATAGGGCGCGCGGCTGGCGCGCGTGCTGATCGAGATGCCGCGCACGCTCTGGAAGGTGACGTGGATGCCGGGCAGATCCGCAACTTCACCCCGCATGCGATCGATGATTTCGGCCGCCGAAGCAGAGCGCTGGTCCCTCGGCTTCAATATGAGGCTGAGATTGCCGGTGTTGAGTGTGAGGTTGCTGGCGCTGGTGCCGATGACCGAGACGATGCCTGTTACGTCAGCGTCCGTGCGCAGCCGGTCGGCCACGGTCTCCTGCGTCTGCTTCATCGCTTCGAATGAGGTGGTGGGCTCCGTCTCGACGACGGCGGTGATCAGGCCGGTATCCTGCGGCGGCAGGAAGCCTTTGGGAATGAAGATGTAAAGAGCGATCGTAGCGGCAAGCGTCACCACTGTGACCGTCAGCATGAACGCGCTGCGGTCCACCGCCCAGACGAGACTGCGCCGATAGCCCTCGATCAGCCGACCCATGCCGCGGTCGGTGCCCGCCAGGAAGCCACCGCGATCTTCCTTCGGCTTGCGCAGGATGCGCGCGCACATCATCGGCGTCAAAGTCAGAGAAACCGCTGCCGACACCACCACGGCGATGGTCAGTGTCAACGCGAACTCGCGGAACATGCGCCCGACGATACCGGTCATGAACAGCAATGGGATGAAGACGGCGATTAGCGAGAAGGTCAGCGAGATAATGGTGAAGCCGATTTCGCCCGCACCCTTCAGAGCCGCCTGCATAGGACTCTCGCCCTCCTCGATATGGCGGGCGATATTCTCGATCATCACGATGGCGTCGTCGACGACGAAGCCGGTACCGATAGTAAGCGCCATGAGCGACAGATTGTCGAGGCTGAAGCCGGCGAACCACATGACGCCAAAGGTCGCAATCAGCGACAACGGCAGCGCCACGCCGGCGATGAAGGTCGCGGTCACAGTTCGGAGGAACAGCAGAACGACGAGGATGACCAGGCCGATGCTGACGACGAGCGTCCATTGCACGTCATGGATCGAAGCGCGGATCATGTCGGTGCGGTCGTTGACGATATCGAGCGATATGCCTGCAGGCAGCGCCTGCTTCAGTCGCGGGATCTGCTTCAGCACGCTCTCGACCGTCTGGATAACGTTGGCCCCCGGCTGGCGCATGATGTCGAGGATGACGGCCGGCTGGCCCTGGTACCAGGCGCCGACACGGTTGTTTTCCAGCCCTTCGACGACGGTGGCGACGTCCTTTAACTGCACCGGCGCATTGTTGCGATAGGCGACGATGACGGATTTGTAGATGTTGGGATCGATGATCTGGTCATTGGCGGCGAGCGTGAAGCTCTGCTGAGTGCCGTCAAGTGCGCCCTTGGCGCCGGCAACGCTGGCATTGGTGATCGCAGTGCGCAGATCCTCCAGCGCCAAACCATAGGAGGCAAGTCGCGGCAGGTCGGCCTGGATGCGGATGGCTGGCTTGACGCCGCCCTGGATGCTGACATTGCCGACCCCCGAAACTTCGCTGAGCCGCTGCGCCATCATCGTATCGGCGAAATCGCTGAGTTCACGGATCGAATAGCTCTTGGAGCGTAGCGCCAGCGTGACGATCGGCGTATCGGCCGGGTTCACCTTCGAATAGGTCGGCGGATAGGGCAGCGTGCGCGGCAGCGTCGAGCCGGCAGCGTTGATCGCCGCCTGCACGTCCTGAGCCGCCCCGTCAATGTCGCGGCCGAGATCGAATTGCAGGGTGATCTGGCTGATACCGAAGGCGCTGGATGAGGTCATCGACGCCAAGGACGGAATCTGGCCGAGTGGCCGCTCCAACGGCGCGGTCACCAACGCCGCCATCGTATCCGGATCGGCGCCCGGCAATTGCGTCGTCACCTCTATCGTCGGAAAATCCACCTGCGGCAGCGGCGCGACCGGCAGGAAGAGAAAACCGAGAATGCCGCCCAACAAAATGGCCACCCCGAGAAGCGAAGTGGCGATCGGCCTGGATATGAAGAGCGACGAGACGTTCATTGCTGTCGTGTCGTTGAACTGGTGACGGCAGCATCGTTGCCGTCAGTATTGGCGTTGGAATTGGTGTTGTTAGCGCCGGCACCGTCTGCGTTCTGTCGGCGGTGACCACCAGTGCCACCGCCCTGGCCGCTATGCTGGCGGTGCGGCCGTTGGCCATCGTTGGCGGCGTTGCCGGGCGTCTGAGCCTGGTTGTTTTGCGTTGCGTTTACGGCAACCGGCTGGCCCTCGGTAACAGGGGTCGTCACAGCCGGTGCGGCTGCGCCGGCCGCGGCGGAAATCTCCACTTTCGATCCATCCTGCAGACGGGCAAAGCCTGTCGTCACCACCTTGTCGCCGGGGACGACGCCATCGGCAATGACGGCCTGCACGTCGTCCTGCTGGCGCACCTTCACCGGCTTCATGGCAACCGTCTGATCCTGTCGGATGATGTAGACGAAGGTGCCGTTCGGTCCGCGCTGCACCGCGGCGGTCGGAATGACCGTCACGCCCTTTAGCGTCTCGACCAACAGACGCGCGTTGACGAAGGCGCCAGGCCACAATGCCAGCTTGTCGTTCGGGAAATTGGCCTTCAGTCTCACCGTGCCCGTGGTTGGGTCGACCTGATTGTCGACCACTGCCAACGTGCCGTTATCGACCACTGTCTGACCGTCGCTAGCGATCGCCTGGACCGAAAGTGTGCCCGCTGCACTTGCCGCGTTCACACGGGCAAGCTGCTGCTGCGGAACGGAAAACAGGACGGAAATCGGCTTGATCTGCGACAGCGTCACGATGCCCGTCGCGTCCGACGCGCTGACGAGATTGCCGACGTCGACATTGCGGATGCCGGTACGCCCGTCGATCGGCGCCTTGATCGTCGTGTAGTCAAGTGTCGCTTGCGCACTCTCAATGGCTGCCTGGTCGGACTGGAGCTGAGCCGTATATTGCGCCACTAAGGATGTCGAGGTGTCGACCTGCTGTTGGGTACCGGAAGCGGTCGCCACCATGCGCTGAAAACGCTCGAGATCGCGTTTCGCGCCGGCCAGCAACGCCTCGTCCTGCGCCTTCTTGCCGACGGCCTGGTCGAGCTGGGCCTTGTAGACGGCGGCGTCGATGCGGGCGATGACGTCGCCCTTCTTGATGTCCTGGCCTTCCTCGAAATCGATTTCGACCACCTTGCCGCTGACCTGGGCGCGCACCGTTACCGTGTTCAGCGCCTTCACCGAGCCGACGCCGTCGATATAGACCGGCACATCAGCGGATTTCGCATCCGCCGCCAGCACTGGAACGGGACCCGTGAATTGCGAAAGGCCGCCGCGCCGCCGTCCGCCGGCCTGGCCTGCGCCCTGCCCTTGATTGCCAGGGCGTTCACCCTGGGCCTGCTCATTGGGCTGAGCCGTACTATGATAGCCGAGCAGCCGCTCGGCGCTTCCGAACCAGCGATCGCGTGTCACATAGGCGCTGTAGGCCACTGCGCCGATCATTGCTGCCGATATCAGGACCCGAAATGTCCGAGCCATCAACATACCTTCCTTCACAGCTCCGGCTATACCGATACCGGCGCGATATTGGCGCGACTTTAGCTTGCAGCTCGTCGCTTAGGAATTTGGTATGGCCATTAAATTTTGTCCATTTTTGTGCGGCTTAGCGCAACAAACTGTTACATTGGACGAAAACTAGGGTTGTGGTTGCAAATGAACAATCGGCAACGCACGCCCTAACTGTCCTACCCCGAAGCCGTTGCGCGAATGGCCTTTGAGCACTACATCCGCACGATCAGGCGGCCGCGAATTTTCCCCGCCAGAATGGCCTTGGCGGCGTCCGGCAAATCGTCCAGCGTGATTTCCCTGACGAAACGGTCATAGGCCGAAAAATCGAACAATTCGGCGATACGTGCCCAGGCGGCGATACGCCGCTCATAGGGCTGCATGACGCTGTCGATGCCGAGAAGCGCGACGCCGCGCAGGATGAAGGGCAGGACATTGGTCTCAAACATCACGCCGCCGACATTGCCGATGGCGGCAACGGCGCCGTGATGTCTGACCTGCTTCAGAAGCTTGCCGAGCATGGCCCCGCCAACCGAATCAATGGCTGCGGCCCAGCGGGCGCTTTCGAGCGGCTTGTCCGCCGCAGCGAAGAACTCTTCGCGGCTAATGATCGTCTTTGCCCCGAGCGCCTTTAGTTCCTTCGACAGATGCGGGCGACCGGAGATTGCCGCGACCTCATAACCGAGTTTCCAAAGCAGATGGATTGCGACCGTGCCGACGCCGCCGCCTGCGCCCGTCACCAGCACTTCGCCGTCGCCGGGTTTCAGGCCGTTGGCTTCCAGGCGATCGACCGCGAGCATCGCCGTCAGCCCCGCTGTTCCCATGACCATGGCGTCGCGTGTCGAAAGCCCTTCTGCAAGCGGCACCAACCAGTCACCGAAGACCCTGGCCTTTTCGGCATAGCCGCCCCAATGGTTCTCGCCGACACGCCAGCCTGTGAGCACGACCTTCTGGCCGGCGCGATAACGCAGATCGGCGCTCTCGATCACTGTCGCGGAAAAATCGACGCCGGCGACATGCGGATATGTGCGCACCAGACCACCGGCCCCCGTCAGGCACAGGCCATCCTTGTAATTGACGTCGGCCCATTCCACCGCAACCGTGACATTGCCCTCAGGCAATCGATCATCGTCGAGCGTCTGCACGGACGAGGAGACGACGCCCGCGGCGTCGCGTTCCGTAACAAGAGCCTTAAAACTCATCGGGCAGTCCTTGTGTTCATATAGGTGAAGTTAGGGCGGGATGACGACAATTCATCCCATCTGCCTCAAGCGATTGCTGGCGTCGCGATCCGCGGCGCCACCAGTATGGAATTAGGTTTTGCGAAGTGACAGGCAGCGACCGAACACAGTCTCTGGCGGTCTCCCGCGCCGTCACGCCGGGGGCCAGCATCGCAGCCGAGCTCAGCCAAAAGATCCTGAAATTCGCTGAGGAGCAGGATTACCACCCAACGCCTCGCCAGCATGCTGTCGAAGAGCGGCACCAACATCGTCGGCATCGTCGTTTCCGACCATGAGCAACCCCTTCTATCCCGCGCTCATCCAGAAGCTCTCGCAGGGCCTGCAGCGCACCGGCCTGCAGAGCCTGCTGTTCAACATCACCAAAGGCTCGAACATCGAAGAGCAGCTCTCGGCGCTGAGACGCTACAACGTCGATGCCGTTATCGTCATTTCGGCGACGATGCTCTCGGGGG
This sequence comes from Martinezella calliandrae, assembly GCF_030272695.1. Taxonomy (GTDB): domain Bacteria; phylum Pseudomonadota; class Alphaproteobacteria; order Rhizobiales; family Rhizobiaceae; genus Rhizobium; species Rhizobium calliandrae. The sequence goes on from NZ_JARFYN010000001.1 coordinate 123,850, forward strand.
CGACGCTACATTGGGCATGACGCTGACAGGCCGTGTCGATGGCGGGAAATACAGCTACGAAGCCGGTCGCCGCGCCGCACTCGAAATCGCTGCCAAGAACAACACCGATGCCACCTTCTTTGCCAACGACATTCTCGCGATCGGCGGCGTCGACGCACTGCGCGAGGACGCCGGCAAGCGGGTGCCCGAAGACATTTCCGTAGCCGGCTTCGACGATATCCCCATGGCAAGCTGGCCGCATTATGCGCTGACGACGTCTCGCCGTCCGCTGGACGAGATCGTCACCGTCGTCGTCGGCATGCTGGAAGACAGCTCCTGCCGGCCAGGAAAACCGTCGAGCGTCAAGCGGGTATCGGGTGGGCTGATCGCCAGGCAGTGGACCGCGCCGCTGAGATAGGCCTCACAGCCCTTCCACCAGTTCCAAGAGCGCGCCGTCACTACCGCGGCGGCCGATGACTGACAGCCCTACCGGTCCGCCATCCATCTTTTCGGCCGGCATGGAAATCTGGGGCAGGCTGGCGTGGCCTGCGACAGAGAGGATGCCGAGGGCTTGCTGTCGATAGGCCTCGAATATCTCCCGCGATGAACCCCTTAGCGGCGCGGGACCCGGGGCCGTCGGGATGATCATAACCAGGCCGTCGGCAAGTGCTGCGTCCATTGTCCGCGCAATGTCGCGACGGGTTGCATCGACCCTGGCAAAGGTCTCGTCGCTGATGGATCGCGCCACGGCGAAACGCGAGGCAATGTCTGGACCGAGTTCGGCGTCATGCGCCTCGACCCAGCCGCCCAACACTTTCCATGCGTCGTAGCCTTGCCAGAAGCGATAGATCTCGGACCGTTCTTCCGGCCCGACGATCGGCAATGGATCAGTAACGGTGTTGCTGAACCGCGTCGCGATCTTTTCCGCCATCGGCCGCAGCAAGGCGGCAAGTCCCGGATCGACGTCCGTCCAGATATCCGAAGGCAGCCAAGCCACCGAAAAGAACGCCTCGCCTACAAGACCAAGCGCACGGCCGACGCGAACCAACGTTCCGGCATCGCGGGCGAACCAGCCGAGCGTATCGAAACCCGGCCCGAGTGGCACCACGCCAGCCATGTCGACCGCCCCGTGACTGGGCCGCATGCCGAAAATGCCGTTGAAGGAGGCCGGCAGCCGCACCGAGCCGCCCGTATCCGTCCCCAGCGCGAAATCCACCAGGCCGGCGCCGACCGCGGAAGCGGAGCCGGAGGAAGAGCCACCAGGTACGCGATCGGGCGCCGCACTATTCAGCGGCGTGCCGTAATGCGCGTTGGTGCCCATCAGGCTATAGGCAAATTCATCCATATGCGTCTTGCCGGAGAGCACCGCGCCCTCGGCCAGCAACCGGGCAACGACAGGCGCATGCGCCGCCGCCGGACCATGCGCACGCCGCCAAACCGGATTGCCATTGCCGGTGATCCGCCCTTCGACATCGATATTGTCCTTGGCGGCAAACGTGAGCCCGGCCAGCGAGCCGTTGTCCACAGAACGAACGGGCTGCGCGAACAGCTCGATGAAGGCATTGGCGGTATCGATCAGGGGCATGAAGTGCACTTCCGTGAGGATGAGAACGCGAGGCTAGTCGCATTCCGTCACGCAGACAATGACGACGCGGCCCTCAGATGAGCAATCTAGTGCTCACTAAACTTAAAGGATACCCCAGCCGCGATAACGCCCGCGTCCGGTCATCTCGCGCACGCCGAGTTCGGCGACCAGATTGAGCGCACCGCGGGAGGTAACGCCGACATGCCGGGCAACCATGCTGGCGGAGACGATAGGTCGCGAAAGCACAATCTCGATGACGCCGGGCAAGCTGCTGTTCGAGCGCCGATCCTTCAGCCGCAGCTCCATCTGTATCTTGGCAAGCGACAGGCGATCGAGCTCCTTCAGACCCGCCTCGGCCGATAGTGCCATAGCGTCAAGAAAAGCCATCAGCCGCACGGAACGATCCGACGCGCGGCGACGCTCATGCCGAACAGACTTCAGGCCGGTATTGAGGCAGAAAAGGTGTGACGTGACCTTTCCGCGGCTTCGAAGATAGGCGCTGACGAGCTGGCTGCCCAACCAATGTTGCCGCCGTAGCGGTTCGAGCCGCTCCCAAGCGTCGAACAACACGGCAGCGCCCAAGGCTGGCGGCAGGAGATCGGCTTGATGGATGACGGCGCGCCAGTTCTCCAGACGCTCGTTTTCATCCCAATCATCATCCCGAATCAGACCAAGCGGATCGTCCATCTTCACTGGCTTGGCTTCCGGGATCCCTCCATCCAGCACCTGGCCGGAGCGGGCGATGACGGCGTCGATCTCGGAAAAATCCATACCGAAATCGTCATCGTCGTCGTCATCATCGTGTTCCTGCTCTGTTTCCGGCGTCTCCGCAGGCACGGGGCGTAGAGTGACCGTTTCTTCGGCATCGCCGATATCGCCGCTCAAGACCGCAAGCCCGGCCGTTCCCAGTCCCCAGTCCGGCTCGGCGTTCCATAGCCGTCGCCGGACGCGCAGCACGGCGTGGGCGATGGTCAATTCATGCGTCGGCGCGCGAACATCCACATGCGCATCATGCAGCACCAGATCTTCGATATGCACCAGCTCACCACTGACCCAGAGCGCAGCGACAGCATCGAAAAAATGACCGCGCTCACGAAAACCGTCGCCGACCACGTGGCGCAACACCCGCTCATCCAACCGCGCAAGCATATCCTCTGCCCTGGTCATCGCAGGAAGAAGCGTCGTCAGCGGTAGGGCGGCAAGATCATATCGCATTGGAATCACATGATCGATTCTGTCTTGCGGAAGGTAACACCGCCGATCGCATCGCGATAGAAAGCTGCCTCTTTCAACTGTGGACTGCCCTCACTATTTTTCTTCTTGACCTTCCAGTTACAGGAAGGTTCATAAAGCCTTCCGACGCCCTCTCTGGGCAAAGGAGTTTTATATGGCATTGCATGACGAGCACGATCATAGCCATCACGGCCACGGTCAGCACCACCATCGCGGCACTCCCTCTGAGGATATGGTTATCCGCGACCCCGTCTGCGGCATGACCGTGGACCCGAACGCCGGCAAGCCGTCGCTGGATTATATGGGCCGCACATTTCATTTCTGCGGCAATGGATGCCGCACGAAATTCATAGCCGCCCCGGAAAATTATCTCACCGCCACGGACCTCACCTGCGGCATGACGGTCGATCGCGCCACCGCGCGCCATTTCCTGAAGCATGAAGGTGAGAAATTCTATTTCTGCTCCGCCGGCTGCAAGTCCAAGTTCGAGGCGGTTCCATCAGCCTATCTCAATGGCAGCGGACCGGCACCGAAGCCGATGCCGAAGGGCTCGCTCTATACCTGCCCGATGCACCCCGAGGTCGTCAGCGACCACCCCGGCGACTGCCCGAAATGCGGCATGGCGCTGGAGCCCATGGGCTTGCCCTCCGCCGACGAAGGCCCGAACCCGGAGCTGATCGATTTCAGTCGCCGGCTTTGGATCAGCGCGGCCCTGTCGCTGCCACTGCTCATTATCGGTATGGGTCCGATGATCGGCCTGCCTTTCCGCGACTGGATCGGCGATCCTATCGCCACATGGGTCGAACTTTTCCTTGCGACGCCAGTCGTGCTCTGGGCGGCCCTGCCCTTCTTCCGCCGCGCGTGGACTTCGCTCGCCAATCGTAGCCCGAATATGTGGACGCTGATCGGCCTTGGTGTCGGAACGGCCTATCTCTACAGCCTTGTGGCGACGCTCGCGCCCGGTATTTTCCCGATGAGCTTTCGCGGGCACGGCGAAGCTGTGCCAGTCTATTTCGAAGCCGCTTCGGTGATCGTCGCTCTGGTTTTTGTGGGCCAAGTGCTGGAATTGAAGGCGCGTGAGCGCACCGGCTCGGCGATCCGCGCCCTGCTCGACCTCGCGCCCAAGACCGCGCGCCGTATCGGCACCGACGGCAGCGAGACCGATGTGCCCGTCGACGAGGTCCAGGCCGGCGACCGGCTGCGCGTGCGTCCCGGCGAGCGCGTGCCGGTGGACGGTTCCGTTGTCGACGGACAGACGACCATCGACGAATCGATGATCACTGGCGAGCCGCTGCCGGTCGAAAAGACCCAAGGTGACGCGCTGACCGGCGGCACGATCAACAAGAACGGCACCCTGATTATGATCGCAGAAAAGGTCGGTGCTGAAACGACGCTGTCGCGCATCGTCGAGCTGGTCGCTAAGGCGCAGAGGTCTCGCGCGCCGATACAGACGATGGTCGACCGTGTTTCGGCCGTCTTCGTGCCGGCCGTCGTGGCCGCCGCCATCATAGCCTTTGCGGTCTGGGCCTTTGTCGGACCGGAGCCGACGCTGGCGCATGCGCTGCTTGCCGCCGTCGCCGTCCTGATCATCGCCTGCCCGTGCGCATTGGGACTTGCGACGCCGATGTCAATCATGATCGCCACTGGCCGGGGCGCGCAGGAAGGCGTGCTGGTGCGCGACGCCGAGGCGCTGGAGCGCTTCGCCAAGGTCGATACGCTGATCGTCGACAAGACCGGCACATTGACAGAGGGTAGACCGAACCTGACCGATGTCATCCCTGCCGCCGGGGTGGACGAAACCCTCCTGCTTTCGCTTGCCGCTAGCCTCGAACGCGGCTCCGAACATCCGCTGGCCGAGGCGATTGTCGCGGGCGCGAAGGAGCGCGGCGCGAGCTTAGTCGATATATCCGGCTTCGTGGCGAAGACAGGCAAGGGCGTGGAGGGCAGCGCAGGCGATACGGCAATCGCCCTCGGCAATGCCGCAATGATGGCCGATCTCGGTATTGCGACCGACCCGCTGCAAGTGGAGACCAAGCGCCTGAGCGGTGATGGCAAGACTGTGATGTTCGTCGCCTTTAACGGTCAATTGGCGGGCCTCGTTGCCGTCACCGACCAGATCAAGCCGACAACGTCGCCCGCCATCAAAGCGCTGCATGAAAGTGGCTTGAAAATCATCATGGCGACCGGTGACAACGCCCAGACCGCCAAGGCCGTCGCTGCCCATCTCGGCATCGACGAAGTGCGGGCCGATATGCTGCCGGAAGGCAAGAAGGCGCTAATCGACGAGCTGCGGGCCAAAGGCAACGTGGTTGCTATGGCCGGCGACGGCGTCAACGACGCACCGGCACTGGCCGCGGCCGATGTCGGCATCGCCATGGGCACCGGCGCCGATGTTGCGATGGAAAGTGCCGGCATCACCCTGGTGAAGGGCGACCTAAACGGCATCGTCCGGGCGCGGCATCTTTCGGAAGCCACGATTCGCAACATCAAGCAAAACCTGGCCTTCGCCTTCGGTTATAATGCTCTCGGCGTGCCGCTCGCCGCGGGCATACTCTACCCCGTCTTCGGCCTGTTACTTTCGCCGATGATCGCGGCTGCGGCCATGAGCCTGTCCTCCGTCTCGGTCATCGCCAACGCGCTGCGACTGAGACAGGCAAAATAAGGAGAATCTCCATGAATATCGGCGAAGCATCGTGCCGTTCTGGCCTGCCGGCTAAGACGATTCGCTATTACGAGGATATCGGCCTGATCCAACCCGATCGCGGCGGCAACGGCTACCGCGATTATGGCTCCGACGACGTACACAAGCTGCGCTTCCTGCACCGCTCCCGCAGTCTCGGCTTCTCTGTCGACGAGTGTCGGCAACTGCTGGCGCTCTATGAAGACAAAAGCCGCGCCAGCGCCGACGTCAAGGAGATCGCCACATCGAAGCTCGGCGAGATCGACCGCAAGATCCGCGAACTGAGCGAACTGCGCCTCACGCTGGAACATCTGGTGCATGCCTGCCATGGCAACGAGCGGCCGGACTGTCCGATCCTCGAGGAGTTGTCTGAGGGGTGAAGTTGCCGAACCGCCCTCGCTCTTCGAGGCTCCGGCTCCAGCCCCCACACCTCAGAGTGAGGGCTGATCTTCTCGCAAGCCACTCTGACCTGCCCTCGCGTTATTCTGAGCTTGCCGAAAGAGGACAAGCAGCAGCAGCTCTGACGCATTTCCGCTACACTGTCTCCGCCTCATCCTGAGGTAGACAGGCAATGAAGCGTTAGCGGAGGCGACTAGGCCTCGAAGGACGAGGCGGCCGCCGCCCCTATCTTTAGTTTACCCTCTCCACCGCAATCGCCGTCGCCTCGCCGCCGCCGATGCAGAGTGCAGCGACACCACGCTTCGCGCCTTGGCGCTCCAGCGCATGCAGCAGCGTCACGATCAACCGCGCGCCGGTGGCGCCAATGGGATGACCCAACGCACAGGCGCCGCCGTTGATGTTGAGGCGGTCACGATCGATGCCGAGATCCTTGGCGGCGGCCATGGCGACGACGGCGAAGGCTTCGTTGATCTCGAAGAGGTCGACATCGCCGACCTTCCAGCCGGTCTTGTCCAATACCTTGCGGATCGCGGGGATCGGCGCCGTCGTGTACCAGGCGGGTTCCTGGCTGTGGGTGGCATGCGCCTTGATCTCGGCGAGGATCGGCAGTCCTTCGCGCTCAGCAATCGAGCGTCGCGTCAGGACCAGGGCAGCCGCGCCATCAGCATTGGCAGAAGCGCTGGCCGCGGTGATCGTACCGTCCTTGCGGAATGCCGGCTTCAGGGTTGGAATTTTCTCCGGCGAAACCTTCTGCGGATGCTCGTCCTTGGCAATCGTCATCGGTCCGCCCTTTGCGGCGACCGAAATCGGTGTGATCTCGGCCTCGAACGCCCCCGTCTCGATCGCCCTGCGTGCTCGCGTCAGCGTCTCGACGGCATAGTTATCCTGATCGTCGCGGCTGAACTGATAGGCCTCGACCGCCATCTCGCCGAAATCACCCATCGAGCGGCCTTTTTCATAGGCGTCTTCCAGACCGTCGAGCATCATGTGGTCGAAGATGCGGTCATGGCCCATCCGGTAGCCACCCCTTGCCTTAGCAAGCAGGTAGGGCGCGTTCGACATCGACTCCATGCCGCCGGAGACCGCGATCGAGGCGGAGCCGGCAAGGATCAGGTCATGCGCCAGCATGGTCGCCTTCATGCCCGAACCGCACACCTTGTTGATCGTCGTGGCGCCGATCGCATCCGGCAATCCGGCGCCTCGCGCCGCCTGTCGCGCCGGTGCCTGCCCCTGGCCCGCCGGCAGCACGCAACCGAACAGTACCTCGTCCACTTTCTCCGCAGACAATCCAGCACGCTCCAAGGCAGCACGGATGACGTGAGAACCGAGTTCCGGCGCTTGCAACGGTGACAATTCGCCTTGGAAACGGCCGAGTGGCGTGCGCGTAGCGGAGACGATAACGACAGGATCAGTGACAGACATGATGCTCCTCGCAATCTGCAAGTTAAGTGATCGCTGTTATTGCTAGCACGTTAGATGATGTTCGTCATGTAAATAAGTCGAAAAATATCTGTTCGGGCAAATCATGTCCGCAATAGCCGATCAAAAAATTGCCCGATCATTGTCCTCTTGGCCGCCATGCGCTATGGATATTCCCAAATCAAAAAATGGATATACCGTGCCACTCTACATCAAAGACGATGCTATCGACCGATTGGCGCGGCGCTACCAGGCGCTGACGAAAACCTCCACCAAAACCGAAGCAGTGCGGCTAGCATTGCAGAGAGCGCTGGACGAGGAGCTTACCAAGCCATCGCTTGCCGATGTCGCCGTCGCCTTCTGCCGTCAGCTCAAACAAAAGACGGGCGGCGGAGCTGAGACAGATGCCAGCCAATCGCGGGATGCCTGATGTTCATCGATGCTTCGGTACTTGCTGCGATGATGACCAATGAGGATGATGCGCGCGATTTTGCCGCGCGCATGCAGGCCGATGGGACGCGAATGACCTCACCCTCGGCAGTGGCGCAGGCGGCCATCCACGCCGCCGCCACGCTCAATCTGTCTCTTGCCGATGCCAGCGACGCGATGAGAACATTCCTGACGCTGATGAACATTCAACTGTTGGCGACGCCCCCGCGCGCCGCCTTTCTCGCGCTCGAAGCCTATGAGCGTTTCGGAAAAGGCCGTCATCCCGCCGATCTCGATTTGGACGACTGCATGACCTATGCCTGCGCCCGCTATTATCGGCAGCCGCTATTGGCGAAAGGCGACCAGTTCGGCCGGACGGATATCGGCATGGCCTAGCCCGCCCGCATCGAAACTACCACCCGGGGCAATGCGAGGTCGGACCGGCGGCGTATGTATTCGAAACGCCGACGGAGTTCGGCGCTGCGGCGCATTGCAGCCTCGTAATCGCATCGCCGGCGCGGATTGGACCGGTCACCGACGGATCGGTGTTGATCGTGCCATCCGGAAGAATCGCGTCCTTGGAATGATCGACGAAGCCAGCGTCGGTCTGCATTGCCTGCGCGTCGAAGGTTGCGGTGCGATGCTTGTGTGCGGAACCCGCCAAAGCGGCACTAGTGGACACGCCGACGACGATGGCGGAGATGGTAAGAGCCTTGAGCAGCATGGCACGTGCCTCCTGTGGAGTTGAAACCCACTATATATATATGAATCACGAAGGTATTTTACACCATCGCGAGAGCCGACGTCACGCTGGTTTGATCGGCAATCACGCCATAACAATATCGGTATGAACAAAATCATAGCCCTTGGTTAACACGGGCAAATCAAGAGCCTGCACGCAAGCATAGGCAAAGCAGTCGCCGAATATAACGCCTGCAATTTCAACAACGCCCTCGATTATTTTCGTGTATTGTGCCGCGATACTTCCGCGCCCGCATCATGCGGCAGGCGGAGGAAGCGCAGCGACGAGACGACGCCGATCAGAGCGATGGCGATGAAGGCCCAGCGAAAATCGACGGGAGTGAGCATTTCGCCACCGTAAATGGTGCGCGAGAGGTTGAGCACTGCGGCGCCGACCGCGACGCCCAGCAGAAGCGAAACCTGCTGCAGCATACTTGACAGGGTCGAAGCAGAACTGCGTTGCGCCGCATGGATATCGGCGAAGGCAAGCGTGTTCAGCGCGGTGAAATTCATCGAGCGGGACAGGCCGGCGCAAAGGAGGAGGATGTAGGTTAGCCAATCGGGAGTCGATGGCGACAACAGTGCGAAGCAGCCGATGCTCGCCGACGAGATCAGGCCATTGACAACGAGCACGCTGCGGAAACCGAAAGCCTTCAGCATCGGCGTCGTGATCGCCTTCATGCCGAGATTGCCGGCGAAATAAACCAGCAGATAGGCGCCGGCGTTGATCGCCGATAGACCGAAACCAACCTGGAAGAGCAGCGGCAGCAGAAACGGCGTGGCGTTGATCGCCACCCGGCTCGCCGTGCCGGCCGAGAGCGTGGCCATGGCGAAGGTCTGGATCTTGAAGGCGGAAAGATCGAGCAGCGGCGCATCGACCCTTAGAAAATGCCTGGTGGCGATGATGGAAAAGACGACGCCGACGGCAATCAAGCCGACGCTAGCTGCAAGACCGGTGGTACCATGAACGACGAATTCGAGACCGGCGAGCAGAAACGTCAGGCCCACCGCAGACTGGAGGAAGCCGGTGAGGTCTAGCCTTGCGACTTTCACTTCACGCGGGTCCGGCACGAAGCGCAGGACGAGGCCGAGCCCGACGATGCCGATCGGTATGTTAATCAAAAAGTTCCAGTGCCAGTTCAGATAGGTGGTGATGTAGCCACCGAGCACGGGACCAAGGACGGGCGCGGTCAATGCCGGCCAGGTGATCATCGACATGGCATGCACAAGATCAGATTTGCGGGCGCTGCGCAGCACGATAATGCGGCCGACCGGGGTCATCAGCGCACTGCCAATACCCTGCACCGCGCGGGCAATAACGAATTCGGTCAGATTGAAAGCCAAGCCGCAAAACAGTGAGGCGACGGTAAAGATGGCAATCGATGCTAAAAACACTCGGCGGGCGCCGTATCGGTCGCCGGCCCAACCCGCCAGCGGCACAAAGGCCGACATGGTCAGCAGATAGACGGTAATACCGATGCTCATCGCCACTGGCACGACGCCGAAGCTCGCTGCCATCTGCGGCAACGAGGTCGTAACGATCGTGCCGTCCAGGACCTGCATGAAGAAGGAGACGGCGACGACGAAGGCGATAATGCGCGATTGCCGGCCGAAACTTTGTTCGGAAGGCTGCTCTGTGGTCTGAACGGCGGTCATAGCATCGGATATGAGGGTAGCTGGTTGTGGATCGCCGGATAAATCCGACATCAATCATATGATCAATGCATACGCCCATTGCCGCCAGATGCAAAGCCGCAAACCCATGCCGGTGCCATCAAAAATTGACACGGTAACATGAATTTTGCGACCATTGACGGGTTGTCCTCGACCACATCACACCGGGTCAATCGTCCGAATATCGCTGCTCGCGCCAAGGATCGCCATACATATGATAGCCGTTCTTCTCCCAGAAACCGGCCCTGTCGGCACCGATGAGCTCGATGCGGTTCAGCCACTTGGCGCTCTTCCAGAAATAGAGATGCGGCAGGACGAGACGCATCGGGCCGCCATGTTCGCCGGTCAGTGGCAGGCCCTCCCAGGCGGTGGCGAGGATACCATCTTCGGCCGCGAAATCTGAAAGGGGAAGATTGGTGGTATAGCCGTCATAGCTTGTCAGCAGTACATGATGCGCCTCGGCCGTAGGCATGACGAGATCAAGCAGATCGCGCGTCGAAACCCCTTCCCACCTGTTGTCATAGCGCGACCAGGTGGTGACGCAGTGAATATCGCTGACGCGGGTGCTGTGCTCGATTGCCTGGAAAGCGGCCCAATCGAGGCTAAGCCGCTTTTCCACGAAGCCAAACACATCGAGCCGCCAGCTCGACAAGGACACCTGTGGCTGTGCGCCGAGATCAAGCACCGGCCAATTTTTGACGAGATGCTGCCCCGGTGGCAGACGCTCCGTCTCGGGCCGGCTGATACGCCCCGTCAGAAATTTGCCCTCGACCGCCCAACGGCGCTTCGAGTTGGTGAGCTTGCTATCGGTGGGGGTCTGATCGTCGCTCATACGGACATCCTCTCTGCGGCGCGGCAATAGGATAACCGGGGCATGTCGGTGTCAAGTCAAAGCGCAGTCGATAGCCGACTATATTGCCTCAATGGCGATGAAAAACAGCTGCGCCTTGCCCGAGATCGAACGCCGCCCGGCGCCTTCGTTCGAGACAAGCAGGCAATCGCCCGCACCAAGCACCGTGCCGTCGATACCGACATCTCCGCGATGGCAAAGGACAAGGCTGGTCCCGCCTTTCAGCTCGACTACTTTGTTTCCATTAATCGAAACGCGCTGCACCGAATGGATGAAGCGCCCCCGACGCGTCATCACGTTGAGATCCGTGATCGTCCCGTCGATCAAGGTTGCCGAGGACAATGCATCGGCCCGAAATGGCAGCGGCTCGCTCTCCTGCGTCAGGCGTTCGGGCGCGCGGCCCTCGATGAAGAGGGCCATCCCCACGCCGTCGAGAATGGATAGCGTGCGATCGATTCCGGGAAAGACCGAGAACGGTCCGTCCGTGGCAACGGTCGCCATGCTGACGCGCCAGTCGAAATCGGCGAGCCCGGCACCGTCGGGCGAAACGGCGATCTCCACCGTCTCGCCGCCGCCATTTTTCCAAGGCATGCGCTTGTAATCACTGGCGCGCAGCAGCTTCATCTCAGTTCCCCAGGATTGCCGGCAGGCGCAGGCCCTGCTCCTTGGCGCAATTGATGGCGATCTCATAGCCGGCATCGGCATGGCGCATGACGCCGGTCGCCGGATCGTTCCAGAGAACGCGTTCCAGACGCCTTGCTGCATCATCCGTGCCGTCGGCGCAGATGACCATGCCGGAGTGCTGGGAAAAGCCCATGCCGACACCGCCGCCATGATGCAGCGATACCCAGGTGGCGCCGGAAGCGGTATTTAGCAGCGCGTTGAGCAGCGGCCAGTCGGAAACGGCATCCGATCCGTCCTTCATTGCTTCGGTCTCGCGGTTCGGCGAAGCCACCGAGCCGGAGTCCAAATGGTCACGGCCGATCACGATGGGAGCTTTCAGCTCGCCGTTCCTGACCATCTCGTTGAACGCAAGGCCGAGACGGTGGCGATCACCAAGCCCAACCCAGCAGATGCGGGCCGGCAGGCCCTGGAAGGCGATGCGATCACGGGCCATGTCCAGCCAATTGTGCAGGTGCTTATTGTCAGGCAGCAGCTCCTTCACCTTGGCATCGGTCTTGTAGATATCCTCCGGATCGCCCGAGAGAGCAGCCCAACGGAAGGGGCCGATGCCGCGGCAGAAGAGCGGGCGGATATAGGCGGGCACGAAGCCCGGGAAGGCAAAGGCGTTTTCGAAACCTTCGTCCTTGGCGACCTGGCGGATGTTATTGCCATAGTCGAGCGTCGGCACGCCGGCATTCCAGAAGGCGACCATGGCTTCGACATGCACCCTCATCGAGGCGCGGGCGGCAGCTTCCACAGCCTTCGGATCGCTCTCGCGTTTGGCCTTCGCCTCGGCCACAGTCCAGCCGAGCGGCAGGTAACCGTTCAGCGGATCATGCGCCGAGGTCTGGTCGGTGACGATATCCGGGCGCGGACCGCCTGCCTTCATGCGCTTGACCAATTCCGGGAAAATTTCTGCGGCATTGCCGAGCAGGCCGACCGACTTTGCTTCACCAGCCTTCGTCCACTTGTCGATCATGGCAAGCGCTTCGTCGAGAGTCTTTGCCTTTTCGTCGACATAGCGGGTGCGAAGGCGGAAATCGATGCGGGTCTCGTCGCACTCGACAGCGAGGCAGCAGGCGCCGGCCATGACGGCCGCCAGCGGCTGCGCGCCGCCCATGCCGCCGAGACCGCCGGTCAGGATCCACTTGCCCTTGAGGTTGCCGGCGTAATGCTGGCGTCCTGCCTCGGCGAAAGTCTCGAAGGTGCCCTGCACGATGCCTTGCGTGCCGATATAGATCCACGAGCCCGCGGTCATCTGGCCGTACATGGCCAGCCCCTTCTTATCCAACTCGTTGAAGTGATCCCAGGTCGCCCAATGCGGCACGAGGTTGGAATTGGCAATCAGGACACGCGGCGCGTCCTTGTGGGTGCGGAAGACACCGACTGGCTTACCGGATTGCACGAGCAGCGTCTCTTCCTCGGTCAAGGTCTTCAGCGTCTCGGCAATGCGATCGAAATCGTCCCACGTACGGGCTGCACGGCCGATACCGCCATAGACCACCAGCTCGTTCGGATTTTCCGCAACATCAGGATCGAGATTGTTCATCAGCATCCGCAGCGGTGCTTCGGTCAACCAGCTCTTGGCGTTGAGCTCCGGGCCGCGCGGCGCACGGATTTCGCGGATATTATGGCGTGGGTTGGTCATGTCATATCTCCAGAGAGGGCAGGATGCCGGCGGATACGGATAGGTTGAGCGTGCCGGAGGCGACGAGGTCGCTTGCGGCCTTGAGATCGTTTGCCATGTAGCGGTCTTCATCGAGCGTCGGCACGGCGGCGCGGATGGCGGCAATGGCGAGCGTCAGTTCGGGGCTCGTCGTCAGCGGGGCGCGCAGCTCGACACCTTGTGAGGCGGTCAGCGCCTCGATGCCGATGATTGCGAAGAGATTATCGGTCATCGACAGCAGTCGGCGCGCGCCATGGCATGCCATGGACACGTGGTCTTCCTGATTGGCCGAGGTCGGCGTCGAATCGACGGAAGCGGGATGAGACATCTGCTTGTTTTCCGACATCAATGCCGCCGACGTCACCTCGGCGATCATCAGTCCCGAGTTCAGACCGGGCTTTTTCGCAAGGAAGGCCGGCAAGCCATAACTCAGTGCCGGATCGACCAGCAGCGCGATGCGGCGCTGAGAGATCGCGCCGATTTCGCAGATGGCAATCGCGATCTGGTCGGCGGCGAAAGCCACCGGCTCGGCATGGAAATTGCCGCCGGACACCACGGAATTGTCTGACAAGACAAGCGGATTGTCGGTGACCGCGTTCGCTTCGATTTCCAGCGTGCGACCGACCGAGCGCAAAAGGTCGAGACAGGCGCCATCGACCTGTGGCTGACAGCGAATGCAGTAGGGGTCCTGAACGCGCTCATCGCCTTCGATATGGCTTTGGCGGATCACAGAGCCGGCAAGCAAGCCGCGAAGCGCGGCGGCGGTGTCGATCTGGCCCTTATGGCCGCGCAGCGTGTGGATATCGGGATGGAACGGTGCGGATGATCCCATGGCGGCATCCGTGGACATGGCACCGGTGATGAGGGCTGCCTGGGCGGCGCGATGGGCGCGGAAAAGGCCCGCCAACGCAAGCCCGGTCGACACCTGCGTGCCGTTGATTAGCGCCAGCCCTTCCTTGGCGGCTAGTACGACCGGCTTCAGGCCGGCCTTTTCGAGCGCTGCCGCGCCGGAAAGCCGTTCACCGACATAAAAAGCTTCGCCATGACCCATCATGACCGCAGTCATATGAGCAAGCGGAGCGAGGTCACCCGAGGCGCCGACGGAACCCTTCTCGGGGATGACCGGAACGACGCCTTTCTCAAGCATCGCCTCTATCAGTCGCACCAGTTCCAGACGTACGCCGGAAGCGCCGCGGCCAAGCGAGACCAGCTTCAGCGACATGATCAGGCGAACGACGTTCTCCGGCAGCGGCTGGCCGACGCCGCAGCAATGCGAGAGGATAAGATTGCTCTGCAGGGTGGCAACGTCTGCGCCGTCGATCTTGATGGAAGCCAGCTTACCGAAACCCGTATTGATGCCGTAGACCGGCGCATTGCCGGCGGCGATCTCGGCAATACGGGCAGCGGCCCTGGCAATACCGGCATCGAAGGAGGTGTCGAGCTTGGCAGGCTCGCCAGTCCAGTAGATCGCGGCCAGTTGTTTTAGCGACACGGAGCCAGGATGGAGGGTGACAGTCATCGGTCGAAACTTTCTCCCTTGAAAATGCGGGCATGGAGCGGATTGAAGCCGATGCGGTAGACAAGCTCGGCGGGGCTTTCGATGTCCCAAATGGCGAAATCGGCCGATTTGCCAGCCTCTAGCGTGCCGGTCTTAGCAAGCAGGCCGAGAGCCCGGGCGCCTTCACGGGTGGCGCCCGCGATGCATTCCTCGACCGTCAGGCCGAAAAGGGTCGCCGCCATGTTCATCGTCAGCAGCATTGAGGTCAACGGCGAAGTTCCGGGATTGCAATCAGTTGCGATGGCAATTGGGACACCGCCCTCGCGCAGTACCTTGACTGGCGGCTTCTGCTTCTCATGGATGGCATAGAAAGCGCCGGGCAATAGAACCGCGACCGTGCCGGCATCCGACATCGCCTTCACGCCGTCCTCGTCGAGATATTCGAGATGGTCGGCGGAGAGAGCCCCATAGGAGGCGGCAAGCTTGGCGCCGCCGAGGTTGGAAAGCTGCTCGGCATGCAGCTTCATAGGGATGCCCAGAGACTTGGCCAGATCGAAAACGCGGGCAATCTCGGCCGGCGAAAAGGCGATGCCTTCGCAGAAGCCGTCAACGGCGTTGACGAGACCCTTTTCATGCGCCTGCGCCAAACCGGGCAAGACGACGTCGGTGATGTAATCGCCGTTGCGGCCCTTATATTCGACGGGCGTCGCATGCGCCGCGAGATAGGAGCTGACGACACGGACCGGACGGGCATCTTCCAGCGCACGCGCGGCCTGCAACATCTTCAGTTCGGATTCGATGCTGAGGCCATAACCGGACTTCACCTCGATCGTAGTGACACCTTCGGCAAGCAGCGCATCGAGGCGCGGCAATGCAGCCGCAATGAGATCGTTGACGGATAATGCACGGGTCGCATTGACGGAGGAGACGATGCCGCCGCCGGCCCGCGCGATCTCCTCGTAACTTGCGCCCTCCAGCCGCATTTCGAATTCACGGGCGCGATTGCCGCCGTGGACGATGTGCGTGTGGCAATCGATGAGACCGGGCGTGACCCAGCGACCTTCGAGGTCGATGGTTTCGGCGTTGCCGATCTCGGGCATATCACTTTCGCTGCCTGCGAAAACAATACGGCCATCCCTGCTCAGGATCGCGCCACTCTCGATAATGCCGAGCCCAGGCATGCCCCCTGTCAAGGTCGCCAGACGAGCATTGCGCCAAAGGCGGCTGCCTTCGGATCTCACGCTATCTTCGGAAAATTTGTTCCCACTCATCAGCTTTACGCCTTTCCTTATGGGTCCATAATGTATATACATAATAAAAATGCTGACAAGAGGGATTTTGGATTCAACATCCAAAAGGAAAGGGTTGGACCATGACGAAACTTCATGCACGTTCGGCATTGCTTGGGAATGGCTGGCGACAGAATACCCGGCTAACCCTTGCAGATGGTCGCATTACCAACATCGAGACCGAGGTCGCGGCTGAGGCCGGCGACGAGCGCCACGACGTTCTGGTTCCCGCGATGCCGAATCTGCACAGCCACGCCTTTCAACGCGCGATGGCCGGCCTTGCCGAAGTTCGAGGCCCGGCGAACGACAGCTTCTGGAGCTGGCGGACTGTCATGTACAAGTTCGCGCTCTCAATGACCCCCGACCATGTCGAGGCGGTTGCCGCGCAGCTCTATATGGAAATGCTGGAAGCCGGTTTCTCTCGTGTTGGCGAGTTCCACTATCTGCACCACGACAAGGATGGCGGCTCCTATGCTGACATCGCCGAGCTGGCCGGGCGCATCGCTGCGGCAAGCGCGGAGACCGGCATTGGGTTGACGCTTCTGCCGGTCTTCTACGCCTATTCCGGCTTTGGCGGCGCGGCCCCCATCGACGGCCAACGGCGTTTCATCAATTCGCTCGATCGGTTCGAAACCCTGATGGCCGGCTGCCGAACCATCGTTGACCGGTTGCCTGGCGCCGAACTCGGCCTTGCCCCGCATAGTTTGAGAGCAGTAACGCCCGAAGAACTGGCAAAACTCGTGCCGCTCGCCGGCGATGGACCGATCCATATCCATGTCGCCGAACAGGTGAAGGAAGTCGAGGATTGTGCCGCCTGGTCCGGAGCACGGCCAGTCGAATGGCTCCTCGATCACGCTCCGGTCGACGCGCGTTGGTGCTTGATCCATGCCACCCACATGACCGACGACGAAACCCGACGGATGGCGAAAAGCGGTGCGGTCGCCGGCCTTTGCCCGGTGACCGAAGCCAATCTCGGCGACGGCACTTTTTCCGCGCCTCTGTTCCTGGAGGAAGGAGGTCGCTACGGCATCGGCTCGGATTCCAACATCCTGATCTCCGTTCCGGAAGAATTGCGACAGCTGGAATATTCGCAACGCCTGGCGCTGAGGGCCCGCAATGTCCTCGCACCTCCAGGCGACTCGACGGCGCGAGCGTTGTTCGATCATGCGCTTGCCGGCGGCGGCGCGGCATTGAAGGCCCCGGCGGGGCTCGCGGTCGGACACTATGCCGACCTGGTTTCACTCAACATCAGCGGCGCGCCCTATCTCTTCGGCGACCAGATCCTCGATCAGTGGATATTTGCCGGCGGCGTTGCCGTCGACAGCGTCTGGGCGCAGGGCCGCAAGCAGGTCGAAGGCGGCCGTCACAGGAAACGCGAAACAATTTCTGCACGATTCCGCGCTGCAATGACCGAACTAATCGGTTGAAAAAGAGCTTTTCCTCGCGACAATGAAATTCTAAATAAACAAAGTGGCGATTAACCCAGGTCTCACGAGGAAGCGGTCGGCGCATGACCATAGGTAAAGAGGCGACGCTCCATCAGCGTATCCTGAGCGATATCGAGAGCCGGATCGTCTCCGGCGATTGGCCGCCCGGCCATCGGATTCCCTTCGAGCTTTCCCTGGCGGAACAATATGATTGTTCGCGCATGACGGTGAACAAGGTGCTGACACAGCTTGCCCGCGCCGGGTTGATCGAACGGCGCAAGCGCTCGGGGAGCTTCGTCACTCAGCCGCAGGCGCAGTCGGCAGTGTTGGAAATCCACGACATCAAGTCGGAAATCCTGTCGCTGAACCTGCCCTACTCCCACAAGATCGTGAAGCGCGCCAAGCGCAAGGGTCGCGCCGAGGATGGGCGGCGGCTGCAATTTGCCGGCGCGGTATCGGTATTGGAAATCACCTGTATCCACTATGCCGGCCCCCGGCCCTTCTGCCTCGAGGACCGCGTCATCAATCTCGACGCAGTACCGGAGGCGGACGAGGTCGATTTCGATGATTTACCGCCCGGGCCGTGGCTGATCAATCAGGTACCGTGGAGCACGGCCGAGCACCAGATCCGCGCCATCCCCGCGGACGGCGAAGCCGCTGCCAACCTGGATATTGCGAAGGGCACCGCCTGCCTCGTCATCGAGCGGGGCACATGGAGCGGCCTCGGACCGATCACTCACGTCCGTCTCACCTACCCCGGCGACCGTCATACATTGGTGGCGCGCTTCACGCCGTCGAGCTGAAACCTACCGCGCTATTGGCGCTGCTGCACGGGTTCGGCCTGCATTGGGATAAGGTTGTCGGATTGATGGATGGGCCGCACCGGATTGACCAGCAGGATGCTGAGTGCAATCAGCACCAGCGCCAATATAAGGGTGAGGCCGACCAAAAGTTGACGAATCGCTATCATTTCGGTCCTCCCATTCCGAATTCGACATCTACAGATACAGCAAGGGGATTTCGTGGCAACCAGCCATTTCATGGCTGAAACGTTGTATCGGGTTTGAATGTTCCAGTGCCGGCTGCGATTTTCCGAGCTTGCTTAAGGTAGAAAAGTGGCCGATCCGGACGTATCCGGGTTGGTTGGGTGTTGCCGATGTCGCGGTACTTTATGTGTGTTCGGTCCATCCGTCTATGGGCTTGACAGACACCCTACCAATAGGTAGGCAAATTGGATGAGCAATATTTCGACAAAAGCGGACGAAATCGTACAATCCGCACGCGGCCTGATCATCGCGGGCGGCTACAACAGCTTCAGCTTCGCCGACATTTCTGCAGAAGTCGGCATTCGCAAGGCCAGTATCCATCATCATTTCCCCACCAAGGCCGCTCTCGTCAGAACCGTCGTCGCCCGCTATCGGGAAGAGGCGCGGCAGGGTCTCGCCAGGGCCGACGCCAACATTGCCGATCCCGTCGCCCGCCTTCGAGCCTACACGGGTTTCTGGGAAGCGTGCATCACAGACAACACCGCCCCCTTTTGCATCTGCGCCATGTTGGCCGCCGAGCTGCCGGTGCTGCCGGCCGATGTCGCTGTAGAAGTGCGCGGCCATTTTCGCGATCTGGCAAGCTGGCTTGCGGCCGTTATGAAACATGGAGGTGCCGAAGGCCGATTTGTTCTGCAGCGTCCGGCTGCGGAAGAAGCTCTGACCTTTATGGCAACCGTACATGGCGCCATGCTATCGGCGCGGGCCTATGGCGATCCCAAGGTCTTTGCCACCGTCGTCGAACCGCTGTTCGACCGGCTAGGGCATCCCTTGCCAGGTGGAATCACCTAAAAGTGAAGATGCTCTAGGTTCAAGAGATTAAAGCGACCTTTGTGCTTTCAAATAAACGCGCGGCGCTCTGACCACTGGCCATTGGAATCAATAGATTTTCCGCGGCTTTGCCGGATAACGTTTCTCTCACGCTTGTTTGATTGGCGGAGCTACCGAGTGGTAGATAGGATCGCCGCGTTGCAATTGAGATTAGGATCTTTCCTCCCAGTTTTCTCGTGCAAGGAATTCTCTTCGCTGGCCTCGGCCGCTATCTCGAAAAGCCTACCGACTAGTAGGTATCTTAAGGGAGACTATTCATGGATCGCAAGCTTCTGACGAAGGGCAGCGTGTTGGCGTTGGCCACCGGCGCTATCGTAACGCTCGCCGCCCTACAGGGCGCCAACGCCGCCGATCGTGTCCGCGTGCGCGGCACGATAGACAGCCTCGATGGCAATACCATCAAGGTCAAGTCCCGCGACGGCAAGGAGGTCACGGTGATGCTGAAATCCGGCTGGGCCGTCACCGGCGTAACCGAGGCATCGGCCGCCGACATCAAACCCGGCGATTTCGTCGGCATTGCGAACGAGCCGACCGCTAGCGGCGTTGCCGGTGCTATCGAGGTCGTGATCTTTCCGGCCTCGATGAAGGGCACCGGCGAGGGCGACCGCCCCTGGGATTCGAAGCCTAACAGCTCGATGACCAATGCCACGGTTGCCAACACCGTCAAATCGGTCAACGGTCCGACGTTGACGCTGACCTACAAGGGCGGCGAGAAGAAAATCAACATCCCGGAGGGCACCCCCGTCGTGACCTTCGCAGCAGCCACCAAGGACGATCTGAAGCCCGGCGCCGCTGTCTTCATCACCGGCGAAACCTCCGGCGACGGCATGGTTTCGTCCGATCGCGTTGCCGTTGGCGTCAACGGCACCGTTCCACCGATGTGATCTTCCCGCAAAAGCAAGTTCGCGGGGCCTACCGGCACCCGCCCGCCGAGGCCTGCCACGGCGCTCCGCTTTCAGCTCTCTCGCTGACGGAGCGCCGCGCTTTCTCTGGTCAATTGTGGTACCATGCAGCCTGGATTTCCAATGGGTTCGGTGAAGATTTCGAGAGGAACCAAGCGATGGCCGACATCGATGCGACCGGTGCGCCGCCCGTGCACCCCCGAACGATCTACATTCGTCGGCATTCGGTCGTCATCCGACTGACGCACTGGCTAAACGTGCTTTGTCTTACGCTGCTGCTGATGAGCGGCATGCAAATATTCAACGCCCATCCCTCCCTGTATTGGGGTCAATATGGCGCCAATGCCGATCCGTCCTGGCTGCAGATATCGGCCACCGACGGCGACACTCGGCCATATGGCACCTTCCGTATCGGCAGCCTGACGATCCCGACGACCGGCGTTCTCGGTGCATCGAAAGAAGACGGTCAGTGGACTGTGCGCGCTTTTCCCGCGTGGGCGACGATCCCGAGTTATCAGGATCTGGCCGCCGGTCGGCGCTGGCACTTCTTCTTCGCCTGGCTCTTCGTACTCAATGGCCTGATCTATTTGCTTTATGGCTTTGTCGCCGGTCATTTCAGCCGCGACCTTACACCGTCGGGCGCAGAGGTCTCGCCGCGCAATCTCTGGCACGAGATCGTCGAGCACGCCCGACTGCGCTTCCCGAAAGGCGAGAAGGCAAAGCGCTACAATGCATTGCAAAAGCTCACCTATCTGATCGTCATCTTCATTCTGCTTCCGCTGATGCTGGCGACCGGGCTTACCATGTCGCCCGGCATCGATGCCGGCTACCCGTTCCTGCTCGATATTTTCGGCGGGCGGCAAACCGCACGCGGCATTCATTTCATCACCGCCTGGACGATCGTGCTCTTCGTTCTCGTGCATGTGGCGATGGTCATCCTATCCGGCCTCTGGAACAACATGCGCTCCATGGTGACCGGTCGATACGCTATCCGCATCGAAAGAGAGGACGCATGAGCAAGATCGTCACCCGCCGCCGTTTCCTCATTGGCTCCGCCGCCGGCCTCGGCGCCATAGGCCTGACCGGCTGCGACGATGTCACCGGGAACGAGAACGTCCAGAAGGTGTTGGCGATGGCCGAAGGTCTGACCATGGACACGCAACGCCTGCTCGTCTCGCCGCGGACGCTTGCCCGCGAATATACCGATAAGGACATCTCGCCGACTTTCCGTTCGAATGGCACGGACGATCCCGGGACTGAGGAGTATGAAGCGATGGTGGAAAACGGCTTTTCCACCTGGAAGCTGAAGGTCGACGGCATGGTCAACCAGCCGATGGAGTTTTCGCTGGCAGACCTGAAGAAGCTGCCATCGCGCACGCAGATCACCCGCCATGACTGTGTCGAAGGCTGGAGCGCCATCGGCAAATGGACCGGCGTGCCGCTTGGTCTCATCCTCCAGAGCGTAGGGCTCAAGCCGGCCGCGCGCTATGCGGTATTCTATTGCGCCGACGAGCTGGAGCAGACGCTAGACGGTAGCGGCCGCTACTATGAAAGCATCGACTTGATCGACGCTTTCCATCCACAGACGATCCTGGCCTATTCGATGAACGGCAAAGACCTCGAAGTCGCCCACGGCGCGCCGCTGCGTCTGCGCGTCGAACGCCATCTCGGCTATAAGCATGCCAAATACGTGATGCGGATCGAAATCCGGGACAAATTCAACGACATCTGGGGCGGCAATGGCGGCTTCTGGGAAGATCGCGGCTATGAATGGTATGCCGGAATCTGAACCGCGTTGCGTTAGCATGGCCTAATTGTCGCAGCCCTTTGAGAGACGGAACACCTATGCCGCGAATGCGTTTCCTCAAGGGCAATTAAGCCCAGTATCGGAGGAAATGCACATGTTGAGATCGATTTTGATCGCAGCCGTGTTTGCGGTTGCGGGCGTCGTGCCCGCCTATGCCGCAACCGCGGCGATGAAATGTGACGACGCTTCCATCACGGCCTTGCAGACCAAGGTGGATTCAATGACCGATCAGACGAAAAAAGCAGCTGCCACCAAACAGGTTGCCATGGCAAAGGATGCCATGAAGGCCCATAAGGTCAAAACTTGTGTGACGCACATGGAGAATGCCACAAAGGGCATGACCAAGATGTAATGGCGCACCCAGGCCTTGGTGGAACCAGAGGATGAGGCCCGGGCGTCCGGGCCTTACGTATTTTTTCAGCGCTGTGGCGATGCGCTTGCTTCGGCGGCCACGGATCACCGGACGGACCGGCTGCTTTGAAAGTCACCAGCAGGATAAAAAATGGCACCCGAAGGCGCCACTTTGTAGTCAATATCTAACGAGCCGCACTTGGCTCTCTATTCCGCGGGGCGCTACTCCGCCGCCTCCGCATGGCCGTGGCTGATCTCTTCATCCTCGTCGTCCTCTTCCGCCGTCGGCTGTTTCCAGGCGATCAGGCGGTAGAACATCGGAATGAAGAAGGTGGCTATGAAAGTCGCCGCCAGCATGCCGCCGATGACGCCGGTGCCGATGGCGTGGCGGCTGGCGGAACCTGCGCCGCTGCTGATCGCCAGCGGCACGACGCCGAGAATGAAGGCGAGCGAAGTCATGACGATCGGCCGAAAACGTAGGCGCGCCGCTTCGAGCGCTGCCTCGCCGGCGCTCATGCCGTCCTTCCGTTTCAAAACCGCGAACTCGACGATCAGGATGGCGTTCTTCGCCGCCAGACCGATGAGCGTCACCATGCCGATCTGGAAATAGACGTCGTTGGTGAGCCCCCGCAGATAGGTGGCGAGCAGCGCGCCGAACAGCGCAAAGGGGATCGCGGTGATGACGGCGAGCGGCAGGCTCCATTTTTCGAACTGCGCGGCGAGGATCAGGAACACCATAATGATGCCGAAGACCATCGCCTGCGTGCCCGCGCCACCGGTTTCCAGCTCCTGATAGGCAGAGCCTGTCCAGGCGATCTGGAACCCATCGGGCAGGGTCTGTGCCGCCACTTCCTGCATCGCCTTGATCGCATCGCCAGATGTGTAGCCCCGTGCCGGATTACCGGTGATCTTGGCGGCGTTGAAGGCGTTGTAGCGCTCCAGCTGATCCGGCCCGATGACGCGCGTCACCTTGATCAGCGTATCGAGCGGGATCATCTTGCCGCTGTCGGAACGCACGAAGACCTGGCGCAGATCTTCGGGCGATTCACGGAACGGCGCCTCGGACTGCAGATTGACCTGATAGTTGCGGCCATAAAGCGTGAAGTCGTTGACATAGAGGCTGCCGAAGGTCGCCTGCATGGCATCGAAGACCGAGTTGATCGGCACGCCAAGCGCCTTCGCCTTCTCGCGGTCGAGATCGGCGCGGAACTGCGGTACGTTGGTGTCGAGCGTGGTGCGCACCGCGGCCAACTCGGGTCGCTTGGAGGCGGCCGCCACCAGCTTGTTCGTCTGATCGGCCAGCCCCTGAACGCTCTTGCCCGTGCGGTCCTGGACATAGACTTCGAAACCGCCCGTGGTCGAGAGGCCCTGGATCGGCGGTGGGTTGAAGGCGAGCACCATGGCATCCTTGATGCCCATATTGGCGCCGATCAAGGGACCTGCGAGATTGCGGGCGTCCAGTGCGGGCGTCGTGCGCTGGCTCCAGTCCTTCAGCGTCACGAAAGCGACGCCGGCGCTGCTCTTCAGGCCACCCGAAAGTAGGTCGAAACCGGAAACGGCAAAGACATCGTCGACTCCTGGGATCTTCTTGGTGTTGATCAGCGCCTGATCCATCACCGCCTGCGTGCGTGGCAGGGACGCCGCGGGCGGCAGGATGGCGAGTTCGAACAGCACGCCCTGGTCTTCATCCGGCACCAGCGATCCAGGCAGGGCGTAGAAGAGATAGCCGGTCGCTCCGAGCAGGCCGGCGACCAGCACACAGCCAAGCAAAGCGCGCTTAAGGAAGAAGGCGACGCCTGCCGTGTAGCCGCGCGTCAGCCGGTCGAAGGCGCGATTGAAGATGCGGAACGGCAACACCGGTTCGTGATGGCCGGGTTTCAGAATCAGCGCGCAGAGCGCGGGAGTCAGCGTCAACGCCACGATACCCGACAAGGTAACCGAAATCGCGATGGTGACGGCGAACTGCTTGTACATCTGGCCTGCAAGGCCGCCCATGAAAGAGACCGGCACGAACACCGCGCAGAGCACGAGCACAATCGCGATGACTGGGCCGGTCACTTCGCCCATTGCCTTGATCGCCGCCTTCTTGGGCGACAGCTTCTCGGTCGACATCAGGCGCTCGACATTTTCAAGGACGACGATGGCGTCGTCCACCACGATGCCGATGGCAAGCACCAGACCAAACAGTGTCAGCAGGTTGATCGAGAAGCCGAGCGCATACATGCCGGCAAAGGTGCCGACAATCGAGATCGGCACGGCGATGACGGGAATGAGCGTCGCGCGCCAGTTCTGCAGGAAGACGAAGACAACGATGACGACAAGAAGGATTGCTTCGATGAAGGTGTGGATCACCTCCTCGATCGACACCTGGATGAATTTCGTCGTGTCATAGGGGATCTGGTAGGAGATGCCCTGCGGGAAGGACTTCTGCAGCTCGTCGAGGCGAGCGCGCAAAGCCGACATCGTATTAAGCGCGTTGGCACCCGGCTGCAGATAAACGGCGATCGGGATTGCCGGCGTGCCGTTCAGGCTGCTCTGGATCGAATAGCTCTTGGTGCCGAGCTCGATTCGCGCGACATCCTTCAGCCGCAGCGTTGCGGCATTGGCGTCCGAACGCAGAATGATGTCGCCGAAGGCATCGACATCCGGCAGGCGTCCTTGCGTCGTTACCGTATAGGTGAAGGGCTGAGCATTGTTGTCGGGCTGGTCGCCGAACCTACCGGCGGCAAACTGTGAGTTCTGCTCCTGGATGGCAGCAGAGACATCGCTCGGCGTCAAATTATATTGCGCCAACTTGTCCGGCCGCAGCCAGATACGCATCGAATAATCGATATCGCCGAGCAGGTTGACGTCGCCGACGCCGGAGATGCGCTTGAGGTCGTCGACGACGTTGAGCAGCGCGTAGTTGCCGACGAAGGCGCGATCGTAGCGGCTGTCGGTCGAGTACATTGCCACGAAGCCGAGAATCGACGTGGAGCGCTTGGTGACAACAACGCCGAGACGGGTCACGTCCTGCGGCAGCGTCGAAACGGCGCGCTGCACGCGATTGTTGACGTTGATCGCCGCCTGGTCCGGATCGGTTCCGAGCGCAAAGGTAACGGTGATCTGTATCGCACCGCTGTTGGAGTTCGTCGACTGCATGTAAAGCATGTTTTCGACGCCGTTGATCTGCTGTTCCAATGGTGCGGCAACGGTCTGGGCCACCGTCTCGGCGCTGGCGCCGGGATAGCTGGCGGTGACGACCACCTGAGGCGGCGTCAGTTCGGGATATTGCGCGATCGGCAAGATGCGCAGGCAGACCACGCCCGCAAGCACGATGATAATCGAGATCACCGCCGCGAAAACGGGGCGATCGATAAAGAATCTATTGCTCAACATCAGTTTTGCGCCACCCTATTCGTGTCGCCCGGCGTTGCGGCCTCGGCCGCCTGCACTGGCGCGCCGGGTCGCACCTTGATGATGCCCTCCGTAATTAGTTTCTCACCGGCATTGAGGCCGGACAGCACAAGCCAGTTGCTGCCGATCTTCTGGCCGAGCGTTACCGGATTGACACGGGCATTGCCGTCCTTGTCTATCGTGTAGACGAACTGGCCCTGCGGGCTCTGCATCAGGGCCACTTCCGGAATGGTAATGGCGTTATCGAGCGAAACACCTGTAACGGTGGCGCGCACGAATTGGCCGGGCAACAGCCGGCGATTGGGGTTGTCGACCACGGCGCGAGCTTGCAGCGTGCCGGTCGACACATCGATGGTAGACGAGGTGAAGTCCACGACACCGTCATGATCATAGGTCGTGCCATCGCCGAAGGAGATCTTCACGCCTAGATTAGGCGCTTGACCCTTGGCTTTCTTGAGATCGATCAGCCGGCGCACTTCGGCGGCTTCCGTATCCGAGAACGAGAAATTGACATAGACCGGATCGAGCTGCGTGATGCTTGTAAGCAGGCCGGTATCGCCCGTCGTACCGATTAGGCTGCCTTCGGAGACCTGCTCCAGGCTGGTGATGCCGCCGACCGGGGCCGTGACCTTGGTATAACCGAGATTGAGCTGCGCGGTCTGAACCTGCGCCTGCGCTGCGGCGACCGCAGCCTCCGCCAACTGGCGCGTGGACGTCGCATCGTCTCGCGCCTTCTGGGTAACGGCATTCTGGTCGAAGAGGTTGATGTTGCGCTTTTCCTCACGCTGCGCCTGGGTCAATTGCGCCTGTGCCTGCTGCAACTGAGCCTGGGCCTGGGCAAGGGCGGCCTCGTAAGGAGCCGGATCGATAGGAAAAGCACGTCGCCGGCTTTGACTTCCGCGCCTTCGACGAAGTTCCGTTTCAACAGGATACCACCGACGCGGGCACGCACGTCGACTTGCCTATAAGCCGAGATGCGCGCAGCATATTCGTAGGTGAGCGGCACGGTCTGAGGCTTGACATCGACCACGGTCACCTGCGGCGGCGGCATTGGTGCGGCCTGCTGGGCTTGCGAGGACAGCGCGCCGAGAAAGAGGAGTCCGGCCGCAATGAGGCCGCTGCGCAAAAAGAAGGAGGAATGCGCCGTCATGGAAAATCACCGTGAGTTTAACATTTTCTATTGCAGCGCAGCATACAAACATGCATGAATGATTGTAAACATCAAATCGACGTGACTTTCCGCATGATCGCGAAAACCGCGCAATAGTTTTCAAAAAATACCATGCGAAATCAAATATATGAGGCGAGATTGAATAATTTCTCGTCTCCTGGAAAATCGGGGGGAGATGGCATGCGCAGGACCAAGGAAGATGCAGCCAAGACCAGGGAGGAGGTTTTGGCCGCCGCCGCCGAGGTTTTTTATGAAAGCGGCGTCAGCGGCTCGAGCCTCGACAAGATCGCCAAGCGCGCCGGGGTGACGCGGGGCGCGATCTACTGGCATTTCAAGGACAAAGCCGAGGTGCTGACGGCGCTCCACAGCGAAATCCGCCTGCCGCAGGAAGCAATCGTCGACGGTGCGCTGGAACATGGGCATGACGATCCGCTCGGCCTGATCGAACAGGCCTCGATCGAGGTGCTGCATATCCTGGCGAATGACGAGCATCAACAGCGCATATTCGCCATCATGATTCTCGGTTGCGAATTCACCGAGGACCGGTCCGATGCCGCCCAGCGTATCGTCACCGCCAATGCCGAAATGTATGAAAAGCTGCAGAAACTGATCGACATGGCCGATCGGCAAGGCAAGCTCGCCTCCGCCTGGACCGTCGACGCCGCCGCCCGCGCCTTCCAATGCTCCATGAACGGCCTCTTTGCCGAATGGCTCCGATCGAGCAAGTCGTTTCCGGTAGTCGATGTCGGCGAGATGCTGGTGCACAGCTTGATAGGTTCGATGCGGCGACGCGCCAACTAGCGGCTTTTGTCTATATACCGCGCCGCGTCGGCAAACGAGATGTCCGACTTGATCTCCCGCGTCGACATCGATGTCATCGTATGCCGCACACCGGGCAGCCGGTTCAGCTCCTGTCGCAGCAACCGGTCTAGCGCGGCCATGTCGGCGGCCAGTATGTGTAGGAGATAATCGGCCTCCCCGGTCGTCGCGTGGCAGCGCCAGATCAGCGGATGGCGGCGCACGGCCGCTTCGAACGCCTCGAAAAGCTCGACATCGATCGATACCTGCACGAAAGCTTCCAGACCGAAGCCGAGCTGCGCCGGGTCAAGGATCGTCCGGTAGCCTCTAATCACGCCAGCCTCTTCCAGTGCCTTTACTCGCTTCCAGCACGGCGTCTTGCTGAGACCGACGAGATCGGCAAGCGCGCCAAAGGAGATGCGGGCGTCGGCTTCCAGGGCGGAGATGATTTTGTGATCGAGCGCATCCAAGTCCATCGTTCTCTCCATCATCGAAAATTAGGCCGATCGTACTCCCATTTGCCGATTTTGGATGACAATTAGGAACAATGTTCAAGTAAAAATTTCGTATCCTTCAATGGGAGCAAACATGCCAGTGGCCAAAAGCCGGGATAAAGGGAACGAAGATGCAGAAAGAAGACTATTACGCGCGCATCGAAGCGCCTGAATTGCGCGACTATGGCGTCTACCTGCAATGCGACAAGCTACTTGCCTGTCAGAAGCCGTTGAGCGAGATGGTCAACGGCGACGAATTGCAATTCCAGATCGTCCATCAGGTAGAAGAGCTGTGGATGAAACTCATTGCCTACACACTGGTCGATGTGATCGGCTTTATCGAAGAGAACAATACACATCGCGTCGTGACGCTGATGGGCCGCGTGCATCGGCTGATGAGGATGATGACTGCGCAGCTCGATCTGCTCGAAACCATGTCGCCGAAGGAATATCAGCAGATTCGCCTGCAGCTCGGCAATGGCAGCGGCCAGGAATCACCCGGCTTCAAGTTTCTGCTGCGTATGCCGCCGGATCTCTGGCGTGTCTTCAAGGCTCACTACCTCGATAAGCCGGGTCTGACCGTCGCGGATGTCTATGACGGCAAATACGATCACGGCGACAGCTATGTCGTGGCCGAGGCGTTGGCCGAATTCGACGAGCTCTTCCAGAAATTCCGCGCCAACCACATCTATCTGATCCAGCGCTCGATCGGTCTCGGCTCGAAATCCCTCAAGGGCCGGCCGGTGGAGTTATTGCAGGCCGGCGCCCACCATCGCTTCTTCCCCGATCTCTGGGATATCCGCGCTTCGATGACCGACCGCTGGGGCAGTCAATACGGCGTGGTCCGCGACTCCATTTCCAAGCACGACCCGGCCGCGGAATAGAGTTCTCGACCTCTCCGGATCATCCGTCGCGCTGCATCGTGCGACGGAAGGCCTTAAGAGTTTCGGCACTGACATGATGTTCCATTCCCTCAGCGTCGATCCGCGCCGTCTCGGCGCTGACGCCAATCCAGCGCAAGAACGCTTCGACCGTCTGATGGCGAGCACGGATTTCCTGGGCAATATTGTTGCCCGCATCGGTCAGGAAAACCCCGCGATAAGGCCGCCGCGACACCAGCCCGTCTTCGCAGAGCCGTGCAAGCATCTTGGCGACGGTCGGCTGCGACACGCCGAGACGGGCTGCAATATCCACCTGCCGCGCCTCATTGCCGTCATCGATGAGATCGGCGATCAGCTCGACATAGTCTTCCACCAAAGCGCCGCGCGTGGCCTCCCGCGTATGCCGAAAACCCTCCGAATGCGTCTCGGCGTCCGGCAGCGGTTCGTCGCGATGGATTGACAGTCTTTTCTTTGGCAATGGGTTCGGCTCCCTAAAGGATCTCGCGCAAAAAGTGCGCAGCGGTTTTGCGGTAACGACAGGCGCAAAATCAAGGGCCCAAAGCGCAAGGAGCGAATCCCGGAGATCGCGATGCACTTTAGAGGCACGGATAAATTCATTTTAATCTTTATAGCACGGGCTTCAATCTTGAAAGCGGATGATGATTTCGGCGCGACATCGCGTCACAACGCCGCAACTATAAAATATAGCCTATTGCATAATGTTGATATCCGGCATATTTCTTCAGACCTATCATTATTCGATCCAGGAGCCCCGCATGACGCAAATTCAGGAAGTCGCCGCACCGCGCGCGTGGAAATTTGCCCGCGCGGACGAGGCTGCGCGGCCGAGCCTTCCGGAAGTCAACGCCACCGTTCACGTTCCGCATACAGGCACCTGGGTCCGCCGGCTGATCGCCTTCCTCGGGCCAGGCTATATGATTTCCGTCGGCTATATGGATCCCGGCAACTGGGCGACCGATCTCGCCGGCGGTGCGCAATTCGGCTATACGCTGCTTGCAGTCATCATGCTGTCGAACCTGATGGCCATCCTGTTACAGGCGCTTGCTGCCCGACTCGGCATTGTTACCGGCCGCGATCTGGCGCAGGCCTGCCGGGACCATTATTCAAGGCCGGTCAATCTGGCTCTTTGGTTTGCCTGCGAACTCGCCATCATTGCCTGCGATCTCGCTGAGGTCATCGGTACGGCGATCGCACTGCAATTGCTCTTTGGCATCCCATTAATCGGCGGCGCGCTGATCACAGCGTTTGATGCCTTCCTGCTCCTAATCCTGATGAACAAGGGCTTCCGCTTCCTTGAGGCTTTCGTCATCGCGCTTTTGATCGTCATCGCTGTCTGTTTCGCCATCCAGATCGCGGCCGCCGCTCCTCCGGCCGCGGCCGTCCTGAAGGGCTTCATTCCGTCGCCCGAGATCGTCACCAATAACGAGATGCTCTACATCGCCATGGGTATCATCGGCGCGACGGTCATGCCGCATAACCTCTACCTGCATTCATCAATCGTGCAGACGCGCGCCTATAAACGCACCGACGAGGGCCGCAAGGACGCAATCAGATGGGCGACGGCCGACAGCACCATTGCCTTGATGCTGGCGCTTTTCGTTAACGCGTCGATCCTGATCGTCGCAGCCGTCGCATTCCACAATAGCGGACACTCAGATGTTGCTGAAATCGGCCAGGCCTTCAAACTGCTCTCGCCGCTGCTCGGCCTCGGTATCGCCTCGACCCTTTTTGCCGTGGCTCTCCTTGCCTCCGGCCTCAATTCCACCGTGACTGCGACGCTCGCAGGGCAGATCGTCATGGAAGGTTTCCTCCGCCTGCGTATTCCGCATTGGGCAAGGCGGCTTTTGACGCGTGGCCTCGCAATTATTCCAGTTGTTTTTGTTACTGCATTTTATGGTGAAAAAGGCACCGCGGATTTGCTCGTCCTGAGCCAGGTCATCCTGTCCATGCAATTGCCTTTTGCGGTGATCCCTCTGGTTCAATTCGTCACAGATCGCGGAAAAATGGGCAGATTCACCATTTCAAGGAGCGTTGCTGTCCTCTCATGGCTGGTCGCGGGCCTCATTCTGGCGCTGAATTTCAAGCTTCTTTACGACACTCTCTTCGGTTGACGAATCACCCGTAAAGCGCGAATCTACACGCGCGGAAGATCACGGTAATTAACAGGTTCGTAATATTTGCCCAGATTTTGCCATGATTTGCCCTAGTTTGGGCCCACCGCAGTTCTGCAGGGTTCCTCAATTCATGGCCGAAAGTCCATTGCGCGTCCAATTTCCTGCAGAGGCTGCGATTCAGGCGCCGCCACATCACGAATTTCATATTCCTTTTCTGCCCCGATCCGCCCATCTTCGCCATCTGATCGCCATCGGCCTAGCGGGCACTGCATCGTTCGGCCTGCTCGCTACCATCCTTTATCCGCTGCTTGCCCGCCATGCGATCGAACAGGCCGTGCCGGTGCACGCAGCGCAGCTCATCCGGTCGCAGCCGGCCTTGCCCAAGGGTAATCGGCTTGCCACGAAACCGCGTTTCGACGGCGCACGTTTTGCGCAGGTAGCGGAAAAGACCTCCAGTGGCGAAACCCGCATCTTCACCTATCACCGCACGACGCTGGTCTTTAAGGCCGAGGACACCGACCCCTCCGCCGGCGGCGACGACGCCACAGCTATCAATGCGGCCTATGGCGGCGATGCACAATCCGAAAGCGGTCTCTTCTCGCCGCCTTCGCTCGCGGATATCCGCCAAGGCATCTACCCGCACGCCAATCGTTTAGACTCGGTCCGGCGTTCGCGCTTCCCCGCTCGCGGCGTGCCGTTGAACGTCAGCGTTTCGAAAGCGACCACGGGCGAGCCCGGCCGCGAATTCAAGCGACTGGTTTCGATGCCGAAGGACCGGCAGGACCTGCAGGATATCCTCGCCTCCGCCGGACTCGGCGAAGACGCTGGCGACGAGCTGCAGCGAGCCTTGGAGACCGATACGGTTTCGCCCGGCGATAGCCTGGAACTGCTGCTGGAGAAAAAGACCGCCGACGCGCAGCCGAAACTGATCATGGCCCGCCTCAGCGGCGAGAAAACACCGGAACGCGTTGTCGCCCGTGACGATTCCGACGGCTTCGTGCCACTCACCGACGACCGACTGTTTTCCACGCTCTATAGCGAGAG
The DNA here is from genome assembly GCF_030272695.1 of Martinezella calliandrae. GTDB lineage: Bacteria > Pseudomonadota > Alphaproteobacteria > Rhizobiales > Rhizobiaceae > Rhizobium > Rhizobium calliandrae. The sequence continues at coordinate 156,235 of NZ_JARFYN010000001.1, forward strand.
CCAGGCCGACGCGCCTTCCTCCTCGGAAGTGGCGGCCGTCGACCTCAAAGGCATCGACAGAAACGATCAATCGACCATCAGCGCCAGACTGGAGAAAGCCGGCCTTTCCGGCGAATGCGCCGCCCAACTCGTCAAGCTTGCCAAGGCTAACGGCATTACACTGACCGGTGGCGACGATGCGCCTGACAGCGTGGATCTGCTGTTCCGCAAGGCCGAAAACGGCAAAAGCGAACTGATGCTCATCGAGTTCCACACCGATGGCGACACGCATCGCTTCTATTTGCACAAAGAAGGCGGCGAAGGCCCTTCTGAATTCTATGACGAAGGCGGCCACTCGGTCGCAAAGGTGCTGACGCACCGTCCCGTACCAAACGGCACGCTCGGTGACGGCTTCGCCTGGCGCGTGCATCCGATCCTCGGCGTCCGGAAATTCCATAACGGCGTCGATTTCCGCGCACCGATGGGCAGCCCCATCATGGCCGCGGGCGATGGCATCGTCGAAAAGATTTCCTGGGAAACGGGCTACGGCAAGTATGTCCGAATTCGCCATGACGGTGGCTACGAGACCACCTATGCCCATATTTCCTCGACGCCGTCGGACCTGCATGTCGGTGAGCGCGTCAGCCAGGGCCAGGTGATCGCCTATGTCGGCTCCACCGGCTATTCCACCGGTCCGCATCTCTACTACGAACTGCGCGTCAACGGTCGCTATGAGAACCCGCTGACGGCTCAGTTGCCGGCCGGCACCAACCTCACCGGCAAGTCGTTGGACAGCTTGCGCTCACAGGTCAGCCATGTCGACAACATCATGACCTATCTTGACGTACCGCCGCAGCAAAACGAAGCCCGCCCCTTCTCCGCCATCGAGCAGGGACCGGAGCGTGGCCCAGGCGAATTCGGCGGGCCGTGATCACCGGTCGTGACACTCCGTCTGCGCAATATGTTTGCCCGCCCTTTATTTTCGGCCAGCTATGTGCGTTCCGGCCGTCAATAAGGCTTGACAAAGCCAAGTTGCCTGTATTTTACTCAAGCCCGCAGATTAGGCAAAAACGATCTGCAATTACATGACTTTAATAGTCGCTGGGCAGTTCCGCCCCATGACGCCCCATCGCCGATGGGATCAGCGTCGTGGGGTTTTTCGTTTTTGGCTGAGAGATGAACGACGCACTGAAGATCGGTATCCTCTTTTCCACCACTGGACCCTATGGCTCCATGGGCCGCGATGCACGCGACGGCGCGGAATTCGCCATCGAGGAGTTCGCGGGCGGTGGCGGGCGGGCGATTGAGCCGACCTTTGTCGATCCGCATGCGGATATGACAGCCTATCTCGAAGGCGCGAAACACATACTGCGCAATGCCGGCTGCCGCCACATCATCGGGACGATCACCTCGGCGGCGCGCAAGGAAGTCATTCCCCTTGTCGAAAAGCATGACGGCCTGCTCTGGTACATGTGCCCCTACGAGGGCTTCGAGGCCAACGAGAATGTCATCTACGTAGGCGGCTGCCCCAACCAGCATCTGCTGCCGCTCTTCGAGCACCTAATCCCGCGATTCGGTAAACGCCCCTATCTCGTCGGCGCCAACTATGTCTGGGGCTGGGAGATGAACCGGCTTGCCCGCGAACTCATCACCAATGCCGGCGGCGAGGTGCTCGGCGAGCGCTACCTGCCGCTCGAGGAAACCGCCGTCGAGCGCATCGTCACCGATATCGAAAGCCGCCGTCCGAGCTTCATCCTCAACAATCTCATCGGGCCGTCGAGCTATGCCTTTCTGGAAGCGATCAAGGTGCTCGGTGACCGCAATCCCGCCTTCCGGCCGGAAAATTGCCCTGTCGTGAGCTGCGACCTGATGGAATGTGAGCTGGAGGACATCGCCGCCGGTGCGGCCGTCGGCCAACTCTGCGCCGCCTCTTATTTCGACACGATCGATACGTCAGACAATCTCAGTTTCAAGGCCCGCGTTGCAACGCATTATGGCGCCGGCCGCCGCGTCTCCAGCGTCTTTGCCGGTGCCTATACCGCAGTCAAACTCTGCATCGAGGCAATCATTGCCGCCGGGAGCGACGAGCCGCAGGCCGTGCGCCGTCAGCTTCACGCCGCGTCCTGGCCGACGCTGCTTGGGCCGCTGGCGATCGATCCAGAGACTAATCATGCTGCCCTTCCCTTCCATCTCGGCCGTATCAATAGCGGCAACGGCTTCGACGTCATCGCCTCGCGGCCGGCGCTTGCCGCCGATCCCTACCTCACCGGCCGCCGCGTACTAAAATCACCGAAGCTGAAGGTGGTGTCATGAGAAAGACGCCGAACTTCACCGGCTGGCACGCCGCGATCCTGCACCGAGAAGACAGCAATACCGAACGACTTATCCGTCAGCTGAAGCTGCTCGGCGTGCGCACGTCCTTGCGTTGGGACCCGATCGGCGCGCACGAACTACCGGACATGATCATTGTCGATGCCGATCAGGGTTGGGACAACCTTCTGCCCTGGAATGGCGGCAATCCGCCGCTGCCGGTCGTGGCGCTGCTGGGTTCGGAAGCGCCTGGCCGCATCGCCTGGGCTCTGGAACAGGGTGCCGGCGCGATCATCGCCAAACCGGTCAGCACATCAGCCGTCTATCCCGCCTTGGTCATGGCAATCACCATCCATGAGGAGCGCAAGGCAGTTGCCGAGAAGCTGCAATATCTCGAAGAGCGCGTACGGCTGCGACCGCTCGTTCATGCTGCCGTCCAGAAGCTGATGACCGAGCGTGGTCTGGATGAGGAACGCGCCTACGCCATTCTACGCAATTGCGCCATGCGCCGTCGCCTGCCGATGGAGCAGCTTTCCGCTTTCATTGTCGGCGGTGCCGAACCCTTGCCGGAGGCAAGCTGATGCATGTGATCAAGGCTATGCTGCGCCAGCCAGCGGCGCTGTTCGGGTTTGCGGTCGTCATTGTTGTCGTCGTAATGGCGATTGCCGCACCATGGATCGCCCCTTTCAGCCCCGACGACCAGATGTTCGACGGCTTGTCGATGGAGGGTGCGCCACTGCCGCCGGACGGCCATTTCCTGCTCGGCACCGACACGCTCGGCCGCGACCTATTCACTCGTCTGCTCTTCGGCGCCCGGACGTCGCTGGTCATCGGTCTTGTCGCCAATGGCGTCGCCGTGGCGATCGGCCTCTTCGTCGGCATTGTCGCCGGTTATCTGCGCGGCATCATCGGTAATCTGATGATGCGGTTCACCGACCTGATGATGGCCTTCCCGGCGCTCCTGCTCGCCATCGTGTTGGCCGCCCTTCTGAAGCCGAGCCTGTGGATCGTCGCCATGGTGATCGCGCTGGTCAATTGGGTTCAGGTCGCCCGCATCGTCTACACCGAGACCCGCGGCCTGGTGGAGCGTGACTTTATCATGGCGGAGCGCTCGCTCGGCGCCGGCCATTTCCGCATCCTCGTCCGGCATATCCTGCCGCATCTGATGCCGACGGCGATCGTCTGGGGCACGCTCGGCATCGCCACCACCGTGCTCTTGGAGGCGACCCTCTCTTTCCTGGGCATCGGCGTGCAGCCGCCGCAACCCTCCTGGGGCAATATCATTTTCGAAAGCCAAAGCTATTTCCAAGACGCGCCCTGGCTCGTCTTCATCCCCGGCGCGGTCATCCTCCTGACCGCCCTCTCCTTCAATCTCGTCGGCGACGCACTGCGCGACATTCTCGACCCGACGCAGCGGGGGAGAGGCTGAATGTTTTTTCTTGTCATCCGGCGCCTGGTACAGACCGTGCTCATACTTCTCGGCGTCGCTGCAATCACTTTCTTGCTGCTTTATGCGCTGCCGGCCGATCCCGCCGTGCTGATCGCCGGTCGCAGCGCCACGCCGCAGATGGTGGCCGGCATTCGCCATGAGCTCGGCCTCGACCAACCGCTGATCATCCAGTTCCTGCACTATCTCGACGCGCTGCTGCATGGCGATCTCGGGCGCTCCTACACGCAGAAGACCGCCGTTCTGCCGCTGATCCAGGCGCGCCTGCCGGCGACGATAGTCTTGATGGCGGCGGGGATCGTCGTCGAAGTCGCCCTCGGCCTCACCTTCGGCATCATTGCGGCCATCAAACGCGGCGGCCTCGTCGACCGTACGGTGATGATGCTCTCTTTCGTCGGCGTCTCGTCACCGCAATTTGTCGTGGCGCTGCTGCTGCTCTATATTTTCGCCGCCACGCTCGGTTGGTTCCCGATGTCGGGCTTCGGCACGGCGCGACATGTCGTGCTGCCGGCGCTGACGCTCGGCGTGCTCGGTGCGGGCTGGTATGCACGCATGGTGCGCTCTGCGATGATCGACGTGCTTAATCATGACTACGTCCGCACCGCACGTGCCAAGGGCCTGTCTTCGACGCGCATCATCTTCCGTCATGTGCTGCCCAACGCCATCCTGCCGATCATCGCGATGATCGGCATCGATATCGGCCAGTTCATGAGCGGCGTTGTGGTGGTCGAGGCCGTCTATGGCTGGCCGGGCATCGGCCAGCTCGCCTGGCAAGCGATCCAGCAGGTCGACATCCCGATCATCATGGGCGTGACGCTGACCTCGGCGCTCGCCATTGTCCTTGGCAATCTCGTCGCCGACTTCATTGCCCCCTTCATCGACCCGCGCATCCGCGCGCAATAACCAAGCAAAACCAACAGAGGAGTCCTTTTCATGACCAAGACTTTCCTGCGGCGAGCGGCTTTGGCCGCGATGCTCGCCACAAGCTCCCTCGTGCCTGCAGTCGTGGCCCATGCCGCCGATGAGCCGAGCAACAGCGGCACCATCACTGTCACCTACAAGGACGACATCGCCACCCTCGACCCGGCGATCGGCTACGACTGGCAGAACTGGTCGATGATCAACGCGCTGTTTTCGCGCTTGGTCGACTATACGCCCGGCACGACCGAGCTGAAGCCGTCACTCGCGGAAAGCTATGATGTTTCGCCGGATGGCAAGAGCTATACGTTCAAGCTGCGCACCGACGCCAAGTTTACCAATGGTCGCGCAGTCACCGCCGCCGACGTGAAATATTCGATCGAGCGCTCCGTCAATCCGAAGACGCAGAGCCCTGGCGCCGGCTTCTTCCACTCGATCGTCGGCGCCGACGCGATGACGGCAGGCACCGCGCAAACGCTCGACGGTATCAAGGTCATCGACGACCACACCGTCCAGTTCAGCCTCGTTCAGCCCGACGCCACCTTCCTCAACGTGCTTGCGCTCAACTTCTCCTCGGTCGTACCGAAGGAAGCCGTCGAAGCGTCAGGTGGCGACTTCGGCAAGAAGCCGGTTGGTTCCGGCGCCTTCATCTTGAAGGAATGGACCGTCGGCCAGCGCTTGGTTTTCGCAAAGAACCCCGAGTATTTCATCAAGGACCGCCCGCATATCGACGGCTACACCGTTGAAATCGGCCAAGAGCCGCTAGTCGCGCTGCTTCGACTGCAGAAGGGCGAGGTCGATATTGCCGGCGACGGCATTCCGCCGGCGAAATTCCTGGAAATGAAGAAATCGCCCGAGTTCGAAGGCATGATCGTCGATCGCCAGCAGCTCGAAACCAGCTATGTGACGCTCAACACCCAGGTAGCGCCCTTTGATAACGCCAAAGTACGCCAGGCCGTCAACATGGCGATCAACAAGGATCGCATCGTCCGCATCATCAACGGCCGCGCCACGCCTGCAAACCAGATCCTTCCGCCGATGATGGCCGGATACGACAAGGACTATAAGGGCTATGCCTATGATGTCGCCAAGGCCAAAGCGCTTCTTGCCGAAGCCGGTCTGAAGGACGGCTTCTCGACGACGCTTTACACCTCCAACACTGATCCGCAACCGCGTATCGCCCAGGCGATTCAGCAGGATCTCGCGGCAATTGGGGTCAAGGTCGAACTCAAGGCGCTCGCCAATCCGAACGTGATCGCCGCTGGCGGCACCAAGGGCCAAGCGCCGATGGTCTGGTCGGGCGGCCTCGGCTGGATTGCCGATTTCCCGGATCCCTCCGACTTCTACGGACCGATCCTCTCCTGCGGTAGCGCCGTTGCTGGCGGCTGGAACTGGTCGTGGTACTGTAACCAGACGATCGAGCCCCTTGCCCAAGCCGCGGACGCGATGCCGGTGCCGGCCAAGGCTGCCGAGCGCGCTGAAGCCTGGAAGAAGATCTTCACGGAAGTCCAGGAAAAGGACGCACCGTGGATCCCAGTCTTCAACGAGCGTCGCGTCGTCGCCAAGTCGAAGCGCATGGGCGGCCCGGACGAAATCTACATCGATCCGACCCGAGTCATCGACTACGAAGCCATCTACATCAAGAAATAAGCCGTCCAATCGGCAAACTTCCCCGGCTGGAGCCTGATCCCGAAAACTGCACGGCGGTTTTGGGCGCGATCATGCACCAACGGCCGGGGAGGCCCAATTCCGGGAGAGACAGACCATGTGCATCGTTTGCACCCATACCATCCACCGCGCCCAGCATCATTTTGGCTGGAACCGCGATTTTGAGCCGGCGCTTGTCGCCAAGTCCGGTGACACCATCCATTTCGAATGCCTCGATTCCTCCGGCGGCCAGCTCGGCAAGGATGCGACGCTGCATTCGCTTGCCAATCTCGATTTCGATCGGATCAATCCTGTCTCCGGTCCTGTCTACGTCGAGGGTGCCGCGCCGGGCGATGCGCTGAAGGTGACGATCCGCCGCTTCGTGCCGTCAGGCCACGGCTGGACTGCCAATATCCCGGGCTTCGGCCTGCTCGCCGACCAATTCAAGGAACCGGCGCTGCATGTCTGGTCCTATGATGCCAGCAGCATGGCGCCGGCCCTCTACGGCCCTGGCGGCCGCGTACCGCTGAAGCCCTTCGCCGGCACGATTGGCCTGGCACCTGCCGAGCCCGGCCTGCACTCGGTTGTGCCGCCGCGTCGAGTCGGGGGCAACATGGATATCCGTGACCTTTCCGCCGGCGTCACTCTCTATCTTCCAGTCGAAGTAGAAGGCGCGCTGTTTTCGATCGGCGACACCCACGCCGCCCAAGGCGATGGTGAAGTCTGCGGCACGGCGATCGAAAGCCAGATGGAAGTGGAAGCAACGCTGGAGCTTGTCAAGGACGCCCGCCTGAAGAGCCCGCGCTTCACCACCACCGAGCCCGTCACCCGCCATCTCGACGGAGCCGGCTACGAGGTCACCACCGGCATCGGTCCCGACCTGATGACTGGTGCGCGCGAAGCCCTGATGCGGATGATCGACCTGCTCGGCGCCGAGCACGGCATGAGCGCTACGGATGCCTATCTGCTCTGCTCGGTCTGCGGCGATCTCCGGATCAGCGAAATCGTCGATGCCCCGAACTGGGTCGTCTCCTTCTATTTCCCGAGGATCGTGTTCGCGTGATGCAATCTGCCTCTGCCGCCCCGCCGCTGCTTTCGGTTCGAAATCTTTCCGTCGACGCGCGCACGCCCGAAGGGCGGCGGCGGGTACTCGACGATATTGGCTTCGAACTGACCGCCGGCGAGACGCTCTGCATCGCGGGCGAATCCGGCTCGGGAAAGTCCGTGACCTCGCTGGCGGTCATGGGGCTTTTGCCGAGGGCGTCGCTGCAGGTGGCCTCGGGTTCCATCCTGCTCGGCGATCGCGACCTCGTGAAGCTTTCCAACAAGGCGATGCGCAGCGTGCGCGGCGGCGAGATCGCCATGGTCTTCCAGGAGCCGATGACCTCGCTTAACCCGGTGATGTCGATCGGCGCCCAGCTCACCGAAGCGATCCGCGAACATCAGGGCAGTAAAGGCAATGCTGCGGAGACGATCGCAAGGCAGATGCTGGATGCGGTACAGATCACCGAGCCCGGCCGGCGCCTTTCGCAATATCCGCACGAGCTTTCTGGTGGCATGCGCCAGCGCGTAATGATCGCCATGGCGCTGTCCTGCCGGCCGAAAGTGCTGATCGCCGACGAGCCGACGACAGCGCTCGATGTGACAGTGCAGGCGCAGATTCTCAAGCTGATGCGCGAGCTGAAGCAGGAATTCGGCACCTCGATCATGCTCATCACCCATGATATGGGCGTCGTCGCCGAAATGGCCGATCGCGTCGTGATCATGCAAACCGGCAGGATCGTCGAAGAGGGTGATGCTCTGTCGATCTTCGGCCGCCCGAAACAGCCCTATACGCAGCAATTGCTCGCAGCCGTTCCACGCCTAGGCGCCCATGCCGGCACCGACGGCCCGCCACGCGTGACACTGCACAAAGTGGAGGCCTTACGGCCGGACCGCACGCCGGTGCTCAACGTCCACAATCTCAACGTCACCTATGGCAGCCACCGCAGCAGGTGGCTTCCTAAGGGCAAGACATCGGTACCGGCCGTGGATGACGTTTCTTTCGATATCCTGCCCGGTGAAACGCTTGGCCTTGTCGGCGAAAGCGGATCGGGCAAATCGACCACCGGCAAGGCCGTGCTCGGGCTGATCCCCTTTGCCGGCGACGTCACGATCGACGGCCGCGCCATCGGCGGCCTCAGCCATCGCGACATGCAGCCGGTGCGCCGCTCGGCGCAGATGATCTTTCAAGACCCTTACGCCTCGCTTGATCCACGCATGGCGGTAGGTGCAGCCATAGCCGAACCGATGGTTATCCACGGCATAGGCAACAAATCCGAGCGGCAGGACCGTGTGGCGGCGCTGCTTGCCCGCGTCGGTCTGACGCCGGATGCGGCGACACGTTATCCGCACGAATTCTCTGGCGGTCAGCGCCAGCGCATCTGTATCGCCCGCGCTCTGGCGCTGGAGCCGACGCTGATCGTCGCCGACGAAAGCGTGGCCGCCCTAGACGTATCAGTGCGCGCCCGTGTCCTCGACCTGCTGCTGGAATTGCAAGAAACCATGGGTCTCGCCTACCTGTTCATCTCGCACGATATGGCGGTGGTCGAGCGCATGTCGCACAAGGTCGCCGTCATGCGTTACGGCAAGATCGTCGAAGCCGGCCCGCGGCGCGAGGTCTTCGAGCACCCGCGCGATCCCTACACACAGGCGCTGATGGCCGCCGTACCGATCCCAGATCCGCAGGCGCATCGCAAGACGGCATTGAAAGCCTAACCGAGACGATTAGCCGGCTCAGCAGGCCCGCTGTTAACATAGATCGCGTAGAGCGAGGTCGTGGCGGTAATGTAGAGTCGGTTGCGCTTCGGACCGCCGAAGCAGAGGTTCGATATGACTTCGGGAACCAGAATGCGGCCGATCAGCGTCCCATCCGGTGCGTAGACCCGGACGGAATCGCCGCTGGAAGCAAAGATGTTACCATGGCGATCGACCCGGAAGCCGTCGAACACGCCGACTTCGCAAGTGGCAAATACCCGGCCCTCACCGATACTGCGCCCATCTGGATTGACGGGATACGCCGTGATCGTCGGTGGTAGACCGGGCACATGCGAGCCGCCGGTATCGGAGACGTAAAGCACGCTCTCATTAGGCGAAAAGGCAAGGCCGTTCGGCTTGACGCGGTCAAGGGCGACCAGCGTCACCGCGCCGTCATCCGGATCGAAGCGATAGACATTCGATGCATTGATTTCAGACGGAGCGGCAAAGCCCTCATAATCGCTGTCGATACCGTAGGTCGGATCGGTGAACCAGATCGAGCCGTCGGACTTCACCACGACATCGTTCGGCGAATTTAGCCGTTTGCCGTCGAAATGCTCGGCAAGCGGCCGCCAGCGGCCATCATGGTCGAGCCGGCTCACTCGCCGGCGGCCATGCTCGCAGGCGATGATCCGCCCCTGGAAATCTAGCGTATGGCCATTGTGATAGCCAACGGGAGCCTCGAAGACGCCGGCCGCACCGGTTACCTCGTCGTAACGCAGGATACGGTCGTTCGGGATATCGGACCACACGATATGGCGCGCGGCCGGAACATAAACCGGTCCCTCGGTCCAACGCCCACCCGTCCAAAGCTGCTCCAATTTCGCAGAACCGTTGATCAGCGCCTTGAAGCGCTGGTCGAGAATTTCATACTGGCTCATGTTGCTCCGCCCTGTTGTTCCTCACAGCCAGCCAACCTCCGACCGGCTCCCGCAGTCGGGGCCACTCTAGAGACAGCAATCACCGGCTGTCAAAAGCAAGCTTTGGACATGACACGCATTTTACCGGTGCCATTCCGTCGCCGAGGCCGTTCTCTGGCTTAAGCCGTCAGCTCCGCTACTTTCTTGGTCAGATCCGCGATGTAGGCATCCGCCGAGAGATCGGAACCGGTCGCGCCGATCAGGATTTGGCTTGGGCTCTTCGAGCGGCCGTGCCGGTGAACATTGTCATTCAGCCAGGTCTTCAGGGGCACATAGTCGCCGTCATCAAGGCCCTTCTCGACCGCAGCATCCTTGCGGGCAGCGGCGAAGAACTGCGAGGACATGATGTTGCCGATCGTGTAGGTCGGGAAGGAGCCGACCATGCCCGACGACCAATGCACGTCCTGCAGAACACCCAGCGTGTTGCTCGGCACGTCGAGACCGAGATAGGATTTGATCTTGTCTCGCCAGATTGCCGGCAGGTCGGCAACCCGGATTTCTCCGGCGATCAGATCCGCTTCGATTTCCGAGCGCAGCATGATGTGGAAGTCATAGGTCAGCTCATCGGCCTCGACGCGGATGAAACTTGGCCTTGCGGCGTTCACCGCCCGCCAGAAGTCGTTAACGGAGACATCCTCGAGCTGGCTGGGGAAGGCTGCCCTCAGCTCGCCAAAATGCAGGTCCCAGAAGCGACGCGAGCGGGCGACACGGTTTTCCCAGAGGCGCGATTGCGATTCATGGGTGCCGAAACTGGTGCCGCCGACCGCATAAAGACTGATGAAATCGGTGGTGAAGGTCGAGCGAGAGAACTCCTCGGCGACCCCTTGCTCGTAAATGCCATGGCCAGCCTCGTGCCAGACGGCAAAGAGACCGCCCGGCAGCCAGGTCTCCCGGAAGCGGCCGGTGATGCGCACGTCGGATCGCGTGAGGGAAATTTCGAAGGGATGGACGGTGTCGTCCAACCGCCCGCGTCCGAAATCATAACCGAACCGAGAGGAAATGGTGCTGGAGAAGACCCTTTGGCTGGCAACCGGATAAGAGCGCTCGAGAATATCGCTGCGTACCGGCGCCTGCCTGGCCGCCGCCAGAAGCGGGATCAGCGCATCTCTGAGGTCGCCATAGAGACCGCGCAATCGCGACCATGTCATGCCGGGCTCATAGGTGGAAACCAAGGCATCATAAGGATGTTCATCACACCCGATGGCGTCGGCGATCTGACGCTGCATTTCCATCGTCTGTTCGAGCAGCGGTGCAAAGCCGACAAAATCGTCGGCGGCGCGCGCCTTGGCCCACGCAGCCTGAGCGCGGGTCTTCAAATCGGCGGCAGCACCGACCAGATGCGCCGGAATGCGCGCCAATGTCGCGATCGCCACCGATGCCTGCTCCACTGCGATCTTGCGGATATCGCTATCGGGAACATCGCCAAGCTCGGCGCGGGCGCCTTCGATCGCCCGCTGCACTTTGTCACCGGTCGCTAGATCACGGGCCAAACCGACGAGCGTCGCGATCTGTTTGCCGCGCACCTCGACGCCGCCCGGCGGCATCATCGTGCGTGAATCCCAGGTCAGGAGGTTCACGGCACAAAGGATGTCGTTGACCCTGGCGATTTCCGTTTCGAAGGTCGCGAAGCTCATGAGTGAATGCCTTCCATTGGGATAGAGGCGCTGTCGGCGCCAAAGTCGGTCAGGTGACAGGCCGCGCGCTGTCCGGCACCACGCGAGGACAGCAAGGGCCTTTCGATCCGGCAGCGCTCAAAGACATAGGGGCAGCGGCTGGCAAAAGGACAGCCCGGCGGTACATCCAGCGGGCTCGGCAATTCGCCGCGCGCCGCGACCGCCTTGCTGCGCCGCGTCGGATCGAGTTCAGGCGCCGCAGCGAGCAGCGCCTTGGAATAGGGATGGCGTGGTGCGGCGAACAGGGCCTCCGCAGGGCTGAGCTCGACAACCTGTCCGAGATACATCACCGCTACCCGATGCGAGATATGGCGCACGAGACGTAGGTCGTGCGCCACGAAAATCAACGTCAGATGCAGCCGCTCTTGCAATTGCAGAAGCAGATTGACCACTTGAGCCTGCACCGAAACGTCGAGCGCCGACACCAGTTCATCGGCGACGATCACATCGGGCTCGACGGCAAGCGCGCGGGCAATGCCGATGCGCTGGCGCTGACCGCCTGAAAACTCGTGCGGATAACGGCCCGCCGAATCCTGCGGCAGGCGGACGAGTTCCAGAAGTTCGGCGATGCGGGCCGGGATATCCGCGGAAGGCCGCATCTTATGAACGCTCAGCGCTTCGCCGATGATCTGCTTCACCGTCATACGTGGATTGAGCGAGCTGTAGGGGTCCTGAAAGATCATCTGGACACGACGGTTGAAGCCGCGGCGCTCGCCTGCCTTCAAATGCGAGATGTCCTTGCCCTCGAAACGAATAGAGCCCTCATCGGGATCGAGCAGCCGCACGAGACAGCGTGCGAGGGTGGACTTGCCGCAACCGGATTCGCCGACGATGCCAAGCGTTTCGCCGCGATAGACGTCAAGACTAACATTGTTCAACGCATGCACCGCAAGCGGGGATTTGCCGGAGAGACGGCGCATCAAGGAGTGGGGGCCGGCAAAGCGCTTGGTGACACCGTCGACTGAAATGATCGGGACAGCCGTGTTCATAGAATGGGCTCCATGGCTGCAACATCGTCCTGATGAAAGCAGGCGGCCATCCGACCTTCAGCGACCGCGCTGAGCGGCGGCCTGACCTTGAGACATTCCTCCGTCGCAAACTGACAGCGCGGGTGAAAGGCGCAGCCGACCGGCAGCGCGGTCAAGCTCGGAGGCGTACCGTCGATCGAATAAAGCATGGTGCGTGCCGCACTACCGCTCGGTACCGAGCCGAGCAGGCCGCGCGTATATGGATGGCGCGGGCGGGCAAAGACATCGGCGACCGTGCCGGTCTCGACGATACGACCAGCATACATCACAGCCATACGATCGCAAGTCGCTGCAATGACGCCGAGATCGTGGGTTACGAGCACGACGCTCATACCGAAATTGTCGCGCAACTCAATAAGCAGCTTCAGGATCTGGTCCTGGATCGTCACGTCGAGCGCCGTCGTCGGTTCATCGGCGAGCAGGAGCTTCGGCGAACATGCAAGCGCTATGGCGATCATGGCCCGCTGGCGCATACCGCCCGAGAATTGGTGCGGATATTCGTCCAGCCGGCGTTCGGCCGCCGGAATGCCGACGATATTCATCAGTTCCAGGGCGCGAGCCCGCCGCTCCCGACGATTGAGCGTCGTGTGAGCGATAAGATTTTCCTCTATCTGCAAACCAACCGGCAGCACCGGATTGAGCGCCGTCATCGGTTCCTGAAAAATCATCGCTATCTCGCTTCCGCGGATGCGCCGAAGCTCTTCATCTGGCATGGCAACGAGATCGCGACCGCGCCACTCGACACGGCCGCTCACGTGCCCTGGCTCGCGGATCAATCGCATGATCGAACGCAGCGTCACGCTCTTGCCCGATCCGGATTCGCCGACCAAGCCGACCACCTCGCCCGGCGCAACGTCGAAATCGACATCGGCGGCGGCTATCGCCAGCCCGCGTGGTGTATCGAAAGTCGTGGTCAGGCCGCGGACGACGAGGCCTGCATTTTCGCTCGCGGCCATCGTCATCGCCGCACCCTCAACAGTTCGGCCAAGCCGTCGCCCAAGAGGCTGAAGCCAAGCCCGGTCACCACGATCGCAACGCCCGGGAAGACCGAGATCCACCAGGCGGTGTTCATGTAGTTCTTGCCGTCGGCGATCTGCACACCCCATTCGGCCGCCGGCGGCTGAGCGCCGAGGCCGAGATAGCCTAGGCTGGAGCCGAGCAGGATGGCGAGCGCCATGTCGGTCATCCAATAGACGATCGCCGGCGTGATGGCGTTGGGCAGGAGATGGCGGAAAATGATGCGTGCCGGCGTGTAACCCATGACGCGACCGGCATCGGCATAATCTAGCCGTTTCTGCACTTTTATTTCAGCCGCCACCAAGCGCGCATAGAAAACCCAGCCAACAACGCCGACCGCGATATACATGTTGCCGAGACCCGGCCCGAGAACCGAGACGACGGCAATCACCAGCACCAGGAATGGGAAGGTGACGACCGCATCGACGACTCGGCCGAAGATCGCCTCGGCGACACCGCCGAGATAGCCAACGATCGCTCCGATCAGCGTTCCGAAAATGAAGGGGCCGACAGTGGCGAAAATCGCGATCTGCATATTGATCGTATAGGCATGAATGACGCGCGAAAAAACGTCGCGGCCGAAACTGTCGGTGCCGAAGGGATGAGCCCAGCTCGGCGCCTTCAAGAGCGCGTTGTAATCGAAGGCAGTTGGATCATAGGGCGCAAACAGCGACGGGAAAAAGGCAATTGCCATGCTGACAATAAGGATGATACCGCCGGAAATCAGCGTGCGCGGCAGCGCTCGCGCCCGCCGACGCGCCTTCCTCGAGGCGGCGATTTCGTTGGTGACGGCACTCATCGGGCAATCCTCGGATCTAGCCAGGCTTGGACGATATCGGTGACGAGGAAGGTCAGCGACACCAGTATGGCGAGCGCGATCGTGAGCCCCTGCAAGACGGGGTAATCACGGCCGTAGATGCTGTCGATCATCAGCCGGCCGGCGCCGGGTACGGCGAACACGGTTTCGGTGATGACGCCGCCGCCGAGCAGCGAACCGATCTGCAGGCCGAAAAGGGTGATGGTCGAGATCAGCGCATTGCGCAGCACATGGCGAAACAGGATGATGCGGGTGCGCAGGCCCTTGGCGCGGGCGAATTCGACATATTCCGCATTGATGACGCCGATAATGGCAGCGCGCAAGTTGCGCATGAGGATCGCCGCCAAACTGACGGCCAGCGTCAGCGCCGGCAGGAACAGGTGGTAGAGCTTTGAGCCGAATGTATCGCCAAAGCCGCCGACCGGGAACCACTTCAGATGTGCGGCAAACAAGGTCAGCAGCAGGATACCGATATAGAAAACTGGCATCGACAGGCCGACCTGGAAGACGCCGCGAATGGCTGCATCCGATGCCTGCTCGCGCTTCAGCGCGGCCACAAAGGCAAGAGGTACGGCGAGCACCAGCGCGATGACAGCCGCCATGCTGATTAGCATCAGCGTCACCGGTAGGCGCTGCAGGATCAGCGTCATGACGGGAAGCTTCAGCGTGATGGAATTGCCGAGATCACCGGTGAAGACCCGTTCGACGAAATAGAGGAACTGCACGATGATCGGCTTGTCGAGACCGAGGCTCGCATTGATGCGTATCACGTCGGCATCAAGGGCACGGTCGCCGAGCATGGCGCTGGCGGGATCGCCAGGCAGGAGCCGGATCAGGACAAAGGTGATCACCAGGATGAACACCACGGTCGGGATCATCTGGAGAATGCGACGGACTACGTAACTGAAAAGTGGCAAATCGCCGCTCCCGCATTTCCGGTAAAACGATTATCGGCGCGGCAAGCCTGAGCTCGCCGCACCGATGATATCGAACCTTACTTGGCGAGCCAGGTCTTGGTGAAGATATTGTTGCCGAGTGGAATCTGCAGGAAGCCGTTCACCTTCTTGTTCAGAGCCACCGGATATGGCGTCTGATAGAGCGGCACGATCGGCCCATCGGCGGTGTAGATCTCCTGGATGCGCGCGTATTCCTCGGCGCGCTTCTTCACATCGATCTCCTTCTGCGAAGCCTCGAACAACTTGTCGGCCTCGTCGTTCTTCCAACCGGAATGCAGCGCCTGGATATTTGGCGAATAGACGAAGTAGGAGGTGATCTCGTTCGGATCGGCAATATCGTCCGTCCAGGCGGCTTCGCGCATCGTAAAGATGCCGTCGCGATATTGCTGCGTGCGGCTCGCATTGTCGACCTGCTGCAGCTCGAGCTTGATGCCGAGCGGCGCCCACATCTGCTGCAGCGCAGTGGCGATGCCGATTTCGTCCTGGTTGCCGGCGAGAACGAGCAAGCTGGTCGCGAAGCCCTTCTCGAAGCCGGCTTCCTTCATCAGCGCCTTCGCCTTGTCGAGATCATAGGGATAGAGCGGCTTGTCGCCGGAGTGCAGCGGCGTCGCCGACGACATGAAAGACGTCATCGGCGAGCCGACGCCGTGGGTGACGATCTGGATGATCGCATCCTTGTTGGCAGCATAGTTCATCGCCTGGCGGACCTTGGAATTCGACAGGGGATTGTCCTTGCCGCCGAGCTGCGGTCGCACATTCAACGTGATGTATTGGACGCGCGTCGAGGGGAAGAGCTGCATGTTGAGATTGTCAGCCGACTTGAGCTCATCAACACGCGAATAAGGGATGAATTCGGCGCCGTCGAGTTCACCGGAATTGAGCTTCAGAATGCGGGTCGCGTCATCCGGAATCACCTGAAAGTCGATGCTGTCGAGATAAGGCAGCGGCTTGCCGTCTTCGCCAACGCCCCAATAATAGGGGTTACGTACCAGCTTCATGTCGGAACCGCGGTCCCAGGATTTCAGCATGAAAGGACCGGAGCCGATCGGGTGATCGCCGAAGCTCTTCGCCTTGTCGGCATCGGTCGCGCCGGCCGAAGCTTCAAACGCCTTTTGCGGCAGGATCGCCGTGTTGAACACAGTCAACGCCGCCAGGATCGCCGGATCCGCGTGCTTCAGCTTGATGAGTACGGTCTTGTCGCCCTGCGTCGTGACGTCTTCGATCGAGCTGATGAGAAAGTTCCAGATACCATTCTTGGGATTGGCCGCGCGCTTCAGCGACCAGGCGACGTCCTCCGGAGTGATCGGCGAGCCGTCGGAGAACTTGATGCCGTCGCGCAGCGTCAGGGTCAGGCTCAAGCCGTCATCAGCCATTTTCCAGGCCGTGGCGAGGCCGGCCTGCACGCCCTTACCATCGTCGGTCGGCAGAAGTAGCGTATCATAGAGGTTGGACAGGACCCAGATGTCGACGTTGGCGTCGTTCAGCACCGGATCGAGAAACAGGCTGTCGGCATAGCGACCATAGGTCAAATTGCCGCCGCGCTCGACAGCCAATGCTGAGAGGCTGGTGCTAAGCAGTAGTGCGGCCGCAAGTGCCGCCTTGGCGATCGTTTTCATGGAATTCCCCTTGTTCTTGTGAACGCTTTTAAGTGTTATTATTGGATATAACGATTTCACGCGTTCTTTTAGGTGTCAACCGCTTTTTCAGGGCCCAAAAGGCGGAGGCGATTGGCGTGACGCGATCATAAAAGCTGCTTATATTCGTGCCCGTTCGGGATCCTATCTCGGAGTAGTTGACAGGCTCCATCTGCGGCGTCAGGATAACTGTCACAATTGATTATAACAGCTAACACGAACGGCATTCATGGAGTTCTTTGTCGATCGCGAGCTGCCTGTGCCATTGCGTACGCAGCTCCACGGCCTCATCGAATACGGCATTGCCTGCGGCGAGCTCACCCCCGGCGAGATATTGCCGTCGGTACGCGAGCTGGCGGAAAAAATCGGCGTTGCGCCCATGACCGTAAGCCAGGTCTATGCCGACCTCAAGGCCGCAGGCCTGATCGATGCGCGGCAGGGCTCCGGTACCTTCGTCACCGACAGCCTGCAGGCCCGTCTTGCCGGCCGCGCCGATGCCAGTGGATTGCACCGCCATATCGACCAGATGATCGACGAAGCCCGCGCGCTCGGCATCCGTTCGGCTGAACTCGTCTCGCTCGTCAGCGCCCGGGTCTTCTATCGCGACAGCATCGGCCCGCGGATGCGCATCGTCATGGTCGGCCTCTTTCCCGATGCGACGGCAAGCTATGCCCGCTTCATCGCCGCCCGCCTTGGCCGTAGCGTCACAGTCGAGCCGCTGACCATCGCCGCCATCGAGCTCCAGAAGGACGCCAAGGCTCGGGCCAATTCCGCAGATCTCGCCATCACCTTTGCCAACCGCCATCGCGAAGTCGCGATGCTGCTGCCGAACACGAAGGTCGTGACGGTCAGCTTCACGCCGTCGGAAGAGACGCGCAGGGCGCTGGCTTCGCTGGATTCGCTAGCCTCCATCGCGGTCATCTCCCGCTTTCCGGATTTTCTGCCGATCATGAAAAGCGGTGTGCAGCGCTTTGCGCCGCATATCAGCGAAATTTCCGCCGGTACGCTGGAAACGCCGGGGCTGGACGCCCTGATCGCCCGCGCGAGCGTCGTAATCTATGCATCGGGTGCGGAGGCCGTCATCGCGCATCTGCCGCAAGGCATGGCGGCGATCGAATACCGCCACGCTCCCGACATCGCCGATATCGAACGTGTCATCGTCCCCATCCTCCGCGCTGCAGGCATTCAGCCGCAGTCGGCTGATACGCCCGTCGCAAAACGGGCGTTCGAAGCTACAACTGCGCCATCTGTCCGCTCGGATGTCGAAGAGACGCAGTAACACTTTGAAAAAGCGCATGCATCCGCTGAAGGTCGGTGATTTTCGGGGTTGCGTCCTAATGAATAAGAGTGGGAACAGGAGAAGACATCATGAGAGTTTCCGAATGCAACTGGCAGCAGATCGAAGCCTATTTGAAGAATGACGACCGCGCGATCCTGCCGCTCGGCAGCACCGAGCAGCACGCCCAGCTTTCTCTTTCGGTCGATTCGATTCTGTCGGAACGCGTCGCCGTCGAGGCGGCCGAACTGCTCGGCATTCCGGTTTTCCCGGTCGTCGCCTATGGCATCACGCCCTATTTCCTCGCTTTTCCGGGCACGATCAGCCTGCGCCAGGAAACCTACATCCGCATCGTCCGTGATATCCTCGATGGCCTGCGCCTGCAGGGCTTCCGCCGCATCTTGATCGTGAACGGCCATGGCGGCAACCAGCCGGCAGGCAGCCTCGCCGCCGAATGGATGGCCGACAACCCGGATACATCCGTTAAATTCCACAATTGGTGGAACGCGCCGCAGACCTTTGCGAAGGTCCAGGAGATCGACACCGTTGCCTCGCACGCGTCGTGGATGGAGAACTTTGCTTGGACGCGCCTGCCCGGCACCGTTTTCCCGACGCAGCAGAAGCCGATGGTCGACCTTGCCCTTATGCGTGCCATGTCGCCCGCCGGCGTCAAGACGCTTCTCGGCGACGGCAATTTTGGCGGTTACTACAAGCGGTCGGATGAGGAAATGCAGGCGATCTGGGATGTCGCGGTCAAGGAAACCCGCGCCCTGCTCGAAGGAGCATGGGCATGACCAAACCGATCCTGATCTGGGGCGCCGGCGCAATCGGCGGCACTCTCGGCGCTTCCTTCATTCGCGCCGGGCATGAGGCGATCTTCGTCGACAGCGCCGCCGACCATGTCGCGGCCATCAACGCCGAAGGCTTGCGGATAGACGGTCCGATCTATCAGGACACCGTCAAGGCCAAGGCCTATCTGCCGGAAGAGCTCGAAGGCACGTTCGACCGCATCTTCCTCTGCGTCAAAGCTCATCATACGGCGGCTGCCGCCACTGCGCTCAAGCCGCATATCGCCGCCGACGGCTATGTCGTCTCGGCCCAGAACGGTCTGAACGAGAACGTCATGGCAGTTATTATCGGCAAAGAGCGTGTCGTCGGCTGCTTCGTCAATTTCGGCGCGGATTATCTCGAACCGGGCGTGGTGCACTATAGCGGCTATGGCGCCGTTGTCGTCGGTGAACTCGACGGAAAGCGAACGCCGCGCATCGAGGCAATCCATGCGCTGATGTCGCAGTTCGAGCCGAAAGCTGTTTTGACCGACAATATCTGGGGCTACCTCTGGGGCAAGCTGATCTATGGCGCGCTGCTGTTCGGAACGGCGTTGACCAACGACAGCATTGCCGACGTGCTCGCCAACCCAGCCTATCGGCCGGTGCTGACAAAGCTCGCGCACGAAATCGGAAAGGTGGCAGAAGCTCAGCACATTGTGACCGAAGCCTTCAACGGCTTCGATCCGGCCGCATTTGCCCCTTCTGCCCCGGCGGGGGAGACTGCGCGTTCCTTCGATGAGATGGTGGTGCATAACCGCAAGTCGGCGAAATCCCATTCCGGCATCTGGCGCGATCTCGCCATCCGCAAGCGCAGGACGGAAGTCGATGCGCAGGTGTTGCCGGTGGTCGAAATCGGTCGCTTGCTCGGTGTTCCCACGCCTTTGGCGGCCAAGGTCGTGACCATGATCCATGAGATCGAGGACGGCAAACGGCCGCTCGATCTCGCCAATCTCGATGATCTCGCGAGGGCAGCAGCGTGAACATTACCTTCGACGGCAAGACCGTCATCGTCACCGGTGCCGCCCACGGTTTCGGCCGCGCCATTGCACAAGGCTTCGCCGCCCGCGGCGCAACGGTTCATATCTGCGACATTAACGAAGCCGGCCTTGAGGAAACGTTGAAACTTTGCGGCAGCAAGACCACGGCGCACATCCTTGATGTCGGCAATCGCACCGCCGCGCAGGAAACTGTCGCCAAGATCGCGGCCGCTTCCGTTACGATCGACGTCCTCGTCAACAATGCCGGCGGCGTGCGCGGCCAGATTGGCCGTCCCATAGAGGAGATCTCCGCAAGCGACTGGCAGACCATCTTCGATGTCAATCTCTCCGGCGCCTTCTTCATGTCCCAGGCGGTCGCGCCGACCATGAAGGCCCAGAAATCCGGCCGCATCGTCAATATTTCCAGCGGCGCCGGCCTCGGCATTTCGCTGACCGGCATCCAGGCTTATGCCAGCGCCAAAGCCGGGCAGATCGGTCTGACGCGGCAGCTCGCCCATGAACTCGGCCCCTGGAACATCACCGTCAACAATGTCGCTCCTGGCTTCATCCGTTCGAACCCGACCACGGAACGGCAATGGGAGGCAATGGCCGAGGAAGGTCAGGCGAAACTTCTGCAGAACATTGCCCTGAAGCGGCTCGGCAAACCCGAGGATATCGCTGCCATGGTGATGTTCTTTGCATCCGACTTCGCCGGCTGGGTCTCCGGCCAGGTGATCAGCGTGGATGGCGGCAAATGAGCGGCGTCGAAACCTATCTCAATGAGCATTTTGGTGCGGCGCTGGAAGACCTCAAGGCCTTCTGCCGCATCCCAAGCGTCAGCACCGATCCGGCCTATGCCGACGGCATCGCCAAGGCAGCGGCCTTTGTCGCCGAGCGACTGACGCGGGCAGGCTTCATCAATGTCGAACAGCTCGCAACCGGTGGTCATCCCGCCGTCTTCGGCGAGATCATCACCGATCCCAATCTGCCGACCTTCCTCGTCTACGGGCACTATGACGTGCAGCCGCCTGACCCCTTCGATAAGTGGAAGACGAAGCCCTTCGAGCCGGACGAACGCGACGGCCGGCTTTACGCTCGCGGTGTCTCCGACGATAAGGGACCGCTATTGATCCCGATCCTCGTCGCGGAAGCCTATATGCGTGCCGAAGGCGGCCTACCGGTCAATCTCAAGGTGCTGATCGAAGGCGAAGAAGAATCCGGCAGCCCGCATTTCGACGGCACGCTGCAGACCTATCGCGACCGCCTCGGCTGCGATCTGGTCATATCGGCCGATGGCGCGATGTGGCGTCCGGACCGCCCGTCGATGACGGTCGCCAGCCGCGGCCTGGTCGCTTTCGAAGTGACGGTCACCGGCGCCTCCAAGGATCTGCATTCCGGTCGCCATGGCGGCAGTGCTCCCAATCCGATCAGCGCTCTCTCCAAGCTCATCGCGTCGCTGCATGGAGACGACGGCCGCGTCGCTGTCGAAGGCTATCTCGATGACACCAGCTCGCCAGATGCCCGCATCATTGCGGCGATCGAGGCGGCAAACTTCGAAGCTAATGCCTATTACCGCGAGATCGGCTCGCCGAAGCCGGACCCGATCGAAAGCGGCCGTGAGCTGCTGATGCGGCAATGGCTGGAGCCGACGCTGGAGTTCAACGGCATCTCCGGTGGCTATCAAGGCAAGGGCACCAAGACGGTCATCCCCACGACGGCGAGCGTCAAGATCACCTGTCGCCTAGTCGCCGGCCAGATTCCCGACCATGTCGTCGACGTGGTCACCCGGCATCTGAAGGCCCGGCTGCCGGCCGGCTTCGCGCTCGATGTCCATCGCCATGGACCTGGCAGCGAAGCCTTTTTCATCGATCCCGACCTGCCTGCGCTGCAGGTGGCGGAAGAGGTGCTCGGCGAATTGCTCGGCCAGCCGCCGCTGCGAGTCGCCATGGGCGCGACGATTCCAATCGGTGCTTCCTTCCGCAAACATCTCGGCACCGACGCGTTCTTCTTCTCCTTCTCCACATCGGACGAAGACTATCACGCGCCTAACGAGTTCTTCCGCCTCGCCAACTTCCGCCTCGGCTTGACCGCATGGGCAAAGTTGTTGCGGAGATTGCCGCAGGTGACCTAAAGCAGTTTCGGGGCACTACTGCGCCTTGCGTGGCGGCCCGGCGGAGCGGCGCTCGATGATGCGGGACGCGATCTGTACGCGTCTCGCCGGCCCTTCGCGCAGTTTCGGCGTACGGATGCGCTCTAACAACAATTGCAGTCCGACGATGCCGATCTCCTGTCCTTCCACACGCACGGTCGTCAATTGCGGCGATATCTGCGTCGCAGGCGAGAAATCGCCGAAGCCGATGACGGAAATCTCGTCGGGAATCCGGTAGCCAAGGCCAAGAAGCTCCGACATCACGGTGAGCGCAAGCCGTCGTGAGCGCAGAAAAAGGCAGTCGGGTGTATGCCTTTCGCCTTCAGCGCCTTCAACGCATCCACAAATCCGCCTTGCTCCTCGAATTCCATCACATGTAACGTCACGTCATCTCGTTTTTCCATGATTTCGCGTGCGCCGTAGAACCGTTCCATCCGGCCTCGATAGCCGATGCTCAATCCACGCCTGACGGTCAAGGAGGTGATCGGCGATCCGCTGGTTGTCAACGGCCTCGCCAAGGGCAAGGCGCTAGAAGCGCGCGTCGGGGAACTCATGCGCCTCGTCGGCCTCGACCCAATGATGATAGAGCGCTATCCGCACGCCTTTTCCGGCGGCCAGCGCCAGCGCATCGGCATCGCCCGCGCGCTCGCCCTCGACCCAAAGATCATCATCGCCGACGAAGCGACCTCGGCACTCGACGTCTCGATCCGCAGCCAGATTCTCGACCTGCTGCTTGATATCCGCAAACGACTGAACCTCAGCTTCCTGTTCATTTCGCACGATATTTCCGTGATCCGCTATTTTTGCGATCGGGTGGCAGTCATGCATCGCGGCAGGATCGTCGAAATTGGTGAGGCGGAACAGATTTGCACCGCGCCGAACGAAGCCTATACCAAGAGTCTCATCTCCGCTGTTCCGAACCCCGATCCGCGCGACAAGCGCATGCTGCATCGGCAGCGCTTCAACGCACCCGCTCTTTGAGGATGAAATACGTGCCGAAATTTTCCGCGAACCTCTCCTTTCTTTATCAGGACCTGCCTTTCCTCGACCGTTTTGCTGCGGCCGCGAGGGACGGCTTCATGGGCCTAGAATATTTGGGACCCTATGCCGAACCCAAGGAAATGGTAGTCGATGCATTGAAGGCCAACGGCCTGACGCAAGTGCTCTTCAACCTGCCGTCGGGCGATTGGGCCGGCGGCGAGCGTGGCATTGCTTGTCTGCCGGACCGTGTAGATGAGTTTCGCGACGGAGTGGCCGCAGCGCTCGATTATGCGGCAGTCCTCGATTGCAAACGGCTGAACGTCATCTCCGGCCTTGTTCCTAAGGATGATGCCGACCTCGAAACGCTGGAACGCGTGCTGGTCGACAATCTCCGCTACGCCGCGCCGCGGATGGCCGATGCTGGCATCAAACTCTTGATCGAGCCGATCAATCTCCGCGACATGCCGGGCTTTTTCCTGTCGACGACAGATCATGCCGAGCGCATCCTCGAGAAGGTCGGCTCCGACAATCTCTATATCCAGTATGACTTTTACCACATGCAGATCATGCAGGGCGACCTGATGCAGACCTTCGAGCGACTGATGGATCGCATCGCCCATGTGCAGCTCGCCGACAACCCAGGCCGCAACGAACCGGGCACGGGCGAGATCAACTACGGCTTCATCCTCAGCGAGCTCGACCGCCTGGGCTACGACGGCTGGGTCGGCTGCGAATACAGGCCCAAGGCCGGCACCACGGAAGGTCTCGGCTGGATGAGACTCTACCGAATGTGAGGACGCGATGATGGTCAGGGAGACGCCGCTCTAACCCGGAACCTCTTCAAGAAAACAAGCCGCCCGCAAGACCAATTACTGCTGAACTGAAGCGACCTTCGGGCGGCGAAGCTTTGCCCGACTGACCGATTGAAGAAGGACCCTGCCATGCTCAGAAACGATAATCAACTGCCCTACGGAGCCGTCTATTTCCGCAAGTCCAATCCGCCGCAGGCCGATTGGGAACGCGATTACAAGGTCGCCGGCGAGGATGGGCTCAACATCTTCCGACACTGGTTCATGTGGAGCGCGACCATCATCGCCGAACTCGGCCATGCCGTGCCGGACTGGGCGTGCGCAAATACAAGCATGCCCTGCAGGTTAACGGCGATGGCCTCGCCGGAGGCACGGCTCGCGGCAATTTCGGCGACGGACGCCTCGCCGCTGTCGAACACTGCTTCGGCAAGGGAAGCACCCTGCTGATCGGCACCAATCCTTCCGTCGCCTATTACCGCAGCGAGGGTCGGGCGAATGGCGCCTTCTTTGCCGAGCTCTTCCGCTGGAGCGACAAGGCGGGGCACGTAAAACTCTCCAATGCCGCGTTGTTTGCCCGTATCCACGAAGGACAAAAAGGCAGTTTCCTCTGGCTGGTCAATCCGATCCGCACCGCGCAGATGACGGAAGTCGAACTCGCCGTTGGAACGCTTAAATCCGGTAAGGCGGTCTGGCCCGTCGGCGCTGTGCATGACGGCGGCCGCGTTAAGGTCCCGGCACGCGATGTGCTGATCCTACCTCTGGGGTGAGTGATCGAGTGGGGAATGGCCTGGCGAGCGTGATTGCGCCGCGCGTGATTGTCGGGCCCCTCACCCCAGAGGGGGTCTAAAATGCGTCGGGCACCGCTTCTGTTCAGGCAGTGAGGCCGATTATTTTGCGCTGTCGTCCTCTCAGAGGGGGCCAGCGCGAGGGGCCGGGCATAACAAGTGCGACTGCGGCGGATTCGCCCGACCATCCCGAATAACTATAACAGCTTCTCCAACGAAATCGGCAGCTCGCGTATCCGCTTTCCCGTCGCATGGAAAACCGCATTGGCAATCGCCGGCGCCACACCGACGATCGCGAGTTCGCCGACTGCTTTGCCGCCGAGCACGGAGGCGTGGGGATCAGGGATGCCGACAGAGATCACTTCGATGTCGGGGATATCGGCATGGGTCGGTACGAGATAATCGCCGAGATTGTTGTTGATGACCCGGGCATAGCGGTGATCGACAATGCCCTCCTCGAGCAGCGCCTGACCGATACCCATGATAATGCCGCCTTTCCACTGGCTTTCGACAAGCTTCGGATTGTAGAGCCTGCCGGAATCGAGCGCCGAGACGACGCGCGAAACGCGCACGGTGCCGAAATCCTCGTCGACGCGGACTTCGATGAAGTGGGCGCACCAGCTATGCAGCGAATAGTCGCCGTCCGTCGGTGATTGCATGGTCGCGATAGTCGAGAAGTTGCGATAGTGATCCGCCTTGCTCTGCTTGTCTTCCGGCAGCGTGTTGCGCAGCACCTCGATCTTGTCACGACCGATTTGCCGCAGTAGCTCGGCAATGGCGATGCCTTCGCCGCCTTCGCGCGGCGGCAGGATGCGGCCTTGCGAAATCGTCAGCGTATTGGCCTGTAGATCGCGGAACGGCGAGTTGGGATCGTTGATCGCCAGCCCTACCAGCTCGTCGCGAGCGGCGATCGCCGCCTTGTAGACGGCGCCGGTCATCAGATTGGCGAGCTGCGAACCGCCGGCGACGGGGGCACGCGGTAGGGCGGAATCGCCGAGCTTGACGCGGATCTGCTCGACCGGAATGCCGAGTGTTTCCGCCGCCGTCTGCGCCAGGATCGTATAGGTGCCCTGGCCCATGTCGATGCCGCTGCTCGCCACCTCCGCCGATCCGTCGGCCAGGATACGTACGAGCGCTTCGCCGGGGGTGCGGCGCACCGGGTAGGTGCCGGCGCCAACACCCCAGCCGATCAGGTGCTTGCCGTCGCGCATGGAACGCGGCGCATGAGAACGCTTCGCCCAACCGAAAGTCTTGGCACCAGCGTCGAAAGCCTGCCGCAACTGCCTTGTCGACCAAGGCTTGTCGGCTTCTTGATCCCGTTCGGCATAATTCTTCAGCCGAATTTCCAGCGGGTCCATGTTCAGTTCATAAGCAAGCTCGTCTATGGCGCTTTCGATACCCCAGGCGCTCGGATTTTCGCCCGGGGCCCTGAGCGCACCAGGCGTCACGGTGTTTACCCGTACGACGTTCTGCCGCGACGAGAGATTGGGCGTCGCGTACATGAGAGCGGTGACGACACCGAGAGGCTCGACCGCCATGCCATCCATGGAGGTCTCATTGGCACTGTTATGGACGATGGAGAGAAGCTGGCCATCCTCGGTCGCGCCCAGCGCGATCGTCTGGCGCGTGCCGGGCCGCCCCCCAAAGGCGGTGAAGGTCTGCGGCCGGGTTACGACCAGCTTCACTGGACGGCCAAGCATTTTTGCCGCCATGATGCCGACTGCGCCATGGGGAAGCGCAAATGCTTTTGAGCCAAAGCCGCCGCCGATATAGGGCGAGATCATCCGTACATTTTCGAAGGCAATGCCGAACCATTCGGCATAGGTCCGCGCCATGCCGTCGATCCACTGGCTTGGCTCCCAAACGGTCAGCCTGTCGTCGTCCCATTTGGCGATCAACCCATGCGGCTCGATCGGCACGTTGTATTCGCGCGGCGTCTTGTATTCCGCTTCGATTTTGACCGGCGCGGCCGCGAGCGCTGCAGCCGCATCGCCCCATTCCTTGGTCATCAGATCGATGGGGAAACCTTCGCCACCCTTCGGATCCTCCAAGCTGAAGATGGCCGGCATTTCTTCATAGGTGACTTTGATCAACGCCGCGGCAGCCGTCGCCTGTTCGAAGGTCTCTGCAACGACAGCAGCGACATGCTGACCGCTGAAGGTGATCTCGCGCAGCAACGGCTGATAGGGACCTTCCGGGCCGGGCGTATCCATCCAGGTGGTTGCCGAATTTAGCGCCATCTGATTGTCCGCAGTCAGTACCAACAGAACGCCCGGCGCCCTTTCCGCCGCCGACGTGTCGATGCGGTTGATACGGCCCGAAGCGATCGTGCTTTGCACCATGACCGCATGGGTCAGCCCCTCGAGATCGTGCTCGACCGCATAGTCGGCCTCGCCCTTGATTTTCGCGGTTCCATCCAGACGGGTCAGCCGCCCACCGAGCGCGCCGTCGGCAGCGCCGTGCTTCCTGCTTTCCATGATGGTCATGCCAATTCTCCCATCTTCAAGATGGCGCGCTCGACTATGCGCGGCGCAAGCGCAATCTTGTAATGATTGGCGCCATGATCGACGGCACCTTCAACGGCGAGCAGGCTTGCGCGCTTTACGGCGTCCGCATCGAGTGCCTGGCCCTTCAATGCCTCCTCGACGGCGTGGGCGCGCCACGGCTTGGTGGCAACCCCTCCGAGCGCCACCCGGATATCGCGGATCGTTCGACCATCCGTTTCCAGGTCAAGCCCGACGGCGGCGCTGGCGGTCGCGAACTCGTAGGACTGGCGGTCGCGGACCTTGAGATAGGTCGAACGCCGCGCGGCCGAAGATGTCGGAATGGTTATCGCAGTGATCATCTCGCCTGGCATGATCGCATGTTCCCGCTCAGGGGTCGTTCCCGGCAAAAGGAAGAAATCATCGACGGCGACCTGACGGCTGCCGAGATGCACGACCGCATCGAAAGCCACCAGAGCGACCGCCAGATCGCCGGGGTTGGCGGCGATACAGGCCTCGCTCGTGCCGAGAACGGCATGATTGCGCGTAACGCCGCCGATTGCCGAACAGCCGGAACCCGGTGCGCGCTTATTGCAGGCGGGGAAGGTCGCCGTATCGCGGAAATAGGCGCAGCGCGTGCGCTGCATCAGATTGCCGCCGATTGTTGCCATGTTGCGGATCTGCGCTGAGGCCGCAAGCGACAGCGACTCCGAAACGGCCGGGAATTGCGCTTTGATATTGGCATCGTCGGCGACCCGGCTCATTTTCGCGAGCGCGCCAATTGTGGCCTCCTGATCGGTGACTGCAATCTGATCGAGACCGGCAAGATGGCTGATATCGACCATCGTTTGTGGCTCGGCAACGCCGCATTTTGCGAGGTCGAGCAGCGTCGTCCCCCCGGCAAGCAGCATGGTGCCGGAAGCGGCTGCGGCCTGCCTGGCTTCGTCGACGGAGCTAGCGCGGAGATAGGAAAACTCTTTCATCGGCTGGCCTCCGCTGCTTCGCGCACTGCGGCGACGATATGCGGATAGGCTCCGCACCGACAGAGATTGCCCGCCATGTATTCGCGGATTTCGTCGTCGGAGCCGGCATGGCCCTCGCGGATGCAGGCCACCGCCGACATGATCTGTCCCGGCGTGCAATAGCCGCACTGGAAGGCGTCATGCTTCAGAAATGCCGCCTGCACCGGATGTAGATCGCCGTTTTCTGCCGCCAGCCCTTCGATGGTCGTGACCTTGCGGCCTTCGGCCTGAGCGGCCAGCGTCAGACAGGAGAGCACGCGTTCGCCGTCGACATGGACGGTACAGGCGCCGCATTGGCCCTGGTCGCAGCCCTTCTTGGTGCCTGTCAGGCAGAGATGCTCGCGAAGCGCATCGAGAAGCGTGACACGCGGATCGAGCAAAAGCTCGTGCGCGTGCCCATTGATATCGAGATGGATGGTCGTCATCAGCTCACTCCCTGTTCGGGTCATCATCTTGCAATCATTGGAATCAGTCACGGCATCCATTCTTGACGTCAGCCTGACCGGCGCCAGGTCATCGGGCTCGTCCGCTTTCACCGGCGCGTGCGGCTTGTGGTCGAGTATCGAGGCAAGATAGCACCTTTGCGGTCGTTGATCCTCCGAGTAGACAGCAATGGCATCCTGGCCCTTTATGAGATAACAATTCTCTGGTACTCAAGATTAAACGGAGGCGCCTCCGTTTATAATCCTAGAGACTTGTTCGATATCGTCAAGTTGCAATCCGCATGGAGCGAAAATTGGCTTCCAGGCCATCGTCAAAGTTGAAGGGCGACACGCCGACTGGCGCTAAAACCCTACGCGCGGATGCACGACGCAATCGTGACAAGCTTGTCCAAGTCGCGGCCGAAGCCTTCGCCAGCCACGGCACGGCCGCCTCCCTCGAAGACATCGCGCGGCGCGCCGGCGTCGGAGTGGGTACGCTCTACCGTCATTTTCCGACCCGCGAGCATCTGGTCGAAGTCGTCTATCGCCACGAGGTCGAAGCGCTCTGCAACGCCGCCGAGGAGCTTTCCCGTGAACGTGCGCCGGATCAGGCGCTGGAAGAATGGATGCACCGCTTCGTCGGTTACATCGCCACCAAGCGCGGCATGGGCGACAGCCTGCGCATCCTTTTCAACAGCAATTCCACACTCTTCGCCGACAGCTACGGCAAGGTGCCGATCGCGCTGAGCGGCCTGATTGAACGGGCGATGGCCGACGGCTCGATCCGCACCGACGTCGACAGCACCGATGTGCTGCAGGCGCTGTCCGGCACCTATTCCATGCCCAATTCGCCGGAATGGCATGACCGTGCCCGCCGTCTAGTCCGGCTGCTGATGGACGGCTTGCGCTGGGGCGCACCGAAAACACAGAGGCCATGGGCCTGATAATCGGCTGAACACTTCCTATATGCATTTTGAACTCGGATCGTCGGGCGCGTCGGGCGTTGCCGCGGTTCCGTATATGGCTCCTCACCCTAGCCCTCTATTCGCACGCGGGGAGAGGGAACGACGGCGCAAGACAACCGATCTTCCCCTCAAGCGGGAGTAGCGCGGGGCGCATCGTAGACCCCCTCTCTCCGCCATGCAGGGCGAGGGTTCGGGCGAGGGGCCAGGCACATAGGCACGGCAAAACCAAACTCGCCATCGTCAAAGATAAGGAGAGCAAGAATGTCCGAAAAGCTGGTCAAAATTCCCGGCCCCGATCATCCCATCACCATCGAGAGCAAGCAGGCCCATGTCACGGTTTCGGTTGCCGGCAAGGTTATCGCCGATACGCGTGAAGCGCTGTCCCTGAAGGAAGCCACCTATCGCGCGGTCATTTATATACCGCGCGGGGACATCGACATGTCCGCGCTCAAGAAAACTGACCACGCCACCTATTGCCCCTATAAGGGCGATTGCTCCTATTATAGTATTCCCGCCGGCGGCGAGCGTTCGGTAAACGCGATCTGGACCTACGAAAATCCATACGCCTCAGTAAGCCAGATCAAGGATTACATGGCCTTCTACCCCGACCGGGTCGATGCCATAAACATCGACGCTTAAAGAGCCAAGCCGCTTCCGCTGTCGAAAACATAGACCTGATCGGCGCTGACAGTGACCTTCAATTGCTCGCCGTAGCGAACCGGGGCTTCGCCGTCGACGACGGCCGTCACCTGTTCGCCGGCAAGATCGAACAGCACGTGGGTCTGGGCGCCTGTTGGTTCGACTAGCAATGTCTGGCCGGTGAGCGCCGAGCCATTGCCCGTCAAGCTTAGATGTTCCGGCCGAAGTCCGATTTTGACGGTCTGGCCGGGCTTCACCTTGCGCGCGCCCGCGATGCGGACCTGTGTGCCATCCTTCAGCCGCACGGCCGGCGAGCCGTCAGCGCCATCCGCTACCCCATCAAGGAAATTCATCGCCGGCGAGCCGATGAAGCCTGCGACGAAGAGATTGGCCGGCTGCCGGTAAAGGTCGATCGGCGTGCCCTGCTGCTCGATCCGCCCCTGGTTCAGCACAACGATGCGGTCGGCAAGCGTCATCGCTTCGATCTGGTCGTGCGTGACATAGATCGAGGTCGTCTGCACCTTCTGATGCAGCGCCTTGATCTCCGAGCGCATCTGCACGCGCAGTTTCGCATCGAGGTTCGACAAGGGCTCGTCGAACAGGAAGACGGCAGGGTTGCGGACGACGGCGCGACCCATGGCGACGCGCTGGCGTTGGCCGCCGGAAAGCTGGGCAGGCTTGCGGTCGAGCAGCTTGGTGAGGTCGAGCATGCGTGCGGCCTCATTGACCCGCTGTTCGATCACCTGCTTGGTCTCGCCAGACAGTTTCAGATTGAAGCCCATATTCTGTGCGACCGTCATGTGCGGATAAAGCGCATAGGATTGGAAAACCATGGCGATGTTGCGCTCGCGCGGCGTCAATGCATTGACCACCTGCCCGCCGATCGACACATCGCCGTCGGTGATTTCCTCAAGGCCGGCGATCATGCGCAGCAGGGTCGATTTCCCGCAGCCGGACGGCCCGACAAGGGCAATGAACTCGCCGTCGCCGATCGCCAGCGAGACATCGTGGATGACCGGCAGCGCGCCATAGGCTTTGTGGATGTTGGAAAGTTCGACGGATGCCATGCTTTTTTGCTCCGGTAA
Organism: Martinezella calliandrae; assembly: GCF_030272695.1. Taxonomy (GTDB): domain Bacteria; phylum Pseudomonadota; class Alphaproteobacteria; order Rhizobiales; family Rhizobiaceae; genus Rhizobium; species Rhizobium calliandrae. The sequence continues at coordinate 187,800 of NZ_JARFYN010000001.1, forward strand.
GGCTTAGGATTTCACGGCGCCGGCGGTGAGACCCGCGATGATGTGCTTCTGCGCCAGGAAGAAAACGATGATGGTGGGCATGATGGTCAGCGTGATGAACGCCAGCACCAGTTCCCACTCTGTGCCGAATTCGCCACTATAGACCATCATGCCAAGCGGCCAAGGGTAGATCGAGTCCGAATTCAACATGATCAGCGGCAGGATGTAGCTGTTCCAGCTGCCGACGAAGGAGATGATGCTGACGGTTGCGACGATCGGGCGCGAGAGCGGCAGCGAGATGTGCCAGAAGAAGCGGATATAGCCACAACCGTCGACGAAAGCCGCCTGGAACAATTCTTCCGGAAGGTTTCGAAAATAATTTCGAAACAGAAGAATGCTCATGCCGAGACCGAAAGCCACCTGCGGCAGCACCACGCCCCAATAGGTATTGAGCAGGCCGAGATCGCGGATCCGGATGAACAGCGGCAGGATCGCGGTGGCCGCTGGGAACATGAGGCCGATCAGGAAATAATTCAGCAGGAAGTTCGAGCCGAAGAACTTCACATGCGCGAAGGCGAAGGCTGCCATGGCCGACACCGTGACCGTCAGGAACACCGTCAGGACGGCGATGATCAGCGAGTTCATCATCTGCCGCCAGTAGCGATCGCCGAACAGGATGCCGGCATAGTTCTCGAAATGCCACTCCGCGGGCAGGCCGAAGGGATTGGTTCTGAGATCGCCAAGCGACTTGAAACCGCCGAGCGCCGTGGTCAACAACGGAATCAGCACGATGGCGGCGATGATGGTCAGCGACACGTAGAGATAGATCTTCGTGCCGGTGGTCATGCGAACGGATGAAGTCATATCAGTCATGGCGCATAAATATCCGCTTGTAGCCGAACGCGAGGGTGACGCAGATGACGAACAGCACGACGCCGACGGCGCTGCCGAGGCCGACCTGCATACGGGTGACGCCGAAATTGTAGAGGAAGGTCACCATGGTCTGCGTCGAATTGAATGGTCCGCCACCGGTAAGCGGCATGATCAGATCGAAAAGCTGCAGCGAGCCGACGACAGCGAAAAAGACGGACAGACGCAGCGTCGAGCCGAGCAATGGCAGGGTGACATAGCGGAATTTCTGCCAGCCGGTGGCGCCGTCGATTTCGGCGGCTTCCAGCACGCTCTTGTCCAGGGATTGAAGGCCGGCAATGAACAGCATCATGTGGAAGCCGAAATATTTCCACACGATCACCGCCAGAACCGCATACATCGCCAGATTCTTGTCGGCGAGCACATAGGGCGTGGCCGTGCCGAGAAAGTGCGAGATGGCAGCAAACAGGCCGTAGTCGCCGTCATAGACAAAGCGCCAGATCAGGCCGGCGGCCACTTCGGCCAGCACATAGGGCAGGAAGAAGATCAGCCGGAAGAGCACGACGCCGCGAATGCGGTTTGCCAGCATCGTCGCCAGCCAGATGGCAAGCGGCACCTGAACGGCAATCGAAACCAGGATGATCAGCGCATTGTTCTTGAGCGACGTCAGGAAGGCGTCGTTCTTGAAGAGAACCTGGAAATTGCGCAGGCCCACGAATTCTGTCGGCGGGCCGTAGCCGTTCCATTTGTAGAGGCTGTACCAGGCAGCTTCTCCCATCGGCAGGATGACGAAGATGGTGAAAAGCAGCACCGCCGGCGGCAGGAACAGCAGGATGACAGGCATCCGACCGCGTGCGGCCGGTGATTTTCGCCTCGCTGCGGGTTTCGCTCTGGCTATGGGCGGTATGGCGGTCGTTGCGCTGACATCGGTCATTGGCAGTCTCGACTTTGTAATTCAAAAGAAAAAAGGCGCCGGCCAGGGGGAGTTGCCGGCGCCCGTGGGCGTTAGAGCTGGTCCTGCTCGAAGGCGTCCTGGACCTGCTGCGCGCCATCCTTGGGCGTCATTTGACCCGAAACGATGCCGACCGAGATGTCGTTGACGACACGACCGACGGAGGGGCCCAGATCCTGGTCGAAGAAGTTCTGGTGCCAGGTCGAATGCGCCAGCTGCTCGGCCGATGCGTGCATCAGCGGGCTCTTGACGCCGTCTTCTGAACCGATCGTCACCGGAATGATCATGCCGGCCTGCGCCATGATGCGCTCATTGTCCGGATTGGTCAGATAGGCCAGGAAGTCGAGCGCTTCCGGCGGAGCTTTCTTGGTCACGGCCCAGCCATTCAGGCCGCCGAGCGTATCGGTCGGAAGGCCGGCGCCGCCCGTGACCGCCGGGAAGGCGAAGCGGCCGATATTGTCGTCGGCCAGACCCTTGCCGTCGCCCGCATTGGTGCGCTGGTTGGCGGCAGTGTTTTCGAAACCAAGGATCATCGCAGCTTTGCCGTCACCGAAGACTCCGAGCGCCTGCGGCCAGGTGGTGCCAAGATAACCGGGCTGGAACGGATCGAGCTTGCCGAGCTCTGCGAGCTGCTCGCCGGCTTTGACGATTGCCGGGTCGTTGAAGCCATTGCCCTGGCCGGTCTTGGCCGCAGTGAAGACCTGCTGGCCGCCGTCACGCATCACCAGATAGCTCCAGTAGAAATGGATCGGCCACTTCTCGCCACCACCACCTGCAATCGGCACGATGCCGGCAGCCTTGATCTTTTTGACCGCGGCCAGATAGTCGTCCCATGTCTTGATGGCCGTGGCATCGACGCCGGCCTTGGCGAAGAGCGCCTTGTTGTAGAAGAAGGAAACGGTGCCGAGCTTGAATGGCACTGCGCTGATCTTGTTGTCGAAGGTCAGGCCCTTGATGGCAGCCGGGTTATAGGTCTTCAGCCAGGCACCGTCCTTGGCGTTCATTGCCGTGGTCAGGTCCATCAGCGTACCGGTTTCCTCCTGCTGCTTCAGCACACCACCACCCCAGCTATAGAAGAAGTCCGGCGCATCCTTCGATTGCAGCAGAGTCGGTAGCTTGGCCTTGAAGGCTTCGTTCGCCAGGAACTGCATCTCGATCTTCACGCCCGGGTGCTTGGCTTCGTACTGATCGGCGATCTTGCGCCAGATGGCGATGTAGTTCGGATCGAGCTCCAGGTGCAGCCACTTGACGACGGTATCCGCAGCCGCGCTGGTAGCGCCGGCAAGAATCGAAAGCCCCGTCGCGGCGGCAATGGCCGCGATACGCGCTCCGCGAAGGGCTTTCGCCCCACGTTCATACAGCATGATTTTCTCCTCCGAAGGGAACAAGAGCTTCAATTAATTTTTCCCTTATGCGGATTAATTCAACGGAGCTTTGCTGAAATGTCAACCGCCATTCCCAAATTTTAGGCAAAAACGCCCGAAAGCGGCTTGACATTGGGCGATAAGCATAGGCTATTTAATTCGTATCCCGTCAAAAATATCAGGCTCATAGCCAAGCGGAATTATCATTCGGCAACATTCTCATGAAAACAGCAGACCCCGAGCTTATGCGAGCGATAAACCGCTTCAACGTACTGGATACGATCCGGCGGGCGGGCTCAATCGCGCGTGTTGAAATCAGCGAACGCACCCAGCTTTCGACTACCACGGTCTCGGCAATCACCGCTTCGCTACTCGATGACGGCCTGATCCTGGCGCGTACCGAAGGCGACCTGCGGGAAGCCGCGGCCCGTGGCCGGCCGCGCGTCATGCTGGAACTCAATCCAGACGCCGCCCGCGTTGTCGGCGCAAAAATCGCAGCCAACCGGATGGTCTTCGTCGTTGCCGATTTCCGTGGCGAAGTGCTGTCGACTCTGACGCTCGCCCTTCGGGTCGATCGACAGCCGATCAACGTCATCACTGATCTGATCGAAGATGGGGTGCGTCGCTGCGTGGTCGATGCAGATCTGGCGCTCGATGAAATTGATTCGGTCTGTCTCGGCCTGCCCGGCGTTATCGAACACCGCACTGGCCATGTGCGCTCCAGCCCTATCTTCCGCGAAAATGGCGTCGACTTTGCCAAGGACATGTCCGAGCGACTGGGCGTTACCACCATCGTTGAGAGTGATGCGCATGCCATCACGCTTGCGCATCACTGGTTCGGCAAGGCGAAAGATCTCGACGACATGGTGCTGGTGTCACTGGAACAGACGCTCGGCCTTGGCGTGCTGCATGGCGGTCAACTGTTTCGCGGCGCCGGCGGCTTGAGCCACAATCTCGGTGACCTCGCGCTCGGCATCGGGCCGCAGGGCATGATCAGGCTCGCGAGCCTGGCGGGCGAAAGCGCCATTCTGGGCGACCAGCCGAACGGCGGCCGCTTTGCTGAAGCCATTCGCCTCGGCCGCGGTATGGCCCATGCGAAAACATTGATTGCAGCCGAGGACAACACCCTAATCAGCGCGGCGATCCGGGCGGGCGAAGCCTGCGGCATGGCGCTTGCCAATATCGTCACCTTGTTCGCACCGCCGCGCGTTATCCTCGTCGGATCGAGCCTGGCGCTTGGCCAACCCTTCCTTGACAGCCTTCGGGACGCCTATTCCCTGGCGATTCCGCCATCGATTAAGGGCGTGACCGAACTCGTCTTCGACCAGTCGACGGATGAAACCTGGGCGCAGGGCGCGGCTGTGGTCGCGCTGCGCGAACTCTACGAATCTCCTTGGGGAACGACAGGGCCGGCACCGGCGCTCTGACCCCGTAAGGTATGCACAGACACTTCATTTGGAGGAAGTTTTATGGAAAAGGTCGGTATCGGCATCATCGGTTGCGGAAACATTTCCGGCGCCTATCTCACCGCGATGAAATCGTTTCCCATTCTCGACATCAAAGGGGTCGCCGATCTTAATCGCGAACTTGCCGAAGCCAAGGCCGCCGAATTCGGCCTGAAAGCCGTCGACGTTGCCGCACTATTCGCTGATCCCACGATCGAGATCATCGTCAACCTGACGATCCCGAAGGCGCATGTCGCCGTCGGCCTGCAGGCGCTCGAAGCCGGCAAGCACACCTATTCTGAAAAACCGCTCGGCATCAACTTCGCCGATGGCAAAAGGCTCGCCGATACCGCTGCTGCCAAGGGCCTGCGCATCGGCGCGGCTCCCGACACCTTCCTCGGCGGCGGTCATCAGACGGCACGTACCGTCATCGACGAAGGCGCGATCGGCATTCCGGTCGGCGGCACCGCCACCTTCATGTGCCCCGGCCATGAACGATGGCACCCAAATCCGGCTTTCTATTACGAAGTCGGCGGCGGCCCGATGCTCGACATGGGTCCCTATTACATTACGGACCTCGTCAATCTGCTCGGTCCGGTTTCCCAGGTGGCAGGCTTTGCAGTGACCCCGCGCAAGGAACGCATCATCACCAGCGAGCCGCGTAACGGCGAGCGCATCCCGGTGCATGTGCCGACCCACGTCGCGGGCGTCATGGCCTTCGCCAACGGCGCTGTAGTTCAGATCGGCATGAGCTTCGACGTCGCCGGCCACAAGCATGTGCCGCTCGAAGTTTACGGCACCGAGGGCACGCTGATCGTGCCCGACCCGAACCGCTTCGCCGGCCCGGTCGAATACCTCAAGAAGGGCGGCCAGTTTGAGGAACGCGAAGTCACGGCCCCCTATGCCGACGGCAACTATCGCTCGCTTGGCGTCGCCGATCTGGCGCATGCCATCCGCTCGAATCGGCCGCATCGCGCCAATGGCAGCCTGGCGCTGCATGTGCTCGAAGTCATGGAAGCTTTTCAGACCGCATCCGACACCGGTCGCACGGTTGCCATCACCACCAAGACAGAACGTCCGGCCCCGCTTTCCGAATCCCTCGTGGACGGCAAGATCGGTCGCTAATTCATTGGAGAACTATTATGCGTGAAGCACTTATCGTCTGGGGCGGCTGGAGCGGCCACGAACCGCAGGAATGCGCCCATATCGTCCGCGACATGCTGCAGGAGGATGGCTTCAAGGTCTACCTCGAAAACAGCACCGAAGCCTTTGCCGATCCGTCGATCCATGACCTCAGCCTGATCGTGCCGATCGTCACCATGTCCAAAATCGAGAAGGAAGAAGTGAAGAACCTCGCCGCCGCGATCGAAAGCGGCGTCGGCATCGCCGGCTATCACGGCGGTGCCGGTGACAGCTTCCGCGAAAGCGTGGAATACCAGTTCATCATCGGAGGCCAATGGGTCGCCCATCCCGGCAACATCATCGACTATACGGTCAACATCACCAAGTCAGACGATCCGATCATGGAAGGGATCACCGATTTCCCTTACACGTCCGAACAGTACTATATGCATGTCGACCCGTCGAACGAAGTGCTGGCAACCACGACCTTCACCGGTGACCACGCCTACTGGATCGACGGCGTCGTCATGCCAGTCGCCTGGAAGCGCAAATACGGCAAGGGCCGCGTCTTTTATTCCTCACTCGGCCATCAGGCCAAGGAATTCGACGTGCCGCCGATGAAAACCATCTTCCGCCGCGGCGCCAACTGGGCAGCGCGTTAAGACCGATTTCCTCATTCCGAGCGAAAATTGTGCTTTCCCCCGTCTTCTCCCCCGCCCGCGGGGAGAAGACAAAGGTTGGAGAAGTGGTCGCCGGCTTCAAACCTCAGTCTGAGACGTCAAGCCGCGTATTCGAACCGACATCCTTCCAAATTTCGAGATCGGCGAGTAACCGCTCCGCATGCTGGCGGACTGCATCGATTGCGTCATCACCCAATTGAATGCGTAGCGGTGTGTTGCTGCTAGCCAACGCAATATCGATCGCCGCGGCGGCTTTTAGTGGATCGCCAGCCTGGGTTCCGTCCATATCAAGCATCGCTTTCCGAATGCCAGCAAGCGTCTCCCGGTAGGCGTCATGGCTCGGCATGAAGCGCTCGGCACTACTGACAAGCGACGTTCTGAAGGCACCTGGCTCGACGATGAGTACCTTGATCCCGAACGGCGCCAATTCCTGAGCAAGTGCCTCCGAATAACCTTCCAGAGCGAATTTCGTTGCGGAATAGGCTCCGACACCCGCAAAGGACATCTGGCCTCCCATGCTGGAAATATTGACGATCGCGCCCTTTCCTCTTTCCCGCATGTGGGGAAGCGCGGCGCGAGTGACAGCCATGGCACCGAAGAAATTCGTATCCATGAGAGCCCGGACTTCGGCCTCCGGCGTTTCCTCCAGCGCCCCGACAATTGCATAGCCTGCATTGTTAATGAGGACGTCTATGCCACCGAACGTCATAATGGCGGCGGCAATGGCTTGCTCCGCGGCGCCGGCGCGTTTCACATCGAGTTCGACTGTCAAAAGCCGATCGCCACTCTCCGGCCGCAGTGATTGAAGTTTTCCTCTCGTTCTCGCGGTGGCAACGACATTGTAACCTTTCGAGAGCGCATGTCGGGCAAATGCAAGGCCAAATCCGGATGAGGCGCCAGTGATGAACCAGGTGGGTGTCGAGGTGGACATAGCGGTGATCTCCTGACCGCAGTTGATGTTGGTGGCGACTATATCGGCAGGAGATAGATTGATAATATGGTTCTATCCGCACTCCTTATGCAACAGGCTTCATGAATGGACCGCGATCTCCTTGCGCACTTGCCGGTATTTCTTGCGGTGGCACGCCTGGGCAGTTTCGCCGGCGCGGCTGGGGAGCTAAGCCTGAGCCCCTCTGCAGTGAGCCACGCAATCCGAACGGTCGAGTCGCGGCTTGGCGCGACATTGTTTGCCCGCACCACCCGAAGTGTCGCCTTGACGGAAGCTGGAAACGATCTTTTGGGCATCATCGGACCGGGTTTCTCGCAGATCGAAGACGGACTTGATCAATTTCGCGCAAACACGGGCAATGTAACGGGCCTGCTGCGTCTCAATGTCCCTCGGACCGCGCTGGCTTTGGCAATCACCCCTGTCGTCGTCGAACTCTCGCAGCGTTTCCCCCAACTGACAGTGGAGATCGCCATCGACGATGCATCGATTGATATTATCGCCGGCGGTTTCGACGCCGGAGTACGGCTCGGAGAAATGATCGCACAGGACATGGTCGCCACGCGTCTGACCGCTCCCTTCAAGATGATCCTCGCCGCAGCGCCGGATTATCTGACACGAATGGGCGAGCCACGGGCCATACCCGAACTCGCAAGTCACAACTGTATCGGATTTCGGCAAATTACCGCGGGCAGCCTCTACGACTGGGAATTAAACGACGGCGGAACCATGGTCTCCGTTGCCGTCAGGGGAAGCTCGATCGTGACCGATGCCACCTATGCCAAGGAACTTGCTTTGGCGGGCGTCGGCATCACCTATCTCATGGAACCTCTGGCGAGAGCAGAAATTGAAAGCGGAAAGCTGAAGCAGCTACTGCCTGAAACGGCAATCGAAGAGCCTGGCCTGTTTCTCTATTATCCAAAACGTGCCGCCTCCGCGCCAAAGCTCCGCGCATTCATCGACGTCGCCAAATATAGGCTGAAATCTCAACTGGCGTAGTAGCGCTTGCGACTTTAGTGCGGCCTGATAAACTGATATGCGGCACGCTACAAGCTATTGTGCCGCTTGCGTTTTTGGCTCTGTGGACTGCGGGGTGGATCAAGGCGCAATGGGAGCATCGAACACCTCTGCTGTCGCCTACGGCACCGAGCCGGGGTTGCGTTTCGCCTCCCAGCTCGACGGACATGGCGGCTGCAAGCAGCTCTGCATGGACGAGGTCAGTGCCTGGAAACCCGGAGAGGGCGTGACCTGGCTGCATCTCGAGCGCGATCACCCGGCCGCCGCCGAGTGGGTCAAGCACAAAAGCGGCTTCGACCCTTTCGTCATCGAAGCCCTCCTGGAGGAGGATTCCCGCCCCCGCGTCGAGCCGGTGGGCGATGGGCTGCTGATCATCCTGCGTGGCGTCTGCGCCACCTCGCCGGATGGTGCGGCCCAGAAACCTGCAGATATCGACCTGGTGCCCCTGCATCTCTGGGTCGATGGCAACCGCATCGTCTCCCTCCGCGACAGCGGCCACTACATCACGGCGCTGCGCGATATTCGTCTGTCGCTGGAGAAGAGCAAGGGGCCGCAGCGTACCGGCGACCTGCTCGCCCTGATCGGAGACAAACTGGTGCGCGATCTCGAACCGGTACTCGACGCAATGGATGAAGAGGTGGACGAACTCGACGAGCTGATCTTTCATGGCGACGCCAGTCAGGTGCGCGAACGGCTGAAGCTTTTGCGCCGACGCGCGGTGCAGCTTCGCCGTTATCTCGCGCCACAGCGCGATGCACTGAGCCGCATCGAACATGACGACGCGCCCTGGCTTGCCGAACGCGACAAGCTGCGCATGCGCGAAGTGATCGACAAGCTGATGCGCTATATCGAGTATCTCGACGCCATCCGCGACCGCACCAGCATTCTGCACGACGACCTGTCGACCGTCATCAGCGAACGCATCGCCCGCAATTCCAACCGCCTCGCCGCGCTTGCCGCCCTGCTTCTGCCGCCGAGTGTAGTGGCCGGCCTGTTCGGCATGAATGTCGGCGGTATTCCCGGGGTCAACGACACCTGGGCGTTCGTCATCATTGTGATCTTCGTCACGGTAAGCTCGGTCGCCACCCTCTGGGTGCTGAAGCGCATCAACTGGCTTTAACCCTGCGCCAGTCGGTATTGAACTCGGTCTAGAATTCGGCAAGGCCGATCGGCAGTGTTTTCAGCGAACTGTCGGTCGCAAAGCAGAGCCCGAAGATGAACTCGTTCCAGGTGGTGACGAAGACATAAACAAGCACCACCACCAGCCCCGGTATCGAGAGCGACAGGGTGATGCGAAAGGGGATGCCGAGGCGCGAGGCGCCATCGACGATCGCCGTTCCTCGAGCTCGATCGGTATCGCCTTGACATAGCTGGTCAGCATCCAGACGCTAAGCGCCAGTGCGCTGATCATGTAGACGAGGATCAGGCCCCAATAGGCGAAGATGGCAAGGATAAACGCCAGCACTGTCAAGCCGACGGAGGTGATGACGCTGTTCATGAAATAGCGTGGAATGTTGGATTTAAACATCACCGTGATGCAATTGGCGATCGTCGGCGCGTTTGGCAGCCAATGCGGTGGCACGAAGGGCTGCCGGAGGTGATCGTCAGGAACGGCTTCCTCGATGTCATCGACCGTCCTCGCGTGGGCGTCGATCTCATCCCGGAAAAGGTCAAGCGCTATCTCGCCGAGGTCGATCGCCACTTTTTGACTGATTTTTCGGCGGCGTTCTCAATGGAAGGCGCCGCTAAGCACAATCAGCCCCTGACCCTCTCGCCGCAGTGCCGGGAGAGGGTTGGAGCTTAGGCGCATTGTTGCGGCAAAACGGGAAATCGCATGACAAGCACCAATATAGCCAGCTATCTATCAGCTCCTCTTGAGCTTTGCCTTCCCTTCATCCACCAGCTTTTGCGCGGCTTCCGCAACCGTGATCTTGCCGAAAGCGAGCTGATCCGCGACCGGGCGCATGACGTTCTGGTCGAATTCGGTCGCCCCGAGCGGCGCTGGCACGGGATAAGCGCCGACCTGATCCTTCAATAAATCGACATATTTTACCGTCTGCTGCTCGGTCGGATTGAGCATAGGCAGGACGGCGGCGCGAACGGCCGGGGACATCGGCACGCCGCGCTCGACGCCGAGAATCTTGCCGGCATCAATATCGTTGACGAAGAAATCGATGAATTTCGCAGCAGCTTCGCCGTTTTTGGTGGTGGCGCCGACGCTCCAGATCAGAGCGGGGCGGTAATAATGGCCCGAAGGACCATCCTTCTTTTCGCGTGGCAGAAGCGTGATAGCGAGCTTGCTTTTGACCACGAGCTGATAACCGACCAGCTGGTTGGAGTAGGCCATGCCCATGGCCGACTTACCAAGCGCCAGGCTATTGCTCTCGATGACGTTCTGGTCGAGCGTCTGTACATCGGCGGAAACTGTGCCGCCTCGCTGGCGCAGATCCTCCCAATAGGCGTACCATTCCTTGGCGTCGTCGACGCCGAAACCGAGACTGCCCTGATCCGTATAGAGGCTCTTGCCCCGCTGGCGCAGCCAGGCATCGAAGACATAATTATAGCGTGCGCCGTAGGGGCCTCCCCAATAGCCGCGCTTGCCAGCCGCCTTGGTCATTTCAACCGCCAGATCCGCATATTCGGCCCAGGTCGTTTTTGGACCGGGCGGCGTCAGGCCGGCCTTCTTGAAAGCATCCTCATCATAGAACAGCGCAAAAGAATTCAAACCAAGGCCGACGCCATAGAGCTTGTCGTCGACCGTCGTCAGCTTCAGCATATCCTTGCCGAAGCTGTCCACCTTCAGCGTCGAGGGCACGAACTGGTCGAGAGCCAGGCAGGCGCCCCGTTTCGAATAGTCCGATATCGTGCTCGGCTCGAGCTGGAAGACGTCGGAAATGTCCTGGCTTGCCATAGCCGTCGCGAGCTTGGTCCAATAGCCGTCGCCGCTGATGCTTTCGCCGACAACAGAAATATCGGGGTTCTTGGTATGGAACAGTTCGGCGACAGCGACCGTACGCTTGTTGCGATCGGGCGAGCCCCACCACGTCGCCCGCAATTTCGTCGGTTCGGCGAAGGCAGGCAGCGAACCGCCGGCACCGAAAGCGAGGCCCGCGGCGGCTCCGGCAGTTCCAATCATGAATGAACGGCGATTCATGCGCATGAGATTCCTCCTTCTCTTGCGATACCCATTGTTTGCTATCCGCGACGACCTCCCGACGCCTTCCGCGGAAATATTCTGGATGAGAATATGCAATTTATTTGCTGAACGCAACAAACAATCTTTTTCTTGCAAATTTGCATAATTTGCATAACTATTGCTGACATGAGTGAAGTTCGATCAAAACGTGTCAGGCAAGCCGATATTGCCAGCAGGGCCGGCGTCTCCGTCTCGACGGTGTCGCGGGTGCTGACCAATGAGCCTGGAATTAGCGATGCGATCCGCCAGCACATCTTCAAGGTTGCGAGCGATTTGGGCTACCCTGTGAAACAGGCCGCAGAAACCATGCCGGCCGCGCTGGCGCTGATCGCCAGCGACAGCGTCACGGGCGGCCTGAGCGTCTTTTACGAAGGCATTGTCGAGGGTCTACGCGCCGAAGCGGCGGAGCGCGGCATGCCATTCGACATCCGCCTCGTTCGCGAAGCGAGGACAGCGCCGGATCATGTGAGGGAGTATCTCCAGACGGCGGGCGCCGAGGGTCTGTTTCTCGTCGGTATCGATCCGTCCGACGAGTTGCGCATCTGGCTGGAAGACAGCGGCACGCCGCTCGTGCTCGTCAACGGCAGCGATTCAAGGCTCCGCTTCGACGGAGTCTCCCCCTCGAATTTCTTTGGTGCCTATGCCGCGACCCGCCGTCTGATCGACGCCGGCCATCGCCGCATTCTGCATCTAACCGGATCGCATCGCCAGACGATCCTCGAGCGTATCCGTGGCTTTGAAGCGGCGATTGCTTCCGTCGAGGGCGGTGAAGGCCGGCTTGTGCCGCTGACATTCCGGGGCAGCGCCACCGCCGAAGCCCACGCCGCCACCATCGCCGCCCTTGCCGAGGATCGCAGTTTTACCGCGGCCTTCTGCATGAATGATTTCGTCGCTGTCGGCGTGCTCGAAGCGGTCACGGAAGCCGGTTTGCGCGTGCCGGATGACTTTGCCATCGTCGGCTTCGACGACCTACCCTGTGCGCTGATGACCAATCCACGCCTGGCCACCATGCGTGTCGACCGCGTCGCCATCGGGCGTGAAGCCATTGGCCTGATGACCACCCGTTTCCGCAAACGCGAGGCGCCCGCGCGCCAAGTTTGCCATGCCGTCATACCCGTCCCCGGCGGCACCCTTCCGCCCGAAACCTGATCCCGCATCTTTAGCGGCAACGACCGAAGAAGAGCCAGACCCATGATCTACGACCCCGCCAGCACCAACCCGCTTGCCGGCAATCCGCTGGAGAACCGCACCGATATGCGCCGCGCGTTGATCGACCTGTTCTATCCGCTGCTTCCTTATTTCTCAAAGGGCAATGCCCGCGTTCGCATCGACGCCGCCGGCGCGCATTTCGACCGCGCCGCCGCTGATCTTGAGGGTTTTGCCCGTCCGCTCTGGGGCCTCGCGCCGCTTGGCGCCGGCGGCGGCGACTTTGGTCATTGGAACCGCTATGCCGAAGGGATCGCCAATGGCGTCGATCCCAGCCATCCGGAATATTGGGGCACCGTCAACGGCCGCGATCAGCGCATGGTCGAACTCGCCGCCCTAGGCTTTGCGCTTACGCTCGTGCCCGACAAGATTTGGCAGCCGCTCGACAATAGAGCCCGCAACAATCTCGTCGCCTATCTCAAGCACGCCCGCACATTCGACTATGCCGACAACAATTGGAAATTCTTCCGTGTCCTCGTCGATATCGCCCTCGACCGGCTCGGCATCGAGTTCGACCGCAGCCTGACTGAAGACTACCTCAGGGAATTGGACGGACTTTATATCGCGGATGGCTGGTATCGCGACGGCAATGTCAGGCGCATCGATCATTACATTCCCTTCGCCATGCACTTCTACGGGCTGATCTATTCCAAGCTCGTCGACGACGACCGCGCCGACCGTTACCGCGAACGCGCAGTCCTTTTTGCCAAGGATTTCCGCCACTGGTTCGCGCCCGACGGCGCCACCGTACCTTTCGGCCGAAGCCTAACCTATCGCTTCGCCTGCGCCGGCTTCTGGTCGGCGCTCGCCTTTGCCGACGTCGAGGCGCTCCCCTGGGGTGAGATAAAGGGGCTTTGCCTGCGCCACCTGCGCTGGTGGGCCGACAAGCCGATCGCTAATCGCGACGGTACATTGCCGATCGGCTATGGATATCCCAACCTGCTGATGTCGGAAAACTACAATTCCGCCGGCTCCCCCTACTGGGCCTTCAAGGCCTTCCTACCGCTGGCGCTCTCCGAGACACATCCCTTCTGGACGGCCGAGGAAAACCCGCTGGTCGCCGAACCGGCGATCGTGCCGCTGAAGCACCCCGGCATGGTGATGATGCATGGCAAAGCGGATGTCGTGGCGCTGTCTTCCGGCCAGGAAAACCTGCAGATGCGCTTCGGGCCAGAAAAATACGCCAAATTTGCCTATTCCGCCCGCTATGGTTTCAGCGTCGAAAGCGACGAGCGCGCCTTTGCCGGCGGCGCCTTCGACGGCATGCTTGCTTTCAGCGACGATGGCCTACACTACCGCGTCCGTGAGGCAAATGAAGAGGCGAAGCTTGCCGGCGATACGCTCTATGCCAAGTGGTCGCCCTGGTCTGGTGTCACGGTCGAAACCTGGCTGATCCCCGCGGCACCCTGGCATATCCGGCTGCACAAGATCACTACACCACGGCCGCTGCACACCGCCGAAGGCGGCTTTGCCATTGCCCGGCGGGATTTCGAGACCGATACGCTTTCTTCGCAGAAAGGTGCTGCCTATGTCGTCGGCGAGGCGGATTTCAGCGGCATTGTCGATCTCGGCTCGACTGTGGCGCGCGACGGCCTGGCACAGAAGGCGCCGCCGAACACCAACCTGATCGTCGCCAAGACACTGGTACCGCAATTGCGCGGGGCGATCCCCACAGGCGAAACCATCCTCGTTTCCGCCGTCCTCGCCGAACACGACCCCGCTGTCGTCTCCGGCGCCTGGACAACGCCGCCGGCAAAACCCGATCTCGATGCCTTGCGCGCGCTGATTGCCGAAAAGGGCGTCGCCGTCAGCGCCATCGAAGCGCCGGGACTGCTAGCATGACAGAACCCGCTTCCAAGCTGCCCGCCATAGCCTTCGCCATGATGCCGTCGCGCACGCAGCATGTTCTGACATCGGAACTGATCCAGCGGCTCGATACGGTCGGTCGCGTGCTCGATGCCGCACCTATGGAGCGCTTTGACGACGAAAGGGCGCGAAAGCTGCTTGGCGAGACGGAAATCCTGATCACCGGTTGGGGCTCGCCGCCTATCGACGCCGCCGCGCTGGCGCGGGCACCGCATCTGAAATTGGTGGCACACGCAGCCGGAACCGTGAAGGGGCTGATCGAGGACAGCCTGTTCGACAGAAGGATATCGGTAAGCCATGCGGCTCAGGCCAATGCCCTGCCGGTCGCCGAATTTACGCTCGCCGCCATCATCTTTGCCGGCAAGAAGGTCTTCCGTTTTCGCGATATCTATGTCGCCGACCGTCATCGCGGCCGCACGCAGCCGATGCAGAGCCAATCGATCGGCAACTACTGCCGAACAGTGGGCATCATCGGCGCATCCCGTATCGGCCGGCGGGTGATCGAACTGCTCGCGCCATTCGACTACAAGATCCTGCTTTGCGATCCGATGGTCGACGACACGGACGCACGGCGCCTCGGCGTCGAAAAGACCGAGCTCGACGCCTTGATGGCCCGCGCCGACATCGTCTCGCTTCATGCCCCGTCACTGCCGGCGACGCGGCATCTGGTCGACGCTCAACGCCTGTCGCTGATGAAGCCGGGTGCGACCTTCATCAACACGGCGCGCGGCGCGCTGGTCGATGAAGCCGCCCTGCTCGCGACGCTTAAAACCGGCCGCATCGACGCCATCATAGACGTCACCGATCCCGAAATCCCGGAGCCAAGCTCTGCCTTCTACGAGCTGCCGAATGTCTTCCTGACGCCGCACATCGCCGGCGCCGTCGGCCTGGAACGCACCCGCCTCGGCGAGATGGCGGTCGAGGAGGTCGTCCGCTTCATCGAGGGCAAGTCCTTGCTCTACGAAATCCGTCGCGACGACCTGGCGCGCATGGCCTAAAGCCTCGGAATTATCACCAAACCGCCCCATTTCGGCACGGGCGGAAAACCCGATTTTAATCATTCCGGGCTAGTAATCTCGCTGCGCGTGCCCGCCAAAATTTCGGCTACGAATTTTTGGAAGGGACCATGCGCCAACAAGTTGTTGTTGCGTCCTTTGCGTCCACAAGACGCGCGGCGTGGCGATGAAGAGGTTCTAGTCATGCGTACCCGTATCCTATCCATCGCCGCCGTACTGCTGTTCGCCGTGCTGGCAGGCTGCGCCACAGCTCCGTCCCATACCCGCAATGTCTGCGCGATCTTCGATCAGCGCGACGGCTGGTTCAACAATTGGCAGCGCGCCGCCGAGCGTACCGAGCGGGAATATGGCGTGCCCGTGCCGATCCTGATGGCGACGATCTACGCAGAGTCCGGCTTCCAGCCGCATGCCCGGCCGCCGCGCAGAAAGCTGCTCGGCTTCATTCCGTGGACGCGGCCTTCCAGTGCCTACGGCTATTCTCAGGCGCTCGACGGCGCCTGGGATCACTATCAGCGCGACACGGGCCGCTGGGGCGCACGCCGCTCGGACTTCGCCGACGCGATCGAATTCATCGGCTGGTATCACGCCCAGAGCCATGCTCGGAACGGAATCCCGCTGAACGATCCCTACAATCTTTATCTGGCTTATTATGTTGGTTGGAAGGGCTATCAGCAGGGAGCCTGGCGCGGCAATGCCGACCTGGAGCGCACTGCCCAGAAGGTCGCCAGCATGTCCGCGCTCTATGCCTCGCAGTTGCGCACTTGTAACTGAACTGATGTTGCCGGTCGAGGCGAGCCGCTAAGGCCGCGCCTCGAGCAAATTGAGCCCCTCATCCTGGCCCCAGATATCGGCGAGCGACACCTGCTGGCCGGTTCGGCTGCTTTCCAGTGCCGCGATACCGCAGAGAACCGAGAGCGCGCCGGCGCGGGAGCCCGCGCGCTGCCGCAGCTCGTCATTCGGCCCGGACCGCAGCAGCATGTTGCGCAGCCGATCGTCGCCGCCGTAGTGGCCGCCCGAGGAATAGGGCACCCAGATGCGCTCGACATCGCTGAAATTCTTCATGACGACGATCTCGTCGGCCGGCGGTGTCGTCCAATGCTGCTTCTCATATTGCCGCAGCTCGATACGGCCCTTGTGACCATTGAAAGCGATGTGGTGACCCTCGATCGGCATGTAGGTGTTCAGCGAATAGGAGACGTTGACGCCGTTGCGATAGCGAATCGCGGCAACCATCGTGTCGGGAATATCGATGTCCTCGCGGAAGACGCAGGCGTCGCGGACATAGCCATCAATCGTGGACGGGTCTTCATAAAGGCTCTCAAAGAGCGGCGTGGCGCTGATATCGAGATAATAATCGCACTCGTCCTTGTACCGACAGGTGCGACAGCGCTCGCCGCGAAAAGGACCCTTGCGGCCATAATGCTTGAGATCGGCAAAGGCGGACACCGTTTCCGGATCAGAATCGAGGTACCAGTTCAGAAGGTCGAAATGGTGTGTCGCCTTGTGAACGAAGAGACTGCCGGAATTTTCGACAAAGGCATGCCAGCGTCGAAAATAATCGGCGCCGTGACTGGTATCGAGATACCAATGAAAATCGACCGACGTGACATCCCCGATAGCGCCGGAGTTGATGAGTTCTTTGATCTTCGCTGCCGTCGGCGCGAAACGATAGTTGAAGGATACATCGAGCCGCTTGCCCGTCCGCGCCTCGGCATTGAGGATGCGTTTGATCTTGTCGACAGTCGTCGTCATCGGCTTTTCACTGATGACATTGGCGCCGGCTTCCAGCGCCTTGACGATCAGGTCATCATGGGTGGAATCGCGGGTACAGACGATGACGAGATCGGGCGTTTCGATCCGCAGCAACTCGTCGAAATCGGTATAGACGGGCACCGAGGTGCCGATATATTCCAGCGCGCGCTTGGCTCGCATCGCGTTCAGATCGCAGACGGCGACCAGCTCAACTTCGTTGCTCCATCTCTCGACCAGATCCTTGCCCCACATGGTGGCGCCGCGATTGCCCGTGCCGACCAGGGCATAGCGTTTCTTCGATGACGGCATGTTTTTCCTCCAGAATCTGCAATTACGATGGTCAGGTCAGCCTGCTCGGCCGCACCTCGTTGCCTGGTCCCTCACCCTAACCCTCGGGGCAACGGGGGTTTATCGTGCATGATGTTGCCTTGATCCTAGTGGTTGGATCGATTGGCTTGCTCCGCAGTCCCCCGGCCGCCTGAGCGGGGGAGAGGACTAGGGTGAGGGCCATGCACGACAGTACGTCAAAGACAAACGCGCCTGGCTCAACCAGGGTCCTACTTCGGCGACGCCTCCATCGCGCTCCAGTCCGGCTCGACGGACGAACCGAGGCCGATCGCGCCGATGACCGAACCAATGGCGATCCTTCCACGCTCGATCTTCATCCGAGTCCGCCCGTCGCCAACGGCATACAAATCAGAATGAACCCGCGCGAAAGCCGCCTGCTCAGCCTCGAGGGCGCCGGCCATGCCATCGACGTAGTGATGGCCGTTGCGCTCAATATGCGTCATGCCGATCAGCGAGGCGAGCGCCAGATCCTGTTGTACCGCGAGGCCGCCCTGTGTCGTCAGGTCCTCCGCCGACATGAAATAGGCGGTGCCGTCATCGGCGCTCCACTTGGCAACGCGCGCACGGTTCAGCAGCGAGCGATAGAAGCCCTTGCAGGATTTGGAAGAGATCCCGGTATAACCGAGCCGCCTAGCTGTGACGAAAGCATTGATATCGGCATCGGATTCATCGATCTCGACCGGCTTGAAGGCGGCGAGTGCCGCGACCGGCTTCTCGAAGGCATGGGCTCGGGCAATTGGCTGCTCGACAAACAGGATCGAAGCCGCAAACCGGGCGAGCCGCGGCTCAGCCTTGATGCGCGCCAGTAAATCGGCGACGGCTTCGGCGGAGCCAAATTGCTCATTGCCGTCAAGGGTTACGGAATAGGCCGGCATCTTGGCGTCGATAACAGCGGCGATGCGGCAGAGACGGTCGATATCGGCATCGGGAACACCAGACACCTTCACTTTGAAGAAGGTCAGGCCATAGGCGTCGATCGCCTCTTCGAAGCTCTCCGGCAGGCCGTCATTCAGACGATCGGCCACTTGGATGTCGCCTGCGCGGATGGCATCGACCAGACCGACCGTGTGGCGCGCGGCAAGGCTTTCGGCCGGTGCCAATTTCGACAGGAAACCCCGCAGGTCGAAACCTGCCAAATCGGGGGCCGTCGATGCATCGATGCCGGGGCGATTGGCCCTGATCGCCTGCGCGACAGGCAACCCTTCCAGCCGGCAAAGAGCATCGAGAATCGCCCGATTGGCGAGCGCCAAGCCGAAGGACGCGACAAGGCCGTTCAGTGTCTCGGCCGCGGCCCGCGCATGATGGGCTGCTTCGACGGCCGAATGCAGCGAGAAAGCCGTGCCCAATCCCGCACCTTTCAGGGCGTCGAGCGCTAGCGCCAGCGAACGGCGAAGCTGGTTCTCATTGTCGGCGTTGGAGAGTTCCGGCGATTTATCGAACCATTTCGGCACCATCAGCTCCGCCGCCATGCCGCTCGCCGAACTGCCGCGGTTGTCTTCGATGCGGACACGCAGAAAAATCTGCCGCGCGTGCCGCAGCGTCGCCGCTCCAAAGCGGAAAGGAAGCCGCAATGTCACCGGCCGTTCGAAAGTCTCGGCCTCGACAAGTCTGATTTTCAACGGTTCGATCATCGGTTCAGACAGCTCCTGTGATTGTCAGGCTGAGTCCCACCGTGCCGCTTCTGCGTGCCTGGCCCCTCGCCCCGGCCCTCTCCCCGCAAGCGGGGCGAGGGAATTCTATTGCGCCAAGCGCCGCTTTGCGCGAATGGTAAGCACGCCTTTGCCCGGTCGTCCCCTCTCCTCACAAAAGCGGTGAGATGGCTGGGGCGCGGGGCCAGGCGGATAGAGGCAGCACCCGCGGGATATCGCGGCCATCCCAATATTTGGGGAGCCATCATCCCTCAAATCTCCAGCGGCTCAACATCAAGCCAGCGGCGCTCGGCCCAGCTCTTCAGACCGAGAGAAGCGAGCTGGACGCCCTTGGCGCCTTCCGTCAGCGTGTGGCGCCAGGGCGCGTCTTCGAGCACGTGGCGCAGGAACATTTCCCACTGGATCTTGAAGCCGTTTTCGTAGATCTGATTGTCCGGCACTTCGTCCCAGGTATTGTAGAAGTCGATCGTCTGCGGCTGGTCGGGATTCCAGACCGGCTTTGGCGTGTTGACACGATGTTGAGTCCAGCACCGCGTCAGTCCCGCCACCGCCGAGCCATGCGTGCCGTCCACCTGGAAGGTCACGAGGTCATCGCGGCGCACACGCACGGCCCAGGAGGAATTGATGTGGGCGATGACGCCACCTTCCAGTTCGAATGTGGCGTAAGCCGCATCGTCGGCATCCGCTACATAACGGTGGCCGGCCTCATCGACGCGTTCGGGAATATGGGTGGCGCCCAGGCAACTGATGGCCTTCACCGGTCCGAAGAGATTGTCGAGCACATAGCGCCAGTGGCAGAGCATATCGAGGATGATGCCGCCGCCGTCTTTCTTGCGATAGTTCCACGACGGGCGCTGCGCCGACTGCCAGTCGCCTTCGAATACCCAATAGCCGAATTCGCCGCGCACGGAGAGGATCTTGCCGAAGAAATTGCTATCGCGGAGCATAGCGATCTTGCGGAGGCCCGGCAGAAACAGCTTGTCTTGTACGACGCCGTTCTTCAGGCCGGAGGCCTTGGCCTTGCGGGCGAGCGCTATCGCCGTATCGAAGTCGACGGAGATCGGCTTTTCACAATAGACATGCTTGCCGGCGTCCAGCGCCCTCGAAATCAGCTCGGCGCGCATCTGGGTGGTCGCCGCGTCGAAGAAGATCGCATCGTTTTGATCCGCGAGCGCGCCCTCGAGATCGGTTGTCCAGCGTTCGATGCCGTATTTGCGGGCAAGCACCTCCAGCCGCGCCGCATTGCGGCCGACAAGCACCGGATCGGGCATGACTCGTTCGCCGTTCGACAGCAGTACGCCGCCTTCAGCGCGAAGCGCCACGATCGAGCGGATGAGATGCTGGTTCAGCCCCATGCGTCCCGTGACACCATGCATGATGATACCAACGCGCTTCATGATCCCTCCTGTATATTTGACCCGTCTCCCCCCAGAGTCAGGAAAAGCAAAGGCTTGGTTGACCTGCCAAGGTAACTATATAGTTACACGATCGCGCGATATCTCCGGATTTGTCAATTGCCTTTCGAAAATTTCTGACAGTGGTCAGGCCTTGATCGAGGCCAGGGTCACCGCAACGATGTGCTCGCCCCAGGTTTTCAGCGCTGCCGGCGCCGTCAGCTTTCGGGCGAAAATCGTCGAAAGCGTATGGCGATTGGACAGGTAGAAGAAACCGAGCGCGGCGATGGTAAGGTAAACGGACACCGGATCAATGCCCGGCCGAAAGATACCGGCTGCTTCACCTCGTCGCAGTACGTCGGCGAGCTCGTCGATGAAGTGCGAGTGCATCGCCGAAATCTTGTCGGAACGCTTCAGATAGCGTGCTTCATGTAGGTTTTCGGTGACAAGCAGGCTCAAGAATTCCGGATGGTCGAGAAAATGATGCCAGGTGAAGAGCGCAAGCTCTCGCACCCCTTCCTCGGGATCGCGGTTGGCAAGATCGAGAATCTTCTCGGCGCTGCGGATCGCTGCATAGGTCGCTTCCAGCACGGCAACGTAAAGCCCCTCCTTGTCGCCGAAATAGTGATAGAGCATGCGCTTGTTGGTCTGCGCCCGCGCCGCGATCGCATCCACTCTGGCGCCGCCAAAGCCATGCGCGGCGAATTCCTCCGTCGCCGCTTCCAGGATCGTTGCATGGGTGCGCTGCGGATTGCGCGGCGCCCTCTTCGGAGCCGTTTCCGAATTCCCGTAAACGCCTGCTTTCGCTGATTTTTCCGTTCCTTGCGTTGCTCTGGCCACCATGGACATTTTTCCTCCCCGATCTATCTCTTTCGCAACGGACGCTCCAGCCTCAGCGCTGGTCGTTTTGATTGTGATACGATTGACGCTTGACAGCGGTCGCGTTTCTATCCAACTTGTAACCAAATAGTTATATCATGGAAAGCAGTTCGTAAATCACCGGTTAACTGGGGAGGAGACCAGGATGACTTTCGCGATCAATCGCCGGCAATTACTAGCTGGTATGGCAGCCACCGCCGCTTTCGGCGGTATCGGGCTCGGCCGCGCCAACGCGGCAACCTCGATGCGCTTTCTGTGGTGGGGTTCGAAGGAGCGAACCGACCGCACGCTAGCGGCCATCAAAGCCTATCAGGCCAAGAATGCCGACGTTTCCATCGCTGGCGAGTCCTTCGGCTGGGACAATTACTGGACACGTCTGGCCACCCAGACCGCGGGCGGCAATGCACCCGACCTGATCCAGATGGATTATCGCTACATCTTCGAATATGCGCGCCGCGGCACGCTGCTCGACTTCACGCCCTATATGGGAAAGGCCCTGGCGATCGACGATTTCGGCGTGCCCAACATCGATTCCGGCAAGGTCGACGGCAAGCTTTACGGCGTCAATCTCGGCGTCAATTCCAGCATGGCCGCCGTCAACACCGTCGCCTGGGCGGAAGCGGGCGTCGAGCCGATGCACGACGGCATGACTTGGGATCAATTCGCTGAGGCATGCGCCAAGGTGACGGCTGCCGGCAAGCGCCGCGGATTCTATGGCTCGCAGGACGCGAGCGGCGTCGAGCCCTCTTTCGAATGCTGGCTGCGCCAGCGCGGCAAGGCCCTTTATACCCCCGACGGCAAGCTCGCCTTGGAGGCCAAGGACGCCGCGGATTGGTTTGCCTTCTGGGGCCATATGCGCGATATCAAAGCCTGCGTGCCGGCCGATGTCCAAGCACTTGATCAGCTGACCATCGAGACGAACATGATCGCGCTGCGCAAAGCAGCTGTCTGTTTCGCCCATTCCAACCAGTTCATCGCCATCCAGGGCCTCGGCAAGGAAAAGCTTGACCTCTTCGCCTATCCGAATCCCGGCCCGGACAGCAAACCCGGCCAATATTTGAAGCCGGCGATGCTGATGTCGGTTTCGGCGACATCGCCCAACAAGGACGCTGCGGTCGCCTTCGTCAACTATCTGGTGGAAGACCCTGACGGCACCAAGGCGCTCGGCGTCGAGCGCGGCGTTCCGGCTTCCTCCAAGATCCGCGGGCTGTTGACGCCGGATCTCGATGCCGCAAGCAAGCAGGTCGTCGACTATATCGGCCGCCTGACGCCGCAGGTCGGGGCGCTGCCGCCGTCCCCGCCGAACGGCGCCGGCGAAAATGCCTTCCTGCTGAAGAAGATCGCCGAGGAAGTAGCCTTCGGCAGAACCAGCGCGCAGGACGCTGGAGCGAAGTTCGTCGAACAGGCGGCGGCAAACGTAACGCGAGGCTAATACCGTGGGTACAAACCGCAACAGCGTCGCCGGTGGCTTGGCCATCGGCGCGAGCGCGCCGGTGCGCGTCGAAACATACCAGAAGGCGCCGGGCGCGTTTGCCCGCAACGCGCCAGGCTATCTGTTTCTCCTGCCCTGGTTCATCGGCTTCTTCGGCCTCACGCTTGGACCAGCGATCGTGTCGCTGTATTTATCCTTCACCGACTATAACCTGCTGCAGGCGCCACATCTGGTGGGGCTAGACAATTATGCGCGCATCGCCACAGGCGACGACAAGTTCATCTCGTCTATGCGGGTGACCTTGTTCTATGTCGTCTGCTCGGTCCCGCTGAAGCTTGCCTTCGCGCTGATGGTGGCGCTGTTGCTCAACCGTGGTATTCGTGGCCTGACGATCTATCGTGCCATCTTCTATCTGCCATCACTCCTCGGCTCCAGCGTCGCCATTGCCGTGCTCTGGCGGCAGATTTTCGATGGCGACGGCGTCGTCAACACGCTGCTGTGGTACGTGTTCGGCATCAATGGCCCGAGCTGGATTTCGAACCCCAACTATTCGCTCTACACCCTCATCATTCTGGCGATCTGGCAGTTCGGTTCGCCGATGATCATCTTCCTTGCCGGCCTTCGGCAGATCCCGACAGATCTCTATGAGGCGGCAAGCCTCGACGGCGCATCGAAAGCGCGGATTTTCTTCAAGATCACCTTGCCGCTGCTGACGCCGGTTATCTTCTTCAATGCCGTCGTGCAGACCATCGATGCCTTTAAAGCCTTCACGCCGGCCTATGTCATCTCTTCCGGCACCGGCGGCCCGATCGACTCGACGCTGTTCTACACGCTCTACCTTTACCAGGAGGCTTTCGGCTATTTCCGCATGGGATACGCCGCGGCGCTTGCCTGGGTCCTCGTGATCATCATCGCGATCTTCACCGCCTTCTCCTTCCTCTCCGCTCGTTATTGGGTCCACTACGATGACTGACGCGAAGCTCACCCACTTTCCCGACGATCTGAACCCACCGCGCGAGCGCCCCTGGTTCCTGTCCGTCATCATCCATGTCTGCCTGGTCGGCGCATCGATCGTGATGCTCTACCCGCTGCTCTGGATGCTGTCCGGCTCAATCAAGGACCAGAACGAAATCTTCGGCACGGCCTCGCTGATCCCGTCGCAATTCGACTTCAGCTCATTTTACCGCGGCTGGTTCGGCGGGCAGGTCACCTTCGGCTCGTTCGTTTGGAACTCCGTCGTCATCGCCATCCTTTCCGTCATCGGCAATGTCGTCTCGTGCTCGCTGGCCGCCTATGCCTTTGCTCGGCTGAATTTCTGGGGCAAGAATTTCTGGTTCGCGCTCATGCTCGGCACGCTGATGCTGCCCTATCACGTGACGCTAATCCCGCAATATATCCTGTTCCTGAAGCTCGGCTGGGTGAAAACCATTCTGCCGCTGGTCGTGCCGAAATTCCTGGCCGTCGACGCCTTCTTCATCTTCCTGATGGTGCAGTTCTTCCGCGGCATCCCCCGGGAACTCGACGAAGCGGCAATGATGGACGGGTGCAGCCCCTGGCGTATCTATTGGCGCATCATGCTGCCACTGTCGCTGCCGGTTCTGGCAACCGCCGCCATCTTCTCCTTTATCTGGACCTGGGACGATTTCTTCGGCCCGCTGATCTACCTCTCCGACATCAACACCTACACGGTGCAGCTTGGCCTACGCTCTTTCGTCGACTCGACCGGAAGCTCCGACTGGAGCAGCCTATTTGCGATGTCGAGCATCTCGCTGATCCCCGTCTTCCTGATCTTCCTGTTCTTCCAGAGGCTGCTGATCGACGGCATAGCGACCGCCGGCCTCAAGCGCTGACACGAGCCCTACGGTCCCGAATGCCCAAGGTTTGGGACCGTAACCAGAGCAATTCCAGCAAAAGTGCGAAACGGTTTTGCGTCTGGAATTGTGTGAAACAATCAGAGAGCTTTTCCAAGCTTCATTGGAGACGGAAATGCTCTTGAGAAACCCACTGAAAGGAAATGTCGCATGAGCGCGCTGCGCTTTGCCGCCATCGGCCTCAATCACGATCACATCTACGGCCAGGTCAACGTCATGCTACGGACCGGCGCCGAACTCGTCGCCTTTCACGCCGTGGAGGACGACCTTGCGGCCATCTTCGCCGGACGCTTTCCGCAGGCAAGACGCGTTGCCGACAAGAGGGAAATTCTGGAAGACAGCTCCATCGCGCTGATCGTCAGCGCAGCTGTTTCCAGCGAGCGGACAGGCCTTGCCATCGAGGCCATGCGCCACGGCAAGGACGTAATGCTCGACAAGCCCGGCATGGTGACGCTGGATCAGCTCGCGGAAGTGCGAAAGGTACAGGCCGAGACCAAGCGCATCGTCTCGATCCTCTATTCCGAACATTTCGAAACCGCTTCGACCGTCAAGGCGGGCGAACTAGTCAAGGCCGGCGCCATCGGCAAGGTCATCCATACGACCGGCCTTGGGCCGCACCGCTTGCGCAAGCCGACACGGCCGGAGTGGTTCTTCGACCGCAAGCGCTATGGCGGCATCATCACCGACATCGCTTCGCATCAATGCGAGCAGTTTCTGTTTTTCGCAGACTCACTGGAAGCCGAGATTCTGTCGGCAACAGTGTCGAACCGCGCCAATCCCGACACGCCCGGCCTGCAGGATTACGGCGATCTCCATCTGCGCACGCCTGATGTCACCGGCTATATCCGCGTCGACTGGTTCACGCCCGACGGCCTTTCCACCTGGGGCGACGGCCGCTTTTTCATCGTCGGCACCGAAGGCACGATTGAGCTGCGCAAATATATCGACGTCGCCGGCCGTCCTGGCACGGATCATCTTTTCCTCACCGACCGCAAGGGCGTGCAGCATATCGATTGCAGCGGCGTCGAGCTGCCCTACGGCCGGCAACTGGCCGCCGATATCAGAGACCGCACCGAAACGGCTATGGGGCAAGATCATTGCTTCAAAGCCATGGAGTTGGCGCTTAAGGCGCAGGCTCTGGCCGAAGCAACATCGACCAACAGCGTACAAAGGTAATTTGCACATGTCCGACGTAAAGAAAGTGGCAGTCATCGGTCTCGGCATCGGCCGCTCGCATATAGTCGAAGGCTACCTGCCGCATCCGAACCGCTTCGAAGTCGCCGTGGTCTGCGATCTCAACGAAGAGCGGTTGAACGCCATCGGCGACGAATTCGGCATTTCAAGGCGTATCAAGGATTTCGTCGAAGTCCTGAACATGCCCGATATCGATATTGTCGACATCTGCACGCCGCCCGGTTCGCATTTCGAACTGATCCTGCAGGCACTCGCCGCCGGCAAGCATGTGGTCTGTGAAAAGCCGCTGGTCGGCTCGCTCGCCGATATCGACGCCGTTATCGCGGCGGAAAAGACGGCGAAGGGCAAACTGATGCCGATCTTCCAATACCGTTATGGCGACGGCATCCAGAAGGCCAAGCGCATCATCGATGCCGGCATCGCCGGCAAGCCCTATGTCGCCACCTCCGAAACCCACTGGGTCCGTACTGGAGAATATTATGCAGTTCCTTGGCGCGGTAAATGGGCGACGGAACTTGGCGGCGTGTTGATGACGCATTCGATCCACCTGCACGACATGCTGACCTATCTGATGGGCCCGATCGCCGGCCTCTTCGGTCGCGTCGCAACCCGGGTCAACGATATCGAAGTGGAAGATTGCGCCAGCGCCAGCCTGCTGATGGAAAACGGTGGGCTTGCGACGATCAGCGCTACGCTCGGTTCGCAGGAACAGATCAGCCGACTGCGCCTCGCCTTCGAAAACGTCCTGATCGAAAGCAACCATGAGCCCTACAGCCCCGGCCAGGACCCGTGGAAAATCGTCCCCGCCAATGACGAGGTGGCGGCGAAGATCGATGCATTGCTTGCCGATTGGACACCGGTACCGATCCGTTTCAACACGCAGATGAAGCTGTTCCATGAGGCGCTGATTTCCGGCGGGCCGCTGCCCGTGACCACGGTCGACGCCCGTCAGGCGCTGGAGCTGGTGACGGCGTTCTACGAATCGTCGGAAACCCGCACCGAAGTCCGCTTTCCAGTCGGCCCGGAGAGTACGAAATATAAGAGCTGGAGGCCGGCATGACGACGGAAGTGCAAGCCATCAGGACGAACAAGGAGGAAGCGCCCATGGCGACAAGCGTCTCGCTGCAGAAGGTTATCAAGCGTTATGGCGAGCTCGAGGTCGTCCACGGCATCGACCTAGAAATTGAGCCCGGCGAATTCGCCGTATTCGTCGGTCCCTCCGGTTGCGGCAAATCCACACTGCTGCGCATGATCGCCGGCCTGGAGCCGATTTCCGGCGGAGCGCTCTATCTCGACGGAAGCCGCATGAATGACGTCCCCGCCTCCAAGCGTGGTATCGCCATGGTGTTCCAGTCCTATGCGCTTTATCCGCACATGTCTGTCTACAAGAACCTCGCCTTCGGCCTGGAAACGGCGGGCATGAAGAAGCAGGAGATTCAGCCGCGCGTCGAGAAAGCGGCCGAGATCCTGCAGATCAAGCAGCTCCTGCAGCGCAAGCCGAAGCAGCTCTCCGGCGGCCAGCGCCAACGCGTCGCCATCGGTCGCGCCATCGTGCGTGAACCGAAGATCTTCCTCTTCGACGAGCCGCTTTCCAATCTCGACGCCGAACTGCGCGTGCAGATGCGCGTCGAAATCGCCCGCCTGCATCAGAGGCTCGGCAATACCATGATCTACGTCACCCACGACCAGACGGAGGCCATGACCATGGCCGACAAGATCGTGGTGCTGAATGGCGGCAACATCGAACAGGTCGGCGCCCCGCTCGATCTCTACAACAAGCCGCGGAACAAATTCGTTGCCGGCTTCATCGGCTCGCCGAAGATGAACTTCCTCGACGCAAAGATTGTCGCCTCGGACGACGGCTCCGCCGTTATCGACCTCAATGGCCAGACCGTCCGCCTGCCGCGCCGGCTGGGTGGCCTACAGCCCGGGCAGGCTGTCACCCTCGGCGCCCGCCCAGAACATCTAAACGTCGGCGATCGCGGCCTGGCACTGGGCAATGCCCGAGTCGATCTCGTCGAGCATCTCGGCGGCCAGACGATCCTCTACGTCACGCTGCAGGGCGGTCAATCGCTAACGGTCGCGCTCGAGGATCAGCAGGCCATCCGTGCTGGTGAAACGGTCAGCATCCACATCGATCCCGAGCGCTGCCATCTGTTCGCGCCGGATGGAAAAACATTATGACCGGACAGCGGCAGACACTGAGTTATCTTCGCCCCCGGTGGGCGAGATAAGGCTCCGCATTTGCCTTGCCACACCCTCAGTCAGACCTCGACGACCCGCCGGCCGCCAATAGCACGGACTTTGCCGGATGGGATGGCGTCGACCAGAGCACCCTCTCTTCGGTATAACGTCAACCGCCGCGTCACCCCCGGCGGCAGGTGAAACCAGTCATCCTCCGCCCGATAGGCTTCGAAATCGATCTGCACCGATTGCGCCAACCGGTCGCTGCGCAGATCGAGGGACCAGTGATCGTCCTGCTGCGAGACGGATGCCGTGATTTCAGCGTCATGGAAGGCTTTCGTCCTGCCCAAGGGGAAATAAAAAGCTTCAGCGATCAGCGCCCCGGTTTCGCGCGCGGTAAGACGCGCCACCGTCACATCATGCGAGGGCGGGCCGAAACGGAAGGCATAGGTCGTGTCGAAGAAAGCACCGAACAGGTCCGTGCAGCCGATCTTGTGCTTGGCGCGCGCTTCGATCGACAATTCCCGCTTGCCGCTGACTACGGTCTGCCGGCCGTCCCGTAGGCAGACCACATCGAGATTGAGGTCGATGGCAACATCGCCCTCGTTGATGACATGCACATCGAGGCCGTTGGTGCCTTCGTCAGTGAGCAACACCTGTACCGGCCTGAAGGCGCGGCGGAGCGCATACCATATGGGTTTCGGCTCGCCCGTCGAATCGACCACGCCCCAGCTGGGGCCGGGCAGCAGATCCTGGAGCGTCCAGACGAGGGCGCCGTTACAGCCGGAGCCCTGGCGCCGCCATTCGGCATAGGTCTCTTCCGCGACTTCTCCGGTAACGGCTCGCGACAGGTCGAGATAGAGATCGGGATCTTCCCGCCGCAACCGGCCTGGTTCGAAGCCGTAGAGTTCGCTCAGATAATAATCGCGCACATCCTCGAAATCCCAGGAAGCACCGCGGTCGCGCGGCACACGTTCTTTCCATAGCGGGCTATGGACTGTGGGGACCGGCAGATGCCGCGCCAAGGTCCGGGCCTGCGGCACATGCGCGAAAGCCAGGCTTTCCGCCGCGAAGCGGACATCGGCGCGACGCGCATCATCAAGCGGCCGCATATAAGCCCCGACGCCGTAGTAATGCGTCACGCCCGCATTCGGGGAAAACGGCATTGCGCCGCCCGAGGGAGAATTGACGACATAGGGAACGTCAGGCCTTATGGACTTGACGACGGCCGGAATGATCTCCTCTACGATCGGGCTTGTCCAAAACCGCTCCGGCAAGCCGAGCATCGCCGCCTGCTGATAGACCTCGCTGCCACCGCAAAGGACGGCGAGCGAGGGCGACAGGCGTGTTCCGGAAAGAAGCTGCGCCGCTTCCGCCTCGACATGGGCATTGAAAGCCTTGTCGTTCTTTGGATAGTCGAAATTGGCGAACATGAAATCCTGCCAGGCCAGCAGGCCGAGTTCGTCGCAGAGCTGGAAGAACTCCGGAGTTTCATAGGCCATGGTGCCGCCAATGCGGATCATGTTCATGCCGGCGTCCGTCGCCAGCCGCAGCCAGGGCTCGTAGTCTTCACGGCCGCCGGGCAGACGGGCGATATCCGCCGTCGTCCAGACGGCGCCGCGGCAGAAGATGCGCGCGCCGTTGACCACAAGCGCAAAATCCTGACCATCCGCGCCGCGATCGACCGCGAGCCGGCGGAAACCGGTGCGTCCGATCGGATGTTCCACACCATCGACGATCAGCGCAACGTCATAGAGACAGGGTGTTCCATGGGTGTGCGGCCACCACGGGGTCACGCCGGGGATTTTCATTATCGCCGTGTAATGGCCGCCACTGTCTTTCTCGAAGGCCTGCTCGACGTCGCCACAGCGAAGTACGATCTCGCCGATATGTCCCTGGATTGACAGCGAGGCATAAAGCCGGCCCTCTCCATTCTGCAGCAGGTCCGGACGTAGCGAAAGGTCGCGAATGACGGGACTATGCGAACGCAGCAACGAAATCGGTCGCCAGGGACCGACGGCGTGGACTTCCGGGCACCAGCCGGGCATGTGGCCGAGCAGGGTCGTGCGAACTAGGCGCAACCCCTGCGGCGTGATCATCTGCGGCCGCCAGCGGGCTCTAGGGCCTGGTTCGGCAAGCCGCGGCTCCAGGGCGCGAAAACATAGTGCGAGCTCGTCTCCGCCCATCAGATGAACGGCGAGTTCGTGCGACTCGAACATGCTCTCGGAGACGAGGATTTTTCTGCCGTTCAGAAAGATTTCGCAGAGTGTCGCCAGCCCCCCGAGCCGCAAGACGGCGTTGCCGGGGTCGGCGTCGACCAAACGACAAAGATACCAGGCATCCCTGTCGTTCAGCGGACGGGGATGTTCTCGATTGAAAAGCCCGGCCTTTTCCAGCGCCCCGGCCACTGTGCCCGGCACCGACGCCGGGATAAACCCGGCTGAAAGCGGCACATCGGCAGGCGAGGCGCAGGCGCCCGCATCCGTCAGTACCAGATTCCATCCTTCGCTCAGCAGCGTCTCGCCGCCAAGACTTGCCAAACGCCCGTGCATTGGATCTCCCGACTCAAAACATGATCCTAAAAGTGCAAAGCAGCTTTTTGGACAGGATCATGTGCCACTAAAGCTTCTGTTCAAGTAGCCCCATCATGGAATCCCATGCATCCGCAGCCGGATCAAGGGCCGTCTGCAGGGGTTCGAATTTCTTGCGGGTGATGGCGCGGGCGAGCTGGAACTGCACCGATTTTGCCACTTCCGAAATTCGCCGAGCCTCGCCGGCAACCGCCGAAAAATCCACCGACAGCCAGTCGAGATAACTGCCGGCCAGCTCGAAATTGGCGCCGAACTGGCGCAGCGTATTGAAGGCAAATTTGTGGAAGAAGCCGAAGGGCCGCTCGGCCACCGCTTCCACCTGCGCCGTGAAACCCGCTGCGAAGGCGCGAATGGGATTGGCTACCGGGCGGCGACGGAAGTGGAAGGCTAGTAATTGCGTGGCCGTCTGCCGGATGGCAGCCGCGCCTGGCGCGTTCTCCGGCAACTTTGCGAACTCCGTATAGGGCAGGAAGGGCAGATCGTCTTCCTTCAGATGCAGTTGGAACAGTCCGTCGAAATCCTCGCCTGATAGCCGGTAGAAGCCGCCATTATGGAAATAGTCCAGCTCGCGGCCCTCCATATCCAATCTGTTGATGGCGACGGTCGTCTTGCCGTGCTCACGGCGATAGCCGACGCCCTGGGTGTCGGGCATATAGAAGGAATCCATCTCGACGAGGCAAAGCCGGCCACGGCCGATCTGCTCGGCGACATGGTGCTGAACCTTGTCGTAGATTGCCAGTTCGGTGCAGCGAATGCCGTAGAGCGCTTCCAGATCTTCAAGCGGCACCTTGAAGAAGGTGAATTGATCGCCCTCGAAGTCCTGCGTCACCGTGAAGCCGAGCATGGCTTCCGGGGGCAGTTTCAGGCTCGAAAGCACTTCGATCCAGAGATCGATATAGCAATTGGTTTCCGGCCACATGCGCTCGCTGTCGTGCAACGCATGTGGCTTGTAGGCGGCGGGATCCAGCCCCTGAAAGACGACAGCCATGGAGACGATCAGCCCCACAGCGGCTTGCGCACGCTCTCGGGCCATTCCTTGATGTCGAGGCCGTGGGCGTGGAACAGCGCCAGCGCGATACGCTCTAGGCCGAAGCCGACACAGGCTGTATGCGCGACGCTACCGTCCTCGAAGTTCAGCCCCCATTTCGCGCCGAAAGCGTCCTGATGGTAATTGAAGCTCATGCAGGCGGTCGGCTTGGCGGTCGAGGTGATCGGGATCAGCAGCTCGAACTTCAGGTTCTGGTCGCGTTGGTTGTTGGCAAGCATCTTGCCGGCGCGGCCGAAGAACGGATCGTTGGCGACGTCGATGGTTACGTCCAGACCAACGGCCTTCATCATCTCGACGCCGCGATCCATCCAGTTCTGGCGGAAATCCGTCACATGCTTGTCGGTGCCCATGCAGACATATTCGCGCATGCGGAAGAGTTGCTGGCGAGCCGGATCCTTGGAAGGCTCATGGCGGAAGCAATAAGATTGCAGGTCGAAGAGCGCGCCGCTCTCCGGCAGATGGCCGCGCTTGGCGACTGTCGGATAGAGCGGATAGCAGGCCGCCGGCGTCAGCACGATGTCGGTCGCTTCCTGATCCTTCGTCCAGTCCTCACCAACCTCCATGCATTTCAGGAGACTCATATGATCCAGCTCGCTGCCGCAGAAGCTGTGCACGGTGCCGGCTAGCTGCGGAAAGCTCTTCATGTAGCCGCTCTTTTCGAAGAAGGCGCGGTTCATGCCGGGCGGAAACCGGATGGCTTCGGCGCCATCGGCACCGCCGAACTTATCGATCAGTCGCTCGAAAGCGGCGATGACGTCTTCAAATTGGCCGCTGCGGCCATAGAGACCGTCAACACCGGTCTCGATCAGAAGACCGGAATCGAAAAGACGGTCGAGAAACGAGGTCTGCATATCCATGACGATTACCCTAATAGGCTAATATCTTGTTTGTGGACGAGCAGCATGGTCGACGTATTGCCGAGAATGCGGTCGTTCGAGATCATCAGTTGAGCGGAATGGGCGTCGCGCAGATGACGACCGAGGCTGTAGGGCGTACCGTTCTTGTAGCCCATGATGCCGCAGATGAGCATGGCGTGGTTGATGATCGGCAGGATCATCTCAGACGACGCGATCTTGACGTTGTTCATGGCGACGGCGAAGGCCATGGAGGAGAGCCGGTCGACATCGACCTTGGCCTCTTCATAGACTTTCAGGCCGGCAACAACATTCGATTTGACCATCTGCAACAGGCTTGAAACTTCCGCCAGCCGCAATGCGCCGGGCGGCTGCGAGCCAGGTGACTTGCGGGCCGCAGCGCGCACAAAAGCCTGGGCGCGGGCCACTGCATCGGCCGCGATGCCATACCAGACGCCGCTCCAGAGCAAATGCGAGCTTGCCAGCATCGACTGCGCGGCAATTTCGGCAAACGGCTTCGGCAGGATCTGTACTGCCGGCGCTTCGCCTTTGAACTGGAAACCGTCGGAGCAGGTGCCGCGCATACCAAGCGTGTTCCACTCGATGGTACGCTCAAGGGTGTATTGATCCCTGAGGAACACGGTCAGAACCTGGTCAGAAGAGGCTGCCTCGGCATGGCTGCGCGAGGTAATCAGGATCGCGTCAGCATGGGCGCCATAGGAGATGACGGTCGCGTCCTTCTCCAGGAAGCAGCGGTCGCCTTCCACCTTGATGGCGCAAATGCTGTTGCGGAGATTGCCGCCGATGCCGCCTTCCGTCGTCGCCGAGGCCAGCAGAAGTTGCTCCTTGGCAATACGGCGCATGAACTCGCGGTGCCAGTCGCTGCCGGCGCCGTGCTCGACCAGGCTCGACAGCTTGATCTGATGCATGGCGAAAACCATGGCGCTGGCCGCACAGGCTTGACCGAGGATCGAACATAGCTCCGCTATTTCGGTGATCGACGCACCCTCGCCGCCAAAATCGGCGGGGATCTGGATCGACAGCAGCCCCTCGGTACGCATCGCATCCACAGCCTCGCGCGGGAACCGTCCCTCGAAATCAACTGCGTCAGCATATTTGCCGGCGATTGCCGCTACGCGCGCGGCGCGGACAGCGGCTGTGTCACCGGCTCCGGCTTCAACCAGAGCGACTGCGACGTTCATCAGGCCACCTTTCGGCTGTCCAGGATCATGGCAACCGTCTTTTCGATGGCGACGATGCTGGCGAAGGATTTGCGGTTCAGCAGATTGTCGGGAAACTCGATGTCGAAAGCCTCTTCGATGCCGAGCATGAGCTGCACCGACGCAAAGGAAGACAGCCCCACCGCGTAGAGATCGGCGTCGTCGGCAATCTGATCCACCGTAACGGGAAGCGCACCAAACTTGGCCAGCAAATCGCGAATCGTCGCATTCATTCTGTAGTCCCTCCAGGCAATCGTAAACATGACGGCAGCTAAGTCGTCTTATCCTGAACCCAGAAGTAACAGGAAAAATAGAACATTCCGCTAAGCGACTTGGTAAATATAACCCGGATATACTTAGCAATAAAACTTTATCTTTTAGGATTATCTAAATAAAATTTACCCTATTTAAGCCATGCAACCCGGCGTTTAATCGGGAATATCTTAAATTTCTAAAATTTTCATGGGATGAAATGCAGAAGAGCGGCACTTAGTAATAGGGTTAACGCGCTAAATATTTTAGAAAATTTCCTCAAAATACGGTGTCCTGGCCGTCGTGAAGCAGGTGCCGCGACACAAACCGCACGCGAGCCTATCCCTCCACCGGATAGATATGTTCGCCGCCGCGATAGTCCGAGACTGAATAGCAGCCTTCACCGAGCTCGCGGACGGTTTTTTTGCCGATATCGACCTTGCCATGGCCGCCCGGGATATCGAGAATGTAAGTGGGCTGGCAGAGGCCGGAAATGCGGCCGCGCAATGCCGCAACGATCTCCTGCCCCTCCGCGATCGTCAGACGGAAATGACTGGTACCGGGGGCGAGATCGGGGTGATGCAGATAGTAAGGCTTGATCCGCGTCTCGACGAAAGCCTTCATCAGTGCCGCCAGTACATCCGGATCGTCATTGACGCCCTTCAGCAGCACGGATTGGCTGACCAGGACGATACCGGCATCGACGAGCCGGGCGCAAGCGGCACGCGCCTCGGCGGTCAGCTCGCGGGGATGGTTGGCATGCAGCGCCACATAGACCGTCTTGCCACTCGCCTTGAGTGCCTCAATCAGCGCTCCATCGACCTTTAGCGGATCGACGACGGGTACGCGGGTATGGAACCGGACGATCCTCACATGCTCGATGTCGGCGAGCGCCCGCAGCATCTCCTCAAGCCGGCGCGGCGCCAGTACCAGCGGATCACCACCCGTCAGGATCACTTCCCAGATCTGCCGATGATCGCGAATATAGGCAAAGGCGGAATCGAGCGCCGCCGCATCCAGCGTCCCGAGCCCTTGCGGCCCGACCATCTCGCGGCGGAAGCAGAAGCGGCAGTAGACCGGGCAGACGTGCACGGCTTTCAGCAGCACGCGGTCGGGATAGCGATGAACGATCCCCTCGACAGGGCTATAGGCATGATCGCCGATCGGATCGGCACGCTCTTCCGGCGTGACGACGAGTTCGGCCACGTCAGGCACGAATTGCCGTGCAATCGGATCGGCGGGATCGGCGCGGTCGATCAGCTTTGCCAGGGCCGGCGTGAGCGCTATGGCGTAACGGTCCGCCACCGCCTCCAACGAAAGCGCTTCGCCGGCATCGATCAGACCGGCCACTTGGAGGTCGTCGACATTTCTGATCGGACGCATCACATTCATGAACCAAACTCCGAAACCGGTGCCCAGAGCACCTGTTCGATCCGGGAAGCGCCGGTCGCCAGCATCACCAGCCGGTCGAAGCCGAGCGCTATGCCGCTTGCCTCCGGCATGACGGCAAGAGCTTCAAGAAACTCCTCGTCCAGCGGATAGGTCTCGCCGTAGACGCGCTCTTTTTCCGCCATCTCGATCTGGAATCGCCGCCTCTGCTCGTCGGCATTGGTGAGTTCGCCGAAAGCATTGGCGAGTTCGACGCCGCAGGCATAGAGCTCAAAGCGCTCGGCGACGCGATGGTCGCGCGCCGAAGGCCGGGCAAGGGCAGCTTCCGAGACTGGGTATTCGTCAAGGATCGTCACCCGGCCGAAGCCGAGATAGGGCTCGACTTTTTCGACCAGCACTCGGCTGAAAAGATCGGGCCAGTGATCGTCCTTTGCAACGCGTACGCCGACACGACGCATCTCGGCGGCCAGATGATCGCGATCCGTCGATCCGTCGAGGCCAATCGACCCGAGCAGATCGATCCCGGCATAACGATCGAAGGCGGCAGCGACACTGATGCGCTCCGGGGTCAGAAACGGATCGGTTTCGGCGCCGCGATAGCTGAGTTTCTTCGCTCCCACCGTCTTCGCCGCCAGCGCCAGCAACGCGGCGCAATCAGCCATCAGCGCTTCGTAGGTCTCTCCCGTCCGATACCATTCCAGCATGGTAAATTCCGGATGGTGAAGCGGCCCGCGCTCGCGGTTGCGATAAACATGGGCGAAACAGGCGATGCGCTCCTCACCGGCTGCCAGCAGCTTCTTGCAGGCGAATTCCGGCGAGGTGTGAAGATAGAAGAGCGCCTTCTGGCCGTCCGTCGTCAGCGCCTCAGTAGCGAAGGCATGAAGATGCGCCTCATTGCCCGGCGACACCTGCAGCGTCGGCGTGTCAACTTCGATGAAGTCGTTGAGGACGAAGAACTGACGCAGTGCCGCCTGGATGGCATTGCGGCCAATGAGGAACGGCCGCCGGTCCGCGTGGACAGTGCGGGTC
Organism: Martinezella calliandrae; assembly: GCF_030272695.1. GTDB lineage: Bacteria > Pseudomonadota > Alphaproteobacteria > Rhizobiales > Rhizobiaceae > Rhizobium > Rhizobium calliandrae. The sequence continues at coordinate 224,545 of NZ_JARFYN010000001.1, forward strand.
CACCAGGGGGACGCTTTGCTGCTCGTTGGCTCCATTGCACGCTTTCTTCTCAGGATCGCCAGGGATGGGGTGGCTATTTCCGCTGATTTAGGGTAGTTGCGCCCCCAAGCAAATAATAGCTGCGTCTCGAGGTGTATTTCGACAGTCCTCTACGACGCGACAAGCCGAGTTACAAGGAAGTCTTATGGTCAAGGTCATCGCCTCTTCAGTCCGCAAGGGCAACGTTCTCGACGTCGACGGCAAGCTCTACGTCGTTCTCACCGCTCAGAACTTTCATCCGGGCAAGGGCACACCGGTCACGCAGGTCGATATGCGCCGCATCGTCGATGGTGTGAAGGTGTCCGAGCGCTGGCGCACCACCGAGCAGGTCGAGCGCGCCTTCGTCGAAGACGTGAACTTCCAATACCTGTACGAAGACGGCGAAGGCTTCCACTTCATGAACCCGGCCACCTACGATCAGGTCGTCGTCGACAATGAAACCATGGGCGACCAGAAGGCCTATCTCCAGGAAGGCATGACCTGTATCCTGTCGATCCACGAAGGCGTTCCGCTCGCCATCGAACTGCCGCGCCACGTCACGCTGGAAATTACCGAGACGGAACCGGTCGTAAAGGGCCAGACCGCTTCGTCCTCCTACAAGCCCGCCATGCTGTCAAACGGCGTGCGCACCATGGTCCCGCCGCACATCAACGCCGGCACCCGCGTCGTCATCGCAACGGAAGACAACTCCTACGTCGAGCGCGCCAAGGACTGAGTGATCGGCCTATCGTTTCGCGAAAAACGCTCTATCCTCACGGATGGAGCGTTTTTATTTTTGGGTGGTGATCGCGTGACGCTTCGGTGCTGCAACGACCTACATGACATCGCCGCAAACTAACGCGACGGTGCATTCGCCTTCTTGGGGGTCGCCTCCGGTGCCGCCGCCGGCGGCACGGCCGCAGCGACGACCTCTTCGTGCTCCTCGGGCGACACCAACGCCTGAAGATGCAGGACGCGCGGCGACATCGCCTGGACATAGGCTTCCGAGCGGCCGATATAGACGACGGTGGCGTCGCTGAATTCCGTCAGCAGCGCCGAGAATTTGGCCTGCATATCCGGCTCCAGCCCCTCCATGACTTCGTCGAGGATGATCCATTTCGGCTTCGACAGCAGCAGATGCGCGAAGGCGACGGCCTTCTGCTCGTCATTGTCCAAAAGCCGGTCCCAACGCGCCTGCGTATCGAGCCGGCTCTTCAATCGGCCGAGGCCGGCCTTGTCCAGCGCGGCTTCGACGGCGGCATCGTCATAGGCATCCAGATCCTCGGGGAAGCAGATCGCTTCGCGTAGCGTCCCGCCCGGCACATAAGGCGTATGCGGCATGAACAACATGTCTTCCATCGGCGGCAGGCTGATCTTGCCGGAGCCGCAATTCCATTGATGCGCCAGTGACTGGAACAGCAATCTGCGGTTCACGCCGTGATCACCGTTGATCATGATGTGCTCGCCGGCGGTGATTGTCACCGTGCCCTCGCGGATGCGGAAGCCGTTCTCGATGGCATCCTCGCTGGTCTTGGTGGAGATCTCCATGTCGGTCCAGACCATCGTGCCTGGCGCAGCCTGATCGAAAGTGATGGTGTGCGGCATGACCGTGCCGTCATCCATCTCCGTTAGCGCCTGACGGAAATCGGTGACGCGCATCAGCGTCGCCCGCCATTCGGCGATCGGGCCGAAATTGGCGACATACCAGCGCAAGGCGGAATTGACCTGGTTGAAGGCGCCGACCGCCACCATCAACTGACCGAAAGTCAGCCCGCCGGAGAAATAGGCCGGCGCGGCCACCAGGATCGGAATGATCAGGACAAGCCAGCCGTAACCGGCCGAAACCCAGGTGAGATTGGTATTGGCGATGGCAAGCTGGCGGATAACGGCGAGCACTGCCGAGATATCGACATTGATGCGCCGGCGCTCATTCTCCTCGCCGCCGGCAATGGTGATTGCCGGCATGTGTTCGTTGGCATGCATCAGCGCAAAGCGCAGCTCGGCTTCTTTGGAATAACGGTCGGCATTCAGCCGCACCAGCCGGCGGCCGACGAATTGGCTCAGGAACGACGCCGAACCGGCATAGAGGATCGCCGCCCAGACCATATAGCCGGGGATGGAAAAGCTCATTCCTTTGAAATTAAAGACCATGCCGCTGGACAATTCCCACAACACGCCGATGAAGCTGAGCAGCAGGATCGTCGCCTGCACCAGACCGATCGCCAGCCCCGTCGTGCTTTCGGCGAGATTGCGTGCATCCTCGTGCAGGCGCTGGTCCGGATTGACGCCGATCAGGCCGGATGAAGCAAGACGGAGCGCACGCTTGGCCTGCAGCCACTGGTCGACGAGATCGCGTGCGAGACCCTCGCGCATATAAAGCGCAGCCATCTGGTTAAGCCACGCCTGCACGACGTTGAGGACCAAAAGCAGGCCGGCAATGATGCCGAAGACGCCGAGCTGATGGAAGAACGCGCCGGTATCGCGCCGCGCCAGCGAATCATAAAATGGCGCATTCCAGTTGTTGAGCAGGACCTGGACATAGGCCGTGACCAAAATAATCACGAACAACGCAATCGTGAGCGAAATAATCTTGACGCGAACGGCGGAATTCCAAAAGGCGGAAACCATCATCCGCAGCCGATAGAGGACGCTCAAATCGTAACCGACCTGGTCAGCTCCCCCGATATTCGGCTTGGCTTGCGTTTCAACTGCCATCAACACTTCCCTGCAATGCACTTAATCCTCAGTTAATCATGACCCGCTCACATGTCCATCCACGTGGTACGTCAGCGTGATCACGTTCGGTATATACACCGTTTCACGCCTTGAACCGAGTAATGCCAAGGACTAGCTTGCGCCCCAAAGATTGATGAAAGCCTTCCAATGCAATTTCAAGGCACTGCAGACTATATCGCCGACAAGGATTTGATGGTCGCTGTCAACGCCGCCATTCGGCTTGAACGCCCACTTTTGGTGAAAGGCGAACCGGGGACCGGCAAAACCGAACTGGCCCGTCAGGTCGCCGCAGCCCTCGGTCTCGACCTCATCGAATGGAATATCAAATCGACCACCAAGGCGCAGCAGGGTCTCTACGAGTATGATGCGGTCTCACGCCTGCGCGACAGCCAACTGGGCGATGCGCGTGTCAACGACGTCAGGAACTACATCCGGCGAGGCAAGCTCTGGCAGGCCTTTACGGCGCCGAAGAAATGCGTGTTGTTGATCGACGAGATAGACAAGGCCGACATCGAATTCCCGAACGACCTGCTGCAGGAACTCGATCGCATGGAGTTCCACGTCTACGAAACCGGCGAAACGATCCGCGCCGCCGTAAGACCGATCGTCATCACTACGTCCAACAATGAAAAGGAGCTGCCGGATGCTTTCCTGCGCCGCTGCTTCTTCCACTATATCCGCTTCCCAGACGCCGAAACGCTGACACGAATCGTCGAGGTGCACTATCCCGGCATCAAGCAGGCGCTGGTGCGGGCCGCCCTCGCCCAGTTCTTCGAGATTCGCGATGTGCCGGGGCTGAAGAAGAAACCCTCGACCTCCGAAGCGCTTGACTGGATCCGCCTCCTCGTTGCCGACGACATCGATCCTGCTACGCTGCGCGGGGACGCAAAGAGCGCTCTGCCAAAACTGCACGGAGCTTTGCTGAAGAACGAGCAGGACGTCCATCTCTTCGAGCGTCTTGCCTTTATGGCGCGCGGGCAAGGCAAATGATGCAGCCGGATGTGTATGCGGCAACCGACATCAGAGCGCGGCCGTCAGCTCCGCAAAGCTTGCCCCATTGACCTACAGGGAGCGCGGGTCTATTGAATTTGTCCCGTGGTGATTTGGCCGGCCGGCTTGCAGCCACGTTAAAAAAGTCGCTAAAGGGCCGCGTGCGGACCGGTAGCGATTCTGATCGCGGCCGGTTTTTTGTTTTTAGTGGTGTAAAAAGATGCCCATCAAGATTCCCGATACGCTGCCCGCGTTCGAAGCCCTCCAGAGCGAGGGCGTGCGGGTGATGACCGAAACGGTGGCGATCCGTCAGGACATCCGCCCCCTTCAGATCGGGCTTCTCAATCTCATGCCGAACAAGATCAAGACAGAGGTGCAGATGGCGCGCCTCGTCGGCGCCTCGCCACTGCAGGTGGAACTCTCGCTGATCCGCGTCGGCGGCCACAAGGCCAAGAACACTTCGGAAGAGCATCTGCTCGCCTTCTACCAGACTTGGGAAGAGGTGAAGCAACGCAAATTCGATGGCTTCATCATCACTGGTGCCCCGATCGAGCTCCTGGGATATGAGGACGTCACTTACTGGAATGAGATGCAGCAGATCTTCGACTGGACAGCGACCAATGTCCATTCGACGCTGAATGTCTGTTGGGGCGCGATGGCGGCGGCTTACCATTTCCATGGTGTGCCGAAATATACGCTGAAGGAAAAAGCCTTCGGCGTCTATCGCCACCAGAACCTGAAGCCCTCCTCGGTCTATCTCAACGGCTTCTCCGATGATTTCGCCATTCCGGTCTCGCGCTGGACGGAAGTGCGCCGCGCCGACATCGAAAAGGTGCCGGGCCTGCAGATATTGATGGAATCGAGCGAGATGGGCGTCTGTCTGGTCCACGAGCAAGCCTGTAATCGTCTCTACATGTTCAATCACGTGGAGTATGATTCCACCTCGCTTGCGGAGGAATATTTCCGCGACGTACATGCGGGCGTGCCGATCAAGATGCCGCACAATTATTTTCCGCACAACGACCCGGAGATCGCGCCGCAGAACCGTTGGCGCAGCCATGCGCATCTGTTCTTCGGCAACTGGATCAACGAAATCTACCAGACCACGCCCTATGATCTCGAGGAGATCGGCCAAGAGAGGTTCTGACCTTGTTCATTCCCTTCTTCCTGAAGTTGAAGGAAGCGAAGGTTCCGGTGACGCTCCGGGAATTCCTGTCGCTTCTGGAGGGGTTGGAAGAAGGGATCGCCGACTACGATGTCGAGGCCTTTTATTATCTGGCCCGTGCGACGCTGATCAAGGACGAACGCTTCATCGATCGTTTCGACCAGGTGTTCGCCGACTATTTCCGCGGTGTCGAGGCCGTCGGCGGTAACACGGAGCCGTCCGAGCAAGTCGCCATCCCTGAGGAGTGGCTGCGCAAGCTCGCCGAAAGACATCTGACGGACGAGGAAAAAAAGCTGGTAGAGGTCCTCGGCGGCTTCGAAAAGCTGATGGAGACGCTGCGTGAGCGTCTTGCCGAGCAGAAGGGCCGGCACCAGGGCGGCTCGAAATGGATCGGCACGGCGGGCAGCTCGCCATTCGGCGCGCACGGCTATAATCCCGAGGGCGTGCGCATCGGCCAGGAGGCATCCCATCATCGCAAGGCGGTGAAAGTGTGGGACCGCCGCGAATTTCAAAATCTCGACGACAGCGTCGAACTCGGCACCCGCAATATTAAGATGGCGCTGAAACGGCTCCGCCGCTGGGTGCGCGAAGGGGCGGCCGAAGAGCTCGACCTCTCCGGCACGATCCGCTCCACTGCCGAGCATGGCTATCTTGATGTCCAGACCCGGCCGGAACGGCGCAATGCAGTCAAACTGCTGATGTTCTTCGATGTCGGCGGCTCGATGGACGATCATATTCGCGTTGTCGAGGAGCTGTTCTCCGCGGCGCACGCCGAATTCCGGTACATGGAGTATTTCTATTTCCATAACTGCCTGTACGATGGCGTGTGGAAGGACAATCGCCGCCGGCGCGTCGACTGCACCTTAACGGCGGATCTGATTCGCACCTTCGGGCCTGACTACCGCATCGTCTTCGTCGGCGACGCCTCGATGAGCCCTTATGAGGTCACCCATCCCGGCGGATCGGTGGAAGACTGGAACGGAGAGGCCGGCGAGGTCTGGCTCAACCGCATCACCGGCCGTTTTCGCAAATGCGTCTGGCTCAATCCCGTGCCTGAAGGCCATTGGAGCCACACCACCTCGATCTCGATCATCCGCCGCTTGTTTGCTGACCGAATGTATCCATTGACCCTCGGCGGTTTGGAGAAGGCGACGAGGGAGTTGTCGCGTTGATCATCCTCAATCAACTACATTGATTGACCGCTAGTCTCTAGCTTGCCCGCTTGATGGATATGGTCAGGCGAGTGCGTTTTGGCAGTCGCCTTGTGCCTGGCCACTCACCCCAACCCTCTGGGAGAGGGGCTCGACAACGCCCAGCGCTGCCTCTGTTCATCCGGTGGGGCCTGCGTGGTGACGCTGATTGTTTTGCGCTGTCGTCCCTCTCGCGGTTTGCGGGGAGATGGCCAGGGTGAGGGGCCAGGCAAAAGGCCGCGGCATCGACGCGCTTGCCTGACAAGTTCAAACCAAAACGTCTGTCGTACACATTGCACATTTCCAGCGCAGTCTGCCGCTTCCGCGGCGGTCGAGGGAAAGCCCGAGCGGCACTTGATCGACAATCTGGTCCGCCTAATTTTCGCAATCGAACGATTGCGGACCGGCGCAAATGGGGGCAGGGTCTGGCTTCGAATTTTCAATAGGAATGGATAGCTAATATGACGGACAACGGTTTGGAGCGCGAAGTCTTTGGAACGACGGCGAATGGCGAGACAGTCTATCGCGTCAAGATCGTCGGCGGCGGCCTCACGGCCCACATCATGACCTGGGGTGCCGTCATCCAGGACCTGCGCCTGGAAGGCCACGTCCCGGCGCTGCTGCTCGGCTTCGACAATTTCGCCGACTATCCCGCACACTCCTCCTATTTCGGCGCCACGCCCGGCCGCTGCGCCAACCGCATCGGCGCCGGCCGTTTCAAGCTGGATGGCAAGGAATATCAGCTCGAACTCAATGAAAAGGGCGTCACCCATCTACACGGCGGCAAGGACAACATCGCCAAGCGCAACTGGACGATCGTCGAACACGCCGCCGACCGCGTTGTGCTGAAGATCGTCGATCCCGACGGGCGCGCCGGCTATCCCGGCAATTGCACGATCCAGGCAACCTATTGGGTGCATGGCGACGGCGTATTCTCGATCAGCTACGTTTCGACCACCGATAAGCCGACGCTCGCCAATGTCTGCCAACACGCCTATTTCAACCTTGACGGCCGCGACGACGCGCTCGGTCATGACATCATGATCGCCGCCGATCACTATACGCCGACGGACGAGAAGCAGGTACCCACGGGCGAAGTGCGCCCCGTTGCCGGCACCGTCTTCGATTTCCGCGAAATGGCCCCGATGAAGCGCTTCGATGGGGCCGATCAGGCGCTCTACGACCATAATTTCTGCCTGTCCTCGGAGCGCGCCGCCAAGCGCTCTGTGGTGCTGGCACGCAGCGTCAATTCCGGCGTCTCGCTGGAAGTTCGCACCACCGAGCCCGGCATACAGTTCTACGCCGGCTTCAAGCTCGATGTTCCCGTTCCCGGTCATGACGGCCGCAAGATTGGGCCCTTCGCAGGTTTCTGCCTGGAAACCCAGGTCTGGCCGGATGCCATCAACCATCAGGGCTTCCCGAATGCCGTTCTTCGTCCCGGCGAAGTGCTGCGACAGGAAACGGATTACATCTTCACCAAGAATTGAGCTGAAGGCGCCATTTTGCAAAATTGTCGGCCATAAGCATTCCGCTTTCAGGTGGGGACCACTTGAAAGCGGATAAAATCGCCTAGATTCAAAAGACTAGAGGCACCTCCGTGGGCTTGGGCGAGCGTAGGGTGCTTTGGGCGCACGTCGTCCTCAGCCGATTGATTTTCAGCCCGCAAATCAGATTCACCTTGCAGATTGGTTCTAAATAGGTTCTACAAAGGACCCATGGATAGAACCAGTTTGATTGCTGAACTGAACAGCCGTGGTCTGCGTGACGAGGCCATGACCGGGCCGTTGTACAAGCGCTTGGCGCAGGCGCTGACCGGCCTTATCCAGGAAGGCCTGCTGAAATCCGGAACTGCACTGCCAGGCGAGCGCGATCTGGCCGAGGCTCTGCAGGTCGGCCGCGTCACGGTCCGCACCGCCTATCGCGAACTGCTGGCCTCCGGCGCGATCGAATCACGTCACGGCAGCGGCACATTCGTATCGGAGCGCGTCGAGCGTATCGAACAATCCCTCTGGCGCCTCTCCTCCTTCTCTGCGGACATGCGTTCGCGCGGCCGCGAGCCAGCGGCAAGAATCCTGTCGCGTGCCGTCAGCCCGCCCGCCCCGGAAGAATCCTTCCTGCTCGGTCTCGGCCAGGACGAGCCCGTACTGCGTCTCGACCGCCTGCGCCTTGCCGATGGCCAGCCACTCGCCATCGAGCGCGCCGTCGTCCCGATCAAATTTCTGGGCGAGGATGCGGTTTCCGAGGGTTCGCTCTATGATGCGCTGACTGGGAATGGCTTTAGGCCGGTCCGTGCCCTGCAGCGGCTGACAGCCGTGACGCTCGATCCGACATCTGCGTCGATCCTCAACGTCAAGGCGGGCGCGCCGGCACTTTTGATCGAACGTATTTCACGCCTGGAAGACCAGCGCGTTGTTGAATACACCCGCTCGCATTATCGCGGCGATGCATATGATTTCGTTGCCGAATTAAGAATTGGAGATGACCCATGAGCGAGACCCAATCCCTTATGCTGACGGAGGCCGGCCAGTCGCCTGACGTCGTGGCGACCCTGCTTGAGAAGGAAAAGCCAGTTTTTGCGGAAATCGCAAAGCTATTCTCCTCCACCCGTCCCCCTGTGATCACGACGGCGGCGCGCGGTTCTTCCGACCATGCCGCCACCTTCTTCAAATATCTTTTCGAAATTTGCTATGGCGTGCCCGTCGCCTCGGTCGGCCCTTCCATCGCCTCCGTCTATAGCGCTCCTCTCCACCTGAAGGGCGGCATCCATTTCACCGTATCGCAATCCGGTGGCAGCCCCGACATCATTGCGCTGCAGGCGGCCGCCAAGCAGGGCGGCGCCACAACGATTGCCGTCGTCAACGTCACTGACAGCCCGCTCGCCAAGGAGGCCGACATCATGCTCGGCCTCAATGCTGGTCCGGAAAAGAGCGTCGCCGCCACGAAATCCTTCATTGCCTCCGCCGCCGCGCTGGCTGGCGTCACCGCAGCAATCTCGGAAGACCAGGCGCTTGCCGCTGGCCTCGCCAAATTGCCGGAAGCGCTCGCGGCGACATCGGGGATCGACGGGAAAGCCGCCGAGGACGTGCTCTTCAACGCCACGTCGCTTTATACCGGCGGTCGCGGTCCGGCCTTCGCCATTGCGCTGGAAGCGGCACTGAAGGCCAAGGAAACCTCCGGCCTGCATGCCGAAGCCTTTTCGCTCGCCGAGCTGATGCACGGGCCGATGCGGCTGGTACAACCCGGCTTCCCGATCATCGCTTTTTCGCCGGATGATGCCGCGTTCGACAATAATGCCACGGCACTGGAGCGCCTGCAGAAGCTTGGCGCCACGGCCGTATCCTTCTCTACCGCCGCACTTCCCGGCATCAATCTGCGCATGCCCACCACCGGCAACGGTCTGCTCGACCCGCTGGTGTCGCTTCTCTGCTATTATCGTCTCGTCGAGTCCGTGACGCGGCGCAAGGGTTTCGATCCGGATAAGCCGGCTAATCTTCTCAAGGTAACGGAGACCATGTGATGGACTACAAGGTCTTTGCCGGCGCTCGCATCTTCGACGGCGAGCGGTTTCATGAGGATAGCGCGCTGGTGACGGGCAACGGCCGGGTGCAGACGATCACCGCCGCCAACAATGTGCCCGACAATACCGAAGTGGTTCGCCTTCAGGGCGGCGTACTGTCCCCCGGCTTCATTGACGCACAGGTGAACGGCGGCGGCGGCCGTATGCTGAACGACGGTCCCTCACCGGAAGCAATGTATACGATCGCCGAGGGCCATCGCCCCTACGGCACCACGGCGCTGCTCCCGACGCTGATCACCGATGTTGCTGCGGCAACGACGGCGGCTATCGAAGCCGCAACTGAGGCCGTCAAGGCCAATCGAGGCGTCGTCGGGCTGCATCTCGAGGGCCCGCACCTGGCGCCGGCCCGCAAGGGCGCGCATCTGGCTGAGCTGATGCGCCCGGTCGAAGACAGCGACGTCAAGACCTTCATTCGCGCCCGCGAGGCGATCGGCACCCTTCTGATCACCATGGCGGCGGAGCAGGTCACCGAACGCCAGGTGCAGGCGCTGAACGAAGGTGGCGTCATAGTCAGCATCGGGCACAGCGACTCCACGGCGGAGGCGGCCGATGCCCGCTTCGATGCTGGCGCTCGCGGCGTCACCCATCTCTTCAATGCCATGAGCCAGATGGGCCATCGCGCGCCGGGCCTCGTCGGAGCTGCGATCGACCACCCAGCGCCCTGGTGTGGCATCATCGCCGATGGCCACCATGTCGATCCGCGAGCCCTGCGCATTGCCCTGCGCGCAAAACGCGGCGAAGGCCGACTGTTCTTCGTCACCGACGCCATGTCACTGGTCGGCACCGATCTTCCGAGCTTCACCTTGAACGGCCGCACCGTCTATCGCACCAAGGGCGGTTATTGCTCGAAGCTGACGCTCGACGACGGCACGCTCGCCGGCTCCGACGTCGACATGGCCTCGACGATCCGTTACGGTGTTAACGTCCTCCAATTGCCGCTGGCGGAAGCCTTGCGTATGGCGACGTCCTATCCGGCCCGCTTCCTGCGACTCGCCGATCGTGGTCACCTGACGCCTGGCGCCCGCGCCGATCTCGTCCATATCACCGACGGCATCGAAGTCACCGGGACATGGATCTCGGGCCAGCCATCAGTCTGAAACGCAAACGAGAGAGGCGCGCAATGACCGCGGTCACGGACAGCTATTTCTCCGCCATCATCGGCCGGCTGGAAACCTTGCGCGAAACGCTCGCAGAACCGATGGCGAAGGCGGCCAACGTTATATGCACGGCGGCACGTGCCGATCGCCGCGTCTATGTCTTCGGCACCGGTCATTCGCATATGCTGGCTGAAGAGGTGCATTACCGCGCCGGAGGGCTGGCCTTCACCATCCCGGTGCTGGTTGGTTCCGCCATGCTGCATGAAGGCGCCGTAATCAGCTCGGTCTATGAGCGCACCGAGGGTCTGATACAGCCGATTTTCGAGCGCTACGGTATGCAGCCCGGCGATGTGCTGATAATCGCCTCCAATTCCGGCGTCAACGCCGCTCCGATCGAGGCCGCCGACTACGGCCGCAAGATCGGCGCGACGGTCATCGCCATCACCTCGCTCGCTTACTCAACGGCCATCGCCAATGGCCGACGCCGGTTGGCTGATATTGCCGATATCGTCTTCGACAACGGCTTACCGCCGGGCGACGCCCTCATCGATCTGCCGGGTGGTAATTTCAGAGTCGGGCCGGCATCGACCGCCATCGGCGCCACGGTGCTGAACGCCATCTTCGCCGAAGTTGCCGCCGAGCTTTGCAAGGACGGCGACCCGCCGGTCTATCTCAGCGCCAACATGCCTGGCGCCAAGGAGATCAATCAGCAGCTGGTGAAAAAATACCGGCCGCGCAATCCTCATCTTTGATCGAACGCCTATCTCGCCGCCTTACTCATAGAAAGTGAGCGCGACGGAAAAATTGGGTTCCGCCAAGGGTCATCCTGGATCCGGCACTGTTCGGTTTTTCATGGAACGGTCGGGCAAAACGAGTTCCTGTACCCGCTTGCAGGTGGCGCTACCCCAAGGCGGGACGCTCCCAGTGATATTCCCTGGCGCTCCCGCGCCAGGCAGCCACAATACGCTTAATATCAATCTGACACGCAAGCCGCTGGACAATCTCAAGGTGCCGCAAGCCACACGCTACGGCATCGACAATATGGCGATCGCCTCGGCCTTAGGAAATGCACACACTAAACCGGTTCGAGATTCCGTAAGAAGCTGAACCGCTTTAGTGCATATCCGTCTTGGTGGCCGTCCTCAGGGGCTCCACCGACGCGTCCTTGACGGCCTCCGGCTGTCGACGCCGCCTGCGCAGCACAACGTAGAAGACCGGGGTCAGGAACAGGCCGAACAGCGTTACGCCGAGCATGCCCGAAAAGACCGCGGTGCCGAGCGATTGACGCATTTCCGCGCCGGGGCCGGTGGCAATCATCAGCGGGACGACGCCGAAGATAAAGGCGAAGGCGGTCATCAGGATTGGCCGCAAACGCAGATGGCTGGCCTCGATCGCCGCTTCGACGGCGCTCTTGCCCTCCAACTGCGCCTGTCGGGCGAATTCCACGATCAGGATCGCGTTTTTCGCCGCGAGGCCGATCAGCACGATGAGGCCGATCTGCGTCAGGATATTGTTGTCCATGCCCCGCAAATGTACGCCGATCAGAGCAGCGAGCACGGCCAACGGCACGATCAGGATGATGGCAAGCGGCAGGATCCAGCTTTCATATTGGGCTGAAAGCGCCAGGAAGACGAAGATAACCGACAGCGCGAAGATATAGACCGCCGTGTTGCCGGTATTCCTTTCCTGATAAGCAAGCTCCGTCCATTCGAAGGTCGTGCCCGGCGGCAGCAGATTTTTCGCCAGTCCTTCCATCGTATCGAGCGCGGTGCCGGTCGAAACACCCTGACCCGGATTGCCCTGGAGAGGAACCGAGACATACATGTTGTAGCGTTGAACGAGCGTCGGTCCGGTCGTATCGCGAATGTCAACCAACGTACCGAGCGGCACGAGCGCGCCGGTGGCCGAACGAACCTTCAGCGCGAGAATATCGTCGCGGTCCATGCGGAATTGCTGGTCGGCCTGGGCGCGCACCTGGTACACGCGACCAAAGGCGTTGAAGTCGTTGACATAGGATGTGCCGAGATTGATCGACAAAGTCTCGAAGATATTCGGGATCGGCACGTTCAGCGCGCGCGCCTTGTCGCGATCGATCGCCAGGAAATATTGCGGGCTATTGGCCGAGAAAGTGGTGAAGACGCCGCTCACGCCCTTGTTCTGTGCGGCCACCCCCATGAGCTGATAGGCAAGCGGCAGAATGCGGCGCATATCGGGATTTTCCCGATCCATGATCTGCATCTTGAAGCCACCGGAATTGCCGACGCCACGGATAGAAGGCGGCGGGATGGCAATGATGAATGCCTCCTGGATGCCTTGCAGGCTGCCGTAGAGCTGGCCAATGATTTTGCTGGCCGAATCCCCGCTCTTCAGCCGCTCCTCGAACGGCTTGAAGGGCGTGAAGATGACGCCGGAATTCGAGGCATTCGTGAAGGTCGCGCCGTTGAAACCGGCGAAGGCGACGGCATTTTCGACGCCCGGCGTCTTCCTGATGATGTCTGTCGCCTTCTGAATGACCGCGTTGGTGCGTGCGAGCGACGCGCCATCTGGCAACTGCACGACGACGATGGCATAGCCCTGGTCCATGGTCGGGATGAAGCCTTGCGGTACGATCTTGCCCATGTACAACGTTGCGCCAAGCAGACCTATGAAAACGAGAAGAGCACAGCCGCGCGCGACCCAGGTGGTCACCAGATGACGGATGATCCACGAATAGCCCCTACTCATCCGATCGAAACCCTGGTTGAACCCGTTACCCAGAGCGCGCCCGAAGCGTGAGAAGATGCTGTTCGATTTCCGATGATCGTGCGGACGCAGCACGATCGACGCAAGTGCCGGCGACAACGTCAGCGAATTCAGGCAGGAGATCGCCGTCGCAACCGAAATCGTCACTGCAAACTGGCGATAGAACTGCCCCGTAATGCCGGGAATGAAAGCCGTCGGCAGGAAGACGGCGATCAGGACCAGCGAGATCGCCAACACGGCGGTGCCGACTTCGTTCATGGTCACATGCGCGGCCTCTCTCGGCGTCATTCCGAGTGCGAGATTGCGCTCAACGTTTTCGACAACCACGATCGCATCGTCCACGACGATACCAATGGCCAGTACCAGGCCGAACAGCGTCAGCATGTTCAGCGAAAAACCGAGCGCAAGCAGAAAGGCGAAGGTGCCGATCAGCGAAACCGGGATTGCCACGATCGGAATGATCGCCGTTCGCCAGGATTGCAGGAAGACCAGCACGACGATGGCGACGAGGATCGCGGCCTCGAAGATCGTCTTGTAAACTTCGTTGATCGATTCAGAGATAAAATCCGTCGGATTGTAGACGATGCGATATTCGAGGCCCTGGGGGAAATCCTGCGACAGTTCCTTCATCGTCTTCTGGATTGCCGCTGCGGCGTCGAGCGCATTAGTGCCCGGCCGCGCAAAGATGCCGAGTGCAACGGCGGGGGCGCCGTTCAGATAACTGTTGGTGACATAGTCCTGGGCACCGAGTTCGATGCGTGCCACATCCTGCAACTGCACGAGCCGGCCGCTATCTGTCGCCTTGACGATGACATAGCGGAATTGCCGCGGATCGGAAAAGCGCCCTTGGGTCGTCACGGTATATTGAAAGGCGTTGGTGCCGGAAATCGGCGGCCCGCCGATCGCGCCGCCCGACACCTGGACATTTTGATCCCTCAGCGCCTGGACAATATCGCCGGCCGTCATGCCGTAAGCGGAAAGCTTTTCCGGGTCGAGCCAGATGCGCAGCGAATATTGCCGCTCGCCGAAGAGCTGCACGTCGCCGACACCGTCGAGCCGCACGAGAAGGTCGCGGATCCGCGTGCGGGCGTAGTTGGAGATATAGAGCTGATCATAGCGGTTGCTGGGCGAAAGCAGATGCACGACCATCATTAGATCGGGCGAGCTTTTGACCGTTGTGATGCCGATGCGCCGGACATCATCCGGCAGGCGCGGTTCGGCGATGGCGACGCGGTTCTGGACCAGCACCTGCGCCTTGTCGAGATCGGTGCCGAGCTTGAAGGTGATGGTCAGCGACATCGAACCGTCGGCGCTCGAATAGGAGGACATGTAAAGCATGTCCTCGACGCCGTTGACCTCCTGCTCGATCGGTGTCGCCACCGTATCGGCGATCGTCTGCGAATCCGCGCCGGGATAGGATGTTCGCACCACGATGGTCGGCGGCGCGACCTCCGGATATTGCGCAACAGGAAGCTGGAAATAGGCGATGCCGCCGACAATCAGCAGCACAATGGAAAGGACCGACGCAAAAATCGGTCGGTCGACGAAGAAATGGGAAAATCTCATTGGTCCGACCCCAGAACCGCTGCCTGGGAGGGCGCCTCTTCGTTCGACGCCTCCTGCGGAAGCTGGATCAATTGCGGAGCAACCTTTACGCCCGGCCGGATGCGCATCAGCCCATTGACGACGATGGTCTCGTCACCGGTCATGCCGCTGCGGATCACGCGATAGCCGTAAAGCTTCGGCCCGAGCCGCACGGACTTCGGTGTAATGCCACCATCGGCACCGACGACGTAGACGACACGCTGATCCTGATCGGCGGCGATGGCTTCATCGGGAACAAGGATTGCCTTGTAGCTGTTGGAACCCGCGACATGGATGCGCCCGAACAGGCCGGGCTGCAGGACGAAATTGGGATTGGGGAAACGTGCGCGCACGCGGATCGTACCGCTCTGGTTGTCTACGCGGTTTTCTGCGAAATCGAGCTTGCCCTTGAACGGCTGCTGGTGCGGATCGGCGATCGTTACCGTGACGTCGAGGCCACCGCCACCCTGCTGCAAGGCACTGCCGTTCTTGCGCGCCTCATCGGCATAGGAAAGCAGCCGGCGCTCGTCGACGTCGAAATAGAAATCGATCGGATCGAGCGCGACGATTGACGTCAACACGGTCTGATCCGCTTGGACGAGGTTGCCAACCGAAATCAGGCGCCGGTCGATACGGCCGCTGAGCGGCGCGGTGATCTTGGTATATTCCATGTCGAGCGAAGCGCGATCGACAGCCGCCTGCGCTCCGCGGACATTTGCCTGCGCGGAGATCAGATCGCGGCGGCGATCGTCGAGATTGGATGCCGACAGGCTGCCGGTACCGGCCAATGCCTGTGTCCGCTGAAATTGCGCATCGGCGTTCGTGAGCGTTGATTTCGCGACTTCCAGGGAAGCTGTGGCTTCATTCAGCGCGTTGACGTAGGGCCGCTGGTCGATGATGAAGAGCAGGTCTCCCTGCTTGACCATGGTGCCGTCCTGAAAATGCACTTCCTGAAGATAGCCGCCGATACGCGAGCGTACAGAGACCTCGTCGACAGCCTCGAACCGCCCGATGAATTCATCGCTATCGATCACGTCCCGGATGATGGGCTTGGCCACCGTCACCGGTGCGGCGGGCGGTGCATTCTGCGCCAGCGACTGGGACCCCGTAAGAACAGCAATTGCACAGCTGAATAAAGCGACACGCGCCAGCGTCATCGGCATGAAGGACCCCCTGACCAATAAATTACCCACGGCAAAAACTGCCGAGTCAAGCGTTCATGATGTCTGCCTGCAGCCTTCTGCGAAGGACCTGCCTCCGCCGATCGCGGAATCCCGTCAGGTCTCTTCGGACTTCCCAATGCGTCGCAGATCATCGATGATCCGCATGCTCTCCGGCTCAAAGGCCGGCACTTTTAACATATTGTATAAACAGTTTATCGATTTCGACAACAAAGAATTGCCACGGCGCATCAGCTACAACTATTTGTTTTCTTTATTATACCGATAGCGATGAAAGGTTGATGACACGGTGTTGACCGGACTTCACCCTTCCAGCTCTTCCCGCAGCATCTCGAGTTCCAGCCATTCCTCTTCCATTTTGGTCAGGTTGTCGCGCAGCTTTTCCATTTCTGCTGCGAGGCGGTTGAAGCTGGCCGGATCCTTGGCGAAGAGGTTGGGATCGGCCATTTTCTTTTCGCGGACGGCGATCTCAGCCTCGGCTTTCGCCATCTCCTTCGGCAGGTTTTCCAGGGCGAATTTCTGCTTGTAGGAGAGCTTGCCCCTGCCCTTCGAAGGCTCAGAAGCCACTGCCGGGGTTTCTGCAGCTCTCGGCTTCTCGGCCGTCCTTTCGGCTCGCCGGCGTTCTTCGATCGCGCCCTTTCGTTGGGCGAGCATGTCGGAATAACCGCCGGCATATTCGATAAAGCGGCCGTCGGGCTCCTCGGGATTGGCGGGCGCAATGGTCGAGGTCACGGTGCGATCGAGGAAATCGCGATCGTGGCTGACGAGAATAACCGTGCCGTTGAAGCCCGCGACGATCTCCTGCAACAGATCCAGCGTCTCTATATCGAGGTCGTTGGTCGGTTCGTCGAGGATCAGGAGATTGGTCGGCCGCGATAGGATGCGGGCCAGCATCAACCGGGCGCGCTCGCCGCCGGAAAGGTTCTTGATCGGCGTGCGTGCCTGCTCCGGCTGGAAGAGGAACTCCTTCATATAGCCGGTGACATGCCGTTGCTCGCCATTGACCAGCAAGTTCTCACCGCGGCCGTCGGTCAGATAATTGGCGAGCGTATCGTCCGGATTGAGGCCTTCGCGCTTCTGGTCGAGGGTGGCGATCTCCAGATTCGTGCCGAGCTTGACCGTGCCGCTATCCGGCGCCAATTGGCCGGTCAGCATTTTCAGCAGCGTCGTCTTACCGGCGCCGTTCGGGCCGACAAGGCCGACGCAGTCGCCGCGATGCACGCGGATCGAAAACGGCGCGATGATGAGGCGCTCGTCATAGGTCTTGGTGATCTTGTCAGCTTCGATCACCAGCTTTCCGCTCTCCTGCGCGTCGGCGGCCGTCGCCTGCACGGTGCCCTGCTGCCCCTTGTGGCCGCGATGGCGCGCGCGCATGTCCTGCAATTCGCCGAGGCGGCGCATATTGCGCTTACGCCGCGCGGTCACGCCATAGCGCAGCCAATGTTCCTCGCGTTCGATCGCTTTGCCGAGCTTATGCTGTTCCAACTCCTCAGCTTCCAGCACCTGGTCGCGCCAGGCTTCGAAAAACGCAAAGCCGCGATCGAGCCGCCGCGACGTGCCGCGGTCGAGCCAGACGGTCGCCGTCGATACCTTTTCGAGGAAGCGACGGTCGTGGGAGATGAGCACCAAGGCGCTGCGGCTTTTCTGCAGCTCGCCTTCCAGCCACTCGATGGTCGGCAGGTCCAGATGGTTGGTCGGCTCGTCGAGCAGTAGGATATCCGGCTCCGGCGCGAGAACGCGGGCAAGTGCGGCCCGGCGCGCCTCGCCGCCGGAGAGGTTTTTGGGGTCTTCCTGGCCGGTCAGGCCAAGATGTGACAGCAGATAGGTGACGCGATAGGGATCGTCGCCTGGTCCAAGACCGGCATCAGCGTAGGCGGCGACAGTCTTGTAGTCGGCAAAGTCCGGCGCCTGCTCGAGATAGCGCACCGTCGACGACGGATGGCGGAAGACTTCGCCGGACTGCGCCTCGACAAGGCCGGCAGCGATCTTGAGGAGGGTCGACTTGCCCGAGCCGTTACGGCCGACAAGACAGATCTTGTCGCCGGGCTCCACCTGCAGCCCGGCACCGGCGAGGAGCGGCGCGCCGCCGAAGCTCAGGAAGATGTCGTCAAGTTTCAGGATGGGAGGGGCCAAGATCAGACTCCACTAAGATCATAGGGGCGGGCAAGGACGATGGCCCTGCCGCTGCCGAGCGAAAGGCGCACGGGGCCTTCCGCAACATTGGAAATGGTGCGCGATGCGCCGAAGGGCAGGTGGAAATCGCGCAGGGGATAGCGGGCGTTGTGAATAAAAAGACCCGTTAGATCGCTGAAGCCGAGAATGGAAAACAGCGAACCGGCCGGCAAGGCCAGTTCCAAGTCGCCCGGCAGCAGCGGCACGGCCTCTTCGTCGCCTGAGGTCAGCAGAACGTCAAAACCCTTTTCGGCGAGCTGAACGCCATAGAGCAGATGCTGGATCGCGTGATCCGAACGCTCTCCACCCATCGCTCCGGCAAGGATCAACCGCTTCGCGCCGCGGTCGATTGCTTCCGAAATGGCGATCTCGCCATCCGTCGCCGCCTTTGCCGACGGATAGGGCCGTTGAGGCACATGCGGGAATGCACCGAGCAGGTCCGCCGGTGTCGAGTCGAAGTCGCCGACCCAAAGCTCAGGCGTCGTATTGAGCGCAACGGCATGACGCATGCCGCCATCAGCCGCGATGAAACGGCTACCGACCGTAGCGGCATGCAGCCGTTCCGTCAGGCGAAGCTCGCCGCCGAGGAGGATGGTGAAGGTCGTGGATTGGCTCATGTGCCAAGCCCATAGCGCAAAGACGTGTCTCTAGGGAAGAGCGCTCTTTGGCGCCCAGTCGGCATTCAGCCGTCGGTGTCCTTGAGACGCGTCTGAAAAGCATGTTCATAGCCGCCGATAAAACGGTCGAACAAACGCGAAAAAGCCTCGATATCTTCGGCCGGCCAATCAGCGACGATGCCCTCGATCAGGGCGAACTTCTGCGCCTGGATCTCGGCGAGCAACCTTTGGCCGAGCGCGGTCAGCACGACGACGATGCGACGCGCATCTGCCTGCGACGCCTTGCGGCGCAGCACGCCGCGAGCGACCATTTCGGCGACGATACGGCTTGCTCGAGACGGATCGATGCGCAGGATCTCCGCAATCGTCCCGACGGTGACTTCGCCGGACCCTTCCGCGCGTTTGACGGCATCGATGACATCGAGATGCGAAAGCTCAAGGCCCGGCGCGACATTCAGGATGGCAAGCCGGCCGATCATGCGGCGGCCCGTCATCACGCGCATGCGCGTCATCACCTGCCCAATACGCAACAGGTTTTCGTCTTCGGGCAAGGGCGAGGCTTCAACTTCTCGTGTCGTTGTTGCTGTTGTCATCATTTCAACATATCAGAGACCGACAGGAATTAAAATATGCAAACAGCATTCACTTGCCATTGACAATTATGTGCTGATAGCACATATGCTGTTTCGGGACATCCGCTTTCGATTATTTGGACGAAAACGCCTGTTCTACATTGAGGAACCGGGGCGTTCCCATGCGTTCAGTCGAGCGCGTAGCGTTCCGGGCAAGCTCGGATTTCTCGTTCCATGGATATGCAAACCGCGCCCGCGCCACTCGTGGCGGACCACCGCCGCCGACTTATTCTCTTCTTTTTCCTGATGACCGCCATGTTCATGGCAACACTTGACAACCAGATCGTGTCGACGGCGTTGCCAACCATCGTCGGAGAATTCGGGCACCTGGAACGTTTCGGCTGGATCGGCTCGGCCTATCTGCTCGCTCTTTCCGCTTCCATGCCGGTCTACGGCAAGCTCGGCGACCTCTTCGGCCGCAAATATGTGATGATGGCTGCAATCGCCATCTTCACCTTTGGCTCGGCCGTTTGCGGCCTTGCGATATCGATGAACACGCTGATCGCCGCCCGCGTCCTGCAGGGCCTTGGCGGCGGCGGCATCCTAGTGTCAATCTTCGCGGTCAACGCCGATCTCTTCGAGCCTCGGGAACGCGCCCGTTACCAGAGCTATTCCAGCCTGGTGCTTATGGCCTCTGGCGCCATCGGCCCCGTTCTCGGCGGCACGATGAGCGACATCTTCGGCTGGCGCTCGATCTTCCTCGTCAACGTACCGATCGGCTTCGTCGTCCTCGCTGGCCTCGCCTTTATGTTACCTTACCGCAAGCCGTTCCGCCGGCCGAAGATCGACTATGCGGGCGCGATCCTGCTTGCGCTGACGACCACCAGCATCGTGCTCGCCGCCGACGGCACCGAGCTCTTCGGTTCGCTGCTCGCGCCGCAATGCCTGGGGATCATCGCTTTTGGCGTCTTGTCCGCGCTTGCCTGGGTCTTCGTCGAACGCCGCGCGTCGGAACCGATCGTGCCGCTGACATTGTTCGGCAACCCGACCTTCGGGCTGCTCCTGATCATTTCGGTCACCAGCGGCGCGGTTGCCATCGGCATGGTCAACTATTTCGCGCTCTTCCTGCAGACAACGACCGGCCTTTCGCCGTCAATGGCCGGCCTGCTGTTCATCCTGTTGACCGGCGGCATCGTCTGCGGTTCGCTCTCCGCCGGCCGGCTGATTTCGATGAGGGGCCGCTACAAGCCCTTCGCCATCGCCAGCGCCGCCTGCAGCACCATTGCTTTCGTCACACTGGCGCAGGTTCATGCCGGCACGCCGATCGTGTTCATCGGCGCCTTGATGCTGCTGCACGGCATTGGCATCGGTCTGGCGCAGCAGGTCCCGGTCATCGGCGTGCAGAATGCCGCCGCCAGCCGTGACGTTGGTGCAGCGACCGGCGCCGTGACGCTCTCGCGCATGGGCGGCGCCTCTATCGCCATCTCCATCTATGGCGCCATCATCGCCGCCAAACTCAGCGATGTCGGCGTCTCCATTCCCGGTGTTACCAATATCAAGGAACTGACGCCGAAGATGATGGCTGCCTTGCCGGAGGCCACGCGCGAAGGCGTTGCCAATGCCTATGCGAGCGCCTTCAGCCCGCTGTTCATGACAGCCGCCGCCTTCTGCTTCATCGGCCTGCTGACCTCAATAACGCTGAGGAATGTGCAACTACCCAATGCCACCAAGAAACTCGACAGCTCAACCACTGCCCACGCGGCGGAGTAGGAGACGAAGCCTGCAATCGACGGGGGAATCATCCCCCTTGTCATCCCTCCGTCACAGGACTAAATCTGCCAACGCTCTAACGGGGTGCCTTGTGTCTTTCCAGGACATCTGGCTGAGAGGCTTTCACCGGCCAACCCGCGGAACCTGATCCGGCTAACACCGGCGGAGGGATTAGACGCGTGACGAAATCATGGCGCCCTTTTCCCGTTCGAGACCAAACCAACGAGGAGGCGCAGTCATGCCCAACCGATCGCTGCTATCACTGCTTACCGGCCTGGCTCTGGCCGGCACAACGCTTTTTGTCGCCCAGGGCGCCGGTGCCGCGGATAAGACGCTTACCATCTACACCTATGAAAGCTTCACGGCTGACTGGGGTCCGGGCGCCAAGGTCAAGGCTAACTTCGAGAAGACCTGCGGCTGCACGGTCAACTACGTAAGCGTCACCGACGGCGTGGCTCTGCTCTCCCGCCTGAAGCTGGAGGGAGCCGGCACCAAAGCCGACGTCGTTCTCGGCCTCGACACCAATCTCGTCGACGAGGCCAAGGACACCGGCCTGTTCGATGTCAGCGGCATCGACACGTCGGCACTCAAGGTTCCCGGCGATTTCAAGGACGGCGTCTTCGTTCCCTATGATTACGGCCATTTCGCCGTCGTTTACGACACGCAGGCGATCAAGAACCCTCCGAAGAGCATGAAGGATCTGGTCGACGGCGATCCTTCGCAAAAGATCGTCATCGAGGATCCGCGCACCTCGACGCCGGGCCTTGGCCTGCTGCTCTGGGTCAAGTCGGTCTATGGCGACAAGGCGGCGGAGGCCTGGACGAAGCTGAAGGGTCGCATCCTGACGGTAACGCCCGGCTGGTCGGAAGCCTATGATCTCTTCACCAAGGGCGAGGCACCGATGGTGCTCTCCTATACGACGTCGCCGGCCTATCACATGATTGAGGACAAGACCGACCGCTACCAGGCCGCCGCCTTCTCCGAAGGCCACTACATCCAGATCGAAGTAGCTGGCCTGACCAGATCCTCGCCGAACAAGGACCTTGCCCGCGACTTTCTGAAGTTCATGGTCTCGCCCGGCTTCCAGGATACGATTCCGACCAACAACTGGATGATGCCTGTCTCGGCCACCTCCGAGCCTCTGCCGGATGCTTTCAGCAAGCTGGTCGTGCCGTCAAAGACCTTCCTGATGGCACCCGACGTGGTCGAGAAGAATCGCAAGGCCTGGATCGACGAATGGCTGGCAGCCACGAGCACGAACTGACATCGGTATGATACTGACGGCATCCGAGAGAAGACGCGCCATTGCCGGCGGGGCGCTCGGTCTCGCCGGCATTGCGCTTTTCATCGCCCTTGCCATCGTAACCTTGCTGGCTGCCGGCATCAGATCCGCCGGCGGCAATACGCTCACCGATCCCTATCTTCAGCGCGTGCTGCGCTTCACGCTGCTACAGGCGACGCTGTCCACGCTTCTTTCCGTCGTCCTCGCAATTCCGGTCGCCCGCGCTCTCGCACGGCAGCCACGCTTTCCCGGCCGGCTCTGGCTGATCCGGTTGATGGCCGTCCCCATGGGCCTGCCGGTGCTGATCGGCGCGCTCGGTCTGCTCGGCATTTGGGGACGCCAGGGCATGCTCAATCAGGCGCTGACCGGGCTCGGCCTGTCGCAGCCGGTCAGCATCTATGGGCTGATAGGCATCCTCTTGGCGCATGTCTTCTTCAACCTGCCGCTGGCTGCCCGCCTGATGCTTGCCGGGCTGGAACGCGTGCCGGCGGAATATTGGCTGATGGCAGGTGGGCTCGGCATGCGGCCGACCTCCGTTTTCCGCTTCATCGAATGGCCAATGCTGCGCGGCCTCATCCCTGGCATATCGGGTCTCATCTTCATGCTCTGCGCCACCAGTTTCACACTAGTGCTGATCCTGGGAGGCGGCCCGGCCGCGACCACGCTCGAGGTGGCGATCTATCAGGCGCTTCGCTTCGATTTCGACCCCGGCCGCGCCGTGGCACTGTCTCTTCTGCAAATCATCGTGACAGCCGCCATTCTCGGCGCAATGGCTTTGCTTCCGGCACCGGACGATCACGGGTTAACGGCAGGTCGTGCCGTGCGGCGGATCGATGGAGCACTGCTAGGCGCCAAATTGATCGACTGCGCGCTGCTCCTGTTCACCGCCTTGTTCGTTGGCCTGCCGCTCGCCTCGGTGGTTGTCACCGGCTTCAAGGCTGATCTTCTGAGGCTTATTGGCCAAGCGACCTTTCTGCAGGCGACCTTGACCAGTCTTACGATCGCCCTCGGCGCCGGCATTCTGGCGATCTTGACCTCCTTCGCCATCATTCGCGCCCGCTCAGTTATATCGGCCGGACGCCGTAAAGCGCCGGGCCTGCGCGGCCTGGCCATCGCCCTGAGCGGCACCTCCTCGCTGGTGCTGCTGGTACCACCGATCGTACTGGCGACCGGATGGTTCCTGGCGCTCAGGCTGTTTGTCGACCCAAGCCGCTTCGCGGCCCTTCTGATCGTCGTCATCAACGCGCTCATGGCGCTGCCCTTCGTCATCCGCGTCATCGAGCCGGCTTATGCCGTCCATCGCCGCCGTACCGAACGTCTGGCGGCAAGCCTTGGCCTTCAGGGATCGTCGCGACTGCAACTGATCGACTGGCCCGGTCTGCGCAAGCCGTTCTTCACCGCTCTCTCTTTCGCCATGGCGCTGTCGCTCGGCGATCTCGGCGCCGTCGCCCTCTTTGGTTCCGACAGCCTTATGACGCTGCCCTGGCTGGTCTACAGCAAGCTCGGCAGCTACCGCACCAATGACGCGGACGGGCTTGCATTCATCCTGGGGCTGGTATGTCTTCTCCTGACCATCGCCGGCACTGCCGGCCAAGGCGGGCATGAGAACGAAGGCAGGCGGAATGACCGATAATCAGGGGATGGCGGATCGGGGCATCGCGACGGCCGGAGTTGAACTGCAGCTCGGCACGCATCATTTTCGCTTTGATTGCGATCTGCCGCAGGGCAGGATCATCGCCATCACCGGCCCGTCCGGATCGGGAAAGTCCACCTTCCTCAATCTGCTCGCCGGCTTCGAGTCGCCGGATCATGGCCGCATCATGCTTGCCGGACGGGACGCGACCCGGCTGCCTCCCTCGCAGCGGCCAGTGTCTCTGGTTTTCCAGGATAACAATCTTTTTGCCCATCTCGATCTCTTCACCAATGTCGGATTAGGCATCAACCCGTCGCTGAAGCTTACAGCGGACGACCGGCAAAGGATTTCGGGTGCCCTGGCGCGAGTAGGGCTCGCGGGTTTCGACAGACGCAAACCAGGCACTCTTTCCGGCGGCGAGCGGCAACGCGCCGCTTTCGCCCGGGCGCTGGTGCGCGATAAGCCGATCCTGCTGCTCGACGAGCCCTTCGCAGCCCTTGATCCCGGCCTGCGCTCCGGCATGGCGGAGCTGCTGACGGCGCTTCACCGCGAGACCGGCAATACGGTGCTGATCGTCTCGCATGATCCGGCCGAAGTCCGGCGCCTTGCCGATCATGCCGTCTTTATCGACGGCGGAACAATTCGGCTTTCAGCGCCGATCGAACACTTCCTGAAGCAGGACGGCATTCCGGCGCTGACCACATTTTTGCAACATTGAGTGCGCCGCCGCATTTTGGGCCGTTTTTGCCTTATTTTCGTCGCCGCGAGCGGCCGAAAATCCAAGGGAAATGCTTGCTAAAATACAACGCTGCTACAATTAAACGGAGTCTCGCTATGCAACTGCTGCCGAAATCGGCTACAGCAAGAGGCGGAGACCACCCGGGTGAACTGAGTTCCGATCGGGGTGGATGCAACCTTTGACGAAACGCGGCGATGATCGGCCTAGCCATGATCAACCGAGTTCGACGGCCGGCCGGCGTGGCAGCGAAATGAGTGGGACACAGGCACTGAAGCAGAGCAAGCACGCAGGACGAAGGATCGGCGCGACTGTCGCGGCACGTATGCGCCCTCTCACCCCCGTCCTCATTGCCGCGATCGTGCTCAACGGCTGCCAGTCGGTGTTGGATCAGTCCTATCAGCCGAATGTGTCGCCCTCCGCCAATCCGCAGATCGTTGCCGAAGTACAGAAAAACGATCCGCGTGCGCAAATGGGTGCCCGCGAACATCCGCGCATCCTTGCAAGCTATGGCGGTGAGTACAAGGACGCCAAGACCGAGCGCTTGGTCGCCCGCATCGCCGGCGCGCTGACCAGCGTGTCGGAAAATCCGCAGCAATCCTATCGCATCACCATTTTGAATTCGCCGTCGATCAATGCCTTCGCGCTGCCAGGCGGCTATCTCTATGTCACCCGCGGTCTGTTGGCGCTCGCCAACGACGCCTCGGAAGTCGCCGCCGTGCTGTCGCACGAGATGGCGCACGTCACCGCCAATCATGGCATTGAGCGCCAGAAGCGCGAAGAGGCGGAGGTCATTGCCAGCCGCGTGGTCGCCGAAGTTCTGTCGAGCGATCTTGCTGGCAAGCAGGCCCTTGCCCGCGGCAAGCTGCGCCTTGCGGCTTTCTCTCGTCAACAGGAGCTACAGGCCGACGAGATCGGCATCCGCACGCTCGGTCAGGCCGGCTACGACCCCTATGCCGCCGCCCGCTTCCTCAACGCGATGGAAGACTATAGTCACTTCATGTCGGCCAATTCCGACGCCGATCAGAGCCTCGACTTCTTGTCGAGCCATCCGAGCACGCCGCAGCGCATCGATCTTGCCAAGGCGCATGCCCGCGAATTCGGCGAGGAAGGCAAGGTCGGCGATACCGGCCGCGATTATTACCTCAACGGCATCGACGGCCTGCTTTATGGCGACAGCCCGGAAGAAGGCTATGTGCGTGGCCAGACCTTCCTGCACGGTGGCCTCGGCATCCGATTCGACGTGCCGCCCGACTTCCACATCGACAACAAGGTCGAGGCGGTCATGGCAACCGGGCCTGGCGACATCGCCGTCCGCTTTGACGGCGTTGCCGACAGCCAGAACCAGAACTTGACGAATTATATTTCCAGCGGATGGGTCACCGGCCTCGATCCCTCGACCATCAAGGCGATCACCGTCAACGGCATGGAGGCAGCAACCGCGCGTGCCTCTGCCGATCGCTGGGATTTCGACGTCACGGTCATCCGCGACCGCGCGCAAATCTTCCGCTTCCTGACGGCCGTGCCGAAAGGCAACATTACCGCACTGGAGCAGACGGCCGATGTGCTGCGCTCAAGCTTCCGGCACATGACGCCGGAGGAAGCCTCATCGCTGAAGCCACTGCGCGTGCGCGTCGTCACCGTCAAAGCTGGCGACAACATCACCACGCTCGCCGCTCGGATGATGGGCACCGACCGCAAGCTCGACCTGTTCAAGCTGATCAACGCCCTGCCGACGGGCGCAACGGTTGCACCCGGCGACAAGGTCAAGATTATTTCGGAATAGACGGCTTTTCACCTTCTCCAAATAGGGGGAAGGGATTCTCCGCGTCAGGCATAGCTCGCCATGCGCGGATCAGCGTCAACCAGGGCGCTACGGAGCTTCTCCATGGCGCGGCTTTCAATCTGGCGCACACGTTCCTTGGAAATACCGAGATCAGCGCCCAGCTCCTCCAGAGTAGCACCGTCCTCCACCAGGCGGCGTGCCCGGATGATTTTCATCTCACGTTCGTTCAAGTGCTTCAACGCCGAGGCCAGCCAGACGCGGCGGCGCTCGCCGTCGATCATGTTGGAGACCTGTTCGTCCGGCAGCGGCTCGTCGCTGATCAGGAAATCCATGCGTTCGGCGCTTTCGGCATCACCGGAAATCGACGGTGCCTGCAAGGACG
Source organism: Martinezella calliandrae (assembly GCF_030272695.1). Taxonomy (GTDB): domain Bacteria; phylum Pseudomonadota; class Alphaproteobacteria; order Rhizobiales; family Rhizobiaceae; genus Rhizobium; species Rhizobium calliandrae. The sequence continues at coordinate 251,775 of NZ_JARFYN010000001.1, forward strand.
CGTCGTTGCTGGAGAGGCGCGCATCCATGGTCTGCACATCGGCAAGGCTGACCCCAAGGGCGACGGCGATTTCCTCATGGATGGACTGCACCGTGACGCCGGAATTGCCCCTGGCGAGCTTGGCGCGCAAGCGGCGGAGATTAAAAAACAGCGCCTTCTGCGCCGAGCTCGTGCCGCCGCGCACGATCGACCAGTTACGCAGGATGAAGTCCTGGATCGACGCCCGGATCCACCAGCTGGCGTAGGTCGAAAATCGCACTTCACGTTCGGGTTCAAACCTTGCCGCCGCCTCCAGGAGACCTACATAACCCTCCTGTACCAGATCGCTCATCGGCAAGCCGAAATTGCGGAATTTGCCCGCCATCGAGATAACGAGGCGCATATGGGCCGTAGCAATCTTGTTGCGAGCGCCGCGATCGTCGTGATCCTTCCAGCGGATGGCGAGGTCGTGTTCTTCGTCACGGTCGAGATAGGGGGCGGCCATCGCGATCTTAATCATTCGTCGGTCTGCAGACATATTTTTCATATACATATCCCCTAAATCCTACCCCAAAATCGTCTCAGTGCCGCGGTCAACGGAAATGGCAGCAAACGTCGTTTCCGGACATTGCTGCGCGGATGAAAATCTATGAATTGAATGCAATTGGAGACCGGCCCGATGTCCGGACGGTCGGTTACGGGTCTATTTCGGCTTCACCGAAATGACCTAGCGAACGAAATGGCTTCAGATCGCCGGGAAATTTCCAATCAAAACGCATGGGGTCCGGTCCTCGTGAACGTTAAGGCAAACGGCTGGTCGACGAACTCATGTCAGGAGAGGTTCACACCAGCCGCGAATACTACACCTAAACGCGTCAGACGGTAAAAGGTTCCAAAGAAAAAACCCGGCTCGATGGCCGGGTTTTTTGGACGTGATCTTTGCCCTTTGGCCTTATGCGGCTTCGTCCTGGGAATCGTCTTCTTCGACGACCTTGCCGCGCTTCGGGCCTTTGTTCAGATTGACCTCAACGAGGCGGACAGCCTCGGTCTCCGACATCTTGTTGACGGCAGCGATTTCGCGCGCCATGCGATCGAGCGCGGCCTCATAGAGCTGGCGTTCCGAATAGGACTGCTCAGGCTGGTTTTCAGCGCGATAGAGATCGCGAACCACCTCGGCGATGGAGATCAGATCGCCGGAATTGATCTTGGCATCATATTCCTGGGCACGGCGCGACCACATGGTGCGCTTGACGCGGGCTTTGCCCTGAACGACCTTAAGCGCCCGGTCGACGAAATCCGTCTCGGAAAGCTTACGCATTCCGATGCTCATGGCCTTGGCAACGGGCACCTTCAGACGCATTTTGTCTTTTTCGAAGTCGATTACAAAAAGCTCAAGCTTCATACCGGCGACTTCTTGTTCTTCAATCGCGGTGATCGTACCCACACCGTGAGCGGGGTATACAATCGCTTCACCAGTCTTGAAGCCATGGCGTGCTGCTGAAGGTTTTTTCTGCTGGATCGTCATTCTTTTCAAAAACTCCCTGTTACGCACCCGGCGCGAACCGGGGCCGGGTCAGTCAGGCCCGGATGAGACGGAAGCACCGTCGGGGTGACTTCATCCTGGTCCAGCCAGACGCATGCAAAAAGAAATCCGTTCATCGCGATCCCAGACCCGACAACTCAAAATGTTGATATGTCAAGGAAACCGCGTACGGATTGCTTACTTGCTTTCGTGATGGTTTGGGGCATACAAAATGCCGCAGTGGATCAGTGTGAGGAAGCTATCACAAAAATCTGAGGAAATCAATAATTTGCTTTACGCACACCAAGCGGCCACATTGACCGCACGTGCGGCCAATGGCATTGATTCGTCTTCTCGACCTATCGACTACACCTTTATCGACGGCCTGTCACGGCCTTCGATCAGTCGCCGGAACCGGGATTGGCCGAGAAATACTTCTCGAACTTACCCTGTTCGCCGTCCATCTCCTTAGCGTCCGGCAGCGGATCGCGCTTGACCGTTATGTTCGGCCAGAGGGATGCATAATCCGCGTTGATTTTCAGCCACTTGTCGAGACCCGGCTCGGTATCGGGCTTGATCGCCTCGGCGGGACATTCCGGCTCGCAAACGCCGCAATCGATGCATTCATCGGGATGGATGACGAGAAAGTTCTCGCCTTCGTAGAAGCAGTCGACAGGGCAGACTTCCACGCAATCTGTGTATTTGCAGCGAACACAATTATCGGTCACGACGTATGTCATGAAGCACTCCAGGGATATCTCTCGTTTTCCGTGGATGCGCAACCTGGAACGTCGCGCCTTTCCCTCGGAAGCCGGCGGGCAAGCGGATGCGCTATGCGCAGGCATGCCGACCGGCTGGTTACCAGCGGGTTGACCGTGAGGTACCGGCTTTGCTGGCCAATTTCAAGGACAAACAATCCCGAAAATCATGGAGACCGGATAGAGTTTTCTAATCGTCCTCCGACGTCAGCTGGTCGATTGCGCGCCGATCGCGTTTCGTCGGCCGTCCACTGCCGGGTGTGCGGCTAGCCTGCTCGAGCGGAGTGAGACGTTTTGTCTCATCTGGCGGCGGCGTCAAGTCCTCATAAAGCAGCTTCGCCTCTTCGAAAGGACCTCTCCGCTCGCCCGGCAGACGCACGATCAGGACGACGTCCCGCCGCTCCAGCGCGAGTTCGATCCGGTCGCCGGCCTTGACGCCAAAGCTCGGCTGCACGACCCGCTCGCCATTCACCCGCACGCTGCCGTTTTGGACATAGACCTGTGCCAGCGAGCGGGATTTTACCATACGGGCAAAGAACAGCCACTTGTCGATGCGTTGGCGCGAACCGGAAGATGGCTGCCTCGCGTCCGTCATGGCCTATTTCTTCATCTGCTCCTTGAGCGCTGCAAGCTTGGCGAAAGGAGAATCCGGATCGATCGGCTTTTCCTTGCGGGGCGGCTTGGCTTCGAAACGCAGCGGCTGGGAAGCGCCGCGATTGTTGCGGTCGTTCCGGTCATTGCGATCGTTACGCTCTTTCCGTTCGCCGCGATCCTGGCGGTCGTTGCGTTCGGAACGGTTACCCTGATGTTGCGGACGGCCGCCGTCGCGGTTGCCGCGCGGCCCTCGGTTATCGCCACGGGCCTCACGCCCCTCGCGATTATCCCGGCCTTCGCCGCCCGCCTGCTGCTCACCGCCGCCATTGCGGCGATTGCCCTGATGACCGCGTCCCTCGCCCTGGCCGTGCTGGCCGCGCCGATGATCGCCATGGCCGCGTCCGCCCTGTCGCTGCTGGTTGTCGCTGCGTCCACCAAGACGCCAGAGTAGAACCGGCTTCGGCTCGACCGGCTCGGCAGCAACGACATCGACACCCGGCAGCTCGGCTACCGCAGCAGCGGCTTCGGCAGGCTCGGCGGCAACAGCAGCCGGCTCAGCCGGAGCTTCCGCTGTAGACGTAGCATCCTGTGAGACGGCTTCACTTTCCGTAGCCGGCTCATCGCCATGACTATCGGCATCGTCATGATCGGCCTTTTCGGCGGCTGCTTCCGCACCCGGCGCTCCCGGAGCGGGCGCAGAAGCCACGTCCTGGAGCGCGAGGAAGGCCGACGCATCTTCCGCCTTCACGGCGTCGGCGCGGTAGCCGAGACCCTTCAGGATCTCTTCCATGTCTTCCAGTGTTGCGCCGAGGATGGAGAGCATCGACGTCGTCGTCGTGAAACGGCGGCCGTCATAGGCACCTTCCGGACGCGAGGCCTGACCGGGCTTCCACTGCAGCAGCGGACGGATGATATCCGCCAGCCGTTCGAGAATGTCGATGCGCACTGCACGCTTGCCGAGGAAGCGGAAGCCGGCAAGCTTGTAGAACATGCGCTCGAAGCTCGGATCGGTGACGACGGAGGTGCGGCCGGCGGCCAGAACCGGAATCAGGTCGCCATAGCCCGGCTTGTCGAGGCCGTCGTTCTTCAACGCCCAAAGCAGGGTGATGAGTTCGGCCGGAGCCGGCTTCAACAAGGCAGGCACGAAAATGTGGTAGGCACCGAAGCGGACGCCATAGCGGCGCATCGAGGCGCGGGCGTCCTGGTCGAGCGACTTCACCTCTTCGGTGACGTCGCGACGGAACAGCACGCCGAGGCTTTCGACGAGTTGGAAGGCCAGCCCCTTGGCAAGACCCTGCAAGTCCTCGGCGCGCGACAGATCGTCGAGAGGCTTCAAGACCGTGCTGATATGATGATTCACGAAGCGCTCGATGCGCGCCGCGACATGGTCGCGCGCATTGCCCGTCAACTGCTCATCGGCGAGCAGAATGACGCGCGGACGCATGACGTGATCGCTGCCCGAAAGCCGCGCCACGGGATCGCCGAGCCAACGGACAAGGCCATCCGCGCTGATCGCCAAATCGCTGTTGCCGGCCGCGTGGATACGGGCGGCGCGCGCCTCGAACTCCAGCGCGAGTGCCTTCTGCGAGGCCGTCTGGACAGCCTTTGCGTCCGGCCCCTCGGTTCCCGCGATAGGGGTGAACCGGAATCCGGTCAACTGTCCCACATGATGCCCCTCAACGAAGACATCCCCATTCACACTGATTTCAGCTTCCAGCATCGCATTCTCTCTCAGGCGCTTCATGAGCACAGATGTCCTGCGATCAACAAAGCGTTTCGTCAACCTTTCATGTAACGCATCGGACAATCGATCTTCGATTTCCCGCGTCTTTTCTTGCCAGTGTGTCGGATCGGCAAGCCAACCGGGCCGATTCGATACATAGGTCCAAGTCCTTATCTGCGCGATTCGCGCCGAAAGCGTGTCAATCTCGCCATCCGTCCGATCGGCACGATGCACTTGTTCGGCAAGGAAGTCTTCCTTTACCGTGCCATAGCGCACGAGGTCGGAAAAGAGGGTGGCGATAAGATCGGCATGCTGGGCGGGCGTAATCCGCCGATAATCCGGAAGCGCACAGGCTTCCCATAATTTTTCGACCCGCGCCGGATTGTTGGCGAGATCGGAAATCTCCAGATCGCGCGACAGAGATTCCAGCGCCTGCTGATCGACCGCCGGCAGCGCGCGCGTCAAGCCCTGTACGCGTGGAACGCTTTCAAGGCTCGCGCGCAGCGAAGCGATCGAGGAAAAATCGAATTCCTTGGTACGCCACTGTAACACCTTAACCGTATCGAACTCATGACCCTCGATGCGCCGTACCAACTCGTCGTCGAAGGGATCGACCTGACCGGTCACACCAAATGTGCCGTCCTTCAGGTGACGGCCGGCGCGGCCGGCGACTTGGCCGAGTTCGCCCGGATTGAGATTGCGGAACTGATAACCGTCGAACTTGCGATCCTGGGCGAAAGCAACGTGATCGACATCGAGATTGAGACCCATGCCGATCGCATCCGTCGCGACCAGATATTCGACATCGCCGGCTTGATAGAGGGCGACCTGCGCGTTGCGGGTACGCGGGCTGAGCGCCCCGAGGACCACGGCCGCACCGCCGCGCTGGCGGCGGATGAGTTCGGCGATGGCATAGACCTCGTCGGCGGAAAAGGCGACGATCGCCGTGCGTTGCGGCAGGCGGGTGATTTTCTTCTGGCCAGCATAAAAGAGATGCGACAGGCGGGGCCGCTCGACGACCGTGATCCCCGGCAATAACTGCTCGAGAATCGGCCGCATCGTGCCCGCACCAAGCAGCAGCGTTTCGTCGCGCCCGCGCAGATGCAGGATGCGGTCGGTGAAGATATGGCCGCGTTCCAGATCGCCGGCAAGCTGTACTTCATCGATGGCGACAAAGGACGCGCGCGTCTCCCGCGGCATGGCCTCGACCGTGCAGACGGAATAGCGCGCATTCGGCGGCGAAATCTTCTCTTCTCCGGTGACTAGCGCGACATATTGCGCCCCGACCTTTTCGACGACACGGGTATAAACCTCGCGCGCCAGCAGCCGCAGCGGCAGGCCGATAACGCCGTTGCCGTGCGCCACCATGCGCTCGATGGCATAATGGGTTTTGCCGGTATTGGTCGGTCCGAGCACCGCGGTCACGCCGCGTCCGCTCAGGATCATTGGCTGCGAAGTCAGAGTCATAGGTCCATGCATGGGCGAGAAACCGCTGTCTTTTCGATCAACAAGCTCCCCAAGGAAGAGAAGAAGAGATGACCACCATATGTGACAAAGGCAAGACCCGAATGAAAAAACAACGGTCGCAATATGCGATTTCATTATTGGCGGACGCAACCAAAGGCTACATTGTCCTTGCATCCCAAGCGAGTCCCGACGAGTCCGGAACAGCTTGAGAACGAATCAGCGACGAATCGCTACTCCTCATAGTTCTTATTTTGTTCACTACTATATATGGATTTCGATTCATAGAATCCCACCAGATACTGAATCATTTTTGGACACCTCTTTTACGGATTCAGGAGTCAAGAGGCGAGGCCGGCATGATGATAATCGCGTCTAAAAAATATAGTTAACCATCTGTTAATTCCGTAAATTTCTCCAAGGATCCGACCATGAGACTTCCGAATTAAGATTCGGGCCAAAGCCGGAACGAATCGGAGACGAATCACTGACATCGGTCGATTCTGCATTTGTTCCACACAACATCTAGCGTTATTCCGATCGAAAGGCACAGGACTCTGCCTGGTTGAAACTTAGAATCCTGCCGAATTATGGATTGCGATTAACTTTTAAGCGAGTCCACATATGATTAATCTATAAATTCACTCACAAGTTGAATCCGTTAACACATCGACCAAAGCCGGAACGAATCGGCGACGAATCGTTGATTCGATCATGTGCTCCATTTGTTCACCGCTAGATATAGCGCTGGGATAGGGCGGCTCATCCAAATGGAGAATGAGGAGGTGAGCTGGGTAGCCTCAGAAATCGACGGAATTAACCATTTTGCTGGCGAAGTACCACTTTCCGGCGATCAAGGTTCAAGTTCACCTCTCCGAAAGAGGTAGATCTTTCGATGAACCAATCATCACGGCATTAACCAAAGCCCAAAAGCAGAACGAATCGCTGACGAATCACGGACAGGCCCATTTTCCCGTTTCGTTCACCGCAACATATTGTATTTAAAGTAATTTCTAACCATAGGCGAGGTCATTGACGAACATTTTGCGCGCGCGTTCGGATGCGTGTGTTAACTTTTCTGCCCAGCTAGCGCTTGCTTCCATGACTTGTTATTTCTGAGCCGGAACAATTTCTCGCGAAACAAGTTTCTATTCACGGCGACTGTGGTGCGCTACTCATTAGAGGGGACGATAAAGGACGCATCGGGACTTTGATCTAGCGCATCTTGTCTGCTTGAGTGACATCCACTCCGGCGGGGACGCTCTAGGCGCCAGACTCGGAGGAAATTTGTCATGCTTGGTACAATATTACTCGTGATTTTGATTCTGTTGCTGATCGGTGCACTTCCTAACTGGGGTTACAGCCGGGGTTGGGGTTACGGTCCATCAGGTGGTCTCGGACTTGTTCTTGTCATCCTCCTCATTCTGCTATTGATGGGCCGGATCTGATCCGGCCGATATTGTTGAAGACCTCAACCACTAGGGAGCATTATCATGAAGAAAATCATCGTCGCGATCGCCCTTGTCGGCGCACTTGCCTCATGCACCGCAACCGAAAAGGGAACGGCCATCGGCGCCGGAACGGGCGCGATCATAGGCGGTGTCGCCAGCAACAGCTGGGGCGGTGCCGCAATTGGCGCCGTCGCCGGCGGTGCCGTCGGCTATCTTATCGGCCGGTCCCATGAGCACCCGGGTTACTGCATCTACCGTGACCGCAACGGCCGCCGCTATGAGGCTCGCTGCCACTAGGACGGGTAGAGACGAAGATCGATTTCTTTTGGCCGATCGTCGACGCTCTGTCGACGATCGGTCGTAAAAGCCAAATCCTTCGCGCCGACAATTTTTTGGACCGATATTTTTCTTGAGACGAACATACCCACGCCGGTCTCGCGGAGATCGGGTTAACGTTTTTCGGAAAGGAACGGCACCATGGCCGAGATCATTGCAAGCATTGCAGGGCTCGTTCTTGTCGGCACCACATTTATTGTGCTGGGTTATGCCGCGCGGACGCGGGAGAAGGAAATGCACCGCATGACCTTTGAGCCCGTCGTTTTGCAATTCAAACGCCGGCAGCGGCGATCCGTGAATTCAAGCCGACAATGATTGCCGGGCATCCCGGCAATCATTGGGCACTTACCCTACCAGATCAAACGAAGAATTGACCGCCATTGGCGCTGATCGTTGATCCCGTGATGAAGCCGGCGTCATCGCCGACGAGAAAGACAACGATACGGGCAATTTCCTCAGGATCGCCCAGACGGCCTACGGGGATCTGCGGGATGATCCGCTCGTTTAAGACCTTTTCCGGCACTGCAAGCACCATCTCAGTGCCGATATAGCCAGGGCAGATGGCATTGACGGTGATATTCTTGGCGGCACCCTCCTGGGCAAGCGCCTTGGTGAAGCCGAGGTCGCCGGCTTTAGCGGCGGAATAATTCGCCTGACCCATCTGGCCCTTCTGCCCATTGATCGACGAAATATTGACGACACGGCCAAAGCTGCGGTCGCGCATGCCCTGCCAGACATGATGCGTCATGTTGAACAGGCCTGTGAGGTTGGTGTTGACGACCTCGTGCCATTGCTGCGGCGTCATCTTGTGGAACATGGCATCTCGGGTAATCCCGGCATTGTTGACGAGAATCTCGATCGGACCAAGTTCGCCCTGAATCGCAGAGATGCCCTTACCGCAGGCTTCGTAGTCGGACACGTCCCACTTATGCACGGAAATGCCCGTCACTTCATGGAAAGCCCGAGCCTTCTCGTCATTGCCTGCATAGGTTGCCGCAACCCGGTAGCCCGCATTGCGCAACGCCATCGAAATAGCCGCCCCGATGCCGCGCGTACCACCTGTCACCAACGCCACTCTGCTCATATTCCACTCCCCTCTGTTGTCGCTAAAGCGGATCAGCATTCTTGGTTCGCTTAATCCCTCTCTCGCTATTTACTTTAGCACGATCTTATTCAAAACCATTTCGCACTGTTTGGGGACCGAGCGAAGCGCCCTGAAGCGCTGTGCGTTCATGTGAACACACAAAGATCGCCCTAGCCTTTTGAATCCAGAGCATCTTTCCCGCTTACAGGTGAGATCACCTGAAAGCGGGATGCTCACTAGAGCGCTTCGAAGCACATGGCGACGCCCATGCCGCCGCCGATGCAGAGCGTGGCGAGGCCCTTCTTGGCGCCGCGACGCTTCATTTCGAAGAGAAGTGTGTTGAGGATGCGCGCGCCGGAGGCACCGATGGGATGGCCGATGGCAATGGCGCCGCCATTGACGTTGACGATCGACGTATCCCAGCCGAGATCCTTGTTGACGGCACAGGCTTGCGCGGCAAAGGCCTCATTAGCCTCGACGAGGTCGAGGTCGCCGACGGACCAGCCCGCCTTTTCCAGCGCCTTGCGCGAGGCCGGGATCGGGCCGGTGCCCATGATCTGCGGGTCGACGCCGGCAGTTGCCCAGGAAACGATGCGGGCGAGCGGCTGGATGCCGCGGCGTGAGGCTTCAGCCTCGGTCATCAGCACGGCCGCCGCCGCGCCGTCATTGATACCAGAAGCATTGCCGGCAGTTACGGTGCCTTCCTTGTCGAAGGCGGGGCGCAGCTTGGTCATGTTGTCGAGCGTCGCTCCGTGACGGATAAATTCGTCGGCGTCAACGCTGACGTCGCCCTTACGGGTCTTGACGATGAATGGCACGATCTCGTCCTTGAAACGGCCGGCGAGTTGCGCGGCTTCCGCCTTGTTTTGCGAGGAAACGGCGAACTGATCCTGGTCGTCGCGGGAAAGCTGCCACTGACGGGCGATGTTTTCCGCCGTGATGCCCATGTGATAGCCGTAAAAGGCGTCCGTCAGGCCGTCCTTGATCATCGTGTCGATCATCTTCATGTCACCCATCTTGGTGCCGCCGCGAAGATGCGCGGCATGAGGGGCCATCGACATGGATTCCTGGCCGCCGGCGATGATGATCTTGGCGTCACCCGCGGCGATCTGCTGCATGCCGAGTGCTACGGCGCGCAGGCCGGAGCCACAGAGCTGGTTGACGCCCCAGGCGGTCGCCTCCTGCGGAACACCGGCCTTTATGGCGGCCTGGCGAGCCGGGTTCTGACCTTCGCCGGCCTGCAGCACCTGACCGAGGATCACCTCGTCGACTTCCTTGGCATCGACACCAGATCGCTCCAATGCGCCTTTGATCGCAGCTGCGCCGAGCTCATGAGCCGGGATGGTCGCAAAGGCGCCGTTGAAGGAACCGACAGCAGTGCGAGCTGCACTGGCGACGACGATGGATGGATTGCTCATGGAAGCCTCCTCACAGGATGAACATATATAAGGCGAAACTGTCAAAGCTTTGCGCCCGAGTCAAACGACAAGAATTTTGGTCTTCCAGATTTCATGAAGTCGTCATCACCCGACAAAAAATACTATTAAAGGAAAGGGCTTGCCGCATCGCACAAACCGATTGTCACCAAGCTTCTTTTGCGTCTACACTTGGCGGTGGAGGAGTTTCCATACAATCAGACGGGGCCAGGAGACTGATAATGGCAAAAAATGAGGGCCAGATCGTTATCAAGAAATATGCCAACCGCCGCTTATACAATACCGGCACCAGCACATATGTGACGTTGGATGACCTAGCGGAGATGGTGAAAAAGGGAGAAGAATTTATCGTCCAGGATGCGAAAAGTGGCGAAGAGATCACGCATTCGGTTCTAACGCAGATCATTTTCGAACAGGAATCGAAGACCGGAAATACGTTGTTGCCGATTTCGTTCCTCAGGCAACTGATCACCTATTACGGCGATCAGATGCAGATGGTCGTGCCGAGCTTTCTTGAACATTCCATGCGCGCCTTTACCGAGCAGCAGACACAAATGCGCGAGCAGATCAACCGCGCCTTCGGCGAAACGCCGCTGGGCAAGAATCTGCAACTGCCGATCCAAATGGTCGAGGAACAAGTCCGCCGCAACACCGAAATGTTCCAGCAGGCGATGCAGATGTTCTCGCCCTTCATGAAACCGCCGGCGAAAGAAAGCCGCAAGGCAGAAGCAAAGGACATCGACGAGTTGAAAGAACAGCTCCGCGCAATGCAGAACAAGCTGGACAGTTTGTGAGCATTTTACCCTCGCCCCATCGGGGAGAGGGTAAAAATCCTTACAGCTCGATCGAAACATCCCGCCCGGCCGAGCGGATCGAAATGGTGAATCCGCCGATGACGTCAGTGAAGGCGATGGTCATCAGGACGAAGAAAGTTTGCGTCGCCGCATCCTTCAGCAGCAGGAATTCGACGAGATAGGCGATGAACACCAGCATCGACAGCATGTGATTGAGCAGCGAGCCGGAACCGTTGCGTCGCCTTCAGAATTTCGAAGAACAGCATGATCAGTGCAATGACGATGAAGAAATCGCCGAGCTGCAGCGTCCATGTCGCGCTCGAAAGCATGGCGAGAGTAAGCCTCACATCGTTGAGGGACGCGATACCGCCCGCGCCCATCAAATCCAGCATCGCCAGATAAAGCACGAGGGGAACGATCATCAGCGGGAAGGCAACAATCAAGACGAGGCGCATTTCTCCGGAATTGAAGTCGCCGCGATTGTTAGCGCATACCCTCGAAAGTACGAAGCCGTTTTCGGACAAGATCCTGCCGGATCAAGTGCGCAACAAATAGAAAAAGGCCGGCGGAAACGCCAGCCTTTGAATTTCACCCCCAAAGGGAGCGCTTGAACTATGCGCTTTCCTTCGGCGTCAGAACCTGACGGCCGCGATACATGCCGGTCTTCAGATCGATATGATGCGGGCGACGCAGTTCGCCGGAGTTCTTGTCTTCGACATAGGTCGGAGCCTTGAGCGCATCAGCCGAGCGGCGCATACCGCGCTTGGACGGGCTCGTTTTTCTCTTCGGTACAGCCATTCTCGTTACTCCACTTTGCGGACGAAACACATCAGCGGCCAGCCAGGCGGCCGAAACAGATGTGCATCAATTTCGGAAATTGGGCGGGCTTATACATGGCTAAAGCGACTTTGACCAGTCCCTTCCCGCATTTTTTGCCCGCAGTATCGAATCGACGCCGATGGAAACCGAATCAGCGCTTAGGCTTCGTCTTCCGGCACGATCCAGGGCTCCTCACGAGCCGCTTTTTCCCATTTCTGCCACGCGGGCAGGGCTTTCATCGCAGCCATATAGTCCAGCGTGTCGGCGGCACTGACGAGATCGTAAACCTCGAGGCGGTTGACGACCGGCGCAAACATGGCATCGGCGCCGGAGAACGCGCCGAAAAGGAAGGGGCCACCGGAAAGGGCGCGCATATCGCGCCAAATCGTCTCGATGCGCGCAACGTCGTCCATGACACCCTCTGGCAGATCGAGCCGGCTGACGGGGCGGCGGATGTTCATCGGGCAGGCATTGCGTAGCGCGCGGAAGCCCGCCAGCATTTCCATGGAGATCGAGCGCGCCAAAGCACGCGCCTGCCGATCACTGGGCCAGAGGCCGGAATCCGGGAAAAGCTCGGCCACGTATTCGATGATGGCGAGCGATTCCCAGACCTTGAACTCACCATGCACCAGCATCGGCACCTTGCCCGTCGGCGAAACCTCGCGAATGCGCGGATTGCCAGCTGGAAAATCGAAGGGGATTAGCACCTCTTCGAAAGCGATGCCGCAACCCTCCAATGCGATCCACGGCCGAAAGGACCAGGAGGAATAGTTCTTGTTGCCGATATAGAGGGTTAGCTTGTCCATGGTTTGTCCTTCTTATTTTTGGAACTCGAATACCAGAAGTTCCTCGAAATGATTCATGTCGTCGAACGAACAAAAGGCTGGCGGGCGCATCTCGATGATCGGTGCCGTGGCTCGGATATCGGCGGCAACCTGGTCCAGCATCGCCTGCCAACGCGGCAGCGCCTCGTCTCCCAGCCGCTCTATGACATAGGCGAAGGTGATGTGGAACGGATAGACGTCATGGTCAGGATGGCGATAGCCGAGGAGATCAGCAAGGGCATTGCGCCACGCCCGCATCACTCTCCGATCCGTCTCGGTTGCGCCGTCGACCAGCAGGCCGCTCGGGCGCGCATGCGTCACCGCCACCTTGAACGGCTCGCGCATGGAAAGGGTCTTTAGTCGCTCGCCCATGATCGCGGTCATCTCATCGATCGGTGCATCGAGCGCTATATCCGCCGGCCAATAAGGCCGCGTGCGGCGATGTTCGATAATGCCCTGAAACAACGTCATATGCAGGCTGGAAATCGGCGTGAAGGTGAATTGCGAGGCTTCCGGCATAGCCAGAAATTTTTCCCGCGCCGCAACGACCGCACGCTGCGTTTCGGAACCTTCCACCAAATGGCGGACGATCGTATTACCCGGCTCGTACTGAAAATTGCCCGACAGATCGTAGCGCCTCCCGAGACGAGGGGGCGGCTCCGGGTGACGGCTCTTGGAATATTTCAGCAGTTCAGGCGAGAAAGCAACGATGCTCATGGGGCAGGTCCGTGTTCGTTGGCAGATCACCCGCCCTTACGTCACATGCAAGAATGCCAGATGACGGCTAACCGATCGAACGACAAGTTCTGATATCAGTTATAAAGGCACTTGATGTAGTCGCCGGAATTCTTCGCCCGGCGCTGTATCAGCGACGCGAGCTGGCGCAGCCCGCGCCCCGGCCTGCTCGCCACCCGGTCGATCGGATTGGGCAAGGAGACGGCGAGAAGCGCGGCCTGGCGGGCGGTTAACTTCGAGGCCGGCACTTTGAAATGATATTGCGCCGCCGCCTCTATTCCGTAGATCCCCGGCCCCCATTCGGCGATGTTGAGATAGATTTCCATCATCCGCTGTTTCGACCAGACGAAGGAGGAGGTAACGGCAAGCGGCAGTTCCAACGCCTTGCGCACGAAGGAGCGGCTATTCCAGAGGAAAAGATTCTTCACGGTCTGCATCGGAATCGTGCTCCCACCGCGCGTGGACTCACCCCGCAGCGTTTCCTGTACGAGCATGCGCATCTCGCCCCAGTCGACACCGCCATGAAAACAAAATTGCCCGTCCTCCGAAACCAGGACCGACTGCACCAACACCGGTGCGATGTTATCGAAGGAAACCCATCGGCGATCATATCCTCGAAGCAGAACGGCATCGCGCAGCATCAGGGTTGAAATCGGATGAATGAACGGCAACGCGTAGAGAGGGATAAGAAGATATGGTAACAGCAGCAAGGCGATGGGGACGAGGATGATACGCTGCCAGAGCGGACGGCTCTTCAAGCGCGCAAACCAACCCGACCGTCGCGCCATCTCAGCTTCTTCCTCGCTGCCCGTCGGAGTGTCCAATTGTTGAAGGTCCACCGTCTTTCCACCCCGGAACACCCTTCGCGTGTCCGAGAGACACGCCATGAATGCTGCAAGTGTCATACCGTCTACACGGAGCGATGACCAGAGTGCGGCGAGATTCCCTTCTCGGCTGTTGACAATTCTCGTTGCCAGCAACCCGCACTCATGCCAAACAGCGGCCATGGACAGCACCACTTCTTCCTTCGATCATCGCCTCAAGGACAACGCCAGCAAAGTTGAGGCTGTCCTGAGTGAGCTTCTTGCAGACGCCTGTCTGAATGGCGAAATCGTTCGCCCCACACGGCTGCTCGAAGCGATGCGTCACGGCGTGCTGAATGGCGGCAAGCGGCTGAGGCCGTTTCTCGTAATGGAGACTGCAGCACTCCTCGGTGGCGACGGCGACGCGGCAGTCAGGATCGGTGCGGCGCTCGAATGCGTACATTGCTATTCGCTGGTGCATGACGACCTACCGGCCATGGATAATGACGACCTGCGCCGCGGGCAGCCGACCGTGCACATCGCCTTTGACTATGCGACAGCGATCCTTGCCGGCGACAGCCTCCTGACCTACGCCTTCGACATCATCGCAGCCCCGGAAACCGAACTGCCGGCGGGCCGAAAGATTGAACTCGTGCTGGCGCTGTCTCGCGCGGCCGGTATCGGCGGCATGGCCGGCGGCCAGGCTCTCGATCTTGCTGCCGAAAAAGAGACCCCGGACGAGCGCGGCGTTAACATGCTGCAGGCGATGAAAACTGGTGCCCTGATCCGCTTTGCCTGCGAAGCTGGCGCCATCATTGCCGGCGCCCCGCCTGAGGACCGTCAGCGGCTACGCATCTTCGGTGAAAAAATCGGTCTGGCCTTCCAGCTCGCTGACGATCTTCTCGACCTGACCGCTGATGCCGCAACTATGGGCAAGGCCACCGGCAAGGACGCCGCCCGCGGCAAAGGAACATTGGTCGCGCTGCACGGCCAGGCCTGGGCCGAAACCACGCTTGCACGACTGGTGACGGAAGCCTCCGAATTGCTGTCTCCCTATGGTGAGAAAGCGACCGTCCTGATCGAGACGGCCCGCTTCGTGGCAAACCGCAAGAGCTGAGAAACCCGTCATAGCCGAAGAGCGTTTTCGGATCGTCCGGGGGCCGTAAAGCAGCCCGAAATGTCTCCATGACAAGAATTATTCGGGACAAGAGTGACGTCTCAACGATTCCATGGCAATTCTGGCGCCCATTGCAATGTCAAACACACTGGAATCGGTCGCGCCGCCTGACCCCTCCCGGAGCTATCCCATGCATGAGGCGCTTGCCTATCTGCCGCAGATCCTGCCGGCCCATATTGCCTATATCATCGCCGTCGTCAGTCCAGGACCGGCGATCATGGCCATCATCGGAACATCGATGACGCATGGCCGCAAGGCGGGCATGACGATTTCGCTCGGCATCTTTGGCGGCTCGCTGACCTGGGCGACCGCTGCCGCAGCAGGCCTCGCCACTCTGTTAGAGACCTATGCGATTGCACTGGAGATCCTGAAGGTCGTTGGCGGTTTCTATCTGCTCTACCTCGCCTATAAGGCATTTCGCGCCGTGCGGGCGAGCGGCGACTTGCCGACCGCCAGGGAAGATAAAGCAAGCCCCTGCTTCGAGTCGCTGATCCTGCGTGGCTACGGCATCCACGTCACCAACCCGAAAGCGATCTTCGCCTGGCTCGCCATCATTGCGCTCGGCATGCCGCAGGGCGCACCAGCCTCCGTCGCCGTGCTAATCATTACGATCTGCTGCGCAACCGGTTTTGTAGTGTTCATGGGTTACGCGACGCTATTCTCCACAGCACACGCCTTGAAGATCTATAGGAATGCGCGCCGGTGGATAGAAGGCGCCATGGCCGGCTTCTATTGTTTCGCCGGCATCAAGCTGCTCACCAGCAACTTCTAAGGCCACTCCGGCGGCGGATCACTCCGCCGCGACGCTCTTCTGGCCGAAACGCTTCTCGATGTAATCCGCAACCAGCGCCTCGAACTCTGAAGCGATATTGGCGCCACGCAACGTCATTGCCTTCTTGCCGTCGATGAAGACGGGCGCAGCAGGCGTCTCGCCGGTGCCGGGCAGCGAGATACCGATATCGGCGTGCTTGCTCTCGCCGGGGCCGTTGACGATACAGCCCATGACGGCAACATTGAGCGCTTCGACGCCCGGATATTTCTCGCGCCAGACCGGCATGTTCTTGCGGATGTCGTTCTGGATATTCTGCGCCAACTCCTGGAACACGGTGGACGTCGTGCGGCCGCAACCGGGACAAGCGGCGACAACAGGCACGAACTGGCGGAAACCCATGACCTGCAGCAGTTCCTGCGCCACCTGCACCTCGCGGGTGCGGTCGCCATTCGGCTCCGGCGTCAGAGAGACGCGGATGGTATCGCCGATGCCGTGCTGCAGCACATATCCCATGGCCGCCGACGAGGCGACGATGCCCTTCGAGCCCATGCCCGCCTCCGTAAGACCGAGATGCAGTGCATGATCGGAGCGGGCGGCGAGCATGTTGTAGACGGCGATCAGGTCCTGCACCTGACTGACCTTGGCCGAGAGAATGATGCGATTGCGCGGCAGACCGATTTCCTCGGCGAGATCGGCCGATATCAACGCCGACTGCACGATCGTCTCGCGCGTGACCTCGCGGGCCGAGAGCGGCGAGCCCTCTGCGGCATTCCTGTCCATTAGCGCCGTCAGCAGGTCCTGGTCGAGCGAGCCCCAGTTGACGCCGATGCGCACCGGCTTGTCGTAGCGGATCGCCATCTCGATGATTTCGGCGAACTGCTTGTCCTTCTTGTCCTTGAAGCCGACATTGCCGGGATTGATGCGGTATTTCGCCAGCGCCTCGGCGCAAGCCGGGTGGTCGGCGAGCAGCTTGTGGCCAATATAGTGGAAATCGCCGATCAGGGGCACGTCCATGCCGAGGCGCAGCAGCCGTTCGCGAATCTTCGGCACGGCGGCGGCACTTTCATCGCGATCGACCGTGATGCGTACCAGTTCCGAACCGGCCCGGTAGAGGGCTGCGACCTGCGCCACCGTCGAATCGACATCGGCAGTATCGGTATTGGTCATGGACTGCACGACCACGGGCGCGCCGCCGCCAACGATGACGCCGCCAACATCAACGGCAACGGAAGAACGGCGCGGCTTCGGATCAAAATCGGTGGCGGACGACATGGAGAACTCGCGTTAGCCTCGGGAAATTGGTGCCTTTCAGGTGGATCACGAAGCGGTCGTTGTCAACCGTTTCGAACATCACTTTTGTTCCGGTAGCAGGCTGCGGTAGCACGCGAAAGCGACCAAATTAATGCGCGCTGTGGCCGATGCCGTCGGCGTAACGCGCCAGAGACGATAGCGCCAGCACGACGAGTAGCAGGACAGGCAACGCCATCAAGACCGGCGAGAAACCGACATGTTCGGCGGCGAAACCGATCGCGGAAGGGGCGATCAGCATGCCGGAATAGCCCATTGTGGTGACGACGGAGATGCCGATGCCAGGCTGCAGCCTCGGAATATTGCCCGCGGCCGAAAAGGCGATCGGGACCATGTTGGAAATGCCGATGCCGCAGAGCGCGAAGCCCACAATGGCAAGCTCCGCATTCGGCGCCAGCGCCGCAAGCAACATCCCGACAATCGCAAAGACCGTGCAGACGCGCAGCGTCTTGACGGCGCCCAACCGGTCGCGGACGAAATCGCCCGCAAAGCGCATCGTCGCCATGGTGAAAGAGAAGGCAGCGAAGCCGAAGCCCGACAGAGTAACCGATGCGGCCTTTTCCTGGCTGAGATAGAGCGCGCTCCAGTCGAGTACGGCACCTTCCGGGATCATGCAGAACAAAGCCATCATGCCGAGCAGCCAGGGCAGCGGGATCAAAGGCAAGCGCGCCTTGGGCTTTACCTCGTCCGGATGCGGTTGATCACCGAGGATCATCGGCCAGGCAACCGCCAGAAAGAAGAGGGAAAGGGCGGTCGCGACCTCAGCATGTCCGAGCACGCCCCAACGCGAGATCAGAAAGCCGCCGATCGCCGAACCGATGAGGCCGCCGAGGCTCCAGAAGGCGTGGCAGGACGACATGATTGCCCGATGCATGGATTTCTCCACCGAGACGGCATTGGCGTTCATCGCCACATCCATGCCGCCTATGAAGCCGCCGAACAGGAAGATGGCGATCGCGGCGGTCCAGACACTCTGGGTGACGGTCAAGGCCAGCAGCATCGGCAGCAGCAGCACGGCGAAGGCCTTGACGACGATTTTCGAGCCGCGCCCGGCAATCTGCGCACCGGCCATCGGCATCATCACCAGCGATCCCAGGCCGAAAACCAGAATCATCAGGCCAAGTTCGAATTTGGACAGTTGCAGCCGTTCGGCGAACTCCGGGATCTTTGGCGCCCAGCAGCCGACAGTGAAGCCGTTCATCAAAAACAGTAGGGAAACGGCTGTGCGCGATTTCGTGAAGAATCCGCTTCTGCGGGCCTGAAAACGCTCGGATCGCGTCATATCATCCATAGTTAATCCCCCAAATCGGTGCGCGCAGCATATTTAAATCGATTGAAATCTCAATGTCCGAGATGAGTCGCATCGGTCACATTTCGTCTCCGTCTGTTAAAACGGAGGCAGCGAAGCCACAACCGCAAATAAACTTTCCCACCCAATCTAGCTTGCCCCTATGGCCTATTGACGGCGAAAAACTAGCCTCCTATCGGTTGAGCTTTAAAGAGTTTTCGATTGGCCCACCTCAAGCCATTCCCATGGTGCGTTCGTGAAAAATCCCATCAGCTACGGCATCCTGCTTACGGTGTTTGCCTATATGCTGTTCACTGCCCACGACTCGGTGGTGAAATTGCTCGTCGTCAGCATTCCGGTCTGGCAAATCCTGTTCTGGCGAAGCTGCACCATCCTCATCGGCTGCTTCCTCTTCGAGGGCCCATTGCTGGCGCGCAAAGTGGCGCGCTCGCCGATCATCAAGCCGATGATCGTCCGCAGCATTCTGCTGGTGATCGCGTGGACCTCCTATTATTCAGCCGCCCGTTACCTGCAGCTTGCCGAAGTCACCACGCTCTACTATGCAGCCCCGATCGTCGGGACGATTCTTGCGACCATCGTGCTGCGCGAGAAGGTCACCTTCGCCCGCTGGATGGCCGTCGGCGTCGGCTTTTGCGGGGTGGTGATCGCCTCCAACCCGGTCGGTCTGTCGATCTCATGGCCCGTCTATCTGGCTCTGCAGGCGGCCGTGCTTTGGGCAACCGGCATGGTGCTGCTGCGCAAGACCGCACTGCACGAAAAAAGCCATATCCAGATGGCCGTCTCCAACATCATCTTCATCCTGCTGACGGGCACGATGGCCTTTCTACACTGGAAGACGCCGACGACTTACGAGCTGATCCTGCTTTGCAGCACCGGCGTTATCGCCGGGGTGGCGCAATTGGCGCTGTTCGAAGGCATGCGACAGGCGCCGGTCTCGGTTTTGGCGCCGTTCGAATACACCTCGCTGGTCTGGGCCTTCCTTCTCGGCTTTCTGATCTGGGGGGATATTCCCAAGATGAACACCTTCATCGGCGCCATCCTGATCCTCAGCGCCGGCGTGATAGTCATCGTCAGCGAGCGGTTGCGGCGAGTATCCGCAATTGAGCGAAGCGAAGCATAGCATGATCCCGGCTCCGCACGCATGGCAATTGCCACCCGCAAATGAGGTTGCTGACGACGCGCCCGTGCTTGGTTGTCTCCAATCTGCATCTGCACGGTGGTAAGATCACAAATCTCAACCCTTTGAGAAAAATATTCGCACTTGCCCATTTCTTTTGCAGTTTTCTACGCTCTCCCGCACCAGTTTTTCTGCAATGTATTCGGCATCGATTGATGTCGCTCAAGAAACGGAAGAAAACAATGAACTGGTTGAAGACTGTCGCCGCTGTCGCCTTCGTGCAGGCTGCATTCCTGCTCCCCGCCCACGCCGGCGATAACTTGAGGGCGATCCAGTCCGCTGGCGCCCTGAAAATCGGCACGGAAGGCACCTATGCACCCTTCACCTATCACGACGAAAGCGGCAAGCTCGTCGGCTTTGATGTCGAGATCGCCGAAGCCATCGCTGGCAAGCTCGGCGTCAAGGCGCAGTTTCTGGAAGGCAAGTGGGATGGCCTGATCGCCGGCCTCGATGCCAACCGTTACGACACGGTCATCAACGAAGTCGGCATCACCGATGCCCGCAAGCAGAAATACGATTTCTCCGATCCTTACATCGCCTCCAAGGCCGTGCTGATCGTCAAGGACAGCAACAGCGACATCAAGGACTTTGCCGATCTCAAGGG
Source organism: Martinezella calliandrae (assembly GCF_030272695.1). Lineage (GTDB taxonomy): Bacteria > Pseudomonadota > Alphaproteobacteria > Rhizobiales > Rhizobiaceae > Rhizobium > Rhizobium calliandrae. The sequence continues at coordinate 272,444 of NZ_JARFYN010000001.1, forward strand.
CAAGAAGGCCGCACAGTCGCTGACCAGCAATTTCGGCAAGCTCGCCCAAACGTCTGGTGCCGACCTCGTCGGCACAGATGGCTTCGATCAGTCGATCCAGCTCGTGCTCACCGGGCGCGCCGACGCAACAATCAACGACAGCCTATCCTTCTTCGATTTCAAAAAACACAAGCCGGATGCGCCGGTGAAGATCGTCGCCCAGCAGGCCAATGCTGATTATTCCGCCGCCATTATCCGCAAGGGTGAGCCGGAGCTGCAGGCCGCCATCAACAAGGCGCTGGCCGACATCAAGGCTGACGGTACCTACGCCAAGATTTCCCAGAAATACTTCGGCCAAGACGTTTCGAAGTAATAGGCACAGCCGACAAACTGTGAAAAAGATGCGTCCGGAATCCTTTCCGGACGCATTCTCTTATTGAAAGGCCGCTTCTCCGTGCAGCACTGGTTGCAATTGATGTGGGACTCATTGGGCTCGCTGTTATGGGCGGGACTTGTCTTTACCATCCCACTCACCCTGATCACGTTCGTTCTCGGCCTGCTGCTCGGTCTGCTAACCGCCGTTACGCGGCTTTTCGGGCCGTGGCCGCTTGCCGCCATCGCGCGCTTCTACGTCTGGGTGATCCGCGGCACGCCGCTGCTAGTGCAGCTCTTCGTCATCTTCTATGGTCTGCCGAGCCTCGGCATCTTGCTCGACGCCTTTCCCGCCGCCGTCATCGGTTTCACGCTGAGCGTCGGTGCATATGCGTCCGAGATCATCCGCGCCGTCATCTCCTCGGTGCCGAAGGGCCAATGGGAAGCAGCATATTCCATCGGCATGAGCTGGCGGCAGGCCATGAATCGCACCATCCTGCCGCAGGCCGCACGCGTTGCGGTGCCGCCGCTGTCGAACACCTTCATCTCACTCGTCAAGGACACCTCGCTTGCCGCCGCGATCACCGTGCCGGAACTATTCCAGGCCGCGCAGCGTATCGTGGCGACAACCTATGAGCCGCTGATCCTCTATATCCAAGCGGCCCTGATCTATCTCGTCATGAGTTCCGTCCTGTCGGCGCTGCAGGTCTCTCTCGAACGCCGTTTCGCCCGCTATGGCGGCGCCCTGGAGGAGGCACGAACATGATCGAGCTGTCGCATATCGAAAAACGCTTCGGCGACAATGTCATCCTGAAAGACATTAGCCTGCTGATCCCGGAAGGCACGGTTACGGCGCTCGTGGGCCCCTCCGGCGGCGGCAAGAGCACGCTGCTGCGCTGTATCAACCTTCTGGAAATCCCGACAGCGGGCATCATCCGCATCGGTGGGGAGACGATCACTTTCCTACCGGGCAAGAAGACTCGCTGGCAGGACATCCAAAAGATCCGCCGGCAGACCGGCATGGTCTTCCAAAATTTCCAGCTCTTTCCACACCAGACGGCAATTCAGAATGTCATGGAAGGCTTGATGACGGTGCTGCGCTGGCCAGCAGAAAGGGCGCGTAACCGCGCCGTGGAGCTTTTGACCAAGGTCGGAATGGCGCACAAGATGGACGCTTGGCCCTCGACGCTATCAGGCGGACAGCAGCAGCGCGTGGCGATCGCCCGTGCGCTTGCCCCCTCGCCCCGCGTTCTTCTCTGCGACGAGCCGACCTCGGCGCTCGATCCGGAACTCGCCGCGGAAGTCGTCGACGTTCTCGGAAAGCTCGCCAATGAAGGCACGACCATGGTGATGGCAACCCATGACCTGCGCCTCGCATCGAAGATCGCCACCAGCGTCGTCTTCCTCGAGGCCGGTAACATCGTCGAAACCGGCCCCTCCCGCAGCATCTTCGGCGCGCCGACACAGGAGCGGACAAAGCAGTTTATCTCCACGCTGAATGCAGGGCACAGCTACGATATTTGAGGAAAACCCCTCGCCCCTGCGAGAGGGCCGCGCGGGGCGAGGGGGCATTACCGGGAGTAAAATGCCTTTCGCTTACCGCTCAAGGCTTTCGTCAGGCTGCTCCGAGCCCCTCATCCGCCCTCTGAGCTTGTCGAAGGGCGTGCACCTTCTCCCCCGAGGGGGAGAAGGTAGGAAAGCTCAAGCCCCGTAAACCACCAGCAGGTCCTTGGCATCGATCTGGTCGCCGGCGCGGACCAGGACTTCGGCGATTGTGCCGTCCTTTTCCGCATGCAGCGCCGTTTCCATCTTCATCGCTTCGATAGATACCAGCACGTCGCCGGCCTTGATCGCCTGGCCGGGCGAAACGAAGACGGTGGAGATGACGCCCGGCATCGGTGCGCCAACATGGGCGATATTGCCAGCCTCGGCCTTGCGGCGGATGGCGCTCCCAGTGGCACCGTGAGCGCGATCCGGCACCTTGATGCGGCGTGGCTGGCCGTTGAGCTCGAAGAACACCGTCACCATGCCCTTGTCGTCGGTCGCCGTCATCGCCTGGTTGACGACGACGAGCGTCTTGCCCTTCTCGATCTCGGCAAAGAGCTCGCCGCCTTCCTTCAGGCCGTAGAAATAGGCGGGCGTTGGCAAGACCGAAACCGGGCCGTAGGTATCGGCAACGAACGCATAGTCAGTGAAGACCTTCGGATACATCAGGTAGGAGGCGAATTCGAAGTCATCGACCTTCCGCTCCAGCTTGGCCTCTATCGCCTTGCGCTCGGCATCGAGATCAGCTTCGGCCAGCAGCGAGCCCGGGCGCACCGTGTAGGGCTTGTCGCCCTTTAGCGCCTTCTTCTGCAAGGCTTGCGGCCATCCGCTCGGCGGCTGACCGAGATCGCCCTTGAGCATCGAGACGACCGAGTCCGGGAAGGCAATATCCCTGGCCGGGTTCTCGACATCGGCAACGGTCAGATCCTGGGAAACCATCATCAGCGCCATGTCGCCGACCACCTTGGAAGACGGCGTCACCTTAACGATATCGCCGAACATCTGGTTGGCGTCGGCATAGGCCTGCGCCACCTGGTGCCAGCGGGTCTCAAGACCAAGCGACCGGGCCTGCTCTTTGAGGTTTGTGAACTGCCCGCCCGGCATTTCGTGCAGGTAGACTTCAGAGGCCGGACCCTTGAGATCACTTTCGAAGGCGGCGTACTGATGACGCACCGCTTCCCAGTAGAAGGAGATGCGGCGGATCCATTCGGGATCGAGGCCCGGATCGCGCTCCGTTCCCTTCAGTGCCTCGACGATCGAACCAAGGCAGGGCTGTGACGTGTTGCCGGACAGTGCATCCATCGCCGCATCGACCGCATCGACGCCAGCATCGACCGCGGCAAGAACGGTTGCCGCCGCAATGCCGGAGGTATCGTGCGTGTGGAAATGGATCGGCAGGCCGGTCGCCTCGCGCAGCGCCTTGAAGAGCACCTTCGCCGCAGCCGGCTTCAAGAGGCCAGCCATATCCTTCAGCGCGATGATGTGGGCGCCCGCCTTTTCTAGCTCGACGGCGAGATCGGCGTAATATTTCAGGTCATACTTCGGGCGGGCGGAGTTGAGGATATCGCCCGTGTAGCAGATCGCCGCCTCGCAGAGCTTGTTCTCCTCGGCAACAGCGTCCATCGACACGCGCATGTTCTCGACCCAGTTCAGGCAGTCGAAGACGCGGAAGAGGTCGATACCACCCTTGGCCGCCTGCCGGACGAAGTATTTGACGACATTGTCGGGATAGTTGGTGTAACCGACGCCGTTGGCGCCGCGCAAAAGCATCTGCAAGAGCAGGTTCGGCGCGCCCTCTCGGATCAGCGACAGCCGTTCCCATGGGTCTTCGGTAAGGAAGCGCATGGAGACGTCGAAGGTGGCGCCGCCCCAGCATTCCAGCGACAGCAATTGCGGCAGAGCGCGCGCATAGGTGCCGGCGACACGGGCGATGTCGAATGTGCGCATGCGAGTGGCGAGCAGCGATTGATGGCCGTCGCGCATCGTCGTGTCGGTCATCAGCACGCGCTTTTCGTTGCGCATCCACTCGGCGAATTTCTGCGGACCGAGCTTGTCGAGCCGCTGTTTGCTGCCGTCCGGAACCTCGCCGTCGATATAGGGCAATACCGGTTCGGCAGCCTTCGGCGAGGGCGCCGGCCGGCCGCGGGCCTCCGGATGGCCGTTGACGGTGACATCGGCGAGATAGGTCAAAAGCTTGGTCGCGCGGTCCTGCCGCTTGACCTGCTGGAACAGCTCCGGCGTCGTGTCGATGAAGCGCGTCGTATAGCTGTTGTCGCGGAATTTCGGATGGGTGATGATCGCTTCAAGGAAAGTCAGGTTCGTCGCCACGCCGCGGATTCGAAACTCGCGCAGCGCGCGGTCCATGCGGGCGATCGCCTCCGAAGGCGTCGAGGCCCAGGCCGTCACCTTGACCAGCAAGGGATCGTAGAAACGGGTGATGATCGCCCCGGTATAGGCAGTGCCGCCATCGAGACGAATGCCGAAACCGGCGGCCGAACGGTAAGCGGTGATGCGGCCATAATCCGGAATGAAATTATGTTCCGGGTCTTCGGTGGTGACACGGCACTGCAGGGCATGGCCGTTGAGGTGGATATCCTCCTGCTTCGGCACGCCCGATTCCGGCGTGCCGATGGCGAAACCGTCGAGGATATGGATCTGCGCTTTAACGATGTCGATGCCGGTGACGACTTCGGTCACCGTATGCTCGACCTGAATGCGCGGGTTGACTTCAATGAAATAGAATTTGCCGGTATCGGCATCCATTAGATATTCGACGGTGCCGGCGCCGACATAATTGGTTGCGCCGGCGATCTTCAGGGAATAGGCGGCCAGTTCCTGCCGCTGCGCGTCAGTGAGATAGGGCGCAGGCGCGCGCTCGACGACCTTCTGGTTGCGGCGCTGGACAGAGCAGTCGCGCTCAAAAAGATGTACGACATTGCCGTGCGTATCGCCGAGGATCTGGCTTTCGACGTGGCGGGCACGCTCGACCAGCTTTTCGAGATAGACCTCGTCCTTGCCGAACGCAGCCTTCGCCTCGCGCTTGGCTTCCGTCACTTCCTTGGCGAGATCAGCCTCGGCGCGGATGACGCGCATGCCACGGCCACCGCCGCCCCAGGAGGCTTTGAGCATGACCGGATAGCCGATCTCCCCGGCCATGCGTGCGACTTCCTTCATGTCATCCGGCAACGGCTCGGTGGCCGGCACGACGGGCACGCCGACGGAAATGGCCAGGTTGCGGGCTGCGACCTTGTTGCCTAGCTGGCGCATCGTATCGGCTCTTGGGCCGATAAAGACGATGCCGGCCGCGTCGCAGGCATCGACGAATTCCGGGCTTTCCGACAAAAGGCCATAGCCGGGATGGATGGCATCGGCGCCCGACAGCTTGGCGACGCGGATGATCTCATCGATCGACAGATAGCTTTCGATCGGGCCGAGATCGCGGGCAAGATGCGGGCCGCGACCGACCTGATAGCTTTCGTCGGCCTTGAAGCGATGCAGCGCGAGTTTGTCTTCCTCGGCCCAGATGGCGACTGTTTTTATGCCGAGCTCATTGGCCGCGCGAAAAACGCGGATGGCAATCTCGGAACGGTTGGCAACTAGGATTTTGGAAATAGGCAATGCGCTCTCCTCACGGCATTGAAACGGGCAATGCTGCACCCGCGAAGAGAATTCTTAACTTCTTGTCACAAGAAGTTCAATTTCCCACGGCACCTGAAACCAAAATTGTTGCCGTTATGGAATAAGTCCGTTTCTTATAGCTATGGCAACGATGTGCTGCCGGTTCTTGGCGTTCAGTTTGTCCTGGATGCTATTCATGTACCAATCGACGGTGTGATTAGAGATTTTGAGCATCCGGCTGATCTCCATCGAGGTCATGCCTTCCGCCAGATGGTTCAACACCTCCATCTCGCGCTTGGTCAGCTTGAGGTCGGTTTTGGAGGCCTCCTCCAGGGATCGCGCTTCATCGCGCAGTTCCAGAAGCCTCCAGAACGCTTTCTTCGCCACGGCATCGAAGAGAGAGATTTCCACTGGTGATAGATCAATCACATTGCCGCCGATCGTCATATTGCCGAGCAGACCGCTGCGCCCGTGAATGGGAAAGATATAGCCATCGATGAGTCCGTTGGCACGCGCATCGGCCATCATCTGCTCCATGCGCCGGCGGAGCGGATCGCCCTTCATCGCCACCACGGCATCCCGCCAGCGGAAGGGTCGCTGCGCGCGGCCGAGATAGCGGATGGTGGGATCGATCAGGACGTATCTCTTGGCAACATAGGTGAGCGGCCATTTGTCCGGCCAGCGTCCGGCAAGCACTGGGTTCATGTGATCGGTATTCGGCCGCGGCGCCTTTATCAGCCCATAAAAATCGAACCTGTAGGACCGCAGCACCTGTTCCAGCTCCGCGACAACATTCTTGGAAAGCTTGCATTCTTCAATAACTACAAGCAATTGTATTAAGGAATGAATATTCACGTGCACCCCCTGGCCTAGAAGCCTGGTTGTTCGTCAGCAGATACCACCATCATGATCCGCCTTGCCTCCGGCGCGGCCGATGGCGGGCAAACATACCTAGGTCGAAATAAAATTGAACGTCTTTGGCGAAGAATTTACAGATCAACCCCAAATAGCAACCGCATCGCCGCGCGACAATGCCAATACATCAACTATTCGCAAACTGTCACAGCTCTCGGGCGGCCGCTTGAACGTCCTTACGCACATGAGCGAAACGCGCAAAAATTCCCTTGTAAAATCAGTGTCAGATTCCGTTAATCGCCGGTTCAGGTAGCGATCTGTAGCATCCAGCATTCCTAATTTTGCGAATGCACAGAGGGTGCCCGACGTGTCGCTGTTCAAAGTCTATGCAAGAGCCCTGAAGTACCTTGGCGCGTATCGATATCGCGTCTGGATGGTTGTCATCGCAAACATCGCGCTGGCTATGACCACCATTTACGAACCGGTCCTGTTCGGCCGCATCTTCGACGCCATCGCCAAACAACAGGCCGTGGCGCCGACCATGATGTTGTGGGCAGGTTTCGCCGTCTTCAGCGCAGTGGCGTTCATCGTGGTTTCCCGCGAGGCGGACCGTCTCGCCCATGGGCGTCGCGCATCTCTGCTGACCGAAGCGTTCAGCCGCATCATTTCCATGCCGCTCTCCTGGCACAGTCAGCGCGGCACGGCGAGCGCGCTGAACACGCTGCTGCGCGCCTGTGAAGCCTTGTTCGGCCTCTGGCTCGAATTTATGCGCAACCATCTTTCGACGGCGGTCGCTCTTGTCGTGATGATTCCGACGGCCATGTCGATGGATTTGCGCCTTTCCGCCGTTCTAATCCTGCTCGGCGTCTTCTACTGGATCATCGGCCGCCTCGTCATGAACCGAACGAAGGATGGCCAGACCTCGGTCGAAAGCCACTATAACACGGTGTTCTCGCATGTCAGCGACAGCATCAGCAACGTTTCTGTGCTGCATAGCTATAACCGCATCGAAGCCGAAACCAAGGCGCTAAAGTCCTTCACCGAACGGCTGCTCGCCGCACAGTATCCGGTTCTCGACTGGTGGGCACTCGCCGGTGCGCTGAACCGCACGGCCTCGACCGTCGCGATGATGGCGATCCTGATGATCGGTACGCTGCTTGTTCAAAACGGCAGCCTGAGCCTCGGCGCGCTGATCACCTTCATCGCCTTCGCCAACGTGCTGATCGGCCGCCTGGAACAACTGCGCAACTTCGCCAACCAGATTTTCGAAGCGCGCGCCAAGCTGGAAGACTTCTACACTCTGGAAGATTCCGTCCGTGATCGTGAGGAGCCGGCCGGCCTTGCCGAGATCAAGGACGTCAAGGGTGAAGTCGAGTTCCGCAATGTATCCTTCGGCTTCGGTAACACGTCGCAGGGCCTGCACAACATCAACTTCACGGTGAAGGCCGGCCAGACGGTCGCCATCGTCGGCCCGACCGGCGCCGGCAAGACGACGCTGGTCAACCTGCTGCAGCGTGTCTTCGATCCGCAGGAGGGCCAGATCCTTGTCGACGGCAATGACATCACCAAGGTGACGCGTAAGTCGTTGCGCCGCTACATTGCCACCGTCTTCCAGGATGCCGGGCTGCTCAACCGTTCGATCAGCGATAACATTCGTCTCGGCCGCGAAGGTGCGACCGAAGAGGAGATGGTCCGTGCCGCGGAAGCAGCGGCCGCCAACGACTTCATCGAGAATCGCGAAAGCGGCTACGAGACCCGGGTCGGTGAACGCGGCAACAAGCTCTCTGGCGGTGAGCGTCAGCGAATCGCCATCGCCCGCGCCATCCTGAAGGACGCGCCGATCCTCGTGCTCGACGAGGCGACTAGCGCGCTCGACGTGGAGACCGAAAACCGGGTGAAGGCGGCGATCGACAATCTACGCCAGAACCGCACTACCTTCATCATCGCCCACCGCCTGTCGACGGTACGCGAGGCCGATATCGTCCTCTTCCTCGACAACGGCCGCGTGATCGAAAACGGCAGCTTCAGCGAGCTCAGCCAGAGCAACGGGCGTTTTGCTGCCCTGCTGCGCGCCAGCGGCATCCTGACGGACGACGAAGTCCGCAAGGCACACGCTACAGAAAACGAAGCCGCCTGATCATTTACATGGGGCCGCATAAAGATCGAAGCCGGGAGAGCGATGCTTTCCCGGCTTTTTTTGCCAAATTTTCGGTCAGGCGGTGTTTCGTTGGCATATGCCACTGCGGCCCTGGCCTCGCCCCTTACCAGCAAGAAACGTCCCCGCCGAATGCACGGGCCGCATCAAAAACAAGAAAGGCCCGGTAGGAAAAACCGAGCCTTTCTCCTTCTCTGATCGGAGGTCAATTCGGTTTTGGCGTCAAGCTGGAGTCAAGGCAAACGTCAAACCGGTTATGACTGGCGTCATCCCGGGATCAGATCAGAACTTGCGCTCGAAGCGGAGTACGCCCGCCCATTGGTCTTTGTCGGCAGCGTCCCAATCGGTGTAAGACACTTCCGGCTCGATCAGCAGATCCTTGACCGGACGCCAGGCGACGTTGGCGGTTGCGGCAAAGATCTTCGAGTCGGTGTAGGCAACCTGAGCGTTGGCCTGCAGCTTCGGCGTCAACTGATAGCTGGCGCCTGTCCAGAAGGCCCAGTCACCCCAGCCGCAATCCGCGCCATTCGTCGGGCAGGCTGCGCGGTTGGTGTTGAGGTAGGAACCGGCATACTTATTGAGCTTGTCGCCATCCGTGTTCCAGCCGCCCATGAGGAAGGCCTTGAAGTCGCCGAAATCGGCGTCGATGCGCGCCTTGACGGCGCCTTCCTCGACAATGCTGTCGTAGCCGCCGATGACCCGCAGCGTCCACGCGCCCGCCTTGTAGCCGGCGCCGGCAACAACGTCGGGAGCATAGTGATTGGCCTTGCCGGTTTGCCACGCGCCTCCATAGGACGAGCTATCGGCCGACGAATTGGAATCCTCCAGCGAGATCACCGCCGTGAAGCCGTTGCCGGCGTCATACTTGTAGGTGAACTGGTTGAGTTCCTTCGGGCCGTCATAAATGACATCGTCGTTGATGACGTTGCCGGCATAGCCCATGTAAAGGTTATACTGCGAGTCGAGCTTGCCGACTGTGAAGCCGGCGAGGCTGATGTTGGCCCAAAGCAGCTTGGTGGTGGTGCTGCCGCCCTCCTGCCAGTCCCAACGGTAAACGGTGTTAGTCTTCAGCGGACCGTATTCGGTATCGGTCGCCGTGTCGATGTTGAGCTCGGCGCGGGTGTGCCAGAGCGTACCGTTCTTGCTGTTGGGGTTATAGGCATCATACCATTCGCCTTCGGTACGGACGCGGCCGCCGATCTTAAGGCAGGTTTCAGTACCCGGAATAAAGAAGTAACCGGCGCCATAGGCGTCGCAGATGCGAACATATTCAAGCGGTTCCGGCTCGGCGGCCACAATGGCGTCGGCCGCCTGTGCCCCCGACGCGGCTGCCAGAGCGGCGGCCGAACCGAGAAGAAGACTTCTGATATTCATAAATACTCCAATCTAGTATCGATTGGGCATGAGCTATCGCGCCGAAAATTCGACGTTCCCTACCCCATTCCCGTTTTGACAATCCCCACGATTGCGTCATGCACCCATTCGGGCGCGTATGGCGCCGGGGTGGCGGCACTCCCCGAGCACCGTCACGACGCCGATGTAGGACGTTCAATTTTGCACAACAAGATTTTGAGCAATAGAATCTTTGCTGCAACGCAGCAGGTCACCGGCGCGTTGCAGAAAAATCACATCACACTTCGTTCACACAAATGCCACAAAACAAAATGCCAATATAATTCAATGGATTACTTGTGGTGGTATCCCATGGCCGCAGAGCTGGCTATCGGCGTTTTTCGATGCGCACCGGCAGAGGGAGCGCACCCAAGGACGTCGCGACAGGCGGCCGGCCCGCGGCATTCAGCCGTTTATGCTCGAGATAATAGGCATAGGCGAACTGTGCGGCAATGCCGACAAGGACATAGGCGCCGCCGACAGCCGGGTCTTTGTTGGTGATGTAGAGGATGACCTGGCCGGCCATGGCCAGGATCGTGCCCGCAACGAAGATGTTGAGGGAGTGCCGCCCAAGGATCGCCAACGGATGATCGGCGGGCCGCTGCAGCAATCGCGAAATAGTCGGCATACTGATGAAGAGATAGGCAAGCGCCAGCACATGCAGCAATCGCGGCAGCGACAGAAAGGTCTTGTCGAAACCGGTGACCACCGTGGGCAGGCCGAAAGCAGCGAGGTGGTCGCCCAGAACCCAGAGCTTGTCGGTGACCCAGATGAAGGACAGCACGACATAGGCGAGCGATAGCGCAAACAAAACCGGGTTATAGGAAATCCGGCCGCCGCGCTTCACATGCATGATGGCCGCGAAGCCGATGACGAACAGGAGCTGCCAGGAGAGCGGGTTGAGAAACCAGAAGCCATCCAGCAGCGTCGTGTGCGGCGCGATGTGATAGATGCCGGCAATCAGCCAGACACTGGCGGAAACCAAAAGCAGGAGCAGCGAGCTTCGCGCCTCAAGCACCAGGATTAACGGCAACATCAGGAACAATGCGCCATACATCGGTAGGATATTGTTGTACCCGATCTGATGCCCGAGCAGCAGCAGGGCCGAAATGCCGCGAGCCGGGTCCATCAGCACGGCAAGGATGTTCACCTCGCAGAGCAAACCTGGCTGACGGAAAATCCAGGCGCCGGAGATAAACAGTACAAGCGTGATGAAGGTGGTAATCATGTGCGCCGCATAAAGCGTCAAGGCGCGCCTGATCGCCTTCCAGGCCATTGAAAGCTTATTGCCGGGCTTAAATCGCGAGCCGTAAGCGAGTCCGACGGAAATGCCGGAGATCAGCACGAACGCCTCAGCACCATCTGAGAAGCCGAAATTCTTGGTGGTCAGCCCTTCGAGAAACTGACCGGGCACATGATTGATGAAGATCGTGATCAGGGCCAAGGCCCTTAGAACATCCAGTCTCGTATCCCGCCGTGTCGCCGCCTTCGGCAAGCTGATTCGAGTTGCCGAAGCCACGTCGATATTAGCCCTGGAATTCATGGACTTCTCCTGTTCCGACAATCAAATGCGATCGGGGCCAAAGAGTTCCCCCTTTGGCCCCGACCGTCGAAGCGAAAACAGCGTAGGAAAACGCTACTGTCCGATCGGATAGCCCTCTTCGGGATGGGCGATCGCCCTGTCATTTACCGTTACCAAGTATCCCTTAGCATCGGGCGCTTTTGAGACGGAAATGCGGTAATTTCCGCTCGGCAGTTGAAGGTCTGCCGCAAAGCTATCCCACTGGGAAGGCAAGGCCGGCTTGACGAAAAGTCGTCCGTTTTTCATGCGGATACCGAGAATGCCTTCGATAGCGACGCGATAAAGCCACCCAGCAGATCCTGTGTACCAGGTCCAGCCGCCACGGCCGGTTAATTGTCCTTCACCATAAATATCAGCCGCGACCACGTAGGGCTCTACACGATACGTATCGGCCTGATCACGATCGCGTGCATGGTTGACGGGGTTGAGCATGTCGAAGCAATGCCAGGCATCGTCGCCACGGTTCATCTCCGCCAGCGCCATCACGACCCAGGTCGCGGCATGGGTGTACTGACCACCGTTTTCGCGCACACCCGGCGGATAGGACTTGATATAACCCGGATCTCGCGCCGACTTGGCGAAGGGCGGCGTGAAGAGCCGAATTATCCGGTTGTCGTCGTCGACGAGCTTTTCGAGAACGGCGTTCATCGCCATTTCGCCGCGCTCGCGATCGCCTTCGCCGGAGAGAATATTCCAGGACTGCGCGATCGAATCGATCTGACATTCGAAATTCTCGTCCGAACCGAGCGGGCTACCGTCGTCGAAATAGCCGCGGCGATAGTGACTGCCATCCCAGCCCGCCGTTTCCAGCGCCTTGCGCAATTCCGGCAGATGCTTGGTCCAGCGCTCGACACGCTCCTTGTCGCCCCGCGCCGCCGCATAGGGCAGGAAGGCGGCGAGGGTACCGGCCAGGAACCAGCCGAGCCAGACACTCTCGCCGCGGCCCTGGATGCCGACACGGTTCATGCCGTCGTTCCAGTCGCCGCCGAGGATCAGCGGCAATCCGTTGCCGCCCTTGCGCTTGATCGCGAGATCGAGCGCCAAGGCCGCATGTTCGTAGACGCTGACCTTGTCCTGCGAGACGGTCGGCTGATAGAAGACGTCGTGCGTGCCAGGCATCAGGGCGGCCCCTTCGACGAAGGCAAGCTCCTCGTCGAGAAGCGACTTGTCGCCGGTCGCGGTGCAATACTGGTCGATGGCATAGGCGAGCCAGACGACGTCGTCCGAGATACTCGTGCGCACGCCCGCGCCGCTGCCCGGCAGCCACCAATGCTGCACGTCGCCTTCGCGGAACTGGCGTTGGGCCGCGTTCAGGATCTGCTTGCGGGCAAGCTCTGGCGCATGCATGAGGAAGGCCAGCGTATCCTGAAGCTGGTCGCGGAAGCCGAAGGCGCCCGAGGACTGGTAGAAGGCGGTGCGCGCCATGATGCGGCAGCCGAGGCTCTGATAGGGGAGCCAGGCGTTGATCATGTTGTTCATCGCCTTGTCCGGCGTCGATATCTGTAGACGGCCGGTGAAGCTATCCCAGAAGCCGCGGCTGGCCGAAAGCACAGTCTCGAAATCGGCTTTGCGGATATCGGCGACCAAGGCACGCGCCTCCTCGAGCGAAGCGGTATCGCCCATATAGAAGCAGATGTCCTTCTGCTCACCGGTTGCGACTGTCAGATCGAAAGCGAGCGCCGCGCAGGGGTCGCCGTCGAGATCAGTGGAGTTGGAGAGGACGGCGCCGGAAACGACGGCCTCTGGCATCTGCACCGTGCCGTAGCGGCCGATGAATTCGCGGCGGCTGGCCGAGAAGCTCGAATGCGCCTCGCTCGCCGCCATGAAGGCGACACGCTTGGAATAGTCGATGCTGTAGGGATTGTTGGCAAACAGGGCACCCGTCTCTTCGTCCAGTGACGACAGGATGAACGGTCTCGTCTTATTCGGATTAGTGCCGAGCACCCATTCCGCATAATTGTAGAGCCGCAGCCGGCGGGCGCCGGCGCCCATGTTGCGGACGCGCAGGCGGAAGAGCTTGACGGGACGTTCGCGATCGACGGTTTGTGTCAGTTCCAGCGCTATACCGCTCTGTTCGCTCGAGAACACCGAGTAGCCGAGACCGTGACGGGCCTCAAATCGGATTTTCGGATTACGCGACAGGCCGGCATAGGGAGTCATCACCGTATTGCTGTCGAGATCGGTCACGTAAAGCGCCTCACCCGGACGGTTGATGACCATGTCGTTGGTCCAAGGAGTCAACTGATAGTCGCGGGAATTGTGGCTCCAGGTGAAGCCACCGCCTTCGGCGGGCACATGGAAGCCGAAGCGGTCGTTGGATATGATGTTGACCCACGGATGCGGCGTCGACTGGCCGCCGGCAAGCCGGACGACATATTCGCGGCCATCGTCGGCAAAGCCGCCATAGCCGTTCCAGAAATCGAGATCGTCCTGGGCTTCCAAAGCATCGGCCGTAAAGACCGACTCCTGCGGCACCATCGGTAAGGCAAGGCGATTGACAGGCAACGGTCCATCTGATTGCGAGGAAGCGAACAGCGTCGTCGCGCGCGCGATCTGGTCAACAAGCTTGCCGTTGCGAGCATGGAAGATCACCCGCGATGCAGCGAGGATCTGCTGGTAAGTCTCGTTCTCGATCAGGTCCTTGCGAACCGAGAAGATGTTCTGCCGCAGCCCATCGCCCTGATTGTGGCGAACGTGCTCGACGAGCTTGTCCAGCTCGCGCTGCATATCCTGAGCGTGATCGACTGCGCGCTCGTTGACGATCACGAGATCCGCATTGATGCCACGCGAACGCATGTATTCCGCCGCGCTTAGCGCTTCCCTGGCGATTTCGAGATCTATGTCGTCATTGATGCGCAAGGTGAAGATCGGGAAATCACCCGAAATAGTCACCGGCCAGAGCGCTGACTGCGAATGCAGGCCAGCCTGAACGGTGGCGCCGTCGGCGCGCAGGTGCATATCTGGATAGACGAGGTAGCGGGCGAGCTTCTGGAAGGCTGCCGCCTGCTGCGAGGTGACGCCGACGTGGCGCATCTGCATCTGCGTGCGCGTCCAAGCCTGCGTCAGCTCAATCCCGAAGGTATCGGGGTTGCGGTAGCGTTCGACAGCCTTGTCGACATCCTCGCGGTTCGGCGCGGCGATGGTCCAGAAGATGATGCTGACCTTCTTGCCGGCAGGAACCCGCACGACCCGACGCAACGACAGACAGGCGTCCATCGTGAAACCGTCGGTGCCGGACAAGGTAGCGCCCGGATCGAAGGCCGCAGCTTCTGCAAGCGTGCGACCGCGGCCGAGGAACTTGCGGCGGTCCGTCTCGAATTCGGTCGGACGCTCGGAACCGGCATTGTCGACAACCAGATGGGCGACTGACATATCCGGCTCGTTGTAGTCGCGTTTGTTGCGCTCGGCGCGGATCACGTCGCCGCTGCTGCCGATCTCCGTGCGCACGAACATGCGCGTAAAGACCGGATGGCCTGAATCGACATCGTCGCTGGCAATCGCCGGCTCGAGATAGGAGGTTACTTCGATGAAGCGGTCCTCAGCGCCCATGTTGAGCAGCGTGACGCGGCGGCCTTCGGCATCGTTTTCCGTTGCGACGATGCACTCGACCTCACTGGTGAGATCACCGATGGTCTTGGTGTATTCCACCTTTTCGTCGCTGAATGAGACCTTGACCTTCTCACCTTCGATGCTGCGCGGGTCCGAGGTCGTGGACCACCATTGGCCGGATATGGTATCGCGCAGGAAGATGAATGTGCCCCAGCGATCTTCCGTAGGATCGGGCCGCCAGCGCGAGACGGACAAGCCGTTCCAGCGCGAATAGCCGGCGCCGGTTGCCGTCAGCATGACGGAATAGTGACCGTTGGAGAGAAAGGCGAGTTCGCGGTCCTGCGTGGCCGGATCGGCGATCTTCCGGATTTCCGGGCGCAGCATGTCTTCCTGGATATTGGCCGGCTGGTCACTCTCATGCTTAGCAGCCATGACCGGGATATCGCGCGGCGCCTTTTCCTGCAGCAGCAGTTCGGCCGCTTCGATCACAGGATCGGCGTGGAACAGCTCACGCAGGCGGCCGTTGAAGGCGACATTGGCAATAGCCGCAATCGACATGCCGTGATGGTGGGCATAGTAGTTATAGACCACCGCGCACTTCTTACCTTCCGGAACGCGGGTCGGCGTGAAGTCGACGGCGTCGTGGAAGCCATAGGTGCCGAGCGCTCCGACCTTGCGGAGCTTCTGCAGATTTTCGAGCGCCGCTTCCGGCCGGTATTGGCTGGCCAGGATAGAGGCATAGGGCGCGATGACGGCATTCTGGCCGAGGCCGCGCTTCAGGCCCAGCGAGGGCACGCCGAAATTGGTGTACTGGTAGTGCATATAATGGTCGCGGGCATTGAAGGCCGCTTCCGAGATGCCCCAGGGGATGCCCGCGCCCAGACGCTTGGCATAGTTCATCTGCTCCTGAACGATCAGATTGTTCGTCTGGTTGAGAATACCGCCCTGGCGCTCCTGCATGACGAGCGGCGGCATCAGATATTCGAACATCGAGCCGGACCAGGAAACCAGCGCGCCGCGCGAACCGATCGGCACGACCTGACGCCCGAGGCGGTACCAATGCTCCGTCGGCAGGTCGCCCTTGGCGATGGCGAAGAGACTGGTGAGGCGGGCTTCGGACGCCAGCAAGTCGTAGCAGGCGGCATCGAGTTCGTTGGTTTCCACACGGAAGCCGATCGAGAGCAAACGCCGTTCCGGACGGTAGAGGAAACTGAAATTCATCCCGAAGGCGATTTCACGCATGCGGTCTCGCAGCTTTGCCAGGCGCTGACGCAGCGCATCGACATTGGCGAGATCGAAAACGCTGTCAGCGATATGACCTTCGCAGACCTTCACCAGCGATTCCGACCAAAGCAGCACCTCTCCGCTCTGCGGCGACTTGACCTCGTAGTCGAGGTTGGCAGCGAGCTTCTGGATATCATGCGCCAGGACCGACAGGTTGATGATGCGGATCGAGGCGAACTCATGCTCGCGCTTGACCGCCGCCAGCGCGTTCCGGAAGCCGATAATGCGTTCTTCCAGTCGATGACGCAGCGGACGGACGGTTTTGCGGTCATCCGGCAGCTCGGCAAGCATTTCACCGAGAATGCCGGCGACATCGCCGATACCGTCGAGATTGCCTTGCATATGCGCGGAAGGCGCTTCCGCCCAGATGCGGCAGGCCGAAGACACGGCGATCAAGTGGCCGGCAAAATTGCCGCTATCAACCGCCGAGACATAGCGCGCGCCCATCGGCTTTAGGGTGTCGGTATGATACCAGTTGCACAGATGTCCGCGGAACTTCTCGAGCTTCTCGACCGTCGCCATGGTCCTTTCCATGCGATCGATGGTTTCCTCGAAGGAAATCCAGCCGAAATTGCGGGCCGAAATCACCGATAGCAGGTAGACGCCGATATTGGTCGGCGAGGTGCGGGAGGCGACCACCGCATGCGGCGTCTGTTGCACATTGTCCGGCGGCAGATGGTTTTGCTGCTCGACGACGAAGGTGTCGAAATAGCGCCAGGTGCGACGCGCGATCTTGCGCAGCTCGGCCGAGACACTTTCCGGCACTTCGAGCTTGTCTTCGGTTTCCGCCGTCTGGCTGACATACCAGGCGATCGCAGGCGACAAGACCCAGAGCAGCGCAAAGGGAATGCCGACGAAGAAGGCGTTGTCGCCGGAAAGAGATGCGAAAGCCAATGCCAACAGCGCCAGCACAGGCGCGTGCCACATGACGCGGTAGTGACCGAGGATCGTCGTCTGCGCCGCAGCCTGGGCGCTAGCCGCCGTACGCCACTGCAGCATCAGCTTGCGGCTGACGAAGGCGCGGTAGAGCGAGCGGCCAATGGCGTCAGCCATGATACAGGCGCCGTCGGCGATAAAGACGATACGTAGCGCCACTTGCGCATTGGCGGCACGGATATCCGACCAGACCGTATAGAGATGGGCCCGGGCGACGATATCGCTGGTGCGCGGAATGATGCCGTTGATCAGCGACAGCGTCGGCGCCACGAACAGGCAGAAGATCAGCAGGATCTGCCAGATCAGGGCGGCGAACGGCCCCATGAAATACCAGCCGAGAACGGAGGCGAAGAACCAGGCGATCGGCGTCAACGAGCGGCGCAGATTGTCCATCATCTTCCAACGGCCGAGGCCGGTGACGCCGCGCTTCGGATTGAAGAGATATGGAAGCAACTGCCAGTCGCCGCGAGCCCAGCGGTGCTGGCGCGAGACTTCGACTTCGTAGCGAATCGGGAAATCTTCCACGAGCTCGCAGTCGGTCACGAGCGCGCAGCGCGCCATCGAGCCTTCGAGCAGATCGTGGCTGAGAACCGCGTTCTCTTCGATCTTGCCCTTCAGCGAGGCCTCGAAGGCATCGACATGATAGAGGCCCTTGCCGGTGAACGTGCCTTCTTCGACGAGGTCCTGATAGACGTCCGAGACGGCAAAGACGTAAGGGTCGAGGCCGCGATTGACGGAGAAGACGCGCTGGAATACCGAGGCGTCCTTGCCGGTCGTCAGCGACGGGGTGACGCGTGGCTGCAGCACGCCATAACCGCGGACGACGCGCTTGCTTTCGGAATCGAACACCGGCCGGTTGATCGGATGATGCAGCTTGCCGACGAGCTTCGTGACCGTGTCACGCACCAGGCGCGTGTCGGAATCGAGCGTCATGACGTATTTCACGTCCTTCGGCACGGTATTGGCGCCGGGCAGGAAGGTCGTATCGCGATCACCACGCAGCAACAGGTTCAGCTCGTGCAGCTTGCCGCGCTTGCGTTCCCAGCCCATCCAGGCGCCTTCGGCCGGATTGTAGAGGCGGCGGCGGTGCAGCAGATAGAAGCGCTGCTTGCCGTCCTCGGCATAGCGGGCCGAGAGATTGGCGACCTCGCGGCGGGCGTAGTCCAGAATTTCCAGATCGCGTTCGCTCTCTTCTTCCTTGCTGTCCGGCCAGTCGCTGAGCAGCGCGTAATAGACCTCGCCGCGTGGATTGGCGAGGTAATGAACTTCGAGATTGCGGACCAGCTCGTCGACGCTGTCGCGATTGGCGATCAGTGTCGGCACGACGACCAGCGTGCGGGCTTCTTCCGGAATGCCTTCCTTGAACTCATAGCCGACGAGGCGCGCCGGCGTGAGGAACATGGTGACCACGAAATTGAACAGGCCCGTCGCACCTTCCGATGCTGGCAAGGAGAACATCAACAGCAGGATGATGGTTTCGGCCCAGCCCATGCCGGCCTGGATCATGAAATAGCCGACGATCCAAAGCGCGATCACAGTGAGCAGGAGAACCGGTGCGGCGATCGCCAGCCAGTTGAACTTGCGCCATTCGCGGACGAAGCGCTGCGACAGCTTCGGCCGGAAGCCGATCGCGTTTTCCAGCTTCTCGATCTGCTGGCCGACGATAAAATCGCCGATATTGGGCTCATGCGGTTGCGGCTCGCCTGAGACCTTGGCCGCCTCGGTCATAGCCATGGCGACCTGGGCGATCTCCATCTCCGTTTTGTCGGAACGGCGTGCAAGCTTTTCGATGGCGCGGCGATAGCTGTTGCGCGAGCCGGGATCAAGCTTTGCGTAGTCGGTCTCGTCCCAGAGCAGCTTGTCGACCGCGCTGACCTCCTCGACCCAGCCCGACCAGTCGGTGTCGTCGATTAGGCGCAGGCTCTTGATGATGTTGCCCATCGTCACATTGCCGGACGACAGGCGGTTGTGCTCGGCCATCATGACGGTTTCGGCATCGGTGCCGGCGTCCGCCAGGCGCCTTTCCAGCCAGGTGACGGCAAGGCCCGACGTATGCGAACCGTCGCGCAAGCGATAGAGGAACTGTGTCGCGAAGGTATTGTCCGATGTATAGGGTTCGAGCGTCTTCAGGAACTCGGTGACCTTGGCGTCGTCATTGATGCGGATCAGTTCATCGACGGCGGCATTGGCCTTCTTGCGCGTCAGTCGGCTCTGTTCGACGCGGCTGGAGATACGGCGCAGGTTATCGACGAGGACGTAGCGGACCAGCGACGGAACCGCCCAGAGTTCGCCGATCTTCAGCATCTCGTGCGACTGGAAGCCTTCGACGAGTGCGAGCAGACCCTGGTTGGACACGGTACTATGCGTGTGGGCGACGTAGAGCCAGGCGAGCGCCAGCGTGCGCGGCATTACCATGCCATCGATGGTGATCGTCTGCAGCTGATCGTAGAACTTCTTCGGAAAATCGCGGCGAACTTCCTGGATCGCCTCTTCGATGATGTAGTGGTTGTCGAGCAGCCATTCAGCGGCCGGGGTGATCGATTCGCCTGCATCGACGTCGGCATTGGCCGAACGATAGACGCGCAGGATCTCCTTTTCGTTCTCCTTGTGCCGAGCGAAGAAGTCGAAGGGCGCAAAGCCCGGCAGCTTCGTGCCGGCGCCATTGCGAGCGAAAGCCGAACCGCATTCTCGGATCTGATCGTTGGAGAAATAGGCGGCACGGATCGAATCGTTATGATCGATCTGCTTGGCTTCAGAATCGCGCGGCGGAACAGTGGAGAGATTTTGAGATGTCATGGATTCGGGTTCTGGGTCCAAACAGAGTGACAGGCATTGTCGCCTTCGAGTTTTTTGCCCTGCCCGACACAACTATTCATGAATTTGGACCCTTTGCTTCGCTTCCCGGCGTGCGAAGGGGATGAATTCGAAGTGACGGCTTAGAACAAACGTATTCGGGCGAAGATTTTCACGGCCTCTTCTTCAGGATCATGGCTATTTTGCGCCACCGTTCGAAACAGGCTTCCGTGAAACTTGACACGCGGCCGGACGGTTCCGGCAGCGGTCCGCACGTGTTAAAGACAATCGATCAAGATCATGAGGCATTCTCCTTAGGCTGATTTCTTTCGATCGGAAATTCAGCAGGGCTTGGCAGGTTGAACCCTCCATATCCCGCAGAAGATGAACTTAAACTGAACTCCCTCAAAAGATTCGCAAACTCCTCTCAAGACCCGTTTTTCTCAGGGTAGGAAATGACCGACAGGAAGCGGATCGGCAGGCTTACGAGTACTTCCGGGCCGTGCGGCGCATCGGCGTCGAAGAACAGGCTATCGCCGGGCCCCATCGCATAGAGCTTGTCGGCATGACGGTATTCGACCTCGCCTTCCAGCATATAGATCAGTTCCAACCCTTCGTGTTGAAAAGCCGGAAAAACATCGGAATCGGCTGTGAGCGTGATAAGATAGGGCTCAACCTGCAGTCCGCTAGACCCATTGCCGATGTGGCCGAGCAGATTATACTGATGACCGGCGCGCGTACCACGCCGCTCCATCTCCAACCCCTCGCCCGCTTTCACAAAGACCGCATTGCGCTTTTCCTCGAAACGCCGGAAAAACGACGTGACGGGCACGCCGAGCGCCCGCGCCAAGGCTTGCAATGTAGTGAGAGAGGGAGACGTGTTGCCGTTTTCGATCTTCGAGAGCATGCCGAGCGATATGCCGGTGGCCGAGGCAAGATCGGCGCCGGTGATGCCGAGCTTCTTGCGGAACGCGCGGACCTCGTGGCCGATCGCCAATTCGAGATTGTTCTCCTTGAGGTCGCGTGGGGCATGCGGGTCCTGTTTCAGAACCGCCTTCGCTCCGCGAGCACCGTTCCGCCTGCTGTGCCCAGCTTCCGCCTTGGTCATGCTTCCGCCCCGTCTATTTAGTATTTTGGCGAAGCTTACTGTTTTCACGAAGCGCATTCTATCGGGCACAAGAAATTTTCTTTGCCCGGCGAAGTTTTGACAGCGCCTGGAAAAGAAGAGTTGCCGTAAGGGAAGGTTTCAACTTGGAGTGGGAAGGGCGACGCAGCGCCAAATCGGGCTCATCTGGATATCCTCCCGATTAGTCGCTGCCGCCATTGAGAAACAAAAGATGGGATGAGACTTCAGCCGCAACCGTGTGGCGCATGCCACATCAGCAGCCATCCGTCGACGGCCATAATCGACCGATGCCGATCAGGCCATCCTTGCAGCGGGATCAGACCACGATGCCGATGACGATGGCAGCAACGAAAAGGAACGCGGCGGAAAACAGTGCAACATGAATCGCGGTCTGAATCTTATGCCGCGTCGCCGCGACGCGCTTCGAACCGTCGAACTGATTTACATGCGTATTCGACATACCCAAATTCGCCATGTGTTGCCTCCGTTCGTTTTTTTGTTGATGTCTCACGGGACATGCCCGTGGCTGACATTCATATAATCCCTATCAATTAGGTAGACATGATTTTTTGTCCAGAGGCCAACAACGGAAAAAATAAACCACTGGACTATGGTCAGGCTCGCAAGATCAGCAACGCTGAACTCAGCAGAGAATGCGGCGAGCCCAGATCAAGGTGCGCTCTACGGCGCTTGCTTGAGGAGCCGGAGTTTCGGCCGGACCGATATGACGGCGGCTGTTTTCTTCCGGCAGAGTGACGGTCAGCACGTCTTCCTCTTTTGCCGGCATTGGCGGATGAAGATAACCCATGGTCATGCCACCCATGAAAAACATGCCTGCCTCCACTCGCATATGACCCGAAACAGGGATCACGAAAGTTAACCGCCATTAACGGGATCATGACAGAATTGCGGCACGAGTCAATAGTCTATACGATTGGTCGTCTTTTAAGCTGCCTTTAACTAAAGGAGCGCCCAAGGCACAATGATTACAGTTGGTTAAGCGCGGACAAAGCCCTTGCTTGCAATCATCAGATTGCGTGTGTAGTCCTGCTTGACATCGCCAGCCGCTAATTCTTTTGCGCTCAACCGCTCGACAATGGCTCCGTTCTGCATCACCACGAGGCGCTCGCACATATGGGTGACGACGCCCAGATCGTGGCTGACCATAACGAATGTCAGATGGCGATCCCTGCGTACCTGCTCCAGCAGATTAAGCACTTCGGCCTGCACGGAGGCATCGAGCGCCGAGGTCGGCTCGTCGAGCAACAAGATAGACGGCTCTACGATCAACGCGCGGGCGATGGCAACGCGCTGACGCTGGCCACCGGACAATTGATGCGGATAGCGGAAACGAAAGCCGGTGCCGAGGCCGACTTCGTCAAGCGCCCGTGTGATGCGCGTCTCGCTATCACCGATGCCGTGGATCGCCAGGGGCTCCAAAAGCAGCCGATCGATGGTTTGACGCGGATGCAGGGAGCCGTAGGGGTCCTGGAACACCATCTGCACCTGGCGATAGAAAGTTTTGCTGCGTTTCGAGCCCGCCAGCGCCTCACCGTCGATGCGGATCATGCCGTCACTGACCGGCGCAAGACCGGCGACGGCGCGCAGCAGGGTCGATTTGCCCGAACCGGACTCGCCGACAAGACCAAAGGATTCGCCCTTGTCCACACTTATGCTGACGGCATCGAGGGCATAGTAACCATTATAGACGACGCTGAGGCCGTCGACTGCAAGCGCCGCCGTCATGCCGTCCACTCCGGTTTGCGATCGAGAACCGGTAGCGGATGACGATCCTCGCCGATCACAGGCATGCAGTTCAACAGGCCGCGCGTATAGGGATGCTGCGCATTGTTGAGGTCGGAAGCCTTCAGTTCCTCAACGATCTTGCCAGCATACATGACGATGACCCGGTCGCAGAACGAAGACACCAGCCTCAGATCGTGCGACACGAAAATCAGCCCCATGCCGCGTTTCGACACCAGCTTATCCATGATCCTGAGCACATCGAGCTGCACGGTGACGTCGAGCGCCGAGGTCGGCTCGTCGGCAATCAGCAGTTCCGGCCCGGCGATCAGCATCATCGCGATCATCGCGCGCTGCCCCATGCCGCCGGACACCTCGTGCGGATGCAAGTCATAGACACGTTTGGGATCGCGGATCTGCACGGCTTCCAGCATGGCGAGCGCGCGGTCGCGCGCTTCCGCCTTGCTAACCTTCTCATGCGTGCGCAGCGTCTCGGTGATCTGCCGGCCGATGGTCATTACCGGGTCGAGCGAATATTTCGGATCCTGCAGCACCATGGCGATGCGTTTGCCGCGCAGCGACCGGCGCTCCTTGGCTGAAATCGACAGCAGATCGATGCCGCTAAAATTCAGCCGGTCGGCGGTGACAATGCCATGAGACGAAGTGAGGCCCATGATGGCACGGCCAGTCTGCGACTTGCCGGAACCGCTCTCGCCGACGATGCCGAGCCGTTCGCGCCCGAGCGTGAAGGACACGCCGCGTACCGCTTCTATGACGCCGGTGCGTGTGGAATAGCGAACCCTCAGGTTCTCGACCGTCAATAGCGTCGTCATTGGCCGCTCTCCTTCGGATCGAGCGCATCGCGCAAACCGTCGCCGAGCAGGTTGAAGCCAAGGCTGACGATCAAGATCGCGATGCCAGGCATGGCCGCGACCCACCATTGGTCAAGATAGTATTTGAAGCCAGTCGCGATCATTGCGCCCCATTCCGGCAGCGGCGGTTGTGCGCCAAGACCCAGGAAGCCGAGGCCTGCCGCCGTCAATATGACACCGGCCATATCGAGCGTGACACGCACGATCACCGACGAGATGCAAAGCGGCATGATATGGCGGAAGACAATACGGATCGGCGATGCCCCCATCAGCTGTACTGCGGCGATGTAATCCGAGCGCCGCACCGTCATCGTCTCG
Organism: Martinezella calliandrae; assembly: GCF_030272695.1. Classification (GTDB taxonomy): domain Bacteria; phylum Pseudomonadota; class Alphaproteobacteria; order Rhizobiales; family Rhizobiaceae; genus Rhizobium; species Rhizobium calliandrae. Next base: position 296,563 of record NZ_JARFYN010000001.1, read on the forward strand.
GCCCGCGCCAGGCGCGCATAGGGTGGCCAGGAGGTGATGGCGATGGCGATGATGGCGTTCTCGATGCCCGGGCCGAGCGCGCCCGCAAAAGCGAGAGCGAGTACCAACTTCGGAAAGGCGAGGAAGATATCGGTGATGCGCATCAGCACGGTATCGGTCCAGCCACCTGCATAGCCAGCTGTCATACCGATAAACAGCCCGAGTGGCGCGGAGATGATCGCCACGAGCACGACAATATAGAGGGTCCATCGCGACCCGTAGATCAGGCGGGACAGTATATCGCGCCCCAGATTGTCGGTGCCGAGGAGATAACCGCCGGTACCGGGCGGTTTCAAATAGGCATTGGTAAGATCCCCGATGCTTGGCGGATAGGGGGCGATAACATCGGCGAGCGCCGCCACGACTACGAGCGCAATGATGATCAGCAATCCGAGAACGGCCAGCCGATTGGCGGAAAATTGCCGCCACGTGACATAGGTGCGCCCGAGGCTTGCTTGCCGGCGCGATTGCGGCCGATCTGACAGCAGCCAGTCACGCCAGGAAATTTGCGTGGTGGTCCTAGCCGTCATTTACGTCGCGTCCTTGGATCGAGAGTGCGGTAGAGCAGGTCGGACAGCAGATTGATCCCGACGAAGACCGTACCGACGACGACAGTGCCGCCGAGCACAGCGTTCATATCGGCATTCTGCAGCGAGCTGGTGATATAGAAGCCGATACCCGGCCAGGAAAACACGATCTCCGTCAGCACCGAGCCTTCCAGTAGCCCGGCGTAGGAGAGCGCGATCACCGTGATCAGCGGCACGATGGCGCTGCGCAGCGCATGGCCCCAGATCACCCGCGTCTCCGAAAGGCCCTTGGCGCGGGCAGCGACGATATATTCCTGCCCCAGCTCATTCAGCATGAAACTGCGTGTCATGCGGCTGATATAGGCAAGCGAGAAATAGCCGAGCAGCGAGGCGGGCAGAATGATGTGGCGGAATGCATCCCAGAACACATCCCATTGCCCCTGCATGGCGCTGTCGAGCAGATAGAAGCCGGTGATCGGCGTGAATGTGTATTCGTAGGCGATATCAATGCGGCCGGGATAGGCCACCCAGCCCAGCTTGGCATAGAAGATGAGGAGCGACACCATAGCTAGCCAGAAAACCGGCACTGAATAGCCGACGAGGCCGATGACGCGAACGACCTGGTCGATGAAACTGTTGCGGCGCACGGCGGCAAGCACGCCAAAGGGGACGCCGAATACCGCGCCGATGATCGTGCCGACGGTCGCAAGCTCCATCGTCGCCGGAAAGACGCGCCGGATATCGTCCATCACCGGGTTGGTGGTCAGCACCGAGGTGCCGAAATCACCGCTCATGGCGCTCAGCAGATAAAAATAGAACTGCAGATAGAGCGGCTGATCGAGATGCATTTCGCGTCGCAAACGCTCCAGCACTTGCTGCGGCGCGTGGTCACCTGCGATCGCGAGCGCCGGATCGATGGGAATGACGCGCCCTATGAAGAAGGTAACGGCGAGAAGGCCGAGATAAGTGGTGGCTGCCACGACAAGGAATCGCAGCAGCCCCATCAAAAATGGAGTGGCACGGCCCTTCTTGGGCCGCACCTGCATTTTACGCTCGATAGTGCTCAAAAGACTAATCCTGCCGGATCATCACTTCGAGATCGGCCAGACGAAGTTGTTGTCGAAGCTCGGGCCGAGCTTGAAATCCTTCACGTCCTTACGATAGCCGGCGACTTCCGTCTGCTGATACAGGATGACGAAGGGGCTCGCATCCAGGAACTTCTTCTCGATGTCCTGATACATGGCGCCGCGCTTGGCCGCATCGCCCTCAAAGAGAGCAGCCTTGGCCAGCTTCTCCAGCTCGGGCGTGGTCCAGGTGTTACGCCAGACGAGCGTCTTGTTCGTGCTGGTATCGGAGTTGTCGTCGTTGGTCGTGAAGGTATCGGCGTTGGAATGGGGATCCCAATAGTCCGGGCCCCAGTTGCCGAAATAGATGTCGTGATTGCGGGCCCGATACTTGGTCAGCTTCTGCTTGCCGTCGCCGGGGATGATCTCGACCTTGATGCCAGCCTGGCCGAGCGTCTGCTGGATCGCCGTGGCGACGCTCGTGTCCGGCTCGATGCTGCGCACGTCCATCGTCACCGAGAAGCCGTTCGGCAGACCTGCCTTGGCCAGCAAGTCCTTTGCCTTGGCGACGTCGAGCTTGAACGGGTTCTCATCCAGCGAGCCGAGCATGCCCTTCGGCTCGAAGGTTTGGTGGATCTCGCCGATGCCCTTGATCAGCGTCGTGCCGATGGCATCGTAGTCAACCAGGGACTTGAACGCTTGCTGCACTTCCGGCTTGGCAAGATTTGGATTCTTCTGGTTGAGACTCATGTAGTAGATCGTGCCCTTGGGCGCGCTGGTCGAAGCGAGCTTCGGGTTCTTCTCGATGGCCGTCAGATCAGTCGGCGAGAGATTGCGGGCAATATCGATATCGCCGTTCTCAAGCGCCAGGCGCTGTGCCGAGCTTTCCTTCATGAAGCGATAGATGACGCGGTTCAGCTTCGCCTTGTCGCCGTAGTAATTGTCGTTGCGCTCCAGTACGACGGCTTCGTTTGCGCGCCATTCGCGCAGCTTGAACGGGCCAGAACCGGCAAAGCCGGTCTTCAGCCAGCCATTGCCGAAGTCGTTGTCATACTTGTAGTCGGCAGACGGCGTTACCGGCTTCACATGCTGCATGACCAGCTTCTTGTCGACCACTTCGCCGACGGTTGCCGTCAGGCAGTTGAGTACGAAGCTCGGCGCGTAGGGCTTATCGACGGTGAAGACGAAGGTGTTCGGATCGGTTGCCTTAGCCTTTTCCGTCACGTTGCTGCCGTTGAGACCGAACTGGGTGAGAATAAAGGCCGGGCTCTTGTCGAGCTTGACGACACGCTCGAAGGACCATGCAACGTCCTCGGCAGTGATCGGATTGCCAGATGCGAACTTCAGGCCGGGCTTCAGCTTGAACGTGTAGGTCAGGTGATCGTCGGAAACCGACCAGCTATCGGCGATATCGGCCTTGATCTTCGAGGTGTCGTTGATGTCGAGGCGGACGAGCAGGCTGTAGGTGTTGCCGGTGATTTCGGCAGCGGATAGTTCATAGGCTTCGGCCGGATCCATGCTCAGGATGTCGTCGAAGGCGAAACCTTCAACCAGCGTATCCTTGGGCGTCGCAGCGTATGCGTTCGGCGCCGCCATCGTTAGAAGTGTCAGAGCCGCACCGGCCGAAAGAGCACGGAAGTTGCGGTTCATCTTGGTCATCATCATGTTTTTGTTCCCTTATTTTAGCTTTTGTTACTATATGTCACGCACGCGACTCACTGCTTTCTCCCCAAGCAGACGCCAGAATCCGAAGCCAGTTCTCCCGGCATAGCTTCACCAGATCCGGTTCACCATAGCCAACGTTCCTGAGCGCAGCAATCAGCTTTTGATTGCCTCCGGCATCGCCGATTTCCTCCGGAATCGTCGCCCCGTCGAAGTCCGATCCGAGGCCAACGCAATCGATGCCGACACGATTGACGAGATGGTCGACATGGCGAACCATAACGTCAATCGGGGTGTTTGCATCCGAACGACCGTCCTCGCGTAGCATGGCGGTCGCATAATTCAGGCCGACGATGCCACGGCTCTCCTTGATCGCGTCGAGCTGCTTGTCGGTCAGATTGCGAGCGACAGGGGTCAGCGCATGCGCATTGGAATGGCTGGCGACCAGCGGCTGGTCCGATGTTTTCGCCACATCCCAGAAGCCCTTTTCGGTGATATGGGCGAGATCGATGAGGATGCCGAGGCGGTTGCATTCGCGCACCAGCCCAAAACCAGCATCCGTCAGACCCGGCCCGGTATCGGGCGAACTCGGATAGGCGAAGGGTACGCCGTGGGCAAAGACATTGTTGCGGCTCCAGACAGGCCCGAGCGAGCGCAGGCCTGCCGCATAGAAGGTTTCGAGCGCGACAAGGTCGGCGCCGATGGCCTCGCAACCTTCCATATGCATGACCGCAGCGAAAATGCCCTTTTCCATGCAATCGCGGATTTCGGCGGTCGAGCGGCAAAGCTTCCAGACACCGGCGCGATCGAGCTGGAGAGCGATCGCTGCCATTTCGAGAGCGGTATCGAGTGAGGGCGCCCGCTCCAGCGGCGGCGAGAGCGGCGTCGCATAGTGGCCGTTGCGATCGGGATCAGCGAAGACGAGATTGCCCGAGGGGATATAGATGGCGCAGAGACCTCCGGCCAGCCCGCCGGCCTTGGCGCGCGGCGCATCGATATGGCCGGTCGATATCCCATCTCTGAATTCAGCGACCGGATCGGTTCCTTCGCGTGCATGATTCCAGAGTCTCAACAGTACGTCGTTATGGCCATCGAATACGGATTGCATTGTCTATCCTGGATAAAGCGCTCGAACGAGCGGAGTGGAAGCGGCCAGAATAGAAAAGATGGCGGGATTCGCCATACCTAAATGAAAAAAATCTGCATTAGCATAGAATGTCCCAGGAAACGGAAAGGGCGGGAGCAATACTCCCGCCCTGAGCTATCAGACAAGACCTCCGCCGTTTCAGTGTTTGACCCGCTTCTTCTGGCGGTAGACGTCGATCGCGACAGCGGCGACGATAATGATGCCCTTGGCGATCTCCTGGTAGTAGGCGTCGACGTTCAGGAAGGTGAAGCCCGAGATCATCACGCCAAGAATGACAGTGCCGATGATCGTGCCGGTGATTCGGCCAACACCGCCGGTGAGCGAGGTGCCGCCGATGACAGCTGCGGCGATCGCGTCCAACTCGTACGTCACGCCCATGCCGGCCTGCGCCGTCTGGACGCGGGCCGCGGTGATGATGCCGGCAAGACCGGCCAGAAGTCCGGCGATTGCATAGACCTTGACCAGATGTGCCTCGACATCGATGCCAGAAACGCGCGCCGCCTGCACATTGGCGCCGATCGCATAGGTGAATTTGCCGTAGCGCGTGTAGCGCAGCACGATGTGGAAGATCAGCGCAATGAGGAGAAACACCACCACGGGCCAGATGCCGGTACCGATGAAATTGAACTGATCCGTGAGACCGGAGACCGGCTGGCCCTTCGTGTACAATTTCGACAGACCTCGTGCCGACACCATCATGCCGAGCGTTGCGATGAACGGCGGAATCTTGGTTTTGGTAATGAGCTGGCCGTTGACATAACCGGCGACGAGGCCAATCAGCAGACCAATTCCGATCGGAACGAAAAACGGCATATCGGTCAGCGCCGGATAAAGCGCCCGGCTCCAGGTCGAGGACTGCGCAAAACTCGCCGCCACCATGGCAGTCAGGCCGACGACGGAGCCCGACGAAAGGTCGATGCCGCCTGTGATAATGACCTGTGTGACCCCGACCGAGATGATGCCGATGACGGAGACCTGCAGGATCATGATCTTCAGGCGCTGCACATTGAGCAGGAAGCTCTGGCCGACGAAAATCCAGCCGAGGACTTCGCAGACGAGCGCAATGCCGATCAGCACGAGGAAGATGCCGAGTTCTGGTGGCACGCGCCGCCGCCTGGGACGCGTCACGGACGGTGCGGTCGCCTCTGCAACTTTGCTAACCATGATTCAATCCTCCTTTGTGACGGCCGCCGCGATCATTGCGCCGCCAGCTCCATCACCTTGACTTGTGTTGCATCCGCACGATCGAGAAAACCGGTCACCCGCCCCTCATGCATCACCATGATGCGATCGCTCATGCCGAGCACTTCGGGCATCTCCGAGGAGATCATGATGATGGCGACGCCGTTGCGCGCCATCTCCGTGACCAGACGGTGTATTTCCGCCTTGGCGCCGACGTCGATGCCGCGGGTCGGCTCGTCCAGGATCAGGATACGCGGATTGGTGAGCAGCCAACGACCAATCAGCACTTTCTGCTGGTTGCCGCCGGATAGATTTTCGACACGCTCATCGAGATTCGGCGTCTTGATGCGCAGCTTGCGCGCCATGTCGTCGCAAGTCTCCTCGATCGAGCCCTCCTGCACGAAACCGGCCCTAACGAACTTGTCGTGCAGCACCGCGACCTGCATGTTCTCGAGCACGCTGAGGATCAGCAGACAGCCAGTATCTTTTCGGTCTTCCGTCAGGAACGCCATGCCGTGCCGGATCGCCGCCGCCGGCGAGGCGATATCGACCTTCTTGCCGAAAAGCTCGATCGTGCCGGACGAGGCCGGCGTCACGCCGAACAGCGTTTCGGCGACATTCGAGCGGCCTGAACCGACCAGCCCCGCAACGCCCAGAATTTCGCCCGCCTTCACTTCGAAGGAGACGTTGGAGAAGACGCCGTTGAGGCTGAGGTCCTTGACGGCAAGAACCGTCTCGCCGATCGGCACCTCTTCCTTCGGGAACATCTGCGTGATCTCGCGGCCGACCATCATGCGGATGATGTCGTCGCGGGTAACGTCGGTAGAGGTGTGCGTGCCGATATATTTTCCGTCACGGAATACCGAGAATTCATCCGCGATCTCGAACAGCTCATTCATTTTGTGGGTGATGTAGACGATGCCGATGCCCTGCGAACGCAGATCGCGGATAATCTCGAAGAGATGTGCCACTTCGCGCTCGGTGAGCGCGGAAGTCGGCTCGTCCATGATCAGCACATCGGAATCATAGGATACCGCCTTGGCGATCTCGACCATCTGCCGGTTGGCGACTGAGAGCTCCCGCACCTGAATGTCAGGATCGATGGTGATGTTCAGCCGGCGAAACAGCTCCTCGGTCTTCCTGTTCATTGCGGCATGATCGACGAAACCCAAACGGTTCTTCGGCTCGCGGCGAATCCAGATATTCTCCGCGACGGTCATGAACGGCATGAGGTTGAGTTCCTGATGGATCATGGCAATACCATTTTCCAACGCATCCAGCGGCGATTTCAGGCGGATCTCGACGCCCTTCAGACGCACCTCGCCTTGATCCGGCGTGTAAATGCCGGCCAGGATCTTCATCAACGTCGACTTGCCGGCGCCGTTTTCGCCCATGAGCGCATGCACAGTGCCACGCTTCAGACGGAAGGAAACATCATCGAGGGCAAGCACGCCCGGAAATTCCTTGCGAATGCCCTCGGCACTGAGCAGATAGGCTGCATTGGGGACCGCGCCGCTGGCGCGCACGGCGGCCATGGTGGATGGGCTTACAACCATCTTTTCTCTCCCGGGGGGCTGACGGAATTTGAGGATGCGGGCTCTAGCTCCCGCATCCTTCGGTAACAGCCGTCAGTTCTTCTTGACGAAGTCCTTGACGTTTGCCGGCGTCACGAGTTGGAAGGGGATGTAGACCTTCTTCTCCACCTTATCGCCCTTGGCGAGCTTCAGCGCGGCATCGACCGCACCCTTGCCCTGGCCGGCGGCGTCCTGGAAAACGGTGACATCAAGGTCGCCTGCCTGCATGGCGGCCAAGGCATCCTGCGTCGCGTCGACGCCACCGATGACGATGCTATCCATCGACTTTCCGGCCGCCTTCAACGCCTGAATCGCGCCGATGGCCATTTCGTCATTGTTGGAAATGACCGCATTAAAATCCAAACCGCTGGAAAGCCAGTTGGTCATCAGGTCGGCGCCCTGAGTGCGCTGCCAGTTGGCGGTCTGCTCCTGGACGATCTGGATGCCCTTGCAGTCGTCGGTGGCGAGCACGTCATGCACGTCCTTGGTGCGCATGCGGGCCGCCTGGTTCGAAAGCTCGCCCATCATGACGACGGCTTTGCCCTTGCCCTTCAGAAGGCGGCACACTTCCTTGGCTTCCAAGGTGCCGGATTCCTGTTCGTTGGATGCGACGAAAGCCTGTTTGTCCGGTAGGCTGTCGACGTTTGCCGGCTCGCGATTGACGTAAACCAGCGGGATTTTTGCGTCCGCGGCCAGCTTCGATATGGCGGCCGTGGCATCCGTATCGACCGGATTGACGATGATGGCATCGACGTGGCTGGCGATGAAGTTCTGGATTTGGCTCTGCTGCTTGGCGACGTCATTCTGTGCGTCCTCGACCTGCAGCGTCACGCCCTTTATCGACTTGGCATAGTCCTGCATGCCGTTGCGCAGAACGGTCAGAAAGTTGTCGTCGAATAGCGCCATCGACACGCCGATGCTTTCGGCATGGGCGGCCGTCGACAGCATGAGCGCCATGGCGGAACCCAGAATGAGTTTTTTCATAGTTTTTCCTCCCAACTACGGTGTCCGGCCACACCCCTCCTCAACGCCGGAACCCCGGGTCTCCACCGCAGGGCCAATAATCCGGGCCGCCATCACTCCGATAACGGCAACCCCAAAACGGAACAAACAGACCATTAAATTCAATGTTCGGAATATTTATTCCATTTCTAACGAGAAACGTCAACACTATTTTGTAGTCGCGCCGGCGGAACTGGCGATCGGCGGGCGACAGGAGAAGTTTCAAAAGAAAAAGGCTGTAAAAGGCGACGATCGCGCCTACATCTGAGCCGCCCAATACGATAGAACGGACATTCCATCGACATTTGAATGGCGTAAAATGCCGTCGACATCGGGCCGAAACTAACCCCCACCGGCCTAAAATGGAGAACCAGCATGCCCTCGATGTACCGCTTCTCAGTCCCCGTCTTTCAACGCGGCCTCGCAAATCTTTCGACCTATCTCGACAAGATCGAGGCTTATGCCGCAGAAAAAGGCACCGATCCGAACGAGCTTGTCAGCGCTCGCCTCATTGACGACATGCTGCCGCTGTCCGGACAATTCCAGCGCGCCACAGATAGCGCCAAGCTTGCTATTGCCCGGCTGTCGGGCATCGATGCACCACGCTTCGAGGACAACGAAACCACCGTTGCCGAGCTGCGCGAACGCCTGAAGAAGACGGCGGATTTCCTTTCGACGGTGAGGCCTGAAACAATGGAAGGTAGCGAAAACCGCGAGGTAACGGTTTCGTCCGGTGGCAACAAGACCGTGTTCAGCGGTGTGGACTATCTGGCAAGCTTCGCGCTGCCGAATTTCTTCTTCCACGTCACCACCGCGCACGACATCCTGCGCAGCCGTGGGCTGCCCGTCGGCAAGATGACCTATCTCGGGTCGTTTGCCTAATAGCCTTGCCATTGAAACCTGATCAGGGCCGGCCCGATACCGGCCCCTTTTCCGTCAATATGGTATAGGCGAGCGTCTGATCGAGATGCCGTGCTCTGAGCGACAACAGCTTTTCGGCATAGGCAAGTCGCGTTGCCACGTAGTCCTGATCGTCGGCGAGATTGGTGAGCTCCATCGGATCATTCGCCAAGTCGAAAAGCAGGGGCGGCAGGCCGGCGAAGTGGACGTATTTGAAGCGCTGGCCCCTGATGACGGCGAGATTGCAGGCATTCGACCTCAGACCGAAGTGTCGTTCCGCGCCACCCTCGGCGATATCGCGGAAATCGAACTCCCAAAAAACCGCATCGCGCCAACCCTCCGGCTCCGCGCCTTTTAGGAAAGGCATGAGCGTCTCGCCGTCGAGATGATTGTTAGGCACGAGACCCAGGCGATCGCAGAGGGTCGGAAAAATATCGGCGGCGCTGGTAAAGCGCTGCACTTGCCCGCCCGTGCCGCCGCCCTGCCCCGGATCTCGGATTACCAGCGGGATGTGATAGCTGCCGTCGAAAAAACCGCCCTTGCCGAGAATCCAATGATCGCCCATCATTTCCGCGTGGTCCGACGTGAAGACGATCAGCGTATCGCCCCAGGCACCCGCATCCTTGAGCGCCCCCCAGATCCGCCCGAGCTGCGCATCCACTTCGGCAATCATGCCGTAATAGGTGGCGCGGATCGCTGCAAAATCCGGAGACGTCCAGTCACTTGCGGGCCCCTCGCCGCCATGGATGAAACCGCCCTTGCCGATCAACGGCATGGCATAGGCAAGAAAGGGATGCGCCGCCTGCTCCATCCAGCAGTCTTCGGCGCGCGCAAAAGCCGGTCCCTCGCTTGGGGCAAACATGCGGTTATAGGGTTCAGGCACCGAAAACGGCGGATGCGGCCTGAGAAACGAGACATGCGCGAACCATGGCTCGTCCCGTTCGCCGAGCCAACGAATGAACTCATCGACCAGAAAAGCAGTCTGCGTCTCATCTTTGGAATAGGCCGGCGGGGCATTGGAAATCTCGCCGGGCTTCGCGCCGACGGGAATGTGGATATCACGGCTCGTCGCATCGTCGTGACCGCGCGAGCGCAACCACGAGAGCCACTGCTTCTCATGCTCCGGCAGAAGCTGACGCACGCTGAAGCCGGGAAGCACCCCCTCATAGGTCGTCAGATGCGGATCGTTCGGGTCCATGCCGCGCGGATCCGGTGCAGTGTCGGTATAGCCAAACAGCGTCGGATCGTAGCCGGATCGGCGGGCGGCCAGCGCCAGATTGTCGAAGCGGGCATCCAGCGGAGACCCGTTGCGGCAGACACGATGGTTCATCTGATAAAGGCCGGTGTAAAGCGTGGCCCGCGCCGGCGAACAAGGTGCCGCGCCGGCGAAATGCCGGCGGAACAGCACGCCGTCACGCGCCAGAGCATCGACATTGGGCGTCTTCACACTGGGATGACCGACGGCGGAGAGACAATCGCCCCGCCATTGATCGGCCGATATCAGCAACACGTTCGGACGCTTGCCCGAAGCCACCCGCTCAATGCTGGTTGGATTTGGCATGCCAATTCCAGGCGGATTCGATGATGCGCGACAAATCATATTTGGGCGACCACCCGAGGACGTCGCGCGCCTTATCGTTATTGGCAACCAGCGTGGTCGAATCGCCTTCGCGGCGGCCAACATATTCGACCGGGAAAGGCCGGTTTGACACCGTCTCGATCGTCGACAACAATTCCTTGACCGTCGTGCCGGTGCCGGTGCCGAGATTGAGCGCGACAGATTCGCCGCCCCGCAGCAGATACTCCACCGCCCGGACATGTGCATCCGCAAGGTCCAGAACGTGGATATAGTCGCGCACGCAGGTGCCGTCGCGCGTATCATAATCGCTGCCGAAAACCTTGAAGCCCTGGCGACGGCCGAGCGCCGCATCAATCGCCAGCGGGATGGCATGGGTTTCCGGCGTATGCCACTCACCGATGCGCCCTTCGAAATCAGCGCCGGCCGCATTGAAATAGCGCAGCACCACCGAGCGCAGACCCTTGTATTGGTCGTAGTCGGCAAGCGCCTGCTCGACGATATATTTGGTGCGGCCATAGGGATTGATCGGCACCTGCCGGTGGCTCTCATCCAACGGCACGCTCTGCGGCAGGCCGTAGGTCGCGCAGGTGGATGAAAACACGAAAGCACCGATACCGGCCGTCTGCGCGGCCGACAGCAGCGTTAGCGTGCCGATAACATTGTTTTCATAGAAGGAGACAGGATCCTTGACCGATTCGCCGACCTCGATCAGCGCCGCAAAATGCAGGATGGCGGCTGGTTTGTATTTCGCCAGAACTTCGTCGAGCCGCGCCCGGTCCCGGATATCGCCTTCTTCCGCTGGACCCCATTTGACGAATTCGCGATGACCGTTGGAAAAATTGTCGTAGACGACCGGCCGAAACCCCTTGTTCGCCAGATCCAGACATGTATGCGAGCCGATATAGCCCGCTCCGCCGACCACCAGAACCGTTTCTCCTGCCATAGCCATCCCTTTTCAACGACTGACTGCTCAAGCACAAAGGACCGTGCTCGATCCGATGCGTAGAGTTAGAGACCTCTAGATCAGTTGCAAGACCAGAAAAAGACGGGAGCTTTGCAGAGCACCCTAATGACTATGTTCGTTTTCCGTAGCGGCGATCTCGTCGGAGACCTCGCGGATCCTTTCCCTCAGATCCGCCTCGGTCCCGTCGTCGACCTCGCCTTCGCCAAAACAATAGCGCGCTATATGCAGCTCGAGCTTGGATTCCAGCTCGGTGCGCCTGGCATATAATTGGGCGAGATATGTATTACGCATTTCGAACCACGCATTCCGAGAAACATGTCTCTGACTACTAAAATAGGTTCTCAGCGCAGGGTTTCGATAGGCAGCGCCGCGACCTTTTGACCTGCCGCGGCGATTTGAGAATGAAATAGTCTACTAGCGCTATCTCCGCACGGGGATCATCCGGACGAGCACACGGTCGCGAAGCACATAGTGGTGCATAAGATCAGCCAGGCCATGAATTCCAGCCACGGCGATGATTGCCCAGGCGGTATAGTCATGCAGTTCACCGATGAGATGCCGTGCGGGCTGATCGACAACGATCAAGGGAGGCACCGAGAACAGGCCGAAGAAGCTCGGTCCGTTGCCCGAGGCCAAGATCATCAGGAAGCCATAGGAAACCTGCGAAATCATGAATGCGTAGAGAGCAAGATGGACAAAGTCGACACCGCATAGTGAAGCCCGGAGACCGCTGGCGCCGTGCGCCGGTGCGTCGCGATGCGCCAGAGAGTGCTAAACGCCGAGCGAGATATGCACGAAGATCAGATCCGCGCAGCGGCGCTCCACGGGCAACGAAGCCTCTGGCCTCGGCCAGTGCGAATTCACGACCAGAAGCGCGGACAGCCAGTGGAGAGTGATCGTGAAATGGTCATGGGGGGCTGCCCGCACATCAGCGGCAATCATATTGAAATTACTCATGATTTACGATATTCTTGGGAGGGACAGGCAGCAAACACGCGAAGCTTCCTCTTTATTCGATCGCTTCAAAAGATAGGCAGCACGTGAGAGCGCCCCGCCGATGCGCCTATTGCAAAGCCTCGGCCTGATAGTCACATTGATCTGACTTGCACCTGAATTGGCGTCTCGGAATAAAGATTTGCGCTGACACGTCGGTGAGGTTTGGGCTAATTCAGGGCGACTGTTCGAGGTAAGTAGTGTTGAGCGAAAGAATTGCCGTCATTGGCCTGGGTTACGTCGGACTACCTGTCGCGATCGCCCTGGCTGAGAAATTTTCCGATGTGGTCGGTTTCGATATCAAGATCTCCCGTGTCGCGGCGTTGAAAGCCGGGGAGGACGATACCCGCGAGATTTCGCCGGCACGCTTGAAGGAAAGCGGGCTACGCATCAGCAGCGACATTCATGATCTGCAGGACCGCGACCTCTTCATCGTCGCCGTTCCGACGCCGATCGACCGGAACCGGCAACCGGATCTGAGGCCGATGATTTCCGCCTCGCGCACCGTCGGCCAGGCTTTGAAGAAAGGCGGCATCGTCGTCTATGAATCGACGGTCTATCCCGGAGTTACAGAAGAGGTCTGCGGCCCGGTGCTTGCCGAGGTCTCGGGGCTGCGCCAGGGCGAGGATTTTCACATTGGCTATTCGCCGGAGCGAATCAATCCTGGCGACAAGGAACATACGTTCGAACGCATCGTGAAGGTGGTCGCCGGCGACAACGAGGAAACGCTGGAACGAATCGCCGCCGTCTATGGCGCGGTGGTTGAGGCCGGCATTCACCGCGCACCCAGCATCAAGGTAGCGGAAGCCGCCAAAGTGATCGAAAACACCCAGCGCGACCTGAACATCGCCTTGATGAACGAGCTGTCGATCATCTTCGAGAAAATGGACATCCGCACGGCCGACGTGTTGAGGGCGGCCAGGACGAAATGGAATTTCCTGCCTTTCACGCCCGGTCTGGTCGGCGGCCACTGCATCGGCGTCGACCCCTATTACCTCACCGCTAAGGCCGAGGAACTCGGATATCATCCCGAAGTCATCCTCTCCGGCCGCCGCATCAATGACGGCATGGGCGCCTTCATCGCCCAGAAACTCGTCAAGATGCTGGTGGCGGCGCAAAAGCCGATCAACGGCGCCCGAATCGGTATCTTTGGCCTGACCTTCAAGGAAAACGTACCCGATCTGCGCAACAGCCGCGTGCCCGACATCATCCGCGAACTGCATCAATTCGGCCTTGAGCCGTTGGTACACGATCCCATGGCCAGCCGTCCCGAGGCGGATGAGGAATACGGCGTGCGGCTGACGGCGCTCGAAGATTTCGGCAAGCTAGACGCTATCGTGCTTGCCGTGCCGCACAAATCCTACGTGACCGACGGGGCCGCACAGATACTCAAGCTGCTTGACGAGAATGGCGTGGTGGTCGACGTGAAGGCAGCGCTGGAGCAGGGCAATCCGCTGCTCAAGAGGCACGCAGTCTGGAGTCTGTAGGTAGTCAGCGATCCCACTCGGATGGCGCAACCGTCAGCCGCAGGCCGTCCTCGACTGAAAATGGTGGCGACCAGCCGGTGATCGCCACTGTCTCGTCGATATCGACCTGCAGCGAACCCAGAAGACGTTGCGCCGCCGCGCGACGCCCAAGCAATGCCGCAAGCCCTTCCAGCAGACGCGGCGGCACGGGCAGCAGCAGAGCTCTCCGCCTCATTGCCGCGGACAATTTGCCGATCAATTCGCCGATGGAAAGATCCCTGCCGTCGCTGATCAGAAACACTCGATTTCCCACATCGGGATGGCGCGCGCAAAGCAGGATAAAATCGACAAGGTTGCCGACGAACACTAGCGATCTGCGGTTGGCAATTAGGCCGAAGGGCAATGGAAACGGCCTCTTCGCCCACTTCATCAAACTCGCGAAATTCGCCTTCACCCCTGGCCCATAGACAAGAGGCGGGCGAATGATGACGATATCCATGTCCGCTTCTTTGCCGATGGCCAGAAGCGCCTCTTCCGCCTCCCACTTCGATTGCCCATAAGGGTTTTCCGGATGCGAACTATCGGACGCGGTAAACGGTTTGCCGGGTACGGTCGCCTCTCCATTGACCTTGATCGAACTCAGGAAAATGAGGCGCTTTACGCCGGCTTTAGCGGCTTGCCGCGCCAGATTGACCGTGGCGTCGACATTGGCGGCGCGAAAGGCGGCAAGCGGGTCGGCGGCAGTATCGTGCATGACATGGACACGCGCTGCCAGATGCACGACCGTTTCGACGCCAGTGAGCGCGCCGGACCAATCCGTCGCGCCATCGATCGTCCCCAGCGCCAGAAATCCTGGCCTAGGGGTACGGCTGATTGGTCGGTAGGCCATTTGTCGCTGAGAAAGCTCGGCACAAAGCGCCTTCCCGACAAAACCCGTCGCGCCCGTCACCAGGATCATGCGTCTTTTACCTCTTGTTCCGCGCAGGTTTCACTCACGTCATGCTTTGCACATTCCCTCCGCCGGAAACAAGTCCGACAAAATTCGCGATGAGGGCGATTGTGAACAAGTCCATGATATGAGATGCACTCTCCACAGAGCCGTCACTGGCGCAACAAGACACGAGCCCGGCAGAACCATCAGAGACGATGCCCTATACGATCGCCAAGCGCCTTTTTGATTTCGTTGCCGCCCTCGCGGCCGCCGTCATCTTTTCCATTCCGATCCTGATCGTCGCTGCCGCCGTCCGATCGACCTCGCCAGGCCCCGTTCTCTATTGGTCCAACCGCGTCGGCCGCGGAAACAGGATCTTCCGCATGCCGAAATTCCGCAGCATGCGGACCGATACTCCGGCGGTCGCGACGCATCTTCTGAAAGACCCCGGCGCCTATCTGACGCCGATAGGATCCTTCCTGCGCAAAACCAGCCTGGATGAGCTGCCACAGCTTTGGTGCATCTTGAAGGGCGAAATGAGCATCGTCGGCCCTCGCCCGGCGCTCTTCAACCAGCATGACCTGATTTCCCTGCGCACCAAGCTCGGCGTCGAGGCCCTGCTGCCGGGCCTGACCGGCTGGGCGCAGGTCAACGGTCGCGACGAACTGCCGATCCCGGAAAAAGTTGCGCTGGACGAGGAATATCTGCGCCGCCGCTCCTTCCTTTTCGATCTGAAGATCATCGTCCTGACGGCGCTGAAAGTTGTGCGCAGTGACGGTGTCACTCATTAGCGCGACGGCAATATTATAAAGTTTTGATATCATAAACGGACGAAGCAAAACGCCGGTCACTAAATTGCCGTATTGATGCCTCCTTGCGACCTTACTGGCCGGCAGGCGAGGGCTCAGGCTTTCTGGAAAGGCCGAATGTGAACGAAGACGGACGACGATATTGGCTCAGCTGCAGAGAAATAAACCACCGGTCGATCTCGTGTCTGGAAACGATGCAGGCGAACTCGTGCCCGTCGTCCTGCCACAACGCGTGATCATCCTGGGTAGCCTCATGTGGCTGGTGGTCGTATCGCCGCTATTCGTCGAAAGCGCCGCCTATCGGTATGTCGCCCCGTTCCTCGCCCTCATCGCCCTTCACTACTACAGGACGGCATCGGTGCGTCCACGCACCAACTGGCTCGGCTGGCTGTGCATGGGATGGGGCGCCTATGTGCTGATCCGCTTTGTCTTCATCTTTGTGACGTCGCCGGAGCATACGATCGGCGCATCCGACTGGCTTTATGCCTATCCCTTCTTCTTCCCGATCCTTGGGGTTGCCTTTTTGCTCCATGAACCGGTGCTGGAGAAAATCATCGCCGCAGTTTTTGCCGTCGCGCTCATCATGTTGATCGCCACGCAGCATTTCCGCGACGTCTTTGCTGGCGAAACGGTGCGCCCGCTGATCATGAACAATCAGATTCACGGTGCGGTCGCCTGCGGGCTGATCCTCATCTTCACCGCCTTCTGGCTGCTGCACTATCTGACTGAGGAATCCAGCAATCGATTGATCCCCCGCTTCGCCTACATCGTCTCGCCATTGATCGCCGTTCTCTGTCTGATCGCAATCTACGGCGCCAAGTCGAAAGGCGTCTGGCTGGCGCTCGGCGCCACACTGCCGGTGCTAGGGCTGGTCACCTTGACTTACCTGCGTTTGCGAACCGGTCTTATTGTCGTCGCCTGCGCCGCAATGCTTCTCATGGCCGGCGCCTATGCGGTGCGGCACAATATCGAAAAGACCGCTGGCCCAACGGTGTCTTCCACCATCGAAATGTTCGACAACATCACCGCGAGCCACGACCTGAATGACGCCGTGACAAGCACGATCACCTCCAATACCACGCCCTTTGCCATGGACGCACGGCTACAGCTCTGGTCGAATGGTTGGGAGCTGTTCTCCTCAGCGCCGATCTTCGGTTGGGGCGGCGAATGGGTGGAGCGCTGGAAACACACGCGCTATGCAGACGTCCAATATACGCTGCTGCACAACGGATATCTCGAGATGCTGGTGCGCCACGGCTTGTTCGGCGGCCTTGTCATGACGGTCATTCTCGTTGGCCTCATCGCCAATGTCTGGCGTGCCCGCAAGGCTGGCCTCATACCGCGCACCGCTTGGCACGCCTACGCCGTATGCCTGTTCTTCTTTGCATTGACCTTGCTCAGCAACTCCAACAATCGCCTCGCAATCGGCGAAAGCCTTGCGCTAACAAGCTCCGCTTTCGCCTGCTGGTGCAGCATGCGCTTGAGCGGGGGACAGCTGCTGATAGCGGCGAAAAAACAGCAGGCAAAGGCTGTCAGTGCGTGATCACGGGCGGCGGGTAACGCGACAATATAGCGAGCGCTGCCTCCTCTGGCGCTTTCTTTCATTGAAGCGGAAAGCTCTTAATCGCGCAGTCTTTTATAAAGCGCCGCATACGCATCACCCATATGCTCTGCGGTGAAGCATTCCTCGTATCGTAGGCGCGCCGCCGTGCCTAAAGACGCCGCTGCTTCACCATCAGTCACAAACCGCTCCATTGCTTTGGCAAGCGCCGAGGGATCATTTGGCGGCACAACATAGCCCGTTTTGCCGTGTTGATTGACGAAGCTGGTGCCAGTCCCGATTTCGCAGGAAACCATCGGCTTACCGAACATCGCGGCTTCGACGAGCGAAAGGCCGAATGCCTCCGAACGGAGATTGGAGGGGAATACCACCCCGGCGCATAATTCGAGGAGCGCAGCCTTATCCGTATCCGGCAAGGCACCCAGAAAAAATACGTTTCTGAGACTGTGCTCCTGCGCGTATTTCTTCAGCGATGCCTCCATCGGACCTTCGCCTACAATAACAATATCGCTGGCCGTCTGCCGCGCGGCCTCAAGCAGAATGTGAACGCCCTTGTAATAGCGCAGTACGCCGACAAACAGGAAAAACGGTTTGGCAAACCGCGCGCGCCAGTGCGTTTTGTCCTGTTCGCTTGCCCTTCGATAATCTGCCGCATCCAGACCGAGCGGAATGACGGCAATCTTATCTTTGTATCGCTGCAAGACCTCGCTCGTTGCCAGATAATTTGGCGACGTAGCAACGATCGCGTCAACACTCCCAAGAAAGCGGTGCATGACGGGTCCGTAGAGTTTCAGCAGGAACTTCTGCTTCACAATGTCAGAATGATAGGTCACGACGGTCGGCTTGCCGGGCGGGGTGGCGAGATGGACAATGTCCATCATCGGCCACGGGAAATGGTAATGAACGATATCGACCTTCCGGCTCAGTTCCTGAAAACGTCCAAATGCCTCGCGCGAAAAGCCGGTGGACGCAAATTCAAAGTCGAGCTTCGCCTTGTGAGCCATATGGCCATGGAAATCGACAGTGTTTTTCTCGGGCATCTTGCTGAGCGAGAGGACATCGGATTGAATATCGTGTCTTGCGACGCCATTGACGATCGCGTGGATTGTCCGCTCGACCCCGCCGAACGTGTCCGGCCAATATGTTTTGAAGAAATGTAGAACGCGCATGTCATTCCTGTAGCGACAGAAGTTGCACAGGTCCATAACCAGTGTCGTTCAATGATCTGGATGTCAGATCAATCCTTCATGCCGCAGACATTTCAGCCTTCTTCGGCCAGGCGGGCGACCCCGAGGGCAAATCGGGGATCAGTCGAATATCTCGGCATCCGTCAGAAGCGGTTGCTGCTGATCCTTGGCAGACAGCGTTGGGACGATCCGAGGGGACGATCCGAGGCTCGCAATCGACTGGAAAACGGTCGGCTCGCTGAAACGAATCCCAAGGTCGCTTTCCGGAGCATAATAATTGGTGGTCTTGTAAAGGAATTCGACACGGTCGCTCAATGTCAGGAATCCGTCTGCAAACCCTTCCGAGATCCAAAGCTGACACTTGTTCTCCTCCGACAGTAGGAGGCCAACCCACTGGCCAAATGTCGGAGAAGACCGCCTAGGCATTTTTCTTCAACGGATCGGCCAGGGTCTCCACCTGGGAAGCGTCGATCCAGTGGCTCCGGTAAGCGATTTCCTCGGGCCGGGGCGACCTTCAGGCCCGCCCCGGCCTTCGAGGGTGGCGATGTAGAGGCTCATGTGTGACGGTGTCGAGCCAAGCGTAGCCACGACGATCGTCTGAACATCGAGCGCAGATAGCTTGTCTCTGGAAATTTAGATTGGCTGGGAAACCTGGATTCGAACCAAGATTAACGGAGTCAGAGTCCGCTGTTCTACCATTGAACTATTTCCCAACAGCCGCCGGACGATAGACGCCCCGCGGGGAAAGCAGCGCCTCTATAATGGAATTCACCGAGGATGCAAACACTTTAAAGCCGGCGAATGCGATTTTTTGGGCAAGAGGCAAGATAGTCCCTGAATAGCGGCGTTTCCAGTCACTAACAAAAAACCAACCTGAGGGCTTATCCGGAAGCTCCGTTCAATCGAGCGATTGCCCTCACCACGGACGGTCGTCCTTTCATGGTTTCATACCAGCGGGCAACATCGGGCGCTTCGGCAAGATCGATGCCAGAGAATTCGCGGCGCCAGAGCCAACCGAAATGGGCAATGTCGGCGATGGTCAGTCCATCGCCGGCGACATAGAACGAGCGGGCAAGCACGCCGTCGAGTACCGACAACACACGCCGCGCTTCCGTATCGAAGCGCTTGATCGCCAAGGGAAGTTTTTCATCACTTCGTTTGAAAAAACCGGCCTGCCCGAAAGCCGGCCCCAAGGCCGAAGCGTCGAAGAAAAGCTGCTCGAAGACCCGCGCCCGCGCGGCACCGGCGACGGGCAGCAGCCGGCCGGTCTTTTCGGCGAGATAGATGAGAATGGCGGCGGATTCGGAGAGCGTCAGCGGCTTGCCGTCCGGGCCATTCGGATCGACGAGCACCGGTACCTTGCCGTTTGGATTGAGCGTAAGGAACGACATATCCCTTTGTTCGCCCCGGCGCACGTTGATGGGCTTGAGTTCGTAGGCCAGCCCAAGTTCTTCCAGGGCGATCGGGATTTTCACGCTGTTCGGCGTGGCGAAGGCATAGAGTTCCAACATCCAAATGGCCTTTCCTGAGTTGGACGGAACGCTGTGGTCGCACGTATTGCCGCGTTGTCGGAAGGCGGACCGAGGTGATATGTCTCATTCCCAAAAAGCATGAGTTAGGAGTGGCGGCGCATGGACAGGCTGGCGGCGATGGAAACCTTCGTACGGGTGGTGGAGACGGGCTCCTTCTCCGAGGCCGCCCGGCACATGCGCGTCGGTCAGCCGGCGGTATCGAAGACGGTTGCGCAACTCGAGGAGCGGCTCGGAGTCAAACTGCTGCTGCGCTCGACGCGCGGGCTGACACCGACCGAATCCGGGCAAAGTTTCTACGAACGCGCCAAACGGGCGATCGATGAGGCAGACGAGGCCGATCTTGCCGCGCGCGGGGCGGGTGCCAGCCTCTCCGGCCGGCTGAGAGTGAGCGCCGCCACCACCTTTGCCAGTCTGCATGTCGTTCCGCACCTGCCGAAATTTCTTGCCGCCCATCCCGATCTGCAGATCGAGGTGATCCTCGACGACGAGAAGATCGACCTGATCGAAGAGGGGATCGATGTCTCCCTGCGCATGGGCGATCTTGCCGATTCCAGCCTGATGGCACGCAGGATCAGCCGAGCCCGCCGCTTGGTGGTCGGCGCCCCGGTCTATTTCAAGCATGCAGGCGTGCCGGCATCGCCGGATGCGCTTGCTGCCCATGAAACCGTCGTCTACGCCAGGGGTGCCGGCCGCGATGTCTGGACCTTTCGCAAGGGGGACGCAGAAACGACCGTGACGCTGAATGGCCGCGTGCGCGTCTCTGCCGGCGAAGGCGTGCGCGCCGCTGTCCTGGCGGGCATGGGCGTTACCGTCGCCTCGGAATGGATGTTTGCCCGCGAGCTCGTCAACGGTGACATCCGAGCCGTACTGACGGACTGGACCATCGCGCCGATCGATCTCTGGGCGGTCTTCCCCACCGGTCGCGTCGCCACCGCCAAGGCCCGTGCCTTCGTGGCTTTCGTCGAGGAACAATTGGCACTCGCTCCGAAACCCGCCGTTTGAAGTGATTGATCCCGACTGACGTCAGGCCGGTTTTCGCCCTTTTTCATTCCAGACAGGAATAGGCCCTAGTCGCAGCCGTCGGCTACTGCGCCAGTGCCGAAGCCGTATCTTCAATCCCGTCATCAACAGCAACACCCCGTCGCCCATGACAATGCGAGGGGCCAGCAATGAAGGGATTTATCGTGAGCAGGAAACTCGAAGGCAAGATCGCCATCGTCACCGGCGGCAGCGCCGGCATCGGCTTCGGCACCGCAAAACGTTTCGTCCAAGAAGGCGCGTACGTGTTCATCACCGGCCGCCGGCAGGCTGAACTGGACAAGGCAGTCGCTGAAATCGGCCGCAACGTCACCGCCATTCAGGCCGACGCCTCCAATCTCGCCGACATCGACCGCATTTACTCCATCGTCAAAGAGCGCGCCGGCCGCATCGACGTCCTCTTCGTCAATGCCGGATTCTATGAACTCGGCACCTTCGGCGAGATCACCGAGGAGCATTTCGACAAGACGTTCAACACCAATGTTCGTGGTCTTTTGTTTGCCGTGCAGAAGGCGCTGCCGCTGCTCGCCAAAGGTTCGTCGGTCATTCTCAACGGTTCGATCGCCTCGATGAAGGGCTACCCGTCCTTTTCGGTCTATGACGCCACCAAGGCGGCCGTGCGCTCCTTCGCTCGAGGCTGGATTGTCGATCTCAAGGGCCGCGACATCCGCATCAACGTGCTGAGCCCCGGCCATACCGAAACGCCCGGCCTGGCCGCATTGGCCGACGAGAATGTGCGCAACGCGATGATGGTAAACGTGCCGCTCGGCCGCATGGGCACGCCGGACGATCTCGCCAAGGCCGCCGTTTTCCTGGCGTCCGACGACAGCGGCTACATTACGGGCATCGAACTCTTCGTCGACGGCGGCGTCGCGCAGTTCTAATCCATCACCAGCGCAGCATGCGCTTGCCGATGACATATCCGACCGCCGTCACCACGGCGATGGCGATCGGATACCAGAGCAGGACGAAGAGCGGGCTGTCGTCCGTGCAGTTGGAAGCATAAAAGGTGGCGGCTATGCCGCTCGCCGCAAGCCCCGCGACCGCGCCGGCGACACCCGGCTTTTCCGGAGCGCCCTGGCGCAGCGCGAACAGAAAGCAGGCAAGCGGCCCGATCGACAGCAGTGGAATGAATGTCAGGCAGAAGCGGCCATTATGGCCGATCATGCGTGCGCCCCAGCTATCGGCCGGCATGACCATCACCTCGGCAAGTGCAGCGGCGGCCAACAACAGCGGCGCGGCAAGCAGCATCCAGCCCCATGGGCGCAGCGATACGCCGGGGCGGCCGATGCGGAAGACGACGGCTCCGGCTGTGACGGCGAGCGCAATGGTGACGACGAACTTGAACAGGAAGCGGACCGTTTCCATGGCGGTATCGATATCGGCGCGAAAACCGATCGCCGCGAAAAAGATCGCCCCGCTGATGAGGATGCCGACGACGACCGCTAACGTCAGCGCCTGTCCGATCCGCGCGCGGACCGGCGCATCCTGCGCCAGAAGGTTGATGAGGTCATCGGTTTTCACTTGTCTCACTCCGATATAAGGCGGCGAGCGCCTTCAATGCGCGATGCAGGGCGACGCGCACCGCGCCCTCCGTCATCTTCAGCCGATCGGCCGTCTCGCGCACGCTGGTTCCTTCGACGGAAATGGAGCGCACGATGGTCCGCTGAGGATCTTTCAATTGCTGCAACATATGATCGACATCAAGCCGATCCAAGGCATCCGTTTGCGCGTCCGCCTCCAAAATATCAATGACATCGTCGATCGGCACGCTTATGTGCCGCCCGCGCCGTCTCAGGCTGTCGATCAATTTGTTGCGCACGATGGTCGATATCCACGGACCGATGGGACGAGATGTGTCCCAGGTTCCGCGTTTGAGATGCATCGTCAGCAGTACTTCCTGGACCACGTCCTCGGCCTCGCTTGCCGGCGCGCCGAACTGATCGCAACGACTGCGCGCCATGGCGCGCAAATGCGGAGTGACGGTGGACAGGAAGCGATGATAGGCCTGCGCGTCGCCGTCGACGGCGGCTCGCATCAAGACTGCCCATTCCTTTTCGCGCGCCGAATAATTCACTCGACACCTCCTTCTACGCGCGGCCGCATGATTTCGTTACCGGCAATCGTCCTTCTTTTTTCAAAACCCTGTCCGAATCGGCTTTCGGCCGAAAGCAGATGCGCTGAAGATTGGGCATCATCCGGTAACTTTGCCAGAGAACAGCAAGAAAGAATGCGGCATAGAACGGCCACGGTGCCACAATCAGCCAAGCATTACCTCCCCCAAGCACAGGCATCGTTGCCGCCGCCTCCCATGCTGCCGCGTCATCCCTGCAGAATCAAACCTCATTTATTGCCCTCGGTATACATGCAGAGAATTGAATCATAGACTGCCCTGCAGAAGCTTGGACGGCATTCATAAAATTGTCGTTGTGTCTGTAACATTCGCCGAGCGGCTCCGTAGACGTCAGTACAGGCCTTTGAAGGTTCATAGTCTTTATGGGAACGGACTTATGAAGGACAGCTTCGTCACTCTGGCCATCGCAAGTGCGCTGGCTTCTGCGGTAGCATCCCTTGTCGCCGCTCCCTCTGCAGCGGCCGACGGCAAGGCCAAGGAAAAGTGCTACGGCGTTGCACTCAAGGGCCAGAACGATTGCGCCGCCGGTGCAGGCACCCCCTGTGCCGGTACCTCGACGGTCGATTACCAGCGCAATTCCTGGCAGCTGGTTCCCTCCGGAACATGCGAAACGATCAGAACGCCGAACGGCCATGGTACCCTGACACAAGGTCCGGCGCCCACTTGAGAACGTCCCCCCGCTATCGTGGTGAACGGATAAGCCGGAGCATCGGCCCTCAAGGCGCGACACTCCCGGGATCAAGCAGGACAAAAGCCGGACGAACGAGTCCCTCCAGAAGGGCCCTTTCCGGCCGCGTCCGCGCCAGAACGCGAATACCGAGCACCATGCCGAGCAACATCCGCGCCATGTCGTCCGCCGACTGCCTGTTGCTGATGGTGCCGTCCCGCTGGCCCGCTTCAACACAACGCCGGAAGAAGTCCTCGACATGAACAAGGACATTGGCAACTACCCGCTGAAATTCCGGATCGTGCGGCGCGACTTCCAGCGCCGAATTGACGAGCATGCAGCCCCCGCGCTTGGTATCTTCCAGCGAGCGGGCAACAATCTCGTTGAAAAAAGCCTCGACCGCCTGGCGCGGCGGCAGATTGCCTTCGAAGCGGCCGACTCGATCGCCGAAACTATGGTCGACATAAAAATCGAGCGCGCGTCGGTAGAGAGAGCGTTTGTCGCCGAAGGTATTGTAGATGCTGGCGCTGGTCAGGCCCATGACCTCGGCGAGGTCGCGGATCGAGGTTGCCTCGTAACCGTGCTCCCAAAAATGCTCGACCGCCAGCAGCAGCACGGCCTCCTCATCGAATTCCCTTGGCCGGGCCATGGCCCGAGTCTCCCAACAAGTTGATCCCCGCCTGAATGGCGCGGACAATATTCGTGCTGTAATTTAAAACGAGCGTTCTAAAACCCAAGACGAAGACGACACCAGAGTTTAGGGATGAGAGAGGTGCCGCCTTTCGCACCGTACGATCCGAGACTGATCTATCCAAAGAGGAGACATGCCATGACCAAGGTCGCGCTCTATGTCGAACTGAAAGCCAAGACCGGCAAGGAGGAAGAAGTCGCCGCCTTCCTGAAGAGTGCCGTCGGTCTATTGACGCAGGAACCGCAGACTGTCGCCTGGTTTGCCGTCCGTTTCGACCACAATACCTTCGCGATTTTCGACGCCTTCGACGGCGAGGACGGCCGTCAGGCCCACCTCAACGGCCCGATCGCGGCAGCGCTGATGGCCCGCTACGACGAACTGTTCGAAGGCCCGTTCGCCATCCAGAAACCGGATGTCCTGGCGGACCGGTTGCCAGGATAACGGGCCGCCGCGCGGCGACGGTGTCTATATCCTATTACCGGAAATTGCTTTGATGAACGGGAGTCCCGGCAGAAGCATGCGGATGATCGCCTATCGCAGAACCGGCTCTCCATGGAAGCGGCGTCGCGATGGCTTCGAGATGCCGAAGCCGACTTCCATCATCAGCCGCGGCTTTTGCGTCGGCACGCTGCAGATATGAAAACCGAATGGATCTTCGACGAAGCCAAAACCGGCCTTGCCCATCAACGTCACGACGCTGCCCTTGCCATAAAATCCGAGAACTTCTTCCGCCGGATGGCGGACATGGAGCGTCAACTGATGCTTTATTCGCCGCCGCCTGTGACTGCCCTTGACGAAGAGATGCGGCCCGGTGCCTTCGTCCACATCGACAAGGTTGAAGAAGAACTTCAGCATCCGCCAGTCATCGACGTCGAAATGATATTTGTCGTGCGAGGCGAGACTGCGATCCGCCTCCGAACCCTGCGTAGGAAAGCTCCACCAGACGCGGGGAGTGATCACCTGAGCCTGCCCGCCGAGGTAGTGTCTAGCAATGTCTGCAAGCAAAGGGTCGCGCTGAACCGCGATAACCGCGGCGCAATCGAGCGAGCGCTCGAAAAAATGTCCGCTGAGGAGGGGCCGCCCAAATCGCGCTTCCGCATCTGCAAGTTCGGGTGCCACGAATTCAATCCTCCTGTTGGAGTTGCCGAAGCAGCCAGTGTTTCGCGCGAATTCAGCGATCTCCTGGTAGGTAATTTTGGGCAGCGTCAACCCGGGAAAATGCCCATCGGTGCGGAGCGCGTCGACGACCGCGCCGTACTCAGTGCCCGCGAACATCGATTGACCGGGCTCCGGATGCGCCACCAGTCGCTTGGTCGCGAACCAATGGAGGCGCCGAAGGGGCATCGTCCGTACCAACAGGGACATGGGCCGCCAGGCCGGATTTTTTTCTTTCACATCTGCCGGATAGGTGGGTGTGCGGACGGCCATTCGATTGAGACGGCCACCTTGCCGGGCGATAGACACCAAGTCATTTTCCGGAGGATTGTGCATGGCTACCCTTTTCGCATGCGTACAAGACCAGTGAAACAGGCCTTCGCCTGTCAACAAGCTCGTTGAAATTCATAACTTATTCAGCGATGCGAGGCGCCCGTTGCACTGCGGCAGATAGAAACCCGCCAGCCATGGTCCAGAGGATAAAAGTTAACATTTCTGCTCGATTTGAGCGAAGTTTTCGACCTACGCAAGTTAAGATTTTGCGGATGTTTTGAAGATCTCTCGGATCAGTTACCAATAATGTCCGGCGCGCAACGCGTCTTCGGCATAGCTTGTTTGCCATTGCTTAGGGGAAGATCGCTACAAATCATTAGCAATAATCGGATGACCGGCTGAAGCTGCCAATTTACAGTCACAATCCTGTTCCGATCATTGGATACACGAACGAGGACCAACAAAAAGGGGCGATATATGGCAGAGACTAAGACCTTTGATCCGGCGGAAGGAATTGTCGACTTTGACGCGGGCGAAGGCGAAGCAGCGACCGTAGAGATGGACGACTATACTAAAAGCCTTGCCCAGGCGAAGGCCAAGTCCGTCAAACTCGTCGATGCCATTACCGGCGCAATGCTTAAGAAGAAGGATGCGGTGCATTTCGACGACCTGCGCCCATCGCTCGCAGAATTCGTGCGGCAGAAACATCCGAGTATTCGCTCCGACGATTACATTAGCCGCAAAGCGATGGACGACTATCGCGCCCAATATATCGCCGAACTGTTGACCGACGAGCGCGGCGAACTATCGAACCTCGAAGACGAAGTCGTCGAAAGCCTGAAGACACACGATACCCTGGCCGAGAACATCGAAGAGGATTACGAGGATCATCGCTCCATCGGCGACCGCATGGCGGATATTGTCGCGGCCTTCGGCGGAAGCTGGACCTTCATCATTTCGTTCTGCTTGTTCCTGACGGTATGGATGGGCATCAATTTCGCCATGGGCGAAGGCAAGGCCTTCGACGCCTATCCCTTCATCCTGTTGAACCTGATCCTTTCGACGATCGCCGCCCTGCAGGCGCCCATCATCATGATGAGCCAGCGCCGCCAGGAAGCGAAGGACCGTCTGCGCGCGCTCAACGATTACAAGGTTAATCTGAAAGCCGAACTGGAAATCCGCCACCTACACGAAAAAGTCGACCATCTCCTTAATCGCCAATGGGAGCGACTGACGGAAATCCAGCAGATCCAGATCGAGATGATGCTGGAGCAAGCCAAGGCGGCCACGCGCGCCCTGAAGGTCAGCAAAGCGTCAAAGGTGAAGACCAGTGCCTTGAAGAGCCTCTTCGGAAGCAAGCCCAAAGCGGCGGAGCCGGACGATTCGACGGAAGAGTAGCGCTTTGGCCATCCGCCTTCGTCATCGATTTCGCGCACGCCGACGGCTAAGCCCATCTCGACCATCTTTGAACACCATCGCCGTCACGATCTGCCCGTTTGCGCAAATAAGCACCCAGTTCAAGCAAAGTGGCGGCGGCGTTACGGACGAATGGTCACTCGCGCTCTTGCGGACGCCTGCCCGATCGACGATAAGCCAGAAGCCCGATGGCAGCAGGATCGAGCATCGCCCGACCCAATTTTTTTGCGATAGCCGTTATAGTCACACGAGGCAGCATCCCCTTTGCCGGGCAGCGACAGGGCACTTTGTGCGATCTCGGCAGCGGGTATTATCGACGACACGCGTATTATGTTTTCCGCCGCGCCTGCGGCCACGCCCCCCCAAAACAAGACGAGAAAACACACGAACGTTCTCATGCCTCCCTCCCTTATGTTAGAGGAAAGACAATGAACCTTAAGTTGTTTATCGTCAATTAAGCACTCTTAAAGTAGCTATAATGGATGATGCCGGCGCCTAGCGAAGAGCCGAAGAATTAGCTTGCGCTGATACTTTTGGAGAGCTCTCTGCATGCCAATTCAACATGACGTTGCACATTGCGCCGTAAATGACCCAATGATGGAAAAGCGCGCCCGAAATAACGCGCGATCATGATGTCATCATCGCACCGTCAATCCCGACCTCTACCGGAACTACGGCACCGTGTTTCGCGTTAAAAAGCGCGGTGGGCGCAAGACATCGTGATGACTGCATATCGTTGACGACACTCGCTTTTTCACAACAGACGCATCGAGCAGCCTAGTCACCTGAATCTGAAGTTCGGTTCATTGTCTTCTGGCAAAAGCGTTTGACCGACGCGAGGATCTGGTCGGCGGATTTGACCCACTTGTATGGGGT
>NZ_JARFYN010000002.1 GCF_030272695.1 Martinezella calliandrae
CGTGATAAGCGAAACCATCAGAAAGCTCCAAAACAGAGCTCCCTAAAGAATCCATATCACATCAAACCGCCACACCTTTTTTCAAATGCGATTCCCCTGTCCATGCCCTCGCTCGCGCACGCCTTGATCCGACAATCAGGGTAACGACCACGCGTCAGTCAACCGCACCTGCGCATCGCACAGCGCGGGTTTTCTCTCGACCGAAAATATAGTATACCCCCCTATATTATATGTGAGGCCGATATGTCCCATACCATTCGTGAGCAAGCCAAGCTTCTTTCCCGGGTTCGTCGCCTCAAAGGGCAGATGGAGGCGGTGGAGAGAGCGTTGGATGCCGAGCGGCCCTGTGGGGAGATCTTACAGCTCCTCTCTTCCATCCGCGGCGCCCTGGCGGGACTGACCGGCGAGATATTGGAAGATCATCTGCAGGAGCATGTGCTCCAAGCCGAAACCGAGTCGGCTCGCCGCCAGGCGGTCGATGAAATATCCGATGTGCTGAAGACCTATCTGCGCTGATCAAGGCCTTGGCAAGTCCAACGGGAGACCGACCTCATGAGTACTTCTTCGGATGCGTTGATGCATAGTCACGTATTTTTGGGCGCCGATCACAGCCGGAATGAACGCCGCGTCTGGCTGGTCATTGCGCTGACGACAGTGATGATGGTGATCGAAATCGGCACCGGCACGCTATACGGCTCTATGGCGTTGGTTGCCGATGGTTGGCACATGTCGACGCATGCCAGCGCTATGCTGATTTCCGCCTTGGCCTATCTCTATGCCCGTCGCCATGCACATAATTCGCGCTTCACCTTCGGCACAGGCAAACTCGGCGATCTCGCAGGCTTCGCCAGCGCCATCATCCTCGCCATGATCGCGCTGTTGATGGGATGGGAAAGCCTGCTGCGATTGCAAAATCCGGTGGCGATCAATTTCCGCGAGGCGATTGCGATTGCGGCGGTTGGCCTCGTCGTCAATCTTGTCAGCGCCTGGCTGCTGCGGGACGATCATGATCATCACCATCATGGGCATTCCCACGGGCACGGACATGATCATCACCATGCCCACAACCATCACCATGACCATGGTCACGGCGGCAAGGATAATAATCTACG
Source organism: Martinezella calliandrae (assembly GCF_030272695.1). Classification (GTDB taxonomy): domain Bacteria; phylum Pseudomonadota; class Alphaproteobacteria; order Rhizobiales; family Rhizobiaceae; genus Rhizobium; species Rhizobium calliandrae. The sequence goes on from NZ_JARFYN010000002.1 coordinate 1,113, forward strand.
CTCCGCCTATGTCCATGTCATCGCCGACGCCATGACCTCGGTTCTAGCTATTGTCGCTCTTCTGCTCGGTAGCCGCTTCGGCTGGATTTTTCTCGATCCGCTCATGGGCATTGTCGGAGGCCTGGTGATCTTGCAATGGTCTTTGAGCCTGTTGCGTTACTCGGGTGCAATCCTGCTCGACTTCATCCCGCCGGGCGAGGACTTACCGGATGAGATCCGAGAGGTCATCGAAACGGGTGCCGACCGCATCACCGATCTGCATGTCTGGCAGGTCGGTCCAGGTCATCATGCGGCGATCGTCGCCGTGGTAACACCGGAGCCGCGCGATGCCGCCTTCTATAAAGCGCGGCTGGTCGGCATCCACGAATTGTCGCATGTCACAGTTGAAGTCACGACCATAAAAGCAGCATAAGGTCGGCTGGAAGCTGGGCGCGTCCGAGGCTTGCCATATTCCTCGCGTAGTTCAGAATCCGCTTGATTCTGCTGGAGGCTTCCGCATGCCCATACTGCTTACCCGCCGCCGCCTCTTGGCAGGCTCAGTGCCGCTTTTTCCTGTTCTGACATTTGCGCCAAAAGCTCTCTTTGCGCAGGGCGCCAGCGCCAGCAAAAGCCCCAACGCTACCACCCCGCCGCCCGATGCATCCGATACTCGGGATAAATCCGATGCACCCGACAACAATCAGGACATGGAAGACGACCAGGGTCCCGATGATTCTCAATTGACGGATGATGCCGACAAGCAATTGGCGGATCTCGAAAAGAAAACGGGTGGTCGCCTCGGTGTTTCGGTGCTGGATACGGAAACAAACATTTCGCTCGGCCAACGCGAAGCGGAGAGGTTTCCATTGTGCAGCACCTATAAGGCGCTCGCCGTTGGTTACGTGCTGGCCCGTGTCGATCAGGGTGTCGAGAAGCTCGACCGCCGTGTCACTTTCGACAAGGGCGCAGTTGTCACCTATTCGCCGGAGACCGAAAAGCACGCCGGCACGGACGGCATGACGATCGCCCAGCTTTGTGGGGCCGCAATTACACTGAGCGACAATACAGCCGGCAATCTGCTGCTGGACAGCTTCGGGGGACCGTCAGCGCTGACGGCATGGCTACGCACGATCGGCGACACAGAAACTCGGCTCGATCGCAAAGAGCCCGATGTCAATCAAGCAATCAAGGGCGATCCGCGCGACACCACGACGCCCGATTCCATGCTGGATACGATCGGGCTTTTGACGTTCGGCAATACCTTGTCAGAGACTTCGCGCGACCAGTTGTCGAACTGGCTGGTCAACAACACCACCGGGAATGCACGCCTGCGCGCCGGCGTGCCGAAGGAATGGAAGGTTGGCGACAAGACCGGCACCGGTCAGAATGGCTCCTATGCTGACGTCGCAGTCATCTGGCCGACTGACCGTGGCCCGATCCTCGTCACCACCTATGTCGCCGAAGCAACCGCACCCGCAAAGGATATCGAGGCAGTCTTCGCCGAAGTCGCCAAGATTATCGTGGGCATGGTGGGGACAAAATAGTAGCGTCTTGAAATGTGAACAATAAAATCAAGGCGATTCGATCTGGATGTGAATCAGGATCGTATCGCCTTGATGTCGTTTCGAGGAAGCTCAAGCGATGGATAGGCAGCGGCGGTGCTGTCCGCTTCGCCGCCGCCGTCGGCCTGATTATTTCCGCCGAGCTGCTGCTTGATCTCAGCGGTGATCTGATCGTTGATTGCCTTCTGCTCAGCTGGTGGCAGATTCTTGAGAGAATCTTCCGTCAGATTGTATTTTTCGAGATATTGGGCGCGGATTTTTTCAGCAGGTGTCATGTGTGCCCACTTGGCAAATTCGTCCAAGATATCCTGGCCGGATGTATCGCTCGACGAAACCGAACTATTGATACTAGGAGCCGATCAGCTGTTCTGATCGACGTCGGATGTGGAAGGCGCCGTTTGTCCGCTCTGGCTGAGCCAAAAGACCGATGAAATGGAGGAGGGGACGCCACTAGACGTAAGTGACGGCGCCTGCTTCTGCTGGTTGTCGCTGTAATCGGGTAGCATGAATGGCGTACTGTCGTCAGAATCCGTATCCTGCTGGCTCTTTATCGGGCTGCTGAAAAAACTCTGGGTGCTGTGATGAACTTTCATCGTCATGTCTCCCTTTAGGTTGGCGCGACGATGACTCTGTAAGCCTGTCCGGAGCTTGTGTGCTAAGGCTCTCTTATGTTCCGCAGAAGGTGTGCACCACCCGCTCCGCCGGCTGTGGCGGATCGGCATAGGGCGCGAAGGCCGGCTGGTCCTCATATGGCTTGGCAAGCACGGTGAGCAGCGCCTCAAAGAGTGAAAAATCGCCATCTTCGACCGCCGCTTCGATCGCTTGCTCGATTCGATGGTTGCGCGGAATGAAAGCCGGATTCACTTGCCGCATCGCGCGCGTACGGTCAATGGGAAATTGCGGTTCACGTTTGACCCGTTCCCGCCAACGCGCCAGCCATGGCGCAGCGGAATCCGGATCCTTGAAACTGGCGGCAAAAGTGGCTTCGCTGTCGTCAGTTTCAGCAAGGTCGGAGAGCCGTCGGAAAGTCAGCGTGAAATCCGCCTCCTGTTGTTGCATCAGCGCGAGCAGCGCCTGGATGAGATCGAGATCGTCGCCTTCTTCGGTCGCAAGGCCGAGCTTGGCGCGCATGCCGACAAGCCAGTCGGTTTGGAAACGCTCGCCGTAGGCCTTGATCACTGCGTTCGCCAGGTCAACGGCCGTGTCCAACGACGGGTCGATCAACGACAGCAGCGTTTCTCCCAGCCGGGCAATGTTCCATTGGCCGATCGCCGGTTGGTTCGCATAGGCGTAACGACCATGATGATCGATCGAGGAAAAAACGGTCGCCGAATGGTAGGTGTCCACGAAGGCGCAAGGGCCGTAGTCGATCGTCTCGCCGGAAATGGTCATATTGTCGGTATTCATCACGCCATGGATGAAACCGATATGCAGCCAGCGGGCGATCAGGGCCGCTTGTCGATCGGCAACAGCCTCCAGCAACGCGAGATAGCGGTTCCCTCTGTCCTTGATTTCCGGATAATGCCGGTCGACGACATAGTCGGCGAGGATGCGCAGGCTGTCCTTATCGCCGCGCGCGGCGAAGTACTGGAAAGTGCCGACTCGGATATGGCTTGCGGCGACGCGGGTGAAGATCGCACCCGGCAGCACTTCTTCACGATAGACGGGCTCGCCTGTGGTCACCGCCGCCAGTGCTCGTGTCGTCGGAATGCCGAGCGCATGCATGGCTTCGCTGACGATATATTCGCGCAACACCGGCCCGAGTGCGGCTCGCCCGTCACCACGTCGCGAAAACGGCGTGGGTCCGGAACCCTTGAGCTGGATATCGCGACGCCTGCCGCGGTCGTCGACGACTTCGCCGAGCAGGATCGCCCGGCCATCCCCGAGCTGCGGCACGAAACCGCCGAACTGGTGGCCGGCATAGGCCATCGCGATCGGCTGGGAACCCGGCAGGAGCTTGTTGCCGGAAAAGATTGCTGCTCCATCCCGTTCCAACGCATCGGCGTCCAACCCGAGATCGCGTGCCAAGGTAGTATTGAATTTGATCAAGCGCGGCGCTGCGACCGGCACAGGCACCTGTTCCACAAAAAACTGTGGCGGCAGCTGCACATAGCTATTGTCAAACAGTATCGGCAGCGCATTGAACACTGCCTTGTCGTGAAGGGGTGAGCTCATAGGCTTAAGGTAGGACTGGCGAGGGTGCGGCGCAAGGCTCGTGAGAATTAGGATGATATCCTACGTTATCCCGCCAATGAGTTGGGCCAATGATTTGAGAATGCGACATGAATGAAAAATTGAGCGTCACACTTCCAAGCGAAATGGTGGCTGCGATCAAAAGTCGCGTCGACGCCGGAGCTTACGCCTCCACGAGAAAGGTCCTTCGCGCAGCAATGCGGCTTTAGCTGCGGGAGGAAGCGGAATACGAAGAAAGGATCGCCGCGATCCGGGCGCGGGCAAAAGCCTCACTGGGCGATCCGAGGCCCAATTTGACTGGGGAAGACGTCAAGGAACTGCTTGGTGCGTTTTTTGAAAAGCACCGCTGACCCATGGAGCGACAAACTGTCCAATGCCGTTCGGAAGCAGTTGAAAACCTTGTCGACATCGCCGCTTGTGTGCTGCAGCAAAGCCAGAATATCCAGACGAGCGAAGGATATGTAGATCGTATCTGCAGGCGCCGCGAAAAGTTTGGCGATGCCCTGTTTGGCGGGGTCGCCGCGACGATTGGGGCCTGGAATTCGCATGGCCGTCTTCGAGAAGAGCATCGTTACGTTATTCTCTACATAGTCGAAGGTTCTGCGGTCTGTATCACCGATATACTTTCCGGTAGCTGCGACTACGAAACCCTTCTGACGCGCCCTTAGCCTTCCATCTCCCGTGCCATCTCCACCAGCTTTCGCAGCGTATTGAGGTTCCGCGACGTTCCCACCTTCAGTGCCGGCAGCTTCAATTTCGAGCGCCCGGAGCCGTCGGGATAATGAACGTAGATTTCTTTACCCGCGATATGCACCTCTTCGCCGCCGGGCGCGACCAACTTGTCCAGCGCATCCGCCGGTGGATGCTCCGGAAGGAAGTTCACGAGCAGATAGTTCGGCTTGGCATGCGGGAAGGGCGAGCCTTCTGCGGCGGCCTCAAGCTCTTTGCGGCTGCGCAGGATCACGCCCGGTGATTTGCCCATCTTGAGCGTCAGCGCTTCTTCCAGATTCTTCTGAACCGCCGCCTTGTCCTTATCACAGCGGAAAAGCACGTTGCCGCTTTGGATATAGGTCTTCACGTCGGTAAAGCCGATCTCCTCGCAAAGTGCCTTCAAATCCGCCATCGACAGCGTGCCGGTGCCGCCGACGTTGACGGCACGCAGCAGGGCCACGTAGACCGGCATGGGCTCCTCCCAAACTTTCACTAGATCTTCCCACCGACCTTGATGGCGAAGCTATATTCGAAGGCGATTTCCTCCAGACGCTGGAAGCGGCCCGAGGCGCCGCCGTGGCCGGCATCCATGTTGGTTTTCAGGAGGATAGGGGCATCGCCGGTGGTCTTCTCACGCAGCTTGGCCACCCATTTTGCGGGTTCCCAATAGGTGACGCGCGGATCGGTCAGGCCGCCCAGTGCCAGGATCGGAGGGTAGGGCTTTTCGCCGACATTGTCATAGGGGCTGTAGGCGGCGATCTGGTCATACTCTTCCTTGCTGTCGATCGGATTGCCCCATTCCGGCCATTCCGGCGGTGTCAGCGGCAGGGTGTCGTCCAGCATGGTGTTGAGGACGTCGACGAAGGGCACGGCGGCGATAATGCCGGCGAATTTCTCCGGCGCCATGTTGGCGACGGCGCCCATCAGCATCCCGCCGGCTGAGCCGCCCTCGGCGATGATCTTCGCGTGGGAGGTGAATTTCTCCTCGTTCAAATAGTCGGCTGCGGCGATGAAATCTTTGAAGGTATTGGTCTTCTTGTCCATCTTGCCGTCTTCGTACCAGGCAAAACCCTTGTCCTTGCCGCCGCGGATATGGGCGATGGCATAGACGAAGCCACGATCGGCGAGCGACAGGCAATTGGTGTTGAACCCAGCGGGAATGGTGATGCCATAAGCGCCGTAGCCGTAGAGCAGACACGGTGCGGAGCCGTCGAGCGGTGTAGCCTTGCGATAGAGTAGGGTCACCGGCACCTGTTCGCCGTCCCAGGCGGGAGCGAAGACGCGGCGCGTGACATAGTCATCCGGATTGTGACCAGACGGAACCTCCTGCGTCTTCAACAGAGTGCGCTCGCGCGTCACCATGTTGTAGTCGTAGAGCTGGCTCGGCGTCGTCATCGAGGAATAGGAAAAGCGGATGACATCGGTGTCATATTCGGCGGCGCCCTGCAGACCGAGCGAATAGGCCTCTTCATCGAAGGCGATGGCGTGTTCTTCGCCGGATCGGCGATCGCGGATGATGATCCTCGGCAAGCCGTCCTTGCGCTCCAGCCATATGAGATGGCGGGCAAAGGCCATGTGATTGAGGATCAGCGTGCCGGGCTTGTGTGCCACGACATCGCGCCAGTTCTCCTTGCCCGGATTGTCGACCGGCGTTTCCATGATCTTGAAATCCTTGGCGTCGCCGTCATTGGTGAGAATGTAGAAGACATCGCCGCCTTCCGCCATTTCATACTCGATGCCGGTATCGCGCGCGGCCACCAGCTTCGGCTCGGCCATGAGATCCGAGGTCGGAATAATGCGGTATTCGCTGGTCTCGTGATCGTGGATGTCGATGAAGATGTAGTCATCCAGCAAGGAACCACCAACACCCATAAAGAAGCCGGAATCTTCTTCCTCGTAGACTAGACGGTCTTCCGACTGCAGCGTGCCGATGATGTGATGGAAGATCTTCGATGGGCGATGGTTCTCGTCCTGGAGTGTATAGAAGAAGCTCTTGCCGTCGGGTGCCCAGACACCGCCGCCGCCGGTATTCTCGATCACGTCGGCGAGGTCTTCGCCGGTATCAAGGTTGCGGACCTTCAGCGTGAAATATTCAGAGCCCTTGTCGTCATAGCCCCAGATGCCGTGGCTATGGTCGGTGGAATGGTCGATGCCGGATAGCCGGAAATAGGACTTCCCCTCGTTTTCCTTGTCGCCGTTCAGAAGCAGCTTGCGTTCGCCGCCGTTGCGTGCCTCGCGGAAATAGTGCGGCTGCTCGCCACCGGTGACGTAGAGCGTGCCGTAGGCATAGGGGCCGTCTTTGACGGGCACAGAGCTGTCATCCTCCTTGATGCGACCCTTCATTTCGGCAAAAAGTACCTTCTGCAGCTCTTTCGTATCCGCCATCGCTGCGGTCATATAGGCGTTCTCGGCCTCCAGATGCGCGCGAATTTCCGGATCGAGGATCGAAGTGTCCTTGAACATCGCCTGCCAATTATCGGCGCGCAGCCAGGCATAATCGTCACTGCGGCTGATGCCGTGGCGCGTGTCGGTGATCGGCTTTTTCGCAGCGGCGGGCGGGGTGGGGAGGTTCTTGAATGAAGACACGAGAAGGCTTTCTCCGGGATGAAAGTCGGAAATGAGGTGAAGAAGAGATAGAGGGCGCTCGCGTGGGGTTCAAGCGGCAAGTGTCCGCTCGAGCCTCAGGCAAGCGGATGACGCCAAGTTCCAATCGAGCTGTTAAAGGCACTAAAGCCCGCTTGGAGCGCCATGTGTTCATTCGAACGCACGAGGGACGTTCCGACTTCTTGAATCCGAAACATCCCCGCTCGCTTTCATCTCATTCCATTTGAAAGTGAGCGCTCCTTTGATGCGACCACATTCTTTAACGAAGTCCGCTTAGCATTGCGCCGAGAACGAGGGCGGCTCGGGTCGCTTTCCCTGGTGGAGCAGACGCCGCCTAAAGCATGTCGCCGCGGTTTTGCGACAACGACATGCGCAAAAACAAGAGCCCAAAGCGCAAGGAGCGAATCTCAGAGATCGCGAGGCGCTTTAGCCCGGAAATAACCAAGGGACCGGTATTCATGCTGAAATTCATTGCCATTCTTGTGCCATTGGTCTCCGTCGCGACTACCGCTTTCGCCGTCGATCCGACCATGAAAAAGCAATTGCAAAAGCTCGACCCGTCCGAGCGGATGGAGCAAAGCTGCGATGCTGAGGCTATGAAACGTATCAGCACAGAGAAGATCGGCTTCAAACCGGATAAGGTGATCGCCTATACGTTCAGCGACCCGGATATGACGCCGGATTCGATGAATGCTCCCGGTGCAGTCTTTCGCAGCAAGCGAGATTCGTACCATCTCTCCTATAAGTGCGGCGACAAAGTGCCGCGCGGCAGCTGGCAGAAATATTATCTCTACGACTGATGCCTTCAGCGCCGGCTTTGGCGCTCCAGTCGATAGAGTTCGGAGAGTATATGCTCCTGTACATCGGGGTTCTGGTGACAGACTGCGTCCGTCAGGTCGCGTAGCGTCGCCCGGAGCCCATGCAGCTGATCCACCAGATCCATGACCAGATCGACGCCCGCCTCATTGACGCCCATTGCGTTGACGAGGTCCAGGATCAGCTTTCCGCGCGCCAGGTCCGCATCGCGAAAATGCGGGCCGCCGTCTGTGGTTTCTGGAACGAGCCAGCCCTGCTTGATCCAGATCTGAAGGACGGTGTCGTCGATCTCAAGGCGCAAACGAAATTCGCTTTCATTCATCGCTCAGCCTCCCATGGTCTTTCTGGGATCATGCGCTTTGCCGGCCCGCCATTCGGAAACGAAGTTTGCAAGCTCGGCATCCGGTGCGTCCGGCAAGACGATCTTCAGCGAAACATAGGCGTCGCCGCTTTCTTTGCCACGCTTTGGCACTCCCTTGCCCTTCAGCCGCAAGACCTTGCCGGTGTTGGAGTTCGGTTGAAGCGTGACGGTGACCGGGCCGGAGGGCGTGGGCACACGGATCTTGCCGCCGAGCACCGCCTCCGCAAGGGAAATCGGTAATTCCAGCCTTATATCGTCGCCGTCGCGAACGAAGAAGCGGTGGGGGCGGACACGTATCTCGATCAGGGCATCACCATGCGCACCACCACCAAAGCCCGGATCGCCCTTGCCGCGCAGGCGCAGCGTCTGCCCGTCACGGGTTCCCGGCGGTATCTGTACGTCGAGTGCCGGTCCGTCCGGCAGACTGATCTGTTTTTTCGCGCCGTTGATGGCGTCGAGAAAATCGACCTCCATGGAATAGTGGCGATCCTGACCCTGCATTTCTGACTGGCCTCGGCTGCGACGTGAGAAAAAGCTGGAAAGTATATCGTCGGCATCGCCGAAGTCGGCGAATCCACCGGCGTTGCGGTACGGGCCACGCTGGCCTTCGGTCGTCGCATAGTCGCGATAATAGCTGCGTGGCGGCTGCTCCGCACCGCTGCTGTCGATTTCGCCACGGTCGAAGCGACCACGCTTGTCCTCGTCGCCAAGGATGCCATAGGCCGCGGAGACTTCCTTGAACTTGTCCTCGGCCTGTTTGTCGCCGGGGTTGAGATCGGGATGAAGTTTTTTCGCAAGCCTGCGATAGGCGCTTTGAATGTCTTTTTGCGGGGCGTCCCGCTTTACGCCCAGAATGTCATAGGGATCACGGCTCATAGATATTTCCCTTTGGGAGCACAGAAAAATATGCAGATAGTGATGGGCTGGCTTTGCATCAATCGTAACATAAATAATAGCACGCCATGGGCGCGACTGCCGCAGAATGACCGATGGCGCATTTGTGATGGGCAATAAGCGGCGTTGCGGCCAGATTGCCATATTTCCGTCGCCTTGCCGGACGATTGCGGGCATGGCGGTAGGGCCATGGCAATTTTACGCTCTTTCCGCCAGACTTCATTTCATTCGATCCGACCGTTGGCTGCCTGATGAACCGTTTTCTATTGACGTCCGCATTCGTGCTCGCTGCCGTTCCGGCGGCTTTTGCCGCCGAATCCGTGGCCAAGCCCGTTGTGTGGCCGCAGCTTCCGCCGAAGGCACCGGTTTCAAACGTCAAGTTGGTCGAGCCCCATTTGCACGTCACCCGCGCCGGCAAAGGCGCGCCGCGTATCGCCCTGACCTTTGACGCCTGCATGGGCAAGACCGATCCGCGCATCCTCAACACATTGGTAGATCAACACATCCCGGCGACGATCTTCGTCACCGCCCGCTGGCTGCGGACTAACCCGGAAACGCTCGCCGTGTTCCTTGCTCATCCCGACATCTTCGAACTTGAGGATCATGGCCAGAATCATATTCCGGCGGTCGACATCCCGACCAAGGTCTATGGCATTCCGGCGGCAGGATCGCCACAGGCGGTCGCGCAGGAAGTCAAAGGCGGCTCCGATGCCATGATTGCCGCCGGCATTCCGCAGCCGCATTGGTTCCGGGGCGCCACGGCCAAATATAGCCTCTCTGCCATCGCCCAGATTCGCGGCATGGGCTACCGCATCGCCGGCTATTCGGTGAACGGCGACAGTGGCTCCCTGCTGCCGGCCAAGATGGTGGAAAAGCAGTATGCTGCCGCCAAGGATGGCGATGTCATCATCTCGCATATCAACCAGCCGACCCACGCCGCGGGCGAAGGCGTGGCCGCAAGCATTTTGGCGTTGAAGGCCAAGGGTGTGCAGTTCGTCCGCCTGCAGGATATCCCCGAGCAGGGCGATGACGATACGACGAACTGAGCCGGGCTGGATGCTCTCGTGGCGGAGGCATTCATCAGGCGACAACAACCCTTAGCTGACGTCCTCACTGGGGCAGTTGCGGCTGCGCCTTTTCTTCGAAGAACAGCTCGTTGATCACGGTCATGACGATCAGCGAGAGCGGCAGGGCGAGCATGGCCCCGACGGCGCCCCACATCCAGGTCCAGAAGATGATGGCAATGAAGACGACGAAGGGATTGAGCTCCCACTGCCGGCCCATGACCGCTGGAAAAACTAGGTTCTCCACGGCGAGATGGACGCAGAAGAAGGCGATGGCGGGGGCGAGCCCGGGGACGATATCGTCATGGGTGATGATGCCGGCGATCGCCAGTGCCGCTGTTATCGTCGCGATGCCGACGAAAGGAACGAAGCTGGAGAGAAAGGCAAAGATGCCCCAAAGGATCGGCACGCTCATACCGCTGACATAGACGATGGCCGTCATCACGACGCCGATGCCAGCATAGATCAGCGCGGCGGTCGCAAAGTAGAAGCCAAGCATCTGCTCCACGGCATTGATGACGCGGATCGCCGTCAGTCGCGATGTTCTGGTGGAGAAAGTCATAATGATCGTTTTGCGCAGACTGATGCGGCCGGCGAGGAATAGCATCAACGCCGCGAAAAAGACAAGGCCTTGGACAATGGCGGGCGTCAGGCTGTTGGCGAGGACATGCAGCACATTGCCGGCATTTTCAAGCAGCACATTGATCGACATCGGCCCGCTTTCAAAGGTTTGCGGTGTGATGTGTAACCATTTGATCCCCTCGAGATAGGGCATCAGTCGATCGACGGTGCGTTGGAACACGTCGGGCCCTTCATGCGCGAGCGTCGCCATCGGTCCGGCGAGCGAATTAATGATCAGGAAGATGACCAGCGCCACCGCTGATGACAAGAGAACGGCGTTGAGGATGCGCGGCACGCCAAGCTTGCTGAGCCTTTCCGCGACCAGCCCGAGGATCATGCCGACGACGACGGCTAGCGTCAGCGGGATGAGGATGATCGACATCATGTAGACGCCCGCCAGCGCCAGGGCGAGGAAGATGCCGATGACAGCCCAGGCAGACGCAACATCGAGCCCGTCCTTCTCGATCCGCTTTGAGGGTGCGGTACTATCCATTTGTTCGGTATCTGCCCGCAACGCGTCTACCCAGGCACTGGAGCGCCCTTCGCGCGCCAACGTCAATCTGCGCGTCTGTTTGCGTATGCCGTTGGCGATATCCATGCCGGACATGTCCCGGAACCCCGTTGCCTCGGTATGCAAACGCGGGAGGTCCGTGCTGGTTCCGGACCGGACCTTTGACATCGTAAGTTAGGGGATACGCGATCAGCCGATCAGATTCAGCCCAATGCCCCAGGGATCGCGCAGCGAAAGGCCACCGTCGCGCCTTTCCGTTTTGATCTCGTGAGCGGCCAGTGCTGCCACTGCCTTGTCGAGCGCGTCCCTGTCGTTAAAACGCAGCGTGTAGTCGGAAAGGCCGGTCATATGTTCGGAACGGACACCGGCGCCGCGGCTGTTCCAGGTGTTGGCGCCGAGATGATGGTGATAGCCGCCGGTTGCGAGGAAGGTTGCACCGGGATAGCGAGCTGCCATCACCTTCATTCCCAGCACATCGCGATAAAAGGCATTTGCCTCCGCGACATCGCCGACCTGCAAATGGATGTGGCCGATCGCCGAACCTTCGGCCATGCCGTCCCAGCGGTCCTGCGGCGCACTTTCGTATAGCTTCTGCAAATCGAGCCTGAGCGTCGCCATCTCAACCGTACCGTCGCCATGGAATTTCCACTGTTCATGCGGCCGGTCTGCGTAGATCTCGATGCCATTGCCCTCGGGGTCGGAAAGATAGATCGCTTCGCTGACGACGTGGTCGGAAGCGCCTTCGAGGGCGACGTTATTATGCGCCGCGTGCCGCAGCCAACGGGCAAGCTCGACGCGATCAGGCATCAGAAAGGCGGTGTGAAACAGGCCGGCCGCCGTCAGCGGCGCGCGCACGGCCGCGCGATCCGTCGTCAGCGTCAGCAGCGGCAAGCCGGCAACGCCCAGCACCTCGCCGCTCTCGGTCTTCTCGATGACCTTCAGGCCCAGTATGTCCTGATAAAAGCGCGACACCACCGCCAGGTCGGTGACGACAAGATGCGACTGCCCGACATAGGCGGGACGCGTCAGCGCGTAGGAGTGAGCGGTTTCGGTCATGGGAGTGTTCGAACCTCGATGTTGTGGGAGAGAGCAACCGGCGTGGGCGACGAAAACACCGCCGATAGCAGGTCCTAAGAGCTTTCGCCGGTTGGTGCACCTCTTTAGATCCTCTGGCCTGCTGTACTTAATTTTAGATATGGCGGATTTTGATTGTTCACAGAAGACTAGAAATTGCGGATTGAGCGTTCGCTACGCGTTGACAGCAGGCTTCTCGAGCGGCCTCACCATTTACGAAGATTTACCCGTATGCTCGTTTGGGGCGGTTGCCTCGGTCGCTGTGAGATGCGACGATCAACCCTTGTGTCGACCAATTGGGACACGTATGCATGGCCGAGTTCGGGGGCATCCGTTGGGCTTATGACCGATATGAAGTGATCGTTGACAGCATCGTCAACGGCGTCGGCGTCGTCTTTGCTCTCATCGGCGCGACCGTGTTGATCTTCTATGCGACGGTGTGGAGCTCTTATGGCGAGATTGCCGCGGCCTGGATCTATGGCGTCGGCCTTGTCCTAACGCTGGCGATGTCTTTCGCCTACAATCTTTGGCCGGTGTCGCAAACAAAGTGGTTTCTGCGACGTTTCGATCATTCCGCAATCTTCGTGCTGATCGCCGCCACCTATACGCCATTCCTGGAGCGTGGCGCGGATGATCCGCTCCTCTTTGCCATGCTGATCGCCATCTGGGTCTTCGCCGCCTTCGGCATTGCGCTGAAATGCATTTTTCCGGGGCGGCACGACCGGCTGGCGATCTTGCTTTATCTCGCCATGGGCTGGAGCGGCGTGTTGGTGGCCAGGGATGTTTCCTCGCATATACCGTTCGCCTCGATGCTGCTGATCTTGATTGGCGGCATCATCTATTCGCTTGGCGTAGTCTTCCATATCTGGGAGAAGCTGCGTTTCCAGAACGCCATTTGGCACGGCTTCGTCATTACCGCCGCCGCCGTGCATTATTCAGCGGTGCTGACCTGTTTCAGCCTGTCACCGGAAAACTTTTGACAATTTGGGTCGTCGACACACATTTCTTCGTCGGGCGCAGGCTGCGCACAAGTCGCATGACGACGGCGTCATAGCGCTGCATGGTCGTCTTCGGATAATCCATCTGGAAAAAGGCGGCGCCGCCATTGCACAGCGCCACGCCACGCACGTAGACGATGCGGCCCTGCTTGGTGCCCGAGAAGCTGATGCCATGCGAGTTCGATTTCGAATAGGAGATCTGCCAGCCGTCATCCTTGGCGCGCGCCATGCGGGTATTCGCTTCCGTTGAAAAGTCGCCATCGAGGATGTTGGTGCCGAAAACCAGCAGCCGTGCGGACTGATCGGCCGGCGTCAAGGTCAGTCCGTCGCCATTGTCGGGACGGGCCGAAAGGCGGAATTCCGACGGCAGTTCGATCGCATAGCCAAACCGCGCATTCTCATAGGACCACCAGTCGGCGGCCTGCGCCGGCGTGATAGAAATGAGCAGGAAGGCAGTCAGGCGGGCGAGCATTGCGGTTTCCGGGAGGCGGGATCTGCAAACCAGCTAGGAATAGCGCAGTTTCCAGCAAAAATTCCATAGTGATTCTGAGAATGATAATAAAATAGCTTCAATTCGTTACGGTTTGATTGCGAGCCATGCAGGAATGGCAGATTTACTTCACCCATATGGCGGAGTATGCCGCGATCATATCTTAAAATAATCGGAAAACGGGATTATGGACCAAGCCGTACTGCTTCGCGATGCCACCGAGGCTGATCTGCCTGCGATTTGCGAGATTTATAACCACGCGGTCGTGCACACGACCGCGATTTGGAATGACACGCTGGTTGACGTCGACAACCGCGTGGAGTGGCTTAAAGCGCGCAAGGCGAAAGGCTTTCCGGTCATCGTCGCGGAAAAGGACGGCAAGGTCGCCGGCTACGCCTCCTACGGCGATTGGCGCGCTTTCGAGGGCTACCGCCATACCGTCGAAAACTCCGTCTATGTCGACAAGGACCAGCGCGGTCTCGGCATTGGCGAAGGTTTGCTGCGTGAACTTGTCGCCCGTGCTGCCGCGGGCAATGTCCACATCATGATCGCTGCCATCGAGACCGGCAACGCTACCTCCATTCGTCTGCATGAAAAGCTCGGCTTCCGCGTCGTCGGTCAGTTTTCGGAAGTTGGTACAAAGTTCGGTCGCTGGCTGGATCTGACCTGCATGGAACTGCGTATCTAGTTCGCTAGTCATTCCCGCGTCATACCCTGACGCTATCCAAACGATGGTAGATCTGAAACGTGATTTTCATCGCGGGTATCCTCCGTTGCATCTTCTGAAAATGCAGATAGCCGTCATCGGCGCAGGGATTGTCGGGGCATCGATTGCCTATCATCTGGCACGCCGCGGAGCGCGGGTGCGTTTGTTCGATGAAGGTCCGGCGCCTGCTGCAGGCGTTACCGGCAAGGCATTTGGCTGGGTCAATCTCATCAACGGCGATCCAACGACGAATTATGGAAATTACCGCATCAGGCGCGAGGCGATCAGCGAATATCAACGTTTAAAGGTCGCTCTTCCGGAGGCATTGCAGCATGCGCGCTCCGGTTCGCTGACCTGGCGTGCGACAGCCGCGGAGACGGAGGCGCTGGTACAAGAACATCAGGCTGCGGGCGCAACGGTCGAGTTGGTTGACGCCAAGACGATCGCCTGGTGGGAGCCGGAACTTCGCGATGTGCCGGAATGCGCAGCGTTTTCTCCCGACGATCTGGCGCTGGATCCGACGCAGCTCACGCAGACATTTGTGCGTGCGGCGATTGCTTTCGGAGCCACGGCGCATTTCGATCAGAAGATTATCGCTCTCGAAACGTCCGACGGTCGGATCGCCGGTGTGCGCACGGCAGAGCAAGGCGTTTCGGCTGAAGTCGTCGTCCTGGCCATTGGCACATCGGTCGACATGCTGATCTCTTCGTTCGGATTGGCGATCGGCGTCGAAAGCTCGCCCGCCGTGCTACTGCAATTTTCCGCCGACCGGCCCTTCCTCAATCACATTCTCCGCGGCCCCGATTTGGAACTTCGCCAGCGGCCCGACCATTCGTTGCTATCCGCCGCAAGCTACGGCGGCGATTCCGAGGACAGCAGGCCGGTGGCCATCGGATATCGCTTGCTAGATGCGATGAGACGAAAGCTCGCTTTGCCGGACGGTGTCGAATTGCAGCAGGCAGTCATTGGCCATCGTCCGGTGTTCGCCGATGGGTTTCCGAGGCTTGGCTTTCTGCCAGGCGCCGAGGGCATCTATGTCGCCGTCGCCCACCCAGGCATCATTCTAGCGCCCTTGCTCGGCCGGCTGGCGATGGAAGAGATCATCGAGGGACAGCGATCGACGCTGGTTCCCGGATTTGACGTGGCCGCTTTTCCCGCCAGCTAATCGGTTGCCCTATTTTTCCGCCTCAAACACCATGGCATGACCATCCGGCTCTGATGTCGAAAAAGCAATTCCAGTGGTTTACCCTCCGGTTTATCTCGCGCAGGGCTTGAGACAATTCAGCCTTTAGCCTATCCCAATTATGGACTTTCGGCTTGGCCGGATTCCGTGTGATCGTCCAGCGGGGAGGAGACATGGAAAGCGTCACCGGCCTGACATTCCTGGCATTGTGTCTGCCCCTCCTCGGTGCGATCACCGTGCCCACCACCGTCCGCTATCTCGGCCACAATGCTGCCTGGCCCCTTTCGCTTTTTCCGGCACTCGCCTTTCTGCATTTCTTGGGCTTTCTACCCACCATTGCCGCCGGCCATAATGTCCAGGAAGGCCTCCATTGGGTGCCGAGTTTGAACTTGCGCTTTTCCTGGCTGCTCGATGGCTTGTCACTTACATTTGCGCTGATGATCACCGGCATTGGTACACTGATCGTCCATTATGCAGGCGGTTACCTGAACCGGCATGCCGACCAGAGCCGCTTTTTCTCCTTCATCTTCCTGTTCATGGGCTCGATGCTTGGCCTTGTCGCGTCGGACAGTTTCCTGACGCTGTTCGTTTTCTGGGAGTTGACCTTAATCGCCTCTTTCCTGCTGATCGGGTTCACCAGCGCGAGGCCGCGCGGCGCGCTGCCCTGCAGGCGCTTGCCGTCACCGGCGGAGGAGGGCTGCCAGCTGCTCGCAGGTCTGTCACTGATCTGGCAGGTCACCGGTGCCGCGGACATGTCCAGCCTATTGAGGGCCGGCGGGGCGCTACGCGAAAGCCCGGTTTATCTCGCCACGCTTGTCCTGATACTCGGTGGCGCCTTTACCAAGTCTGCGCAGTTCCTTTCGATTTCTGGCTGCTAAATGCCATGGAGGCGCGACGCCCGTGTCGGCCTATCTGCATTCCGCAACGATGGTGAAGGCCGGTGTCTATCTCTTGATGCGGCTTAATTTAGCGATGGGCGCACAAGAGCTTGGGAGATGATCCTGCCGGTTTTCGGTGGCGTGACATTGCTGGTCGGGACGTTGCCGCCATCCGCCAGACCGACTTGAAGCTGATGCTCACCTATTCGACGGCCTCCTCTCTCGGTTTGCTGGTCGTGCTTATCGGCTTCGGCTCCGATCATGCGGCGGGGGCACCGGCGGTTTTTTGTTTTCTTCGTTCTGACCGCGCTGATTTCGGCCCATCTTTTGGCACGCGCCGCCCACAAATCCAGCCAACGGCTGTCTCCGCCATCGGTGCGCGACGATCTCTTGAGGGACGAGATCAAGCGACGTTCTTTCGAAATTAAAAGCTAACAAACGTGTGGATTGCTAGAAAAGTGAATACAAATTCTGCCCGTTAGTTACCTATTTTTAATAGATGAGAATTTTACAAAGAAATGATAGAATTAAAAACTGGACATTTGGATAAAGAGTGGTAATCCAGATTCAAGTAGAGTTTTGATGTTGAGTTAGTCTCAGCCGGCTTTAAGTGCCCAATGTTTTGATCTTTCTTTTGAAGAACGGCGGGTAAAACTTTCTTCTGGTTAAGGATTGGCGGACCTACCTCCGTCGTCGCTGATTCTACATCAAGCGGTATAAGAACGGGTTTCGTCGTACAAAGTCTAGGGGTGGATTTTGTGTCGCGGGCAATATGGCATGAAATGCCCCGTTTTTTGCTGATGGCTGCTACGAATATGGGCAAAGCCGTTCACGCGGAATGTCCATCGCATATCCCTGGAAGCGGAACAGTTTTCAAAAGGATCATGCGAAAACGTTAAAGCAATGCTGTGTTGCGTGCTCTGTAGGGGCGTGGCGCAGTGGGCAAGCCGATGAACAGGAGAACAAAATGACAGATACGGCCCTTGGCAATGGCCAGGATTTGCTGGTTGAGCTAACCGCCGACATCGTGGCGGCTTACGTCAGCAATCATGTAGTCCCGGTCAGCGACCTTCCGAATCTGATTTCCGACGTACATTCCGCCTTGAGCAACACCTCGGCTCCGGCTCCGGCCGTCACCGTGGTGGAAAAGCAGAAGCCGGCCGTATCCGTTCGTAAATCGGTACAGGACGATCAAATCACCTGCCTGGAATGCGGCGGCAGCTTCAAGTCGTTGAAGCGCCACCTGATGACTCATCATAGTCTTTCGCCTGAAGAATACCGTGAAAAGTGGGATCTGGCGGCCGACTACCCGATGGTTGCGCCCGCCTACGCCGAAGCCCGTTCGCGTCTCGCGAAGGAAATGGGTCTCGGCCAGCGCCGCAAGCGCGGTAGTCGCTGAGGTTCCCGAACCCGTCGATGCCATCGACAAAAGAAACCCGGCTTTCGAGCCGGGTTTTTGCTGTAGGCGCGCGGCAAAATCTATGCCGTCGCCCGCACTCTCGCCTCTTCGCGAATACGCTTGATCATCGAGCGCAAGCCGTTGGCGCGCTGCGAGGAAAGATGTTCGACGAGGCCGATCTTGCCAAAGACGTCAAGAGCATCGAGCGCGGCGATCTCGGAAGCACGCTTCCCGGAATAAGTGGCGAGCACGATGGCCACCAGGCCACGCACGATATGCGCATCCGAATCACCCTCGAAGGCCAGTATCGGATTTTCCGGGTCGCCGGCGGCGTGAGTAACGAGCCAGACCTGACTGGCGCAGCCCTGTACTTTGTTTTCCAGCGTGCGTTTCTCTTCCGGCAGATCCGGCAATTCCTTGCCGAGCTCGATCACATAGCGATAGCGATCCTCCCAGTCGTCCAGGAAGGAAAAATCCTCAATGATCTGCTCAAGCGTCGCCATCATGCCGGTCCAATTGTCTATCTCTTTGGATATAGGGGAAATGGCCGGTGATTTGAACCCATGACAAAAAAGAACGCCGTGAGCGATGGCAAGCTCACGACGCATAAGGAGAGGCATCGATGCAGGTGGAGATCAGGTTCTGGGCTTCGGCAGCGGTACTGGAATATAAGATGGCAGCTTGACCGTGCCGGTGACGACCGCATCGGCGGTCTCCGTGTTGATCGGGCGCCTGGCGGGCATCGGCTGTGCTTCGGCTGCCGCCTTTTCACGGCTGACGGAGGCCGGCGCAGGCTGAACGGCCAGTGCCTGCTCGCTCGACTTGTCGTTCTTAAAATGCTGGCCCAAGAGATCGTAGGCGACGCGGGCGCCGTCGCGAGCCTGATAGCTTAGCGCAGTGAGCGTTTCGCCGCCCTTCAGGCAGACGTCGGGCTTTTCCGTGCACATGGCTCCGACATATTGCACAATACCAGTCGCCGCAGACAAAGCATCGGAAACTTCTACCTTAGGCTCGTCAGCCGACCGTGGAGCGCCCTCTGGCTTGGCGAAAATCGGCAGAAACATGAGAACCAGCGAAAACCAGAACCCTGCTCTAATGAGAAACCACATTGCCTTGCCCATCCTCTATGTCGCTCGGTCTTGTCGCCGATTCGAACTCGTCTATCTGATGTTGCTCAGACCCTACCTCGGCAGAGGACAACAGCGCTTTTCAAAACTTGGATGTATTTTCGGCAAATTTGATTCAAATTGTAGCTTTCGCCATTTCAAGCGTATTTGCATAGAATTGTAGCGATTGCTGTTAAGTATGTCTCGGCCGATCTGCCTGATATCCAGGGATTTGCGGACATCGGCCACCGCGCAAAGGTTAACGTGTAACGGAAATCTAAATAAAATCCGCTGCTTACCCGCCGTTAACCACAAAAGTCAAAGGTCTCGCCATGTGCGCCAAAACGAGATTTTCGGGCTTTTTGGACTGATCCGTAGGGCCGTTCTTTATTCTTTCCTTAAGTCGCCGAGGCCTATTGTGCGGTTAAATAAGTGACCGTTTGTACGGGTTTTGGTGTGCGCGTATTGAGTAACATGGCTGGCAGGGCTGGAGCCTTCGTGGACCGGGCAGGCGGAAGCTGGCTTTCCCGTACAAGCGGGAACGGCGAGGTCCGTGGACAGGAATTGGCGATCCTTCGCCGGCTCGTGCTTGCCTCGTCCGCGGCCCTTGTCGTTGTTCCGATGGGGCTCTCCTTCATCACCAGTCCTGCCGTGGCGCTACCGGTTGGCGTTGCCACCGTCTGCGCAGGCTTCCTGTTTTCCGCCGTCGGCAGCATCGCTTTGTCGCGCCAGCGCCCTGCCTGCGGGCCGGTCGAAGCCGTCGTCGTCGAACATCGTGATCTCATGCTGGAGGCGGCTCGCGGTCTCGTGCTTCTGTTCGACTCGCAGGGTAACGTCACCGCCGCCGGCGGCCGCGACCGGGCCGACTTCTTGAGCTGGATGCGCGACCCCTCCGGCCGCGGCTTTGTCGAGCAGGTGCACGTCTCTGACCGCATCCTCTTCCTGCAGGCCGTCGATACGCTTCGCCAGGGCCGCGATGCGCTTGACGTCAACCTGCGTTTGGAACGCTCGGCCGTTGTCGAGGGCAACGACCAGTTCGTCCATATCTGCATGGAAATGAGTGCGCGCCGCGACAGCGAAGGTCGGTTGACCGGGATCGTCAGCCAGTCGCGCGATATTTCCTATGATCGGCAACTTCGCGAGGAGGCCGCCCGCAAGGCGGCGGAAGCTGAATCGGCCAATGATGCCAAGTCGCGCTTCCTCGCCGCAGTCAGCCATGAGCTGCGCACGCCGCTCAACGCTATCCTCGGGTTTTCCGACATCCTCAGCGGCGAATATTTCGGCAAGCTCGAGAATAATCGCCAACGGGAATATGTCGGCCTCATCCGTCAGTCCGGCGCGCATCTGCTCTCGGTCGTCAACACCATGCTTGACATGAGCAAGATTGAAGCTGGCCGTTACGAACTTCTGCTCGAGCCTTTCCCGATTGAGACTTGCATCGGTGCTTGCGAAGCCATGCTGGCTCTGCAGGCAAAGGAAAAAGGACTGACGTTGACGAGCCGTGTGCAGCGTGGCCTCGGTGATATCGTCGCCGATCAGCGCGCCATCCAACAGATTCTCATCAATCTCGTCGGCAATGCCATCAAGTTTACCGATGCCGGCGGCGCCATCACCATCGATGCGGCGATGACCGACCGGATGCTGAAGCTTTCGGTCAGCGACACCGGCATCGGCATAGCTAGTGAGCGACTCGCCTCGCTGGGTCAGCCATTCGTGCAGATCCAGAACGATTATACCCGCCGCTACGCCGGCACCGGGCTTGGCCTGTCGCTGGTCAAGGGGCTGGTGGCGCTGCATGGCGGCAGCTTTGCCATCGCCAGCGCGCCGGGCGAGGGCACGGCGATAACGATCCTCATCCCGTTCGACGGTTCTGGCGCTGTGGCGATACAGCCGCCTGTGGATGTCAGCCGCACAGTCGATTTTCCGCCGCGTCTGAAACATAATCTGGAGATGAACGAGAAGCAAAAAGAGGAAGAGGTTAATGGCCCCGCAAAAGCGAAAATCGCCTAAGGGAAAGGGCAGGGGCAGGCGCAAGCAGCCCGGCCTTGCTTCCCGGGGGGCGGTTGCCGTCGGCAGCCTCGGCCTGCGCGGTGCTGGCGCGTTGGGGGGCCTCGGTGTACGCGGTGCGGGTGCGCTGGCCGGCGTGTTTGGCGGCGCCGTCGGCCGGCATCCGGCGATTGCTGGCGGTATCGCGATCTTTTTCACGGTTTTCGGTTTCGTGACGACCAATGCGCTCTGGTATCAGACGGGCACGCACCCGTCGCCGCTGCTGCGCACGCGCGATCCCAAGTTTCCCTATCAGATCCCCGGCCGCAAACCCTTCTTGCATGCGCAACAATCCGATGCCGGCAACGTCACCACCTTCCGCATCGAGCGGCAGGACTCGACGGCGGCAAATGCCGCCCCGTCCAATCTGCAGGCGGCTCCTCCCGCCGAAACGGTTCAAACCGCCAGCCTGCCGGCAACACAGGCGCCGGCCGCGCCGACATCAGCGCCATCGAAGCTGGTTGCCGACGTGCAGGTCGAACTGGTTCGCCGCGGCCTTTATGACGGCGCGGCGGACGGTGTCATCGGATCGCGCACGACCGCAGCCATCCTGTTCTTCCAGGAAGCGTCCGGACTGGCACAGACCGGCGTGGTAAGCCCGGAGCTGCTGGCCGCGCTTAAGGCTAGTGATGCGGGCGCCGGTGCCCACACCACCTCCAAGACGACGGTTGCGGCTGTTCCGGCGGACCGGCCCGTCAATGCCTCGGCCAACGCTTCCGCCATTGATCCCGTCGCCGCCGCCATTCGGAGCGCCGAGAAAGATATCAAGACGAGCGCTGCGCCCAAGAGCGCGCCAAGCGATGCGGTCAACACCGTCAACATGGTGATGCAGATCCAGAAGGGTTTGAGCAATATCGCCTATAGCAATGTCAGCGTCGACGGTGTTGCCGGCGAACAGACCAAGGCCGCCATCCGCCGCTTCCAGAAGCACTACCGGCTGCCGGAAACCGGCGAGCCCGACATGGCGGTCCTGAAGAAACTGCAGGATATCGGGGCGCTTTAATCTTCTCCCGTTGGTTGCCTCGTCCTCGACTGGCCGCTATAGCTCTGCCCATGAGATTGCGCAGCGACATCTTCGTTTCCGCCTTGACCCGCCGTCTTTTTGCGCGCGGCGATTTCGCCGCCGTCGAACACAAGGGCGCGGAGGAGGCCGGGGCGATCTTCATCCGCCAGCGTTTTCGCGATGGCCTGGAAACGCTCTATGCCCCCGCTCCGCAAAGCTTCTTCGATCAAGAGGAAAGCGGGACGCGCCTGTTCGAGGTTCGCATGAACCGCCGGGAACCCGAAGATGTCAGGCAGATGCTCGACCGCGAGCTGAAATTCGATCCCGATCTCTGGATCATCGAGCTGGAAACGGACGATATAGGCGATATCGTGCCTATGGCCGAGCAGCGCAGCAATCCTCTTTGACAAAGAGATAGCCCTGTCGGCGGTCAGGGCAGGCGATCCGTTAAAACTGTTCCTGGCGGCCACTCGTCGGTGTCATGGTCGGGGTGCTGCCGGTTCGATGCGATGATGCGGGGCAGGTACCCATTCGGATCAACGGCATAGGTGGGATGATCTCCCGGGAGTTCAGGCAAGCTGGAATACCACGAGACCCTGCTCTCGTTGCCGAATTGAACAACGGGTGGCACCCGATCGGGCTGGTCGAAGGTTCCCACGAGAATGCCTATGTCCTCGAATTCCGGGTATTCGAAAATCATGGGCGTGCCGCAATCTCAGCAAAACCCACGCCGTGCCAAAGTGGAACTCTGAAACCAGGAAAACGCACCGCGCGTCACCCGAAACGCCGTCTTCCTGACAGGGCAGATGATGGCGAACGGCCCGCCGACCGCTTTCTGGCACATTCGGCAGTGGCACACGTGCACGTTTTAAGGTGGGAAGTCGCAGGCAAATCGAATGGCGCCGCATTGGCAGCCGCCGGTCAAAGAATGGGCAGTCGCATCATGGTTCATGTCATTGTCCGCGTGTATGGATCGGCGGGCTTTCGATCAGGCTGCGTTCTTAGCAGGTAGCGGAAATAGGCAACACGTCAAGAACGAATGAAGTCACCGTGACCGGCTGACGACACGCAACTCGCGGATCGGACTTGCCTTGTTGCCGAAAAGCGGCGCGCCGGAGCGCGGCGCGGGCTTCTGTTCCGGCGGCAGATAGGTGTAGCTGTCGGCGCGGCGCCAGGCTTCGACACGAGCCCGACTTTCCTCGGCATCGATGCTGTCGAGCACCAGCCATGCACGGCTGATGCTGCCATGCTGTTCGGCCAAATGCGGATAGAATCGCTCCAACACATAGACGGCGTCGGCAAATCCCATGCCGAGGCTGACGAGTGTTACCGCAAGTTGCTGGCCTGACGTGTCGATCATGATGCGCTCCGCAAGCCAGCGGCTGGAGGAGAGGGCGTCGGCAAGCGTGGTGGCAAATTGCTGCGCCTCGCGCTCACGGGCAAAACGCACCAGCAACGCTTCCTGTACGGGCGAAAGGCTGCGCAGACCCAAACGGTCACTGTCGTTGCGGCCGAGATGGCGGGCGATCTGTTTGATCTTCTGCCGCAGGGCTTCCTCGCGGGCGAGGCGCTCGGCATCCGCTGTGTTCGGTTCGAGCTGTGGGGTCGGAGCGGAGACGCCCAACAAGGTCTCCGATAGGGTCATGCCGCGCTCCGGCTCGGACTGGTGCAGGCTGACGAGGGCGTCGATGACCTTGGGAGACAACGACGGACGACGGACGATCGCTTTTGCGTGCGCGGCGCCCTGGGTGCGGGCGATGGTGATCAGCGTATCGTCGTCGATCGCTTGCGAAGTTGCTAGAAACGGAGCGGCGATCGCAATCGGCTGGCAGCCGATGAAGAGAGCAACGGCCGGCGGCACCGTCGGGCATTGCGAGAGTGCGGCGACTGCCTGGCGTTTTGCCTCCTCGGAGGAGGCCTGGAAGAGAGGGGTAAAGAGTTCGGCAAACTGGCGAAGCTCCGATTTCGACGGATGTGTCAGGCCCTCGAAACTGGTGACCGTCGCCATCAGAACCACATCTTTCTTACGCACAGTCGCAGGCTCTTCAAGGTCTCGAAACCGGTCACGCACGCCAACACCCATACTGATACGCGAAACAAAAAAGACGGGAGCCTGATCGGCAAAACCGTGCGGCGCTGCGTCCTTCTTTGGCCGAGCCGGATCGCGCTCTGGTTCATACGGGCGCAAGCGGCGGTGGCTGTCGAAACGGGCGTGGACACGGTCGTCCTGATCTGGCTTTTTGGGAAGAGTAAGGGGCGCAGGGTTAACGGTTGGTGAAAACTTTATTAAAATCCAAATAAAAATTGCGCGTTAAGCTTGCGCCGAAAGAGCCGGAGAATTTTCGTCGAATTCGGTGTGCCTGCGGGCACTCGAGAGTTGTGGCGACTGTTTCACCGCCGAGCGCTGACTATCCCGTTCAACCTATAAGAGCTTCGAGGGTTTATTCTTCGGGTGGCGGCAGGAACTCAGATCCCTTTATGCTCCCGCAGCGCCGCCAGCAGCTTGTCGGCGGTGTTGTATCCGGATTGAAAGAGGCCGATCGCTGCCGTTGCCGCGAACTGGGCCTCGGTGCTTTTGATATCTATCCGCTTCTCTAAACACCATTTGTCCAGCGCACCACGCAGGACCGTGATGTCCTCCGGGGAGAAGAAGGAATTGGCCGTCGCAGACATTGCCCGCCCTCTGTTGCGCTCGATACAATACGTTAAATTTTCGTTGCCGCAAATAATATTTGCGTGACACTTTTCTGCAACGCGTGGGCTTGAGCGGCGATTCGCAGATAATGGCTTTTCTGTGCCTAAGAACATGATTTCGCGATGTTTTATGAGCAAAATGATCTTTGCGATTTTTACATCGCATATGAAACCAAATCCGCCCTCTCAGCGTTACATGATCACGGTGCCGCGAACGCTTGGGGAGAGCTCAAGCGAGGTACGGCAATGCTTAGCATTCTGTTAACTACAGTATGTCTCAATTCGGGTGAAAGCAGCGATTTGCAGTGCTTAGTCGCATGATTGTTCGCATGGTCGCCACAGTTGGGCGTCCATGTCACGGTGTTTGAGCAATGCCGTGAGAATGGCGTGAATGCCCTTTTGTCGGAGTCGCAGGAGGCGGCAAGGACTGAAGGGAGCGCCAGCCCGCCTGAATCGCGGGCAGGGTGAAATTAGTCGCAAGTTCATCCGTCTCGGGCCGCAAATGGAGACGAGAATGGCAGAGATCATATCCCTGTTGGACCGAAGGTCGCAGTTACCGCCGCGGGCCCAAAAGGAGCCGGTCGAGGCGAAGATTCTTCTGTTCACCGGCGTGCGCTACGAGCGCCTTGACGTCAGCTCTCATCGCCCGGGAACGGGACCGAAGCGGGCGAAGCGTAAATAGTCCGGCAAGATGCTGGCGAGAAGCGCCGGCGCTACGCCGTTTACGTGTTTTCAGTATCGTGGCATGCGCCACGATACTCCTGAGGTCGGACCGCCTGTTCTAACCGTCCTGGTCCCCAGCTTTTCAGCCAAATCTCACTGCCCGCTGAACTCATCGCATCCGGCTCCGGACAAGAAATCCCGGGCTGCGTCACCAAAACTCGCCTGGGGTGCCAAGGTGCGCAGCACCACATAACCCTCCGCGCGTGGAGCCTCTACCAGGATCGACTGTGCAAGTGATGGTGGCAGCGCCTTGCGGATTCCTGTGAGCTGGATCGGTGAGGCGATCAGCAAATCCAGCATTCCGCCGACAGAGGTCCGGTCGCTCATGCTGAACACCTCGTTCGATGCCGCGTCATAGACCGAGAGTGACCAGAACGGCACCTTCCCCTTGGCCGTCAGGCGGATCGGTTGGGTGCTGATGTCAAAGGCGCAGACGGCCGTGCGGATATACGGATCGCTGTTGGAAAGCCCCGCATCGTCATTCTTATCGTCCAGCGTATAGAAATGGTTCTCGTCGCCTTCGTCCTCGACGCGGGTATAGGCGTCGCGGTCGGAAAAATGCGGTAGCGAGAGGATGATGATGACATGCAACAGTGCCGCACCAAGTACGCCTGTTAGGACGGCGAAGACGATCCTAAACATGGCCGCACCCGATTTTTACGAGCTTCGGCATGGACAGATCGATGAGGCCGGAATTGCCGGCTGCAGGCGAGTCCAAAAGCGTCCACACCAGACGGAAGCTACCGGAGGCCGGCGGTGCCAGCCAATTGCCTGCCTGGGCATCGGGCGAAACGGTGATGGTGAAGCTCGAATCCGGATTGCGCAGCACGACCCATGAATTGAGCGCGGACGGCCGGCCGGGAGATGGGTCGAGCGGCTCGCCGTCACTGCCCGCGATGAACAGGGTCCATAGCCGCGCCGGAGGTGTCTGGCCGCTGATGCGATAGCTGCAGCCAGCGGTCAACGGCGCGCCGGAATCGTCATCGGAGGCGGTGAACACCAGCCCCTCCGCGCTGCCATAGAGCAACCGCCCGGCGCGGGCGCGATGCGATTTCGCATAAGGGTCGGCGTCGACCGTGTGCATTTCCGGAAATGCCTGCCACACACCGAGCTTAATTGCCCCGAAACCGGAGGTCGCGTCCAGCGCAAAAAGCGTGAATAATATCCCCCCGCCGAAGGCGATCAAAAGCGAAAGCGCAACAAGAAGGGGAACCCGGAACACCTTAAGATCGTCCTCATGACCAATCAGAGGGCGATTTATCCCTGATTCTGACGGATGGGGGAAGTGCAGGCGATTGATTGCGGACCTCGCCACACCAAAAGAAGCGGCACTACCTTGGTTCGGAATTGGCGCGCATAAAACGGACAGCGCAATCTACTTGGCCTCGGCCACCTTCTGTGCCGCGAGCGGCGCAGCCGCCTTCAGCTTCTCGCCGATATCGCGCAGGATCCTCGTGGAGTCCACCGATAGCGAGCGCGGCCGGATGAGTGGAGGCAGGGGATTGTCGGCCGGCGTCTGGGCTTTCTTGGCGGCCACCGTCTGCGGTTTTTGCACCGGGAAGGGGTTGTCGATGCCGGGGATCGGTTTCAGCACGATGCCCTGGTGGGCATAGTCCATGATCTTCTTGAAAGTCATCGCCGGCAGCGTGCCGCCCGTCATGTTGTTGGTGGACGTATAGTCGTCATTGCCGAACCAGACTGCGCAGGTGTAGTTGCCGGTGAAACCGATGAACCAGGCATCGCGATAGGCTTGGGTCGTGCCCGTCTTGCCGCCCATGACGATGCCATGGTCGAGGGCTGCCTTGCGCCCGGTGCCGACGATCGGAATCTGTGTCAGCATCTGGGTCATGTAGGAATTGGCTTTTTCGGAGAGTACCCGTTTGGCCGGCGGCTCATCGCGATTGAAGTCGTAGAGCACCTTGCCGTCATAGCTCATGATCTGCGCGATGGCGTGGCGGCGCGATTGCATGCCGTCCGCCGGGAATACCGAATAGGCCGTTGCCTGATCGAGTACGGTTACCTCCGAGGTGCCGATCGGAATGGTCTTGTCGTTGCGGATCGGGGTTTCCACGCCCAAGTTTTTCGCCATGTCGCGGATCGGCTGGATTCCGAATTTTTCTTTGGCGAGGCGCACCGGAACAGTATTGATCGACTGAGCGATCGCCTGCGTCAGCGTCACCTTTCCCTCATAGCGGTTTTCGTAGTTGTGCGGGCTCCAGTTGCCCCAGGTAATGGGCGCATCGATGATGGTAGATGTCGGCGTCATGCCGCTCTCCATGGCGACCGAATAGGTGTAGATCTTAAAAGACGAGCCCGGCTGGCGCAGTGCCTTGGTGGCTCGGTTGAACTGGCTTTCGCCGTAGTCCCGGCCGCCGACCATCGCGCGCACCGCGCCCCCGTTTTCGATCATGACGCTCGCGCCCTGCGAGGCGTGATAGCGCTCGCCATATTCCATCAGGCTGGATTCGATCGAATCCTCCGTGGCCTTCTGCAGGCCCATGTCGATGGTCGTGCGGACGATCAGCGATCGCTGCGGAAAGCGAGTGGCAAGACGCTGTACTTCGTCGAAAGCCCAGTCGAGGAAGAAATCCGGTGATTCAATCTGCGCACGATCGACGACCGAGGCGGGGTTGCGCCTGGCAGCGATAACTTGTCCCTCGGTCATCAACCCGCTTTGTACGAGGTTGGTCAGGACATCGTTGGCGCGGGCGCGCGCGGCCGGCAGGTTGACATGCGGCGCATATTTCGCGGGTGCCTTAAACAGGCCGGCCAGCATCGCCGCCTCGGCCAGATTGACGTCGGTAATGCTTTTGCCGAAATAGAACTGCGCTGCTGCTGCTGCGCCGAAGGTTCCGCCGCCCATATAGGTGCGGTCGAGATAGAGGCTGAGGATTTCCTTCTTGGAGAGATTGGCCTCCAGCCAGATCGCGAGGAAGGCCTCCTTGATCTTGCGGTCGATCGAGCGCTCGTTGCTGAGGAAAATATTCTTGGCAAGCTGTTGCGTCAGCGTCGAGCCACCCTGGACGACACCGCCGGCTTGAGCGTTGACCGTCAATGCCCGAAAGAGGCCGAAGATATCGATCCCGAAATGGTCGAAGAAGCGTCGGTCCTCAGTCGCCAACACCGCTTTGATAAAATAGTCCGGCAATTGGTCCACCGGCACTGAGTTCTCATGAATAATGCCGCGGTGACCGATGACATTGCCGTAGCGATCGAGGAAGGTGACGGCGAAATTGCCGCGATTGCGCCAGTCCCCCTGCGTGGCTTCGAACGCCGGCATGGCGAGCATCAGCATGACGATGGAACCGGCGGTACCGAGCGTCAATCCCTCGCCGAGTAGTTCGAAGAGGATGCGCCACCAGCCGCGGGCTCGAAAACGCCGGAAGAAAATGGTTGTGTCTTCCCAGAATTCGGCGAGGCGAAATCCCGCGTTCCATAAAGTGGAGTCGATCCAGGAATCGATGCGCAGAAAAAAATGTCGCTTCCGGCGCGGCCGCTGCTCCGCTTGGCCTTCCGGCTGCGCATCAGGCTTGGTCTCTGGCCCGTTCTCTGGCCCGTTCTCTGGGTTGGATGGGTCTGCCACGCTCTACTTCCCGACCACAATGCTGCCTCGCGCCTTCCCTAAGGATACGCAAAGCCTATCCTCTCATAGATTGGCGGATTGAATAATTGGTTGATTTAGGGAAAAGAACAAGAGACATGCATGCCGCAGCTCGCATTTCCCTCGCGAGCTGCGAGGACAACGACGATGGACGATACCCCTTTCTGGAAAAACAAGACACTGACGGAGATGAGCACGCCCGAATGGGAGAGCCTCTGCGATGGTTGCGGTCTCTGTTGTCTCAACAAGATCGAGGAGTGGGATACAGGCGACGTCTATTTCACCTCGATCCGCTGCAAGCTGATGGATGGCGAAAGCTGTCGCTGTACCAGCTATCCGAACCGCTGGGATTTTGTGCCCGATTGCGTGCAACTGACGCCGGAAAAAGTTCCGGAGCTGGAATGGCTGCCGCCCACCTGCGCCTACCGCCTCGTCAACGAGGGGCGCGACCTCTACTGGTGGCATCCGCTGGTATCGGGCGATCCCGAAACGGTTCATATAGCCCGCGTCTCCGCTCGTGGTCGTACGGTCAGCGAAAACGATGTCGATCTCGATGATTTCGAGGATTACATCGTTGACTGGCCGTTGACGGTGGAAGATGACATGGAAGTTAGTCCTCCAGTAGGGTCATAGATTTCGGCGCCGCATTGCGCCACGCCTGTCGCACGAGCGCGTGTATCGTTTCGTCATCCACGATAGGATGGAAAATCCGCGTCCAGCCCTTGAGCCCCCAACCACCCGGCACGGCGAGGATATGCTCCGACACTGTTGCCAGCACTATCTGCTGCTGATCGGGCGTCAGCTTGACAACGCAGAACTCCAGGCTCGGAAGCGTCAGGAAAATCTTCCCGCGAACGCGAAAATCCCGGTTTTTGAAATGCGAACTCTCCACCGTTTCCGGCAGGCTGAGCGCAAAGGCAACAAGGTCGTCGTTGATCATGGTTGCAACACTAGCATAGCAATCAACTGCGCTGTAGGAATCCGCTCCACTTAGCCTCGCGCGACGAAACGGCAGCCCGGCGGGGCGGGCTACTCGTTGAAATAATCAGGCACGCATGCTATCGCGCCATGCCTTCGCATGTGCAAAAGGAGCTTCCGCGTGATCCGCCACATCGTCTTCTTCACCGTTCCCGATCGCGCCAATTTTGACGCCGTCCGTTCCGGCCTGTCGATCCTCACGGCCATTCCACATGCGCGCCTCTTGGAGATCGGTACAAATGTGAAGACCGATCAGCTGGGCACTGATGTCGATCTTGTGGTCTACGGCGAATTCGATGATGAAGCGGCTCTTGCCGCCTACAAGGCACATCCGAACTACCAGCTTTCCATCGAACGGGTCCGCCCGCTGCGTGAGGTGCGGATCGCGGCGGATTATGAGAGCACAACGGCAGCGCGTGAGCCGGTATAGAGGGTGCTTCGCAGCGAACACAGCTTTTCGGCAATCTTTTCAAAAGATTGGATAGTCCCGCAGAATCAAATTCACCTCTCTTGGATTCATCGCGTGAAGTTCCTGACTCAACTTCTCACGTCTTCGATTGAACGCTCGAAAACGCGACGGTAAATGATTCAAAAGACTCAACAAAACAGCCGTGCTTTACGTGCGTAAAACACTTGAAGGCCAGTTGCATCGGCCGATAAAGCATCGCCGATCATCGCGAGCCTATGAGTTAATGATAATCAAGAAAGATTAAAAATGACTAACTTTTGGCTTGCTCTCGCAAGCCTGTGTCGAGCGCAAACGTCAACCGGCACGGATAGACAATGATCGCGATCACCGTGTGCGTCATCGACACGGTGCGCGGCTGGGGTTCGGTGCATCTGGCGAACCGTCGCCTCCAGGTCGAATTAACGCAAGGACTTAGAGGGTATGGACAGCTGCGCGCACGTTCTGCGCGTGGAAAATTGCGGCCCATTCATTTGCCATTCAGACGCATTTGGGTAAATATTCGCTCAAGTTAATGTCCCCGTGGGAAGTCTGAATAATGGCATCATTCTTGAGCATAGCAGCAGCGGCCGCCGTAATGGCCGGCTCGGCTGTTCTGCCGGCGCCGACGCCGACCCTGGTGGCGCGTACGAACGGCGACTGCAGCGAGGCTGCCGCCGAAGTCGTTGCCAAGACCGGGGGGCAGCTCCTTTCCGCACAGCCGTCAGGCGATAGCTGCGTCATTACCGTTCTCGTCCAGGGCAATGGCCAGCGGCCGCGCAAGGTGACGATGAAAGTGCCGATGTAGGTGGAAACAGTTTCACACCGACACGCGAGGAACACTCTAACGCTTTGAATCTCACGCAAAATCTTTATGGCCGAGCGATTCCACTCGGGCCTGATTTGCAGTACTATTTCTCGAACCGGGGAAATTGGGTTGAAACATGCGCATTCTCATAGTCGAAGACGATATCAATTTGAATCGCCAACTCGCCGAGGCCCTGAAAGAAGCGGGTTATGTGGTCGATACCGCCTTTGACGGCGAGGAGGGGCATTTCCTCGGCGAGACTGAGCCCTACGACGCGATCATCCTCGATATCGGCCTGCCGGAGATGGACGGGATAACCGTTCTGGAGAAATGGCGTGGCGCAGGCCGGGGAATGCCGGTTCTGATCCTGACGGCTCGCGACCGCTGGAGTGACAAAGTCGCCGGTATCGATGCCGGTGCCGACGATTACGTCGCCAAACCTTTCCACGTGGAAGAAGTGCTGGCTCGCATCCGGGCGTTGATCCGCCGTGCCGCCGGCCACTCTTCGTCTGAAATCATCTGCGGCCCGGTGCGCCTCGATACCAAAAGCTCGAAGGCCACGGTCGACGGCAAGCCGCTGAAGCTCACCTCTCATGAATATCGGCTGCTCGCCTATCTCATGCATCACAAGGGTGAAGTCGTGTCGCGCACAGAGCTGGTCGAGCATATGTACGATCAGGATTTCGATCGCGATTCCAATACGATCGAGGTTTTCGTCGGCCGTCTGCGCAAGAAGATGGGTGTCGACCTGATCGAAACTGTCCGAGGTCTCGGCTACCGCATCCAAGCGCCGACCAATGCGAATTAAGTCGCTAACCGCTCGCGTTCTGCTGTTGACCACACTCTGGTCCGCCGTGGCGCTGGTGGTGATTGGCCTTGTCATATCGAATATCTATCGCAAGAGCGCCGAACGCGGTTTTCAGGATCTCTTGAGGGCGCAGCTCTATAACGTCATCAACTCGGTCACGATCGGCGATCAAGGGGCGCTGTCCGGCAGCCCGCAGCTTGGCGACCTGCGTTTCGCCCAGCCGAAGACCGGTTGGTACTGGATGGTCGAACCGCTCGGTACCTACACGGCAACGCCGTTGGTTTCCCCCTCGCTCGGCGCCTCGAGCTTGCCTGTTCTTTCGGTGCTGGAAGCGCCTTTCGACAAGAATTACGAGCGCTACTACATCGTCACCGACGCCTTCGGAAACCGGGTGCAGGTCGCCGAGACCGAGGTCGTGCTCGACACCGACGGTCGCGCCGCGCGCTTCCGCGTCACCGGCAATGTCGCCGTGGTGGAGGACGATGTCCGCAATTTTTCCCACAGCCTCTATTTCGCGCTTGTGGGCTTCGGCGTCGGCAGTCTTGTCGTCAACGCGCTCGCCATTCTTTATGGTCTCAAGCCACTCGATAAGGCGCGCGCGGCGCTGGAACGCATCCGCGCCGGCGAGAGCGAGCGATTGCAGGGGGAATTCCCGCGTGAAATCCTGCCGCTCGCCAACGAGGTCAACGCGCTGATCGATAGCAACCGCCGCATCGTCGAGCGGGCGCGCATGCAGGTCGGCAATCTCGCCCATTCGCTGAAGACGCCGATCGCGGTCCTGCTCAACGAATCCCGCGTGCTGGAGCGCTCGCACGGCGATCTCGTCAAGAACCAAGCCGAGGTCATGCAGGGGCAGGTGCAATCCTATCTCAACCGCGCGCGCATCGCCGCGCAACGCGAATCCGTGCTGGCTCGCACCGATGCGGAGCCAGCGTTGGAGCGGCTTGTGCGCGTCATGCGTCGGCTCAATGCCGATAAGGAGTTCGAGCTTTCCGTTTCACCCAACCTGTCGCTTGCCATGGAGCAGCAGGACCTGGAGGAAACGGTAGGCAATCTTCTGGAAAATGCCGCTCGCTTTGCCGAGCGCAAGGTGCGCATTGCGGCCAATGAGGCGCCGGCGGAGGTGAAGGGCATCGATCCGGCGCGACGTCACTGGGTGGAACTGGTGGTCGAGGACGACGGCCCGGGCCTGGAGCCGGATCAGATCCGCGAGGCGATGAAGCGCGGCCGCCGGCTGGATGAAAGCAAGCCGGGCACCGGCCTCGGTCTGTCGATCGTCAGCGAAATCACCAACGAATATCAGGGGCGGCTGGAATTGTCTCGCGGCTCCTGGGGTGGACTTCGCGCCAGCCTAATTCTACCGGGGGTGACAAAGGATGTTGCGTGATGTCCGGCATGATGCCAGAAACATGCGGTGCGCCATGGTGATGCCGCATCGCAGTACCTCTAGTTTTACTCGTTGATACTGGTTCGGTTGTATGAAGCTTCGCAACTTTTTTCTTATTGCTGCATCCCTTTTTGTCGCCATCGTCCTTTCCGCCTGCTCGGCCACGAGCGGCAAGGGTGGCGTCACCGGCTTTCTCTCTTCCGGCAAACCGGCCGCCTCGACGCGCTATATCGCGGCCTTAGAGGGCGGCATCGTCGGCCGCACCGGCATCAAGCTCAGCGACAACGACAAACAACGGGCGTTGGAAGCAGAATACAGGGCGCTGGAAACAGCCCCGCTCGGCCAGCCCGTCGCCTGGACCGGCAAGAACGTCATCGGCGAGGTCGTGGCCGCAGCACCTTATCAGGTTGGTTCGCAAAATTGCCGCCAATATACCCACACGATCACCGTCGACGGCAAGTCCACCCAGGCGAGGGGCGCTGCCTGCCGCAACGACGACGGCACCTGGACGCCATTGAACTAGAATTCCGCAATCTTGAAAAACGCGGCTAAACGCCTCAAATCTTCGTCAATGCGGCTTTGGCGGTTGGAATAAGCGCCCCGTTAAAGTATTGGGCGTCTATGCTGTTCTGGATTCTCGTGGCCGTACTGACGGCGATTGTCGGCGCCGTCCTGCTCTATCCCCTTCTGCGCGGAGCAAAGGTGGCTGAGGACGGTCATGCCGGCGAGGCTGCCGTCTATCGCGACCAGCTTCGCGAGCTGGACCGCGATGTCGCAGGTGGCCTGATCTCTCCGGAAGAGGCCGGCTACGCCCGCGCCGAAATCGGCCGCCGCCTTCTTGCCGTTTCGAACACCAAATCGGGTGCCGTGAAAACGCCGGCAGGCGGCTACCGCCTCTCGCAGGCTTTCATCATCGTCCTGCTGCCGGTCCTTGGCCTCTGTCTTTATCTTGTCAAGGGCAATCCCGGCTTGCCCTCCCAGCCGCTGGAAGCGCGCCTCGAAGGCCCCGGCAACGATCTCGCCATTTCGATTGTCAAGGTCGAACGGCATCTGGCGCAGCATCCGGACGACGGCAAGGGTTGGGAAGTGTTGGCGCCGATCTACTTCAAGACCAACCGCATCGGTGATGCCGAACTTGCCTATCGCAATGTCATCCGCCTGCTCGGTCCCAGCGCCGAACGGCTCGGCGGTCTGGGCGAGGTTCTGGTCATGAAGGCCGACGGCGTCGTGACGGCTGAGGCCCGCAGTACGATGCAGCAATCGCTGGCGCTCGATGCCGATAACCCCCGCGCGCTGTTCTACCTTGCCTTGGCACTGGAGCAGGATGGCAAGGCCGCGGAAGCAAAGACTGCCTTCGAGGCGCTGGCGAAGCAATCGCCCGCCGATGCCCCGTGGATGGCCGCCGTCAACGACCATATCGCAAAGAATGGCGGCACCGCTGAAATGGCCCAAGGTTCGGCAAACCCCAATGCACCGGGGAATCCGACTGCCGAGCAGGTTGCTGCTGCAAATGCCATGAACAGCGGCGACCGTCTGCAGATGATCCGTGGCATGGTCGAGAGCCTGGATGCCAAGCTCAAGGAAGATCCCAGGAATTTCGAGGGCTGGATGCGGTTGATCCGCTCCTATGCCGTCTTGAATGACAAGGACCGCGCGGTGGATGCATTGAAGCGCGGCCTGAAGGCTTTCCCCGCCGACGGCGGCGAAGGACAGCAGCTTTTGGCGCTGGCGAAGGAGCTGGGACTGCCAACGGGGGTGACGCAGCAATGACACGCAAGCAGAAACGTCTGGCTGTCATTGCCAGCGGCATGGGCTTCATCGCCGTCGCGGTACTGCTCGTCCTCTTCGCCTTCAGCCAGTCCGTGGCCTATTTCTACATGCCAGCCGATCTCGCCAAGAGCCCGGTCAGCGCCGGCACCCTGATCCGCCTAGGTGGTCTCGTCGGTGAGGGCAGTCTGGTGCGCGGCGCAGGAACGCAGGTTCAATTTTCCGTCACCGACGGCACCGATGCGATCAAAGTCAAATATAATGGCATCCTGCCCGATCTATTTCGCGAGGGGCAGGGGGTGGTCACCGAAGGCAGGTTCGAGCAGGGCAGCGACGTCTTTGTTGCTGACAGCGTACTTGCCAAGCATGACGAGCGCTACATGCCGAAGGAAGTCGCCGACAAGTTGAAGGCGGATGGCGTCTGGAAGGGGGAGGAAGCAGGCCAATGATCATCGAGCTAGGACACTATGCTCTGGTGCTGGCGCTCGCGACGGCGATCATCGTCTCCATCATTCCGGTGATCGGCGCGCGGCGGGGCGAATTGTCGATGATGGACATCGCCCCGGTCGGCGCCGTCGTCATGTTCGCGTTGGTCGCCTTTTCCTTCGGCGTTTTGACCTATGCCTATGTCGCGTCCGATTTCTCCGTGCTGAACGTCTGGGAGAATTCTCATTCGTTGATGCCGCTGATCTTCAAGATCTCCGGCGTCTGGGGCAATCATGAGGGGTCGATGATGCTCTGGCTGCTGATCCTGGCGCTGTTCAGCGCCTTGGTGGCGCTGTTCGGGCGCAACCTACCGGACACGCTGCGCGCCAATGTACTAGCCGTGCAGTCCTGGATATCGTCGGCCTTTCTGCTCTTCATTCTCCTGACCTCCAATCCGTTTCTCCGTCTCGATCCTGCCCCGGCGGAGGGCAAGGACCTTAATCCGGTGCTGCAGGATATCGGTCTGGCGATCCACCCGCCGCTGCTTTATCTCGGTTATGTCGGGTTCTCCGTCTGCTTTTCCTTCGCCATCGCCGCTTTGCTCGAAGGTCGCATAGACGCCGCCTGGGCGCGCTGGGTACGTCCCTGGACGCTTGCGGCCTGGACGTTCCTGACGCTGGGCATCGCCATGGGTTCTTATTGGGCCTATTACGAACTCGGCTGGGGCGGCTGGTGGTTTTGGGATCCGGTGGAGAACGCCTCCTTCATGCCGTGGCTCGCCGGCTCGGCGCTCTTGCATTCCGCCTTGGTGATGGAGAAGCGCGACGCGCTGAAGATCTGGACGGTTCTCCTGGCGATCCTGACCTTCTCGTTGTCGCTGCTCGGCACCTTCCTGGTGCGCTCTGGCGTGCTGACCTCAGTGCATTCCTTCGCCAGCGATCCTACGCGCGGCATCTTCATCCTCTGCATCCTCTTCGTCTTCATAGGCGGTGCCTTGGCGCTCTTTGCCTTCCGCGCACCACGACTGGCAGCCGGCGGCCTGTTCGCGCCGATCTCGCGCGAGGGGTCGCTGGTGCTGAACAATCTCATCCTGACAGTCGCCTGTGGTACGGTTCTGACAGGCACGCTTTATCCGCTAGCACTGGAGACGTTGACCGGCGACAAGATTTCGGTCGGCCCGCCCTTCTTCAACATGACCTTCGGCCTGCTGATGACGCCCATCCTGATCGCGGTCCCCTTCGGCCCGCTGCTTGCCTGGAAGCGCGGAGATCTGCTCGGCGTGCTGCAGCGGCTTTATGTTGCCGCCGGACTTGCCTTGATCGCTGGCCTGACGCTGTTCTACGTCCGCCATGGCGGACCGCTGCTTGCGGTTTTCGGCCTGGCCGCCGGCTTCTTCCTCGTCTTCGGTGCGCTCGCCGAACTTTGGTATCGCGCCGGCATTGGCACAGTGGCGGGCAATGTCGCGTGGCGACGGCTGATTGGCCTCCCGCGCTCGGCGTTCGGAACGGCGCTTGCCCATGCCGGGCTCGGCATCACCGTGCTCGGCATCGTCGCCGTCTCGACATTCCAGACTGAAAACATCACCGAGATGAAACCGGGCGGTACGGCCGAGCTCGGCGGCTATGCACTGCGCTTTGAAGGCATTCAGCCGGGTGTGGGTCCGAATTACACCGAGGATCGCGCTCGCTTCACAGTTAGTCGTGGCGGCACCGCCATCGCCAGCGTCTCGTCTTCCAAGCGTCTCTTTACCGCCAGCCGCCAGGCGACGACCGAAGCGGGCATTCTGACGCTGGGCCTGAGCCAACTCTACGTCTCGCTCGGCGATCCGACCAAAGATGGCGGCATGGTCGTGCGCATCTGGTGGAAACCCTTCATCATCTGCATCTGGGGCGGCGCCATTGTCATGGCGCTCGGCGGCTTCGTCTCGCTCAGCGACCGCCGCCTGCGCGTCGGCGCGCCGAGCCGCAAAGCGAAGCCCGCCCGACCGATCATGGAGCCGGCGGAATGATCCGGCGATTGCTCCTGGCCCTGGCGCTGCTCTTCTTTGCTGCCCCCGCCTTCGCCGTCAATCCGGACGAGGTGCTGCCCGACAAGGCCCTCGAAGCGCGCGCACGAACGATCTCGGCTGAGCTGCGCTGCATGGTCTGCCAGAACCAGTCGATCGACGATTCGAATGCCGATCTTGCTCGCGACCTGCGCTTTTTGGTGCGCAAGCGCCTCGTCCAAGGCGATAGTGACCAGCAGGTGCTCGACTATATCGTTTCTCGCTACGGCGAGTTCGTGCTGTTGAAGCCGCGGCTCAGCGAAAAGACGCTGTTGCTCTGGGGCGCGCCGGCCGCGCTCTTCGTGCTCGGTGGGCTTGCTCTTATCCTCTATGTCCGACGTGGCGCCGGCAAGCCGACGGGCACGCGGTTGACGGCGGAGGAAGAGGCGCGCCTCAACGATATCCTCGGCAAGTAATGTTGCGCGAGAAGTCGTCTTTATCCGCCCGAAAACATTATTTCGCTACATTACGGATTTTTCATCGGTCGGACAGTTCGCTGTAAGGTCGGAAGTCCTATATCTTTCCATAACCCACCTTTGCCGGTTTCCCGGCAGAAGAAAAATCGGACGAGAGAAGAGAAGGTAACTCGCATATGTTCAGGAATATCAAGGACGTTTTGTCCCGTAGCACCGCTATGAAAGCTTCTGTCGTCGCCGGCCTCGCTGTCGCTGCCCTCGCCACCGGCGTTCCGGCTCAAATCAGCCGTTCCTATGCCGACGCCGTCAACGTCCAGGCTCCGCAGGTTCCGAGCTTCGCCAATGTCGTCGACGCCGTGTCTCCGGCAGTCGTTTCCGTTCGCGTCGAATCGCGTGTCAATCCGGTCGCCGATGAAGACGATTCTTTCGGCCTTGGCCGCGGCTTCGATGAACTGCCGGACGATCATCCGCTGAAGAAGTTCTTCAAACAGTTTGAACAGCAGCAGGGCCACAACCAGCAACAACAGGGCCAGCAGAAAGGCCAGCAGGACAATAAGGGTCGTCTGCGCCCGGTTGCCCAGGGCTCCGGCTTCTTCATTTCCGAAGACGGTTATCTCGTCACCAATAATCACGTCGTTTCCGACGGCGCGGCTTTTGTCGTGGTGCTCAATGACGGCACCGAACTCGATGCCAAGCTGGTCGGCAAGGACCCGCGCACCGACCTCGCCGTTTTGAAAGTGGATGGCAAGGGTAAGAAATTCACCTATGTCAATTGGGCCGATGACAACAAGGTTCGCGTTGGCGACTGGGTCGTTGCCGTCGGCAACCCCTTCGGCCTCGGCGGCACGGTCACTGCCGGCATCGTCTCGGCTCGTGGCCGCGACATCGGCTCTGGCCCGTATGACGACTTCATCCAGGTTGACGCAGCCGTGAACCGTGGCAACTCGGGCGGCCCGACCTTCAACCTCAACGGCCAGGTCGTCGGCATCAACACCGCCATCTTCTCACCATCGGGCGGCAGCGTCGGCATTGCATTCGCAATCCCCGCCGATACCGCCAAGAACGTCGTAGCCACCCTGATCAAGAGCGGCACTGTCTCGCGTGGCTGGCTTGGCGTGCAGATCCAGCCGGTGACCAAGGATATCGCCGAATCCCTCGGCTTGTCCGAGCCGAACGGCGCGCTCGTCGTATCCCCTCAGGACGGTTCTCCGGGTCAGAAGGCCGGCATCAAGAACGGTGACGTTGTAACCGCCGTCAACGGCGACCCGGTCAAGGACCCGCGCGATCTCGCCCGCCGTATCGGCGCGCTGCAGCCGGGCACCAAGGTCGATGTCTCGCTGTGGCGTGACGGCAAGGCTCAGTCGGTTACTGTCGAACTCGGAACGCTGCCGGCCGATCAGAATCAGGCTTCGAACGACGACAATTCTCAGCCAGCCCAGCCGCCGCAGCCGTCCTCGGAAAAGGCGCTTGCCGATCTCGGGCTCACCGTCGGTCCGTCCGATGACGGCAAGGGTGTCGCGATCACGGCGGTCGATCCAGACTCCGACGCTGCCGACAAGGGCGTGAAGGAGGGCGAGAAGATCACCTCGGTCAACAATCAGCAAGTCTCCAACGCCGGCGACATCGCCAAGGTTATCGCGGAGGCAAAGAAGGGCGGCCGCACTCGCGCGCTGTTCCAGATCCAATCCAACGACGGCAGCCGCTTCGTCGCTCTGCCGATCACCAACGGCTGATTTTTTCGGCCAATTGACGTGAATTGAGAGCCGCGCAGGCCACGGCTTGCGCGGCTCCTTTGCTTCAACGTGACTCTATCGACAAATGGCTTCCAGGGCAGATAGAAGATGACAACCGCTGGCCAACATGCTGTGAACTCCTGCGATTCTGGTTGTGCTGAGGCATCGCCGACAGGTAATGTCGCTCACATGAAGATTTTGATTATCGAAGACGATCTCGAAGCTGCCGCCTATCTCACCAAGGCGTTTCGCGAGGCCGGTATTGTTGCCGACCATGCGAGCGATGGTGAGAGCGGCCTCTTCATGGCCACCGAAAATGTCTATGATGTCGCCATCATCGACCGCATGTTGCCCCGCCGCGATGGTCTTTCCGTCATCACCGAGCTACGCCGCAAGGGCGTGCATACGCCGGTTCTCATTCTCTCCGCCCTTGGTCAGGTGGATGATCGCGTCACCGGCCTTCGTGCCGGTGGCGACGACTACCTGCCGAAGCCCTATGCGTTCAGCGAATTGCTCGCCCGCGTGGAAGTTCTCGGCCGCCGCAAGGGCACCCCGGAACAGGATGTGCTCTACCGTGTCGGCGATCTTGAGCTTGATCGGCTGTCGCACGAGGTTCGCCGCGGCGGCAGGGAGATACTTTTGCAACCGCGCGAGTTCCGCCTACTCGAATATCTGATGAAGAATGCAGGCCAGGTGGTGACCCGCACGATGCTTCTCGAAAACGTCTGGGACTACCATTTCGATCCGCAGACGAACGTTATCGACGTTCACGTCTCGCGCCTGCGTTCGAAGATCGAAAAAGACTTCAGCCAACCGCTGCTGAAGACGATTCGTGGCGCCGGCTACATGATCAAGGACGAGGGATGAGCCGCTTTCGCGTCCTCTTCAAGTCCACAGCAGTCCGCCTGTCCGCCCTTTATATCCTTCTTTTTGCACTCTGTGCAGCGACTCTTGTCTTCTACGTATCGGCCATGTCGGAGCGGTTGCTGACCGGGCAGATCCGTGATGCCGTGCAGCAGGAGGTCAATCAGGTTAAGCGCGCTTACGACGTCGGCGGCTTGAATCTGCTGCTGCGCACGATGGAGCGCCGCGCGCGACAACCTGGCGCCAACCTCTATGTCATCGCCAGCCCCTCCGGCGATATCCTTGCCGGCAACGTCGCTTCGGTGCAGCCTGGCGTCCTCGGCGAAGCCGGTTGGACAGAATTGCCATTCATTTATGAGCGCTACACGGACTCGGGCACCACCGACCCCGAACGGCGGCATCTGGCGATCGCCAATATCTTCCTCCTCGACAATGGTTTGCGCATCCTGATCGGCCGCGACCTTGGCGAGCCGGAGCGCTTCCGCGTGTTGGTGCGCCAAGCCCTGATGCTAGCTCTGGCGATCATGGGCCTCGGCGCGCTCGTTATCTGGTTCGGTATCGGCCGCAACGCGCTGAAGCGTATCGACCGCATGACCGATGCCAGCCGCAAGATCATGGCTGGCGATCTGTCACAGCGGTTGCCGGTCGGGGGCTCCGGCGACGAATTCGATCGCATGTCGACATCGCTGAACACCATGCTGGAGCGCATCGAAAAACTGAACGAAGGCTTGCGGCAGGTTTCCGACAACATCGCCCACGACTTGAAGACACCACTGACGCGGCTACGCAACAAAGCGGCGGACGCACTCGACAACGCCAACAGTGACGGCCGGCGTGTCGCACTGGAAGGCATTATCGGCGAATCCGACCAGTTGATCCGCACTTTCAATGCGCTGTTGATGATCTCACGCGTCGAGGCAGGTTCGGTCGCCGCCGAGATGACGGGCGTCGATCTCTCCTCTATCGTCGCGGATACGGCCGAGCTTTATGAACCGGTCGCCGAAGAGGCGGGTCTGACGCTGACGACTGAGATCGAGCCCGATATCGAGGTGCAGGGCAATCGCGAGCTGATCGGCCAGGCGATCTTCAATCTGATCGACAATGCGGTCAAATATACATCCGGCTGTCCCGGCAAGCAGGCGGTCGTGCTGAAACTATCCCGTGCGTCCAACGCCGTGAACCTTGCTGTCGCCGATCATGGTCCAGGCATCCCTGCTCACCAGCGGACGGAGGTGGTCAAACGCTTCTTCCGCCTAGACGAGAGCCGCTCCAAACCGGGCACCGGCCTTGGTCTTGCCCTGGTGGAAGCGATCATGGAACTGCATGGCGGCCGGCTGGAACTTTGCGATACCGACCCGTCCAGCCTCGACACTCGCGGCTTGACCGTAACCATGATCTTCCCCACCTAGAAACAATAGATTAATCCTGCGCTATTGGATTGCTCCGTACATCATCTCTAAATCGGCTTCCGATTTTAGGGATCACACACCAATTCAAAGATGTTACTGCGTCTTTTGCCGGTCCAGTTGGACGCGCGACGCGGGTGGGAGAGAACTGCATGACGATAATGGCAAGCGATTTGCTACAGG
Source organism: Martinezella calliandrae (assembly GCF_030272695.1). GTDB lineage: Bacteria > Pseudomonadota > Alphaproteobacteria > Rhizobiales > Rhizobiaceae > Rhizobium > Rhizobium calliandrae. Next base: position 43,595 of record NZ_JARFYN010000002.1, read on the forward strand.
ATGTTTTGCCCGGGCGGCTTCGCCCGCTCAATCAGACGGAGCTGAAAGCGGCGCTCGCCGACCTCAAGGATATCGCCGCATCGGAACCGGCAATTGCCGCTCTTCTTGGGAACGACAGTCCCCTGCGCGATTTTATTGCCGCTGCATTGACACTCTCACCTTATCTTCGCGAGACCGCCAATCTCGAGCCGGCGCTGCTTGCCGCAGCCATTAGCAAACCGCTGTTGCCGCAGATCGAGGTGCTTGTGGCCGATGCCCGTCGTGTCTGGCTGCCGGCGCATAACGATGCATCGTCGCCCTCGGAATCCGAGGTCATGAGTGGTTTGCGCATCGCCAAGCGCCGCGCCGCCTTCCTGATTGCGCTTGCCGATCTCGCTCGCATCTTTGACGGGCGGGCAACGACGCGCTGGCTGAGCGCTCTTGCCGAAGCCTCGATTTCGGCAGCGATCGACCATCTGCTGCTATCATCGCATGAGGCCGGCAAGATTACGGTCCGCGACCCTTGCGCACCGAGCCGCGGCTCCGGCCTTATCGTGCTCGGCATGGGCAAGCTCGGTGCCGAGGAGCTGAATTACTCCTCTGATATTGATTTGGTCGTATTCTTCGACGAGATGGCCGGAATTGTTCCCAATCCCGAGGATGCGATCGAGATCTTCCCGCGGCTGATGCGCCGACTTGTGCGCATATTGCAGGAGCGCAGTGCGGACGGATACGTCTTCCGAACCGATCTTCGCCTGCGCCCCGATCCGGGGTCTACGCCGCTTGCCATCCCCGTCGATGCGGCAATGATCTATTACGAGGGCAGGGGGCAGAATTGGGAGCGCGCCGCCTTCATCAAGGCGCGTGCCGTCGGCGGCGATATAGCGGCCGGCCAAGCCTTTATTCGCGATCTCGTGCCCTTCGTCTTCCGCAAATATCTCGATTACGCAGCGATATCGGACATCCATTCGATCAAGCGGCAGATCCATGTGCACAAGGGCCATGGCGCGATCGCCGTCAAGGGCCACAACGTCAAGCTCGGCCGCGGCGGCATCCGCGAGATCGAGTTCTTCGTGCAGACACAGCAACTGATCGCCGGCGGCCGCATGCCGGCGCTGCGTTGCCGTGCCACAGAGGAAACATTGGCGGAGCTGACCAAGGCAAAGTGGATCGACGCGGAAACGCGTGACGAATTGACGGAGGCCTATTGGTTTCTGCGGGATGTCGAGCATCGCATCCAGATGGTGCGCGACGAGCAGACGCATCTGCTTCCCGAAACGGATGGCGAGCTGAAGCGGATCGCCTTCATGATGGGCTTCGCCGATCTATCCAGTTTCTCAGAGGCGCTCGTTGCCAAGCTGAAGACGGTCGAGCGGCGTTATGCACGTCTATTCGAGCAGGAGGCCAAGCTTTCGACCGAGACCGGCAATCTTGTCTTCACCGGACAGGGCGACGATCCCGACACCTTAGAGACGCTGCACCGTCTCGGCTTTGAACGTCCTTCCGCTATTTCCCATGTCATTCGCACATGGCACTATGGTCGCTACCGCGCCACGCAATCGGTCGAGGCGCGGGAGCGGTTGACCGAATTGACGCCGGAGCTGCTGCGCGTATTCGGCGAGAGCAAGCGGGCGGATGAGGCGCTGCTGCGTTTCGACAGTTTCATCTCCGGCCTGCCGGCCGGCATCCAGCTTTTCTCGCTGCTCAGCACAAATCCGGCGCTGCTTTCGCTCATCGTCAACATCATGTCGTCAGCGCCGCGGCTCGCCGAAATCATCGCCGCCAAGCCGCATGTCTTCGACGGTATGTTGGACCCAGGGCTGATGGCGGAACTGCCGACGCGCGACTATCTGGCCGAGCGCATCAACAGCTTTCTGGCGCCTGCGCAACATTACGAGGAGGTGCTGGACCGGCTGCGCATCTTCGCCTCGGAGCAGCGCTTTCTGATCGGCATTCGTCTGCTGACGGGCGCAATCGGCGGCGCCATGGCTGCCCGCGCCTTCACCTATCTTGCCGATCTGATCGTCGAGGCGGCGTTGAATGTCGTGTTGAAGGAGATACAGGCCGCACATGGTGATTATCCCGGCGGCCGCGTCGCCGTCGTCGGTATGGGAAAGCTCGGCAGCTTCGAGCTCACCGCAGGTTCGGACATCGATATCATCCTGCTCTACGACTACGACAATGAAGCCGGCGAATCCACCGGGCCAAAGCCGCTTGACGCCACGCGCTATTTTACCCGCATTACCCAGCGGCTCATTGCGGCGCTCTCAGCGCCGACGGCGGAGGGCGTGCTCTACGAGGTCGACATGCGCCTGCGTCCTTCCGGCAACAAGGGGCCGGTCGCAACGCGCATCAACTCCTTCGAGAAATATCAGCGCGGGGAGGCCTGGACCTGGGAGCACATGGCGCTTTCTCGGGCGCGCCTGATTTGCGGCGATGAGGAGCTGGAGCTGAATGCGGAGCGGATCATCGGCGAAGTGCTCTCCTCACGGCGCGATATCCCGAAGATCGCCAAGGATGTCGCCGAGATGCGCGAGCTGATCGAGCAAGAAAAGCCGCCCGTGAGCATTTGGGACCTGAAGCTTAATCCCGGTGGGCTGATCGATATCGAATTCATCGCGCAATATCTGCGGCTGATCGCGCCCGCCCGAGGTGTTGGAATCGATGCCAATGGCCTCAGCACCGGCGAAGCGCTGAAATTGCTCGGCGGCAGCCTTATGGATCGCAACGATCTCGACCTCTGCCTGGAAGCGTTGCATCTTTATACCGAATTGTCGCAGTTGGTACGGCTCTGTGTCGACGGACCGTTCGATCCGGACAAGGCACCCTCCGGACTGATCGAGCTCGTCTGCCGCGCCGGAGATTGCCCCGATATTCGTACGCTGGAAGCGGAACTGAAGCGCCTTTCGAAAGCGGTGCGGAAAGTCTTCCAGTCGGTTGTAACAGCCTAGCTCAACCCAGGTCCGGGATGCGAATGGCGATCGCGGTGCCTATGCCTTCGCGCGAGCGGATGCGCATGCGGCCGCAATGCAGCGTCGTCAGCGACCTTGAAATGGCTAGCCCGAGGCCCGAGCCTCCCTTGCTCTTGGCGTATTGGTTTTGCACCTGCTCGAAGGGCTGACCGATCTTGCTGAGTGCAGATTTTGGTATGCCGATGCCAGTGTCGGCGATCGTCAACATCACCGCGTCCTCGATCTTGCGCGCGCGCACTGCGATGCGGCCGCCGTCATTAGTGAACTTCACGGCGTTGGAGAGGAGATTGAGCAAGATCTGCTTCATGGCGCGGCGGTCGGCGGTCAGCTTTATGCCAGAGGAGATGCGCTGTTCGACGAGGATGTCCTTGCAGGCGGCCGGAATGGCGGTGAAGCGTAGGCATTCCTCAATCAATGGCGCAAGATCGATGCGCTCGCAGGAGAGATTGAGGTGGCCCGCCTCGATCTTGGACATATCGAGAATGTCGTTGATGACGTTCAGCAGATGCTTGCCGCTGTCGTGAATATCCTTGGCGTATTCATTGTATTTCCCCGAGCCTAGCGGACCGAACATCTGGTTTTGCAGGATTTCGGAGAAGCCTAGGATGGCATTGAGCGGCGTACGCAACTCATGCGACATGTTGGCGAGGAATTCCGATTTGGCCTTGTTGGCGGCTTCGGCGCGTTCCTTTTCGGCGAGATAGTTGGTGTTGGCGGTCGAAAGCTCTGCCTTCTGTCGCTCGAGGATCTGACGGGAGGCGGAGAGATCGTTGATCGTCGCCATAAGCCGGCGCTCGGAGTCGCGCAGACGCTCCTGGTTGCGCTTCAATTGGGTGATGTCGGTGCCAACGGAAACGAGGCCGCCGTCGCGGGTGCGGCGTTCGTTGATCTGCAGCCAGCGCTCGTCGGCAAGCTGCACTTCCGTCGTCTGCGAGTGGTTGGAGCGGTCGGGGTCGACGATTCGCCGCTCGATGACGGGGCGGGCTGCGGCGGCGTTGACGACGGTGCGTTCGGTGCCCGGCACCAGCACCTTGTCCGGCAGGCCATAGGCCTGCTGGAAATGGGCGTTGCACATCACCAGGCGGTCGTTCTTGTCCCAGAGCACGAAAGCTTCTGACGTGCACTCGATCGCGTCCGCCAGGCGCTGATCGGCCTCAGCATAGCGCTGCGCCAGCCGATGCTGCTCAGTGACGTCCATGGCAATGCCGATCATATGAACACTGCCGGAATTGGTGCGGATGACCTGGGCGCGGGCGCGCATCCAAACATAGTGCCCTTTAGCATGACGAATGCGCAGGATTTGATCCACTTGACCGGCTTTGCCGAGGGTGACCGACCGGGCCAGCATATGAAGGCTATTGTCGTCAGGATGCATCATCCGCGCCGCATCGCTGAAGGACAGCGGCCGATCGGCGGCCGGTAGGCCAAGCATGTCATACATTGACCGAGACCAGAAGAACTCGCGGCTGGCGAAATCGAAATCCCAGAGACCGCAGCGGCCGCGCGACAGAGCGGTTTCGACGCGAAGATTGGATTCGAGGAAGATCTCGTCAGCATCGCGAGCCCGTTTCACTTGGGTGTAATAGGCGTAGAGGACGACGAGAAGGATGGAAGAGATGCCGGCGAAGAGCGTGACATTCAGTGTCAGCTCATCGCGCCAGAGCTTGTCGATCTGCTCCATCGAAGCGGCGGAGAGGACGAAATCGCCCTTGTCCCCGATCAACGAAATCGCCGCATAAAAGGGCTCGCCGTCGATCATCGTCTCGATCACGCCGGCATGGTCGCCGAAACTTCTGATGGTGGAAACCTCTGGGAAGAAGTCGGAGATCCTCAGGCCGATATAGGCGGAGCCGGCGGCCGATGAGCCAAAGACGCGGCCGCTCGCCTGTACGAGGAGCACGAATGCGCCGGTGTCGAGCCGATCTTGCGGAAGGTAAGTTGCGAGTTTCTTTTCGGCGCCGTTGCGATCGCCGGTCTGGAACAGGCTGGCATCATTGGAGAAGGCAGCGGAAGCCGCAGCGATTGAAAGCGATGTCGTCCGGCGTGCGGCCGCGGTCATCCGACCGTGCTCCATCATCATACCGAAGAAATGCGATGCCGCAACGATCATCAGAAAGGAGACGATGAGCACGGGAATGACCCGCTTCAGAATATGTTCCGCCTGCGGAAAGCGGCGAGAAATGGTCTCCGCCCGCATTCCCGCTCGATCGGTAACACCGCTATGCCAGGATTTCAGACCGTCGAAATTAACACGCAGCCGCCCATCGGCCGCGGTCGCCCGCCGCACGTCCACCATCGCTCTAGCCTTGTCCCTCGTGTGATTCGCTGCGCCGCTCGCCCGAATCTGTCCTAATGAATCACTCGTGATTCGCGTTGTCCAGAGGTAGCGGTAAAACTTTCTTAACCATATGCGATTTCATCGCTTTTTGTGCTCGCAATGGTAAGCTCGCGGATGTCATGGACTCGTTGTGGCTGAATAGACGGGTGCAAATCACCCGTCTTGAGCGCCTATAAGCAAGGAGAAAATCACTCCTTGAGGATGCGATCCACAATATCGCGAACGTCGGTCGAAAGGGCGCCGGCGCGTTCGATTTGCATCAAAGCGGAGCGGGCGTGATCGGCGCGAACAGGCTCCAGCAACCGCCAGGAGCGCATTGAGGTCAGGATGCGCGCCGCCAACTGCGGGTTGCGCTGGTCGATATCGAGGATTTCCTCAGCCAGGAAGCGATAGCCGGCGCCGTCGGCGCGGCCGAAGCCGGTGGGATTGGCGAAGGCGAAAGTGCCGACAAGGGCTCGCATGCGGTTCGGATTGGTGCGCTTAAAAAGCGGCATTTCCATCAGACCCTGGATGCGCTCCAGGGTTGCCGCGCCCGGAATGGCCGCCTGGATGGCAAACCACTTGTCGATGACCAGCGCGTTTTCCGCGAAGCGATCATGGAAATTTTCGAGCGCGGCCTTGGCTTCCCCCGCTTCTGGGAAACGGTGAGCGAGGATGGTCAATGCGGCACTGAGATCGGTCATGTTGTTGGCGGCGTCATAGGCCGCCTTGGCGCGAGCCGGTGCATTGTCCGACTGCGACAGATAGGTGAGCGCGGCATTACGCAACGCTCTCCGCCCGGCGCTGGCCGCGTCCGGGCTGAAGGGGCCGGGCGTTTGCATGCTGTCGAAAAGTGCGGCGAAGACGTCTTGTCCGGCTTCGGCGATCAGCGCGAGGATCGCCTGGCGACCGGCATGGATTGCGTCAGGATCGTTATTGCCGCCGAGCTCACGGGCAATATCGGCTTCGCTCGGCAGGGCGAGCGCCTGAGCGCGGAAGGCGGGCTCCAGGCTCTCGTCGTTAGCCGCAGCCAAAAGCGCATCGACGAAGGCTGCGTCGCAAGTAACCGGAACCCCCTGGCGCGCGTCGCGCGCGGCGGCAAGCAGGTTCGGCAGCCCAAGATCGATCAGCGCCTGCCAGCGCGCGAAATGATCGGCCTCATGACGAGCGATCAGCGCCAGATCCTGGGCGCTCTGGCTGAATTGCAGATTGATCGGCGCCGAAAAACTGCGGTTCAGTGACAGCACCGGTCGCGAAGGAATACCATTGAAAACCACGCTCTGTGCCCGCTCGGTCAGGTGCAGGACGTCGTCGGTTAGCTCCGCGCCGGTCACTGATGTCGGCGTTAGCATGGTACCGTCTTCGGCAAAAAGCGCCAGGCGCAGCGGAATGTGCATTGGCTCCTTGGTCGCCTGGCCGGGGGTTGCCGGCACCATCTGTTCCAGCGACAGGGTAAAGGTCTTGCCGCCGGCGTCGTAGCTGCTGGAAGCAGTCACCAGCGGAGTGCCGGCTTGATGGTACCAGAGTGAGAATTGCGTCAGGTCGCGGCCGCTCACATTCTCGAAAGACTTGATAAAATCTTCGATCGTCACAGCCTGGCCGTCGTAGCGATCGAAATAGAGATCCATGCCATTCTTAAACAGATCGCGGCCCAGGAGGGTGGCGATCATGCGAGTGACTTCGCTGCCCTTCTCGTAGACTGTTGTCGTATAGAAGTTGTTGATTTCACGATATTTCGTCGGGCGAACCGGATGGGCAAGCGGCCCGCCGTCTTCTGGGAACTGTTCCGATTTCAGATGGCGGACTTCGGCGATGCGCTTGACCGGGCGCGAACGTTGATCGGCGGAAAATTCATGGTCGCGATAGACGGTCAGGCCTTCCTTGAGGCAGAGCTGGAACCAGTCGCGGCAGGTGATGCGATTGCCGGTCCAGTTATGGAAATATTCATGCGCGATGATTGCTTCGATATTGGCGTAATCGGCGTCGGTGGCGATTTCCGGGTCGGCAAGGACATATTTATCGTTGAAGACGTTAAGGCCCTTGTTCTCCATCGCCCCCATATTGAAATCGGAGACCGCAACGATCATGAAGATGTCGAGATCGTATTCGCGCCCGAAGCGCTCCTCATCCCATTTCATCGAACGCTTGAGCGCATCCATGGCATAGGCCGCACGCGGTTCCTTGCCATGCTCGACATAGATCTTCAGCGCCACTTCGCGGCCGGACATCGTGACGAACGTATCCTCGACGACACCGAGGTCGCCGGCGACGAGCGCGAAGAGATAGCTCGGCTTCGGATGCGGATCGAACCATGCGGCAAAATGCTTGCCTTCGCCATAACCGGCGCCGCCAAGGAAATTGCCGTTCGACAGGAGCAGCGGATTGGCGGCTTTGTCGGCGATGATATTGACCGTGTAGGGAGCCAGTACGTCGGGCCGGTCAGGGAAATAGGTAATACGGCGGAAGCCTTCGGCCTCGCACTGTGTGCAATAGATGCCGCCGGTGCGGTAGAGCCCCATTAACTGGGTGTTGGCTTCGGGATTGATGACCGTCGTGATCGTTAGCTCGAAGGGCGCGCTTTCCGGGAGATCGCGAACAGTCAGGCTTTCCGCTGTCGCCACGTATTGGTGGGCCGGAACTTCCGCCTGATCGAGCAGCAGGCCTAAGAGGCTTAGTTCGTCACCGTCGAGCACAAGCGGCGCCTGCCGGTCGGTGTCCTCGCGGCGGTGAAAAATCAACCGCGCTTCGACCTTGGTCTCGGTCGGGTGCAGTTCGAAGGTAAGGTCCACGCGTTCCAGAACGAAGTCGGTGGGACGATAATCTGCCAGATACACGATCTGGCCGGTGTCTGTTCGCATGGTCTATCCTGATCAGGCTTGTACTGCGGCGGGCGGCATTGATCCGGAGCGACGCTCCGGATGGGAAATCCGCGCGCATCATTACATCGAAATCTGAACCAAAGTTAAAGTCATATCATCACGCCACTACAATTTGTGATGGCGAGGAAAGTATTTGGTCGAGAAGGCCACGTTTCATTTCAGGTTGAACGCCGCCTCGATCGCTTCGTCGCAATCTATTTGCTATGCGGCGACAGCATACCATCGGAGGCCATCATAATCTTCATCACCGAGCGTCTTGGCGTAAGCGACGATGGCGCAGTTATCTGCGGCGATCAGTCGGCGGTAGACTGCCTCGCACGGACGGTGGTTTCGCTGCCGCGAACAGGCAGTGGTATGGACTGGAAGTCCGTTTTTGCAACGCGCCCCTCATTTGGCTTGCGCATGGCGATGCGCCAACCGGCGTAGCCGGCATAGAATGCGAAGGCAAGAGCTAGGAACCAGAGGAGGCCGGATGGGCCGGCGATTTCCATCATCGCTCCTCCGACCAGGGGGCCGGAGACGGTGCCCAGTCCGTAGAGCAGCATGATGCCGCTGGATATGGTCACATATTCGTCCGGAGCCGCACGATCGTTGGCATGGGCGACATTGAGCGCATAGATTGGATAGAGCACGGTGCCGATGAAGAAGCCGGCGATATAGAGCATCCACTGCGCATGCGCGTTGAACAATGTCATGATGACGCAGGCGAGAACGCCGACAAAGCCGCAGACGATCATCACCCAGCGGCGGTCCATCAGGTCCGATATGCGCCCGATCGGCATTTGCGATACTGCACCGCCGGCGAGTACGCAGGCGAGCAACGTCGCGCCCTCCGCAGTGTTCATTCCGATATTCTGGGTATAGACGCCGCCAAGGCTGCTCCAGGTGCCGGAGAGGGCTCCCGACAGCAAGGAGCCGATAAAGGCGATCGGCGATAGCCGATAAAGCTTCGGAAGGTCGAACTTGGCCTGATGGATCGGCGTCGGCGACTTGGCGGTCGAGAGCGCTGTCGGCAGCATCGCGAGCGCAAAGATGACTCCGCACAGAATGAAAAGCGAAGTGTTGCTCGGATCGCCGAGCGGTACAAGATATTGCCCGCCGATCGAGCCGACCAGACAGGTGATCATATAGACCGAGAAGATGGTCGCTCGATTATCGTTGGTGACCCGCTCGTTCAACCAGCTTTCGATGATGAGATAGGCGCCGGCGATGCCGAAGCCGCTGATGCAGCGGAAAACCAGCCAGGCGCGCCAATCGACCATCAATGCGCAAAGCAGAATGCCGATGCTCAGTAGCGAGATCAAAGCACCGAATACGCGCACATGTCCCACCCGCTGCACGAAGCGCGGCGTGATGATGCAGGATATCGTGAAGCCGAGGGTGTAACCGGTTGCGATCACCGAAATCGTGAAGGTCGACCAACCTTCCGCCACCGAGCGGATCGGCACAACGAAGTTCATCAAGCCATAGCCGACCATCATCAACAGCGTTGACAACATCAGACTGGCGATCGAGACGAGGCTGGCCAGCATTGGAGCGGGATCCGATCGAGGGTTGAAGGGGCTGTGGCTCGCGAAAGCGCATCTTGCTCTAACCCAGCAATGATGCGCGATCAATCGCGACGGCATGTGACGCGGATGATCGTTCGATCGCGTGCCGGGCGGTCATGGGAAAACATGATGGCGAAAGAATGGTTCTAAAATTAAATTGTTTGTTTAACTTCTTGCGATAGCAGTGTTTTTACACAATTATAGCATGCTATGTGATGTTGAGGTCGTAGTCTGTGACGGCAGATTTATCTAAAAAAATTCGAATAATTCTTTCCGTTTTCTATTTTAGAAGGGCGTCATAAGGAGGCCCGCTTGAGCTTTTCCGTCGAGCAACTTACCCGCCATCCCGACTTTGTGTCCTGTCTGCGTTTTTTGGCGGAAGCGCTGCGGGCCCGTTACGACAGCGGACCGCGGATTGCACGGCTACTGGCCTCGCATCAGCGCTGGCTTCTGACCCAGACGGCCTATGCACTTCATCTGGAATACGATCCAGCCGTACCCGGCTCCGGCCTGACCGTCGTCAAGCTTCGCGATGTCATTACAAACTACCGCGTCGCCAGCCGCAACACCGTGCTGAGCTTTGTCGATGAACTGCTGACATATCGCTTCATTGTTCCCGCCACCGGCGCTGCCCGACGCCCCCGGCGCTACGAGCCGTCCGAGGTCAGTCACGCTGCGATGATCAGTTGGTATCTCGCCAATCTCGCAGCACTCGACTTGCTGGACAGTGGTGGCCGTGCCGTAGCACTTGCCGCTCATCCGGAACTGGTCGATCTGGCGCAGCCGCGCATGGCGCGTCGATGTCTGGAGGAGGCGGCCTGGCGCGAGCCGCCGGAGCGTGTAGGCCTATTTCTGTGGACGGAAGCGGGTGGACTGGTGATGGATCATCTCATGTCCCGGTTGGATTTGAGCACCGAAGTGGACGGGCGCGTCAATCTCGGCCGCATCGATACGCGCGCGATCGCTGCACAATTCATGATGTCGCGCACCCATTTGCAGCGCCTTTTGCGCAAGGCTGCCGATCACGGCAGTCTTGGGTGGTATGACGAACCGAAGAAGACGCGTTTGTGGCTATCGCGAGACTTCCTCGATGAATATTGTCGCTGGCAGGCCGTGAAACTTTGTGCCGTGGATGAAGCTTTTGCCTGGGCGCAATCGGTTACAGCGAGCGCCCATCCGGTACTATGAACCGCATAAAAGACGCCGGGTCAGGCCCGGCGCTACGCTTCATGAAAATCTCTTATGAAAATCCGAAGCAAAAAGGGCAGGATAATGATCTCACCCTTTCCAAATTTATAAGGGGATGCCGACGGTTGCCGCATGCGCAGGACGCTGGTCGCTTTTGTCAGCCTTACGCAGGCCCCGCAAGCGCTCGAATTCCTCCGCTGCGCGCACCGCTGAGCCAATGTGCCCTACGGAGTCGAGAAGAGTGAAAATTGAACGCGGGTCGGTAGACACGATATGATACCTGAAAACAAAATCGTGCGCGATGCTGTGGCGAATTTCGCGACGAATCCATAGATAATTCGGAAAAGCTGAGTTGTACAAATTGCAAAGCCAAGCTTTGATTTATCTCAGCTTTCCGTCGTTCAGCACTCGCGAAAATCGGCGAATATGGCGGTCGGACGACCGACGCGGGCAGAAATGCCGGTGCCGCGAGCAGTCATCTGCTCGTTGGCGGCAATGCCGAGGTTGCGGTGGCCGTTGGTGGCGCGCACAGGTTCGAGAGCGCGGCGCAGGGTATCAAACCCGCAATGGATAGGACGGAAGCGTGCAGTCATGGCCTTGGTTCCTTTCAATTTCCTCCCAAGACACGCTGCATATATTGCAGTGCAGCATTGATTCTGCAATGCGCACGGTTGGAATACTGCTATGCAAGATTTGCATAGCAATTTTCATCTTCCTTTAATCTTGATGAAAAATTAGCCCGAGACCTCGGCATCGATGCGACTCTTGAACATCAAAAGATCGTTCCAGGCCAATCGCTTATTGATCGGAGCAGTCAGCAATTCCTGCGGATGGAGGCTGGCAATCGCCGGTATCGCGCGGCCGGATATCGTTACGTCTCGCCATTGTCCGCGCAGACCGTGGATCGTCTCGCTGCTCTCAAAGAAGTGGCGCGCTGTGAAATTACCAAGCAACAGCAACGCTTTCGGCTCTGCGAGCGCGATCTGCCGTTCGATGAAGGGACGACATATCTCGATTTCCGGGGCGGAGGGTGCGCGGTTGCCCGGCGGCCGCCATGGAATGACGTTGGTGAGCAGAATGCCGTCACGGCGCAATCCAATGGCGGCCAGCATCTTGTCGAGCAACTGGCCGGTTCGGCCGGCAAAGGGCGTGCCTTCGCGGTCGTCATCGGCACTCGGCATAGGGCCGATCACCACGACCCGGCCTTCGGCGGTGCCGCTGGCGAAGATTGTCGAGCGCGCGCTGTTTTTCAGATTGCAGCCGTTGAAGGCCTCCAGCGCGGTCTTGAGTTCGCTCAACGACCGGGCGCTTTCGGCGGCGAACCGAGCCTGTTCGACAGCTTGCTCGTCAGGGATGGCCGGTGCGTTTCGCGGCGGCATCATCGGGACGGCCGGCTGCGCGGCCTGGTGACGTTCCAGCTGCATTGTCGGCCGTGTCGCGGGCTGTGGTGCTTCGACACGCGGCTGGACCGCCCGGGCGCCACGGCGGCTGGCCGCCATCGCCTCGAATTCGGCAAACCGGTCGACCGCCTCCTCTTCGAGTAGCCACTCGACGCCCGCCTCCGCATGAAAATGCAGAAGGGCGGCAAGTTCGGCCGGAGTGAGGTCGTTGGCGGAGATCATCGGCGAACTCTAGCCAAAACAGCGAGAGAACGAAAGGGCTGGGTGCTCGGGCCCGTTACGCCGTCCACTGGCTGACATCGTCGCGCTCACCGATCAAGGCGAGACCATGAGCGATCGACAGCAGCTCGCCGCCGGTTTCAATCCGCTCCTGGCCGAAGCGTTCGGTGAAGATGCGACGCACGGCGGGCACGAATGATGTGCCGCCGGTGAGGAACACCTTGTCGATAGACTCGGGCGATGTATTGGTTGTCGCCAGCACGTCATCCAGCGCACCTTCGATGCGCGCCAGGTCGTCGACGATCCAGCTCTCGAATTCGGTGCGGCGCACGGTCTTGCGGCCGGCCTTGCCGAGTGGCGGGAAGTTGAATTCGGCTTCCTCGTTGGCTGAAAGCGCCATCTTTGTCGCCGATACGGCCTGATAGAGCGGATAGCCTTCGTCATTTTCGACAAGATCGATAAATGTCTCCAGTTTTTCCGGCTCGAGACTGCTGCGTACCAGCGCTTTTAAGTCGGCATATTCGCGCGAGGTCTTGAAGATCGACAGTTGGTTCCAGCGGCCGAAATTGGCGTAGTAGGAGGTGGGTACTTCAAGCAGCTTGTCGAAGCTTTTGAAGAGGCTGCCTTTGCCGATCGCCGGCGAGACGATGTTGTCGATCATGCGAAAGTCGAAATGATCGCCGGCGATGCCGACGCCGGAATGGCCGATCGGCGTCGCCGAGAGTTTTCCACCATGGGTTTCGAAGCGAATGAGCGAATAGTCGGTCGTACCCCCGCCGAAATCGGCAACCAATACGGTCGCATCCGCCTTTAGATGTTGGGCGAAATAGAACGCAGCCGCGACCGGTTCGTAGACGTAATGGATTTCCGGAAATCCGAAGCGCGACAGCGCCGCGTTATAGCGCTCTGTCGCGAGAGATGCATTCGGATTGGCGCCGGCAAAGTGCACCGGCCGGCCTGTGACGATGCGGCCAACATCCGCCGGCCAGACTTCGCCGGCATAAGCGCGCAGCCGGCGCACGAATATCTCCATCAGATCTTCGAAGGTGTGGCGCTTGGCAAAGATCAGCGTGCCCTGGAAAAGCGCGCTCGCTGCAAAAGTCTTGATCGATTGCAGAAAGCGGCAATCGCCGGGATTGTCGATGAACTGCCGGATAGCGGCGTGCCCCGCCTCGACCTTCAATGCCGCAGCGCCCAGTCCAGGATCCTTCATGAAGGACAGTGCTGTGCGCATGCTGTCCGCGGTGCCGGCGGCACTGGTGAAGGCGACCGATTGTGTCGCCGGACCATCGGCCAGAGCCAAAACCGTGTTCGTTGTGCCGAAGTCAAAACCAAGTGCCCGAGCCATGCCCGCACCCCTTTCTGCTGAATTTTGTTGGAATGGGGCGAGGCCCCTTATGGAACGCGAGACGCGCCCTTTTCGTAAAGAGGGCGCGTCATGGCATGACTGCACTGCAAGTGCAAGATGTGAGAGTGCATTTTGTTTCGGCATGCTCTTGTCCGAAAATCCGCTTCCAAGTTTTCGAAGCGGCGTTCGCGGGTTCTGGATCGTGCCAAAGCAAAACGGGCGCCTTGCGGCGCCCGCCGGGTTTATTCGGCCGCAATTGCGGTCGGCGTTTCTTCTTCGTGCTCGTGCTTGTCCTTGCGCTTGCCGAAGCGAGCCAGGAAATCGTTGAGAGAATTCATCTGAAGGAAGATGACCGGCGTGATGAACAGCGTCAGGATCTGTGAGACGACCAGACCGCCGACCACGGCAATGCCAAGCGGCTGGCGCAGCTCGGAGCTTGCACCACCGCCGAGCGCGATCGGCAGCGCGCCGAGCAGGGCGCAGAAGGTCGTCATCATGATCGGGCGGAAACGGCGAACGCAAGCTTCATGGATCGCCTCCGCCGGCGAAATGCCGGGGGTGGATCGAAGCGTTTCCAACGCCACGTCGATCATCATGATCGCGTTTTTCTTGACGATACCGATCAGCATCAGCAAGCCGATGAGCGCGATGATCGACAAGTCGAAGCCGAAGACCTTAAGGGCGAGCAGGGCGCCGAGGGCGGCAGCCGGCAAGCCGGAGAGAATGGTCAGCGGATGGATGAAGCTCTCATACAGAACGCCGAGGACCACGTAGATCGTCAAGACAGCGGCGAGGATCAGGTAAGGCGTACTGCCCTGCGACTCCTGGAAGATCTGGGCAGTACCTCCGTAGGACGTGAAGACGTCCGCCGGCATGTTGATGTCCTTCTTGATCTGGTCGATCTGAGCGGTGGCGTCGCCGAGCGCTTCGCCGGCCGGCAGGTTAAAGGATACGGTGGTCGACACGAGCTGACCCGTCTGGTTGATCGTCACCGGCCCGGTATTGCGCACGATATGCGCGAAGGCCGACAATGGAACCTGCTGGCCCTTCGACGACGTCACATGGATGCGCGACAGTTTCTGGTCGTCCCAGGGCTGGTTCGCATCATATTCGATGATTACGTCATAGCTGTCGCCGGTCGACTGGATCTGGGCGGCGGCGTAGTCGCTGAAGGCCTCTTCAAGTGTCGTGCGCAGCAGCTTGTTGTTGATGCCGTAGGCGGCCGCCTTCTCCGTGTCGACGACGATATTCGCCTGCAACGCATTGTATTGCGCGTCGGTGGTCACGTCGGTGAAGCGTGGATCCTTGCGCATCTCCTGCAGCATCTTGTTGGCCCACTGGTTCGTCAGATCAGCGTTCAGGGCCTGGATGATGAGCTGATACTGGCTGGCGGTCTGGCGTCCGCCGAAGCGAAGGCTTTGCTGCGGATTGATGAAGACCTGAATGCCTGGGATCTTGGCGACGGCGGCGCGCATTTCACGCAGCGTCTGGTCGAGTGGTTCGCGATCATTCTTGTCCTTGAGCTGGGCATAGATCGTACCGTTGTTAAGCGTCTGGCGGGCGCTGGCGCCGACGACCGACATCACATGCTCTACGGCCGGGTTTGCCCCGATCGCGGCAGCTGCCTGGTTCTGCAGGTCACGCATGGCCGGATAGGAAATATCCTGGCGCGCGCGTGTGGATATCTGCAGTCGGCCGATGTCTTCCTGCGGGAAAAAGCTGGCCGGCAGCGTCAGGAAGAGGTATGCCGAGAGCGCCACCGAGGCGAGGAAGCTTCCAAGCACCATAAAGCGGTGACGAAGACACCATTCGACGCACTTGCCGTAATTGGCTTCCGTCCAGTTAAAACCCTTGTTGAACAGGCGAACCGGCAGGGGAGGATGGCTGTGGGCACTGGAAAGGCGTGAGCCGAGCATAGGCGTGACAGTCAGCGAGACCACGGCCGATGAGATGATGGCGATCGCCACGACCATTCCGAATTCGTTGAAGATGCGGCCAACGACGCCGCCCATGAGCAGGATCGGGATGAATACGGCAATCAGCGAGATCGACATGGAGATGATCGTATAGCTGACTTCGGCTGCGCCCTTGAGGGCTGCCTGCCGCGCAGGCATCCCTTCTTCCATATGCCGCAGAATGTTTTCCAGCATGACGATTGCGTCGTCCACCACAAGACCAACCGCGATCGTCAATCCGAGCAGTGAGATGTTGTCGACGCTATAGCCGAGCACATATATCATGCCGAAGGTTGATATCAGCGAAAGAGGCACCGCAAGACCGGGGATGATCGTTGCGGTCACGTGGCCCGTGAACATGTAGATGACGAGAACGACGAGGCCGATGGTGAGCATCAAAGTGAATTTGACGTCGGAAATAGCTTCGCGGATCGGCTGGGCCGAGTCGTTCATGACAGTCATTTTGACGGAAGCCGGCATTTCGGCATGCAGCTTCGGCAGTGTCTTGTTGACGGCATCGACGACGTCGACGGTATTGGAGTCGGGCTGGCGCTGAATAGCCAGTATGATCGCCTGCTGGCCATCGTACCAGCTACCGATATTTTGGTTTTCGACGCTGTCCTGGACGTCCGCGACATCGCCGAGGTGAATTGGATTGCCGTTGGGATTGGCGATCACAAGAGTGCGAAACTGGTCGGCGTTGACGCGCTGCGTATCCGCATTGATCGTCATGCTCTGCGCGGCGTCTTGTAGCGTGCCGACAGGGACCTGGTTGTTGGCGTTGACAACCGCTGTATTGACCGTGTCGATGCCGATGCCGCGATCGAGAAGCTTGTTGGGGTCGACGTCGATACGCACCGCGTAGGTCTGCGCGCCGTTTACGGTCACCTCGGCGACGCCCGGCAGGGTCGAGATCGACGGAGCGATGATGTTCTCGGCGATATCGTCGAGCTTGCTGCGCTGCAGAGTGTCGCTCTGAACGGCGATCAGCATCACCGGCGCATCGGCCGGGTTGGTCTTTCTGTAGCTCGGTGGGGTGGTTAGGTTGTTGGGCAGTTTCCTCTGCGCGGTCGAGATCGCCGCCTGCACGTCACCGGCGGCGGCGTCGATGCTGCGGTCGAGGTTGAACTGCAGCACGATGCTGGTATTGCCAAGCGAGTTTGTCGAGGAAATTTCGCTGATGCCAGGTATCGTCTCGAACTGCTTGATTAGCGGCGTGGCGACCGAGGTGGCCATGGTCTGCGGGGAGGCACCCGTCAGCTGGGCCGAGACGTTGATCGTCGGGAAGTCCACCTGCGGCACCGCCGCGACGGGGATGAGCCGGTAGCCGGCGAGGCCGGCTAGAACCACGCCGATGGCGAGAAGCGTGGTGGCGACCGGTCGCTGGATACAGAAGCTTGGGATCATTGTTGAGCTCCAACTGGGATGGTTTCGGTCTTGCCATCGTCGGTCGAGGCGACCTTCTCGTTTGGATTGTTGCTGAACTGTTCCTTGACCTCGGTGCCGCTGATAAGCTGCGACTGGCCCTCGACAACGACATGGTCGCCGACCGAGAGGCCCGTGGCGACGGCCGTGCGGCTACCGTTGGCGCGCGCAATGGTCACCGGCGTGATCCTGACCTTGTCATCCTTCACCACGAAGGCGATGTAGCCGTCCGGCCCCGGGCTGACGGCGACCGTCGGCACGACGATGAGCTGCTTGTTGTCGGCAAAGTGGACCATCACATTTGTGGAGCGTCCCGGCCACAAGGCGCCGTTGGCGTTTTCGAAGGTTGCCTTCACGGCGATCGTTCCGGAAGCCTGATCAACCGTGTTGTCATAGAAGGTGATCGTTCCGGTGCGAGGCTTGCCCTGTGCGGAACGAGGAACGGTGGTGACCTGGACAGGACCGGCGGCCAATTGCTCCTGCAGTTCGCGCAGGTTGTTTTCCTGCATGGTGAACTTGATGTAGGCCGGATCATATTTGCTGATCGTCACGATTGGCGTGCCGGCGCTGACATAGGCCCCCAGGCTCAATTGAACGTCACCGAGGCGGCCGTCATAGGGCGCACGTATATCAGTGTTTCCGAGTAGGACCTGATCCGAGGCAAGCTGCGCTTGGTCCGCGCTGACAGTGGCAACAGCGGCATCGCGAGTCGCACGCGCTTCGTCAGCCGTCGCCTGAGTACCGGCACTGCTTGTGAGCAGGCTATTGGCACGGGTCAGCGCGGTCTCGGCCTGGGCAAGGTTTGCCTGGTCTCTCGTGAGGTTCGCCTGGTCTTTGCTGACGGCAGCCTGCGCTGTACGCGGATCGAGCATGGCGATGAGGTCGCCGGCTTTGACCGTGGCGCCGTCGTTGACGGCGATCTGCGTGATCAGCCCGGCTTCCTGCGCGGCGATCGTCGTTGAATTGATCGGCACGACCCAGCCGGTTGCCGGGACGTCCATCGGAAGAGCGCTTTTGACAGCGGCGACCGTCTTTACGGCGACAGGGCCGGCCTGACGCCTGGCGGCGCCTCCAGCGGTCTTGCTGCTATCCTCGGTCTTGGCCGATGCCTTATCAACGAAGGCGGACATGAAGGGGATACGGTCGCGGCAGCTCCAAACCGCTAATGCGCCGACAATGACAACGCCGAGGGAAAGCCAAAATTTCTTCATATTTAAGAACCGGTCGAGGCAAGTTGCAGGAAGGGCCATGACATTTGATGTGGATTTATTGCGATGCAACAAAGACGGATTCCGCCGCAATTCATCACATCGCCGTTACCGCTAACGTTCGGTATTCTGTCCCTAAAACGCGAATATGAACGCCAATTCGCGGCAACTTACCACAGTTCGACAGGGTGAAAAATTAACAGTTGGAAAGCTTTGGCGGTGTATTTCCGGTTGCACTGCAACAAATGGTCGAATTGGCCAATTTTTGATCGGAGTTATGCAATAAAAGTGATGCGAAGCCGGTCTTATGCCCTCGTCTATCCCGAATCGACGGCTTTCGGGCCCTGTGCTGGCCTCTTTGCCTCTCACGCAATTGTGTTCGGGCAGGCCGTTTTGCGCAACGGCACACTGCTCATTCGCTGATCTTATCTTCAAACTGAACGTGCCGCGCCGCCGTCACAGCGGATCATCGAGCCGGTGACATAGCTCGCAGGTTCGCTGCAGAGAAAGGCGGCTGTTGCCGCGAATTCCTCTATCCGGCCATAGCGGCCGGCGGGAATGCGCTGTTGTCGGTCGGCCTGTATTGCGTCCAGGCTCTTGCCGCTGCGTTTGGCGGCCGCGTTGTCGATGTCGGCCAGTCGGTCGGTAGCAATGCTGCCCGGCAGCAGCATATTCACGGTGATGCCATGGGCCGCCACCTCAGTCGCCAGCGTTTTGCTCCAGCCGGCAAGCGCGGGGCGCAGTGTGTTGGAAAGCGCCAAATTGGGGATCGGTTCGATGATGCCGGAGGACGCGACAGTCAGGATGCGTCCCCAGCCCTGTGCCTTCAGGCCGGGCAGCAGCGCATTGGTCAGCGTTATGATTCGCGCCACCATCGACAGGAAATAGGTTTCCAGCCGGTCGGCGGTCATGTCCTCCGATGTTCCTGGTACCGGCCCGCCGGTATTGTTGACCAGAATGTCAAGGCCGCCGAGTTTGTCGGCAACCGCCTTGCCGACGACCTCGACGAAGTTCTCGTCATTGAGATCTGCCCAGATCCAATCGGCGCGGCCTTTTCCTTCGGCGTTGATGGCCTTGCAATTGCTCTCGAGCCTCTCGCCGCTGCGGCCACAAAGCAGGACATTCGCTCCCTCGCGCGCCAGCGCCGCGGCTATGCCATGGCCAAGCCCCTTGGAGGAAGCCAAAACCAGCGCCCGCTTTCCCTTGATGCCGAGATCCATGCTGTTCACCCTTCACGTTGCCGATTATTTCGAGGAGGATTTATAGAACGCTGCGAACCATTTTTGAAAGTTGAATGCTGACAAACGACGAGCGAAATAGCTGGAAATATTGACGTTGACGTAAGAGGAATATAACTTCCATGCACCACTGTGCGAATTGGGGATCAACTGTCGTTTCCCGGCTCGACAATCTCTTCTCGTTTTGACAAGGAGATAGCCGAATGGGGAAGACGCCCAGGGGGACAAGGCCGCGTCCAATTCAATCGGAGCCCGGCCGATCGGAGAGAGTGAATGACTGACGCGAGCGAGCTGCCTGAACGCGAGAGCATGGAATTCGACGTGGTGATTGTCGGGGCCGGGCCGGCGGGCCTGTCGGCGGCGATCCGCCTGAAGCAGGTCAATCCCGATCTCACCGTCGTCGTGCTCGAAAAGGGAGCGGAGGTCGGTGCACATATTCTATCCGGCGCGGTCGTTGACCCGATCGGTATCGATCGCCTGTTGCCGGGTTGGCGCGAAGAGGAGGGACATCCCTTCAAGACCGAGGTGACGGACGATCACTTCCTGTTCCTGGGTCCTGCCGGCTCGGTCCGCCTGCCAAATTTCATGATGCCGCCGCTGATGAGCAATCATGGCAACTATATCGTCTCACTCGGGCTCGTCTGTCGCTGGCTCGCCGAAAAGGCCGAGGCGCTCGGCGTCGAAATCTATCCCGGCTTTGCCGCAACCGAAGTACTTTACAATGATGAAGGCGCCGTCATTGGTGTCGCCACCGGCGACATGGGCATCGAGAAGAACGGCGAGCCCGGTCCGAACTATACGCGCGGCATGGCGTTGCTCGGCAAATATACCCTGATCGGCGAAGGCGTGCGCGGCTCGCTCGCCAAGCAATTGATTACCAGGTTCGATCTGCAGAGGGGCCGAGAGCCGCAGAAGTTCGGCATCGGCATCAAGGAACTGTGGCAGGTGAAGCCCGAGCACCACAAGCAGGGTCTGGTGCAGCATTCCTTCGGCTGGCCGCTTGACATGAAGACCGGCGGCGGCTCGTTCCTCTATCACTTGGAAGACAATCTCGTCGCCGTCGGCTTCGTCATCCATCTGAACTACAAGAATCCCTATCTCTATCCCTTCGAGGAGTTCCAGCGCTTCAAGACGCATCCGGCGATCCGCTCTACCTTCGAGGGGGCCAAGCGGCTCTCCTATGGTGCGCGCGCCATCACCGAGGGCGGCTGGCAGTCGGTGCCGAAGCTTTCTTTCCCCGGCGGGGCGCTGATCGGCTGTTCGGCCGGCTTCGTCAACGTGCCGCGCATCAAAGGCAGCCATAATGCGGTGCTCTCGGGCATGCTGGCGGCCGACAAGATCGCTGTGGCGATCGCCGCCGGTCGCGCTAATGACGAAGTGGTCGAGATCGAAAATGAATGGCGCGCAAGTGATATCGGCAAGGATCTGAAGAAGGTGCGCAACGTCAAGCCGCTCTGGTCGAAGTTCGGCACCGGTCTCGGCATTGCGCTCGGCGGCTTCGACATGTGGATGAACCAGCTCTTGGGATTCTCGCTGTTCGGCACGCTGAAGCACGGCAAGACGGATGCCCAGTCACTGGAGCCGGCGGCCCAGCACAAGCCGATCGACTATCCGAAGCCGGATGGCGTATTGACCTTCGACCGCCTGTCCTCGGTGTTCCTGTCGAACACCAATCATGAGGAGGACCAGCCGGTGCATCTGCAGGTCAAGGACATGGCGCTCCAGAAGTCGTCCGAGCACGACATCTATGCCGGCCCGTCGACGCGCTACTGTCCGGCCGGTGTCTATGAATGGGTGGAAAAGGACGGCACAGATATCTTCGTCATCAACGCCCAGAACTGCGTCCACTGCAAGACCTGCGATATCAAGGACCCGAACCAGAACATCAACTGGGTGCCGCCGCAGGGTGGCGAGGGGCCGGTCTATCCGAATATGTGATGAGCAAGGAGAAGATGGAGCGAGACGCTTATATTATTCGCCCTGCCCGTTTCGCTGACCTGGATTTTATGGCTGGCATCGAGCTCGATGCTTTCGTAACTCTCCGTAAGGCACTCGGCGTCGAGGATGACGGCCGGACCGTGCCGCGCGACAAGCTGCAGCGTTCGCTCGACGCCGGGCTGTTGTTCGCAGCCGTGGACGATTTGGATCAGCCCTTCGCTTTCCTTGCCGCTGCCGAGCTTGATGGGGCGATCTATGTCGTAGAGATCGACGTCATGCAGCGCTGGCAGCGCAAGGGCATCGGGCGGCGCTTGATGCAGACCGTAATCGAAACGGCGCAAATGCGCAGCGCATCGGGTGTCACCTTGACCACGGACCGCTATGTGCCGTTCAACGCACCTTTTTACGCGTCGCTTGGGTTTCAAACGCTGGATGAACGTCAGGTGCCAGCAGGATTGTTTGAGATTCTAAAATTCGAGATCGATCATGGCGCAGATCCCGAAAGGCGGGTCGCAATGGCGCTGTGGTTCTGAACAGGTATTTGCGGGCTGCAATAGGCGGCAAGTCTGTGACTTTTGGCAGCGCGCCGTCTTCAATACGGAAGGCTGCCTGCGGCAGCCTTCGATCCGTCCTTCATTGATCACGGCTCATTTCCGCGACAGGATCCCCGTCGAAAGCGCAACCCCCATGCCCGTGACAATTGCGGCTGCAATTTCAGCTGCGCCGATCGTTTCGCCAAGCAGCAGTCCGCCTCCAAAAGTTGCCAGGACCGGAGTGATCGCGGTGAAGGCGGCGGCTTGAGTGCCGCCTAGGGCCTGAACAGCGAGACCATAGGCGACCGTGGCCGCGAGGCCGGAGAGTAGGCCCTGGCTGACAACCTGCAGGCCGATTTCCGGCAGCGGGATGGAGGCGAGGGAACTGCCGAAGATGATGGCCAAACCGATATGAATGAGGAACGACCAGATGGCAATAATTGCGCTTGACTGGATAGCGTTGAGGCCGGAGCGACGAAAAGCGTGGGTGTAACCCGCCCAGAGCAAAGCGCCGAGCGGCAGCAGCGTGAAACTCACCCCTGAAATCTCCGTGCCGGATAGGCTGCGCACCAAAAGGATGAGTACGCCGGCGACGATACCGCCAAGACCGAGCCAACGGGTGATGTCGGGTCGCTCGCCAAACAGCAACATGCCGATCAGCGCGGTTGCCAACGGCATCGAGCCTCCGAGCAGAATGCCGGCTGACGCGGCGGGCGTGGAATGGATGGCGAAGGTGGTCAACTGGAAGAAGAGCGCGCCTGCGCCACAGATCATCAGCGCCAGCAACTTCAGCGGCACGCCTTTTGGCAGCAGCCCGGTGCGCAGCCAGACGGGGGACAGCACCAGCGCCGGAATGCCGTAACGGATCAGGCCGAGGTCGATCGTGCCCATCTGCGTTTCCGCGGTATGGCGGGTGGCAAGAATCCAGTTGGCCCAGATCAGCACCGTAACGATGGCGCCGGCATAACCGACTGTGACGGGCATTGTCTTGCGGGAGGAGAGGGTCAAAGCAGTCATCGACGTATCCTTTCGAACCGTCCGGATCATCATCCGGTTGAAGAAAAGATAGCGCCAAAGGCCAAAGCATGTCCTTGCTAGTTATGGCTTGAAATTCATGATATGAGCAACAATCTGCCGATATTGGTAAGGATGCTTCGTGAAAATGCCAAAACTTGATAAATTCGATATTGCCATCCTCAACTGCCTGCAGGAGGACGCCCGCGCCACCAATGTCGAGATCGCCGAGCGGGTAAACCTATCGCCTTCGCCCTGCTTGAGGCGCATTCGAAATCTGGAAAAATCGGGTCTGCTGCGCGGCTATCGCGCCGATATCGACCGCAAAGAGGCCGGTCTCGGGTTAACGGTTTTCGTCGAACTCAAGGTCGGTCATCATTCGAAAGAGAATTCCGAGGCGCAGCAGGCGGCATTGCTTGCGATTCCGGAAATCGTTGCCTGCCATCTGATTTCCGGAGCCGCTGATTTTCTGGCGGAAGTCGTCGTCGAGGACCTTGCCGGTTATGAGAGGGTGATGTCGGAAAAGCTGTTAACGCTTCCCGGCATCTCCGACCTGCGCTCGAATTTCGCGATCCGCAGCATCAAGACCAACGGCGTCCTGACGCTGCCGCAGCCGGCCTGAGAACAAAAGGGGCCGTCGCCGGCCCCCGCGATATCAGGATTGCCTCGTCGTCAAAGCAAGGTGCCGCTGAGGATCAATAGTGCGACCGAGAAATAGATCACCAATCCTGTGACATCGACCAGCGTTGCGACGAATGGGGCTGATGCGCTGGCTGGGTCGAGGCGCAGCTTTTGCAGAATGAACGGTAGCATCGAGCCGGCAAGCGAGCCGAAGGTGACGATACCGATCAGGGCGGCGAACACCGTGACGCCGACCAGCTGCCAGTGCGGACCGTAGTCGAAAAGGCCAATGGTCTGCCATAGCACGACGCGGGCAAAGCCGACGAGACCGAGGATCGAGCCGAGCACAATGCCCGTCGGCAATTCGCGGAAAGCGACCCGCCACCAGTCGGAAAGCTTGAGCTCGCCGAGCGCCAGCGCCCGGATGATCAGCGAGGTCGCCTGCGAGCCGGAATTGCCGCCCGAGCTCATGATCAGCGGGATGAATAGCGTCAGCACGACGGCTTTCTCCAGCTCACCTTCGAAATGCTGCATGGCGCTTGCCGTCAGCATCTCGCCGAGGAAGAGAGCGGCGAGCCAGCCGGCACGTTTACGGATCATCCCGCCGAAGCCGATCTTCATATAGGGCTGGCCGAGCGCTTCCATGCCGCCGAACTTCTGAGCGTCCTCGGTAGTATCGGCGATCATTGTGTCGATGACATCATCGACGGTGACGATGCCGAGCATATGGCCCTTGTCGTCAACGACCGGCAGCGCTAGCAGATCGTGGCGGCGGATCAGGCGCGCGACATCCTCTTGCTTCATCAGCGGCGGCGCCATGACCGGCGTGCCCTTTTGCGCCACAGTCAGGATACAGGCGTCGGGCTGGCCGGTGATGAGACGGCGCAGTGTCACGACATGCAGCAGCTCGTGGGTGTCGTCGTCCAGCACATAGATGGCATAGACGGTTTCGCGGGAGCGCTCCACCTGGCGAACGTGGTCGAGCGTCTGCGCCACGGTCCAACTGGCGCACACACTGACATATTCCGTCGTCATGATGCCGCCTGCCGTGCGCGGCGGATAACCCATCAGGCCCTGGATCGCAACGCGGACGGGCTCCTCAAGGGTGGCAAACAGGCGCACGCGAACGTCGTCGTCCAGTTCGAGAAGGATGTCGGCCACGCGGTCGTTGGACATGCCATGTAGCAGCCGTGTGGCGTCTGCATTGGTCATGACCTCGAGAATGGCAGGGGCGTTACGGAGCTCCGGCCGGTCGAGAATGCGAATGGCGCGTTCTTCCGGCATCTTGGCCAGGATGCGTGCGGCTTCGTGAGCCTCGATCGCGTTCAGCGACTCAACGCGTTCTGCAATGGTAAGGGCACGATTATTATTGATAAAAGCACGGGCGGCGTTGCCAGCCCGCATGGGGAAGCTGTTGATATTCATTATAGCTCGCCTTTCCGGTCGATCCGCCGTCGTGGCAGATCGTGGCGAGCCGACAGGAGTCGGTTACAGCACGAGTGCCACTAACGGCAAAGGCAATCGACTACTACTGTCGCTAGGCATCGTAAGATGGCTCCGGTTAATCGGTATGGAAAACACTGTTCCCCACTTGGGGAGAAGTCGCTCCGACGAGCCGAAAAGTCAAGTGGCGCCGATGGTTAATGCCATAATGTCGCAGGTATTTATTGTTGGGCGGCTAAGACTTATGCGTCGCAGCAATCATTGTTGCAAAAATGGCATAAGCGGGTTGGCCGAGCGGCATGCATCCGACCAAACCTGGAAGATGGAATGGGCTCACAAACCGGCCAGAACGACCTTGCCCTTCATCTTGCCCGTCTCGACCAATGCGTGCGCCTTCTTCAGATTCGCGGCATTTTATCGCGCCAAGCGTTTCGGTCAGTGTCGCGCGAATCTCACCGGCGTCGACTAATTCGGCAATCTTTGTCAGCAGCTTGTGCTGTTCGATCATGTCGGCCGTATTGAAGAGCGGGCGCGTGAACATCAGCTCCCAGTCGAAACCGCTTTGCGCTTGAAGGGGGCGTCGTCGAGCACCGTCGGATCGTCGATCAGTCCGCATCGGCCTTGTGGCGCGATGGCTTCGACGATCGAGGCGATATGATCGCTAGTGTTGGTGGTCGAGAAGATGAAAGCGGGTGCGCCGATGCCGAGAGCCCCGATCTGCGGAGCCAATGGCTTGGAGTGATCGATAAAAGGTGGGCGCCAAGTTCCTTCACCCAAGCCCGCGTTTCCGAGGCAGTGGCGATCACGGTCAGGTTGGTCAGTGACCGGGCGATCTGGATGGCGATCGAGCCGACGCGTGACGCAAGAATGCACAAATTCTGTACGTAGTACCCAGAAGGATACTGTAGATGTCAGTCCCCCGCGCCAAGCTCGTCAAGAGTTTCCCCGGTTGTCCGGTCGAGGCGACGCTAAGCCTGCTCGACGGCAAATGGAAAGGCGTGATCCTGTTTCACCTGATGGAACGAACGCTACGATTCAACGAGATATGGCGCAGGCTGCCGGCGCTGACGCAGCGCATGTGGCGTCACGCACCGTCTTCCCAGTCGAGCCGCCGCGCGTCGACTATGCGCTGACGCCGCTTGGCGCCAGCCTCGAGCTGATCATCAAGGCGATGGCGGTCCGGGGTGAGCAAAATGTCTTCTGCGATGCCGACATGCAGGTGGTGCGGCCTCTTCCGACCTCATGGCGTCCGGGCGTTGCGCTCGAGAGCAACTGATATCCCGAAGACAATCAGGCCGAAGGCGGAAAGCACCGCGCCGACATAGCCCGTCGATGCCGCCGTGAAGCCCCAGGAAATCACCAGTCCTCCGAGCCAGGCGCCAAGCGCATTGGCAATGTTGAAGGCCGAATGGTTGGAGGCGGCGGCCAGTGTCTGTGCATCCGCGGCGACATCCATCAGACGTGTCTGCACGGCGGGGCAGGCCGCAAACCCGCAGCCGATCAGGAACACGCAGAGGCAGAGCATCACCGGATTGGCTGCCGTCAGCGAAAACAGCGTCATGACGAAGACGTTGAAGACCATCATGCCGCCGATCGTGCCCTTGATCGACAGGTCGCCCAGGCGCGAGCCGACGATATTTCCGACGTTCATGCCGATGCCGAAAAGCGCCAATACGACTGGCACCATGCTTGTTCCCAAACCAGCAATCTGTGTTGTCGTCGTTGCCACATAGCTGAAGATCGAAAACATGCCGCCGAAGCCGACCGCGGCAATGCCGAGCGTCAGCCAAACCTGGATGCGGCGCAGTGCGCCCAACTCGCGGGCAATGCTCGCCCCTTCGTCGACTTTGTCTTTAGGCAGGAAAAGGGCAATGAGCAGCATGGTCACGAGGCCGACGCCGCCCACCATCATGAAGGCCGCCCGCCAGTTCAGCAGTTGGCCGAGGAAGGTGGCGATCGGTGTGCCGACCAGGGTGGCGATGGTGAGGCCGAGCATGACCTGGCCAACCGCACGCACGCGGCAATGGACCGGCACCATCGAGGCAGCCACAAGCGCTGCGACGCCGAAATAGGCACCATGCGGCAAGCCGGTGATGAAACGCAGAGCCGCGAAGCTTTCGAAGGTCGGAGCCAGCGCGCTCGAAATATTGCCGGCCGCAAAGATTGCCATCATCAGCAAAAGCAGGGTGCGCCGCGCCATCTTAGCGGCGAGAACCGCGATGACCGGGGCGCCGACAACAACGCCGAGCGCATAGGCGCTGATGACGTGGCCGGCCCCAGGCGTGGTGACACCAAAAGTATCGGCGACCTCAGGCAACAAACCCATGATAACGAATTCGCCGGTGCCGATAGCGAAGCTGCCGACCGCGAGCGCCAGAGTGACAAGGGCGATCGCGGTACGCGACGGGGCTCCTCGGATGGATCGGGAATCGATGACGTCGGCGGCGATATCGCTCACGAAAACTCCTTGGCGGCGATCATGCAAAAAGGCCGCTGAGCGGGCAACCGGGTGAAAACCGGCATGCAGGCCTCGGGCACAGGATACGAAATGAAAGACTGGAGAGGCACGAAAGCGCCCCGATTAATAGTATGAATCAGGGTGATATTGCTGTCGCGTGCATTTTTTGCAGTGCAGCATATCGCTCCCTGCATAAGTCTCAGCGAGACCTATCGCTCGACATGGCCGCCCGCTTTGATTGCTGTAAGCGGTTTCAAAACGCTTGAAATTGCCTCGACCAAAACCATTTCTGGATTAGCAGGTGTGGGGCAGCAGATTTTTTTGAGACAGATTCAACGGGAAACCGGGAGCCTCGATGAAACTGATCGGCTTTTTCAATCGCGATGGCGGTACGTTCAAAACGGCGGACATGGACGCCTACGAAATGAAGGCAGAGCAGGTTTTCCGGGATGCTGGCCATGATTTCGAAGGCTTGGTCGTGTCGGGTAGCGAAATCGTTGCGGCCATGGAACGCGCGGCGCGACGCGACGATATCGATGGCATAGTTGCCGGCGGCGGTGATGGAACGATTTCTGCAGCAGCCGCGGTCGCCTGGAAAAACGGCGTCGCACTCGGCGTCATTCCGGCCGGCACCATGAACCTTTTTGCACGTTCGCTCCACCTGCCGCTCGATATTTGGCAGGTGCTCGACGTTCTGGCGACAGGCGAGGTCGATCAAGTGGATATCGGCAGCGCCAACGGCCGGCCCTTCATCCACCAGTTTTCCGCCGGCATGCATGCACGCATGGTGCGCTACCGCAACGCCTATACCTATCGTTCGCGTTTCGGCAAGATGTCGGCCAGCACGCGCGCCGCCCTGGGTGTGGTCTTCAACCCGCCGGAATTCGATGTCGATTTCGAAGCCGGGGGAGTTTGCGAGCGCCGCCACGTCTCGGCAATTTCCATATCCAACAATCCGTTCGGCCCCAACACACTGCTTTATGCCGATGATCTGCGCGGCGGCGAGCTTGGCTTCTATACGGCGGGGCCGTTGCGGCCGCTCAATGTGGCGCGGCTCGCCATCGACATGCTGCGGGGCCGATTTCGCGAAAACGCCGATGTCATGGTCATGCATGCACGCGAGGTGCATCTGCATTTCCCGAAATTGCGTAGTTTGGCGAATTGCGTCATCGACGGCGAGCTGTGGCCGCTGGAACGCGATATCGCGCTGAAACTTCATGCCGGCGAGTTGAAGGTGATGATTAAGCAGGGCACGGCGGCGGAGGTTGCCGAGGAACACGCGGTTCGCAGCGCGGTTGTTTGAAATCCGTCAAAGGCGCGGCAGATATGTTCGATAGTCGAAATCGGACACGGTCCGCAGATAGTGGATTGCTTCCTTGTGCTTCGTATCGCCGTAGAGCTTCTGATATCGCTCTCCGAAAATATCTGCGATGAACGGGGAGGCGCGGAAGCGTTCGACAGCGGTGAGGAGATCATGCATCAATCGGGGCGCATTTGCCGTTACCTGGCTTGGTGTCGTCTCTTCGCCGGGATCGAGCTCATTCTGCAATCCAAGCAACATCCCTCCGAGGATCGCCGCCAGCATCAGATATGGATTGGCATCGGCGCCGGCGACGCGGTGCTCGATGCGGGCACCCGGCCCGTCCTTTTCGGGGATGCGCACCGCAGTTCCGCGATGACCGTAGCCCCAGGTGAGGTCCACGGGTGCGAATGAGCCCGGCTGGAATCGGCGATAGGAATTGGCGTAGGGCGCAAAGACCAACTGCGCGTCCTGCAGGGTCTGCAACAGACCGGCGCAGATCGATTTGAGCTTCCGTGGCTCACCGCCCGCCGCATCGAGAATATTGCGGCCCCGATGCTGGCGTGCACATGCAGGCCGGAGCCTGCGTGATCGGTATAGGGTTTTGCCATATAGGTCGATTTGAGACCGTGTTGGCGTGCGGCCTGCTCGGCCAGCCGTTTCAAGGCAGTGCAATCATCGGCGGCGGTAAGCGCGTCCGGACGAGGCAGCAGATTGACCTCGAACTGGCCCGGACCGAATTCCGCGGTGGTCGCGTCCGCCGGCAGGCCCTGTGCTTTGGCATAGGCGCGCAGAGTTTCGAGAAAATCACCGAGCAGATCGACCGCATCCATATCGTAGAGCTGATAGCCGTTCGGCTCGTCGCGATACATCAGTGCGGGCGGCGGCGAGGGGACGCCGCGCTCCCGCCAGTCGCCGTCGAGAAGGTAGAATTCCAGTTCGGTGGCAACGACCGGCGTCAGGTCGAGTGACTTATAACACTCGACGACGGCTGAAAGAATAGCGCGCGGATCCTGGAAACTCGGATTGCCGTCGAGCTCGTGCATGGTGGCCAGAACCTGCTTCGACCCCGGCGGCGCCCAGGGCATGTCCGCGAGGATCAGCCACGCAGGTGCCGTCGGGATCGCCGATCGTCAGCGAGAGGCCGGTGAGGTGGTCATTGTCGTCGCCCCAGATATCCAGGGATTGGGTCGAGGTCGGCAGGCGCACCGCGCCGGACCAGACTTTCTTTTCGGCTTCCATGGGTATCTGCTTGCCGCGCAGCCGACCGTTCATATCGACGATCAACACTTCGATGCGTGCGCTACCCTCGGTTGCGCTGTCCGCCGCCATGCCCTTGTCAATCCCTCATGCTCAGGTCATGGTCGTAAACGATCGAGACCAACCTTTCAATCCGATAGGGATTCTGCAAACGATGTCCGACACTTCCAGCCGTTCCAACCTCGCCGCCGTCGACTCTGCCCATCATCTCCATCCGTTCGCCGACATGAAGAAGTTGAACGCCGACGGCGCCCGGATCATCCAGCGCGGCGAGCGCGTCTATATCTTCGACAGCAATGGCAAGAAGTATCTCGACGGCTTTGCCGGACTCTGGTGCGTCAATATCGGCTATGGACGAACGGAAATTGCCGAAGCCGCCATGCGGCAGATGAACGAACTACCCTATTACAACACGTTCTTCGGCACGACGACGTCGTCGGCCACGCTGCTGTCGGAAAAGGTCTGCACCCATGCCGGATCGCATTTCAATCACGTCTTCTTCACCAATTCCGGCTCGGAAGCCAACGACACCTGGTTCCGCATGGCGCGAGTCTACTGGAGCGCTATAGGCAAGCCGACGAAGAAGACCGTTATCGCCCGCCGCAATGGCTATCACGGCTCCACGGTCGCCGGCGCCAGTATGGGCGGCATGAAATACATGCATGAGCAGGGCGACCTGCCGATCCCCGGCGTCGTCCATATCGGCCAGCCCTATTGGTACGCCGAGGGCGGCGATCTGTCTCCGGAAGAGTTCGGCCTCAAGGCTGCTCGCGAACTAGAAGAGAAGATCGATGAGCTGGGCGAGGATAATGTCGCAGCCTTCATCGCCGAGCCGGTTCAGGGGGCGGGCGGCGTCATCATTCCGCCCTCGACCTATTGGCCGGAAATCGCTCGCATCTGTAGGGCGAGGAACATCCTGCTAGTTTGCGACGAGGTGATCTGCGGCTTCGGAAGGCTTGGCTCCTGGTTCGGCTATCAGCATTTCGGTGTCGAGCCCGATCTCGCACCGATCGCAAAAGGTCTGTCTTCAGGCTACCTGCCGATCGGCGGCGTGTTGGTCAGCGACCGCATCGCCGATGTTTTGATCAATCAGGTCGGCGAGTTCAACCACGGCTTCACCTATTCAGGCCATCCGGTCTGCGCCGCTGCGGCGCTGGAAAACCTTAGGATCATCGAGGACGAGCAACTGGTTGAGCGCGTCCGAGACGATATCGGTCCCTATTTCGCTGAGGTCTGGGGCACCCTTGCCGATCACCATATGGTCGGCGAAGCCGTCAGCATCGGGTTGATGGGCGCGCTGCAACTCGCTGCCGATAAATCCACGCGCCGCCGTTTCGAGAAGCCCGACGCGATCGGCTCGGCAGTGCGCAATCATGCCTTGACCAATGGTCTCGTGCTTCGCGCCACGGCCGACCGCATGCTGGCCTCGCCGCCATTGATCATCAGCCAGGAAGAAGTGGACGAAATGGTGCGCATCGCGCGGCTGGCGCTTGATGCGGTGTGGGCGGAAACAAGAGCGTAGTCAGCTCTTGTCCGCCAGAGGTGGCGCATCCCATTTGCCGGCCTTGTGCAGGGCAAGTGTCAGCGCCGCGACGTGGATGACCTGGATCATCTTGCCCTCGAGCGCCAGTCCGATGGCCTGCCGGATTGGCATGCGGATAAGCCGAGTGCGTTCCGTCGGATCGTCGGCGGGCTTCATGGTGATCTCGACGTTGCGAGCAAGCACAATGTGGGAAAGGTTCGAGTGGGTAGCCGGATTCGGTGCAAGGGCGCCGACATACTCCCATTCGGAAGCAGAGAGGCCGGTTTCCTCTCTGAGTTCGCGCGCGGCCGCCTCGACCGGGTTGGCATCGCTGGCATCCATAGCCCCACCTGGCACCTCCAGTGCGACGACGCCCAGACCATGCCGATATTGTTGGAGCAGGTAGATATTGTCCTCCGCATCGAGCGCCACCACCTCCACCCAATCGGGATATTCCAACACATAATAGGGGGCAATCTCCACGCCCTCCGCCGTCACACAAGTGTCTGCTCTAACTTTCAGCCACCGATCGTGAAGCAGATGGGTAGAACTCTTGACCTGCCACGGCGGGAGATCGGCAGAGTCAGGCAAGGTTGTCGCGAGCTTATCGGTCTGGTCCATGAGCTGTTATGGCCTAGAAGTTGAGAATGGAGAGCAGTTCCGCGGATCGGATAATCGGTGTTTATTTCGGATAGATCCAGAAATAGCCGAAGGTCGCCATGTCGCCAGGCTTTCCGTGGATGTATTGGACATTCGCGAGCTTGACGTCCGGCTCCCGATATTGCGAACCGAGCGTTTCCTGCAACCAGTTCGTTAATGCCGCCGGCACACCGTCGGCGTTCTTGCCCGGCCGCCAGACGACGAGGATCGGCTTGTCGCCGCTCCATTGAAAGTTTGTCTTCAGATTTCCGAAGAACAGTGACATGGCCGGCACGTGCGGCAGTTGCAAATGCAGATTACCGGCCTGCAGCCAGTTGTCCGTCAGCACCAGTCCCGGCGTTTTGCCCTCCAACGTCAGGGCTTGGCTCACGAAGGCGGGGTAGGGCGTGTTGTAGTGATCATAGGAGCCGAAGAGCGTCGGAAAAGTGACACGGATCAAGAGTAGCGCCGGAATGATCAGCATCATCGCAAGCGGAATATAGAAGAAGCGCTTGCCGAAATCCGCCGCCTTGATGCCGGCCGCTTCAATCTTTAGGCACAGATAGATCGGCAGCAGGAACAGGAAGGGCAAGAGCCACCGGTCCCGCAGCGCTGTCATGCCAATTGCGACGATCAGGATCAGCACCAGCACAGCGATGGCAGCGAAGAGGATTCCAAAAAAACGAGTCCATTCGTTCGAGTGCCCCAGTTTTTTGAAGAGGCTCTTGCCGAAGACCAACAAATAAACGACGAGCGTCGGTGCGCAGATGACGACGACCAATTTTACAAATTCCAATGGCCCCTGCACCAGCTTAGCAAAGGCGCTTTGCGGGGCACCCTCCTCCATGATCCCCAAGGTCCGCCCCGAGGCAATATCGAGATTGTGGATCAGCCAGAGCCCGTGCGGCAAAAAGATCAACAGGGCGATTACGAGCGTCAGCAGAAAGCGCCAGTTGAAGATGCGCGAACGTCCCTGCGGATGCACCATGACGGCGACGATGGCCGCGATGGCAAGTAGGGCGAAATTATATTTCGACAGCATGCCGAGGCCGAGCGCTATGCCCGTGAACACGTAGGAACCCGTGCTTGGCGTCTTCAGCGTGCGGATTGCACCATAGAGGAAGAGATTGATCGTCAGAAGCTGCGCGACCGTATGCGTCAGATCACGCTGTGCCTCCCAGAAGAGCTGTGGAATGGTGAACAACGACAGCGTGGCGATCGCCGCCAAAACCTTGTCGGACAGCACCAGCTTTGCCAGCTTGTAATAGCTGAGGAACACCAGGAACAGCACGATGTTCTTGACGATGGATATCGTCGCCAGTGACAGTCCGAAGGCGGATACCGCCAGCGCCTGCACCCAGTTGTAGAGCGGCGGCTGCGAATCGTAGCCGAGTGTCAGCCATTGCGAGAAAAGCGCCTGCTGTGACTCGTCGTAGCGCATGCCGTGCGGCATGGCGAGCCGCACCAGGAATTCAAGGAGGAAGTAACCGGCAAACAAAGGGATGATGGTATCCGGTCGGCGGACCAGAAGCCTATGCATCCTGATTATCCCGATCGAAGATCTTGCGGACGATGTAGTTCGGCGACAAATCGTCACGATAATAGATGCGCGCGATCATCTCGGCCAAAATGCCTGTGGTGATCATCTGCACCGACGACAGCAGGAGCACGACCCCGACCAGCAACAGCGGCCTGTTGCCGATATCGTCGCCGAAGATGAACTTATCGACAAAGAGCCATAGCAGGATCAGGCCGGCGAGCGCCCCGAGGCCGAGGCCGAGAGAGCCGAAGAAATGGCCCGGCCGCGCCTTGTAGCGCATGAAGAACATGACCGACAGCAGGTCGAGGATGACACGAAAGGTGCGCGAAATTCCGTACTTCGATGTGCCGTGCTCGCGCGCGTGGTGGGTTACCACCACTTCGCCGATCCGCGAGCTCGGTACGACACCGGCGACCCAGGCGGGGATGAAGCGATGCATCTCGCCCATCAGCTTCACCTGCTTGATGATCGAGGCACGGTAGATTTTCAGGCTGCAGCCATAATCGTGCAGCTTGACGCCGGTGATGCGGCCGATGAGATAGTTTGCGCACCAGGAGGGGATCTTGCGCAGGAAAAGCCCGTCCTGCCGGTTCTTGCGCCAGCCAACGAGCAGGTCGAGATGCCGACGTTCCAACTCTTCGACCATCGAGGGGATATCTTTCGGATCGTTCTGCAAATCGCCGTCCATCGTGGCGATCAGCCGGCCGTTGGCGGTGTCGATGCCGGCCTGCATGGCCGCCGTCTGGCCGAAATTGCGTTGCAGCTCGACAATGCGCAGCGTCAGCCCCTCGCGCCCGAGCGACCGGCGCGCATTGGCAAGCGTGGCATCAGTGCTGCCGTCGTCGATCAGAATCAGTTCCCAGGGTTTGATGAAACCCACCATGGCGGAACAGATGCGCTCGATCAGCGGTCCGACGCTTTCTTCTTCATTAAAGACAGGTACGACCAGCGAAAGTTCAGTGGTACTTACTGTGTCGGTCAGGGGGCGGATCGACTCTGCCGTTGTCTGCAACTCTTCTTTCTCCTAAAAGACCGGCAGAACCGGCCGGACGGAACGAGCGACATGTCCGGCGTCAGCCTCCGCTCGCATTGGGTGCCTTAACTACATGAAGACTCCGATGGTTGCCAGCCGACAGAACTGGTTTATTCGCAATCGCATGACGCTGCTGACATCGGCCGTCGTTCTTGGCTATGCCGCCTTCATCGAATGGTTCTGGGGCTGGAGTTCGATCCTGGGGCAATGGGGCAAAGTTGGCGTCCTGCCCATTCTGTTGGCACTGGCACTGCTGACCAGCACATATTTCCTGCGCACCTGGCGCATCTACGATTATTTCCCGAAAGAGACCGGTGGCCATTTCACGGCGCTCTTCCGCGTGACGCAGATCCACAATCTTCTCAACATCATGATGCCCCTCCGCACCGGGGAGACCAGCTTTCCGGTGCTGATGCGTTCCGAGTTCGGTATTCCCCTGGCGCGCGGGACTTCGGCGCTATTCGTCATGCGGCTGTTCGACCTGCATGCGTTGCTCGCCGCCGCGGGCATTGGCCTGGCACTGGCCTCGCCCTATCGCGCTCTTGCCTTGGTCATATGGCTTGTCTTCCTGCTTTTGCCGGTCGCCGGTTTTGCTCTGCGCCGGCCGTTAATCAAATTTGCCGCCAGAGCATTGCCGAAGAAGGCGCAGGGATTGGTGCATGAACTGGAACGCGGCCTGCCGGCGAATGCCGGTGCTTTTGCCCGCGCTTGGCTGGCGACGGTGGTCAATTGGCTGGTGAAGGTCGTGGTGCTCGCCTGGGCGCTTCGTCTGATGAATGTCACGCCGCTGTCGGCAAGTTTCGGCGGCGCGCTTGGTGGCGAGCTTTCCTCTGTGCTACCGGTGCACGCGCCCGGTGGGGTCGGCACTTATCCGGCCGGCATCACCGCCGGCGCGATCGCATTCGGAGCGCCGGGACAAAACGCCGCGCTCGACAACTTGGCCCAGGCCAGCATCAACGCGCATCTCCTGATCATCGTTTCGGCTTTGACGGGAACGGCTCTTGCCCTGGTGATTTCAAAGAAGCGCCACTGAATCGGCCTATCTTTGAGCGCTGTCGCCAAGTTCCGTTAGCCGCTTGCGCAGGAACGCCTGCTCAGGCGCCTGATGGCAAAGTGAAAGCGCCGCCTCATAGGACTGTCGCGCTTCATCTTGACGGCTGAGTTGGCGCAGGAAATCGGCCTTTGCAGCGTGGGCCAGATGGTATCGAGCCAACCGGTCTTCACTCAGGAGGTCGTCGACGATCTCGAGTGCGGCCGCCGGCCCATTACACATTGAAACTGCGACCGCCCGGTTGAGTTCGATGACCGGAGATGGATGCGCCACCAGCAACAGGTCGTAAAGCGCCACGATCCGCCGCCAGTCCGTTCGCGCCGCCGTTGACGCGCGTGCGTGCTCGGCAGCAATTGCCGCCTGCAGCGCATAGCTGCCGACGCTTTCGCACGCCATCGCCTCTGCCGCGAAGGTTAATCCCTCGCGGATTCTACCATTGTCCCAAAGCCGGCGATCCTGATCCGCAAGTAGGATGAGATCGCCGGAAGCGCTCGCGCGCGCCAGCCGCCGCGAATCCTGCAGAAGCATCATCGCCAGCAGTCCGGCAACCTCTGGATCGGGCAGCAACCCCAGAAGCAGGCGGCCGAGACGAATGGCTTCGGCGGCGAGGTCGGCGCGGACGATCGCGGCACCGGAAGAGGCGGAATAGCCTTCGTTGAAGACGAGATAGATGACATGCAGCACCTGCGCCAAGCGCTCCGGCAATTCCGGCTTTGCCGGGACCTCATAGGGGATGCGGGCGGCGCGAATGCGGTTCTTGGCGCGAACGATGCGTTGGGCGACGGTCGGCGCGGAGATGAGGAAAGCATGGGCGATTTCTTCCGTTGTCAGGCCGCAGACCTCGCGCAGAGCCATTGCCATCTGGGCGTCTGCAGGGATGAGAGGATGGCAGCAAGTGAAGATCAGCCTGAGCATATCGTCTTCGATCTCTTCGCCTTCGGCGATCTCTGTCAATTCGCCCTCCGGGTACAGGCTGTCTGCGATATCTGCCTCCGAGGCGTTGAAACGCGCTCGCCGCCGGATGTGGTCGATCGCCCGGAAGCGGCCGGTCGAAACCAGCCAGGAATAGGGGTTGGCCGGGATAGCCTCTTCCGTCCATTGCTGGGCCGCTACAGCAAAGGCGTCATGAAGCGCTTCCTCCGCCCGGTCGAAATCGCCGAGCAGGCGGATCAGCGTTGCAAGGACGCGGCGCGATTGACGCCGGTAGATATCGTCGATTGTTTCGTTCAGCGACACGGCGGTCTTCTGTTCTCCTATCAGGTGCTGGGAAGGGTCAATATCCGGATCGGACGGATTTCGATGGCGCCGTATTGGGCCGAGGGGATGCGCCGGGCAATTTCGGTTGCACCGGCCGGATCAACCGCCTCGACGACATAGAAGCCGGCCAGATGTTCCTTCGTCTCCGCGAATGGGCCGTCTGTAGTGGCAAGGGCGGATCCAGGCGGGCGGATGACGATCGCCTTATCAGGCATCTCAAGTGCGTCCGAGAGAACCAACGTGCCCGAGCGTCTCAGGCCCTCGTCATACGCGAAATGTTCGGCGATCAGCGTATCGCCCTCGCTGGGGGTCAGCGTGCTTTCCAAGTCGGCCGGCATGTAGATCAAGCATAAGAACCGCATATCCATGTCCTCTCGTTCTTTGCTTATTCGTTCGGAAACCGGATGTCATAGGCCGCACGGACCTCGATTATTCCATATCGGGCGACGGGGAACGTGGCGGCGATGCTGGTCGCCTCGTCGATATCCTTGGCCTCGATCAGCACGAAGCCGCCGAGATGCTCTTTCATTTCGGCAAAAGGGCCGTCCGTGACTGTGGCTCCGCCTTTGCGCACTCGAACCGTTCTGGCAGTCTCCGGCGCGCGCAGTGCGTTCGCCACGATTATATGTCCGCTGTTGCGCAGCCTGTTGTCGTTATCGATGGACTCTTGTGTGAGCCTCCGTCCTTCTTCCTCGGTGAGGGTGATAATCTCGGCGGTTTCGAACCAGACCTGGCAGAGAAATTTCATTGTCGCCTCCTCACTCTTCAGGACCGAAGGAATAGATCGGCCGCACCTCGATGCTGCCGAGCTTTGCCATCGGAATACCGGCCGCCACACGGATAGCGTCGTTCAGGTCCTTGGCCTCGATCAGGATGAAGCCGCCAAGATGCTCCTTGGTTTCGATGAACGGGCCGTCGGTCACCGACGTTTCCCCGCCACGCACCCGCACCGTTACGGCCGATCGTGGCGATTGCAGCGCTTCGGCATGGATCATATGGCCGCTTGCAGCCAGATCCCGGTCGTAGGCAAGCGAATCCGAATCGAGCCTGTGCTTTTCTTCTTTCGTCATGGCATCGAACTTCGTGCCGTCGAACCAGACCTGGCAAAGATATTTCAACGCAGCGCCTCCTCTTTGCGTTTGCTGACACCCATAGACGAGCGGGCCGCGGGCAAATCGACATCCCGATCGGCAGCATGACAAAAAATTTCATCGCTGTCGAAAAAGAGCAAAGCTGCTCGACAAGGTTCCATCATCGCCACAGGAGAGACGGAGATGCACACCTTAGAAACAGCTCTGGTGAATCACTGGTGCAGGAAGACAGTTTCGGAGAAAGATCTGATGGAGCCGGTCGGGCTCGGTAAGGTCGTTCTTCGTACCATGATTGGTTTTGCCGCCATTGCGGTTCTGATCCTCTGCCTCAATTGGGCAGCAGATCCAGCGACCAATCGGCCGCAAGTAGCAGCTGTCGATCAAATGCGGCTGATGCCGGAGGGAAAAGAATGAGGGGCGAGGCACCCGCCCGAACTGAAGTGCGGAATGTGTGTCGCGAAACTCCGACTTTTTTTAATTGCGGTGCGCACTTTATCTGACGGCAAATCGCTTCTTTGCTTCGTCGGTACTCGGCATATAAAGTGAAACGGCATTTCCATCGGGGTCCCGAAACTGAAACGTTGTGTTGCCCCAAGGCATTGTCTTGAGTTCATGCACAAGGGGCACTTTGTCTTTGAGACGAGCATATTCGGCGTCGATATCGTCGACCTGAAACTCCAGGACGAGACTGCGATTGGCGCATGGTTCGGCGCTGCCTTCCTTCCAGAGCGCAACCGTTTCCGATGAACCAATCGCCAGTACGGCTCCAGGCAAGACGATCTCGGCAAAGACCGGCGCTAGCCACTGCGCTTTCAGGTTTGTGATCATCTCGTAGAAGGCGGCCAGTTGCTTGATGTTCGCGGTGATGATGCGTGTCGATGCAAATTTCATTGTAGGCTCCAATTGACATGATGGAGCTTGTCGCACAGCCCTGTTGCCACCATTATGGCAGCAGGAGTCAGCATATGCGTCGAGCCGATCGCCTGTTTCAGATCATTCAAATCTTGCGTCGTAGTACCCGGCGGGTGACTGCCGCCGACCTAGCGGAAGAACTTGAGGTCTCGAAACGCACCGTTTACCGCGACATTGGAGATCTCGTGGGCCAGAGGGTGCCGATTTCGGGTGAAGCCGGCTTCGGCTATTTGCTCGATTCCGCTTACGACATGCCGCCGCTTATGCTTACGCCTGATGAAATCGAGGCTGTGATACTGGGCGCCCAATGGGTCGTTGGTTGTTCCGACACTCTCATCGCCAATGCCGCCCGTGATGTCATCGTCAAAATTTCGGCCGCTGTCCCTGAAAATTTGCGACCGTTTATCACCGAGCCAAGCACAGGCGTGAGACCAGGTTCACGTCCGTCAATGGAAATCATTGATGTTGCCCAGATCCGGGAAGCGATCCGTCAGAGACGCAAATTGGCGCTTTGCTATCGAGCGGAGAACGGCGAGATAACGGACCGCATTGTGTGGCCGGTCATCCTCGGCTATGCGGAGAGCCATCGTCTGCTGGTCGCTTGGTGCGAATTACGGCAGGATTTCAGGCACTTCCGCTGCGACAGGATCACAAGGGCAGTTCCGTCCGATGAAACCATTGGCCTGCGCGCCGGCGAACTCCGGCGTAAGTGGGAGCAATGGAGAGCGGAACAATTGAAGCTACCCCAGACCCGCACTTAGGAAATAGAGAGCTGCGTCAAATGCGCTGTACAAAATCCGAGATGGCAACCTAAAATCTGGACACTAGATCGGCCGGTGCACCGTATTCAGGCCAGATTGCGATTAGCTCTTCAAGATTTGTCTTGATCGCACGGAAGGTCCCAGCGCCTCCTGGGCGCTGCCCATAAAAACGGTGTGGACCATATTGCCGCAGGGGCGGCAGCTAGCGGCAAATGGCACGCGATCACACCTCTCAAGCGTGACGCGCGCGCCGGCGCTATGTTCTTCGTCCAAAACAGGGACGCCGCGTTCCGAACCATGAAGGCCGATCGTCGAACCGCCATCAAAGCTCATCCACAACATGCATTCCCTCTGTAAACTGTGATTGCTGCCTTATCGATAGGTCACTGAAACGCGGTTTCGAAGAAGCTGCGCAGCTTGCGTGAATGCAGCGCTTCTGGCGGCATTGCCGCCAGCTTCTGGATGGCGCGGATGCCGATCTGCAGATGCTGGTTCACCTGCGTCCGATAGAAGGCGGTCGCCATACCTGGCAGTTTCAACTCGCCGTGCAGTGGCTTGTCCGAAACGCAGAGCAGCGTGCCGTAGGGAACGCGGAAGCGGAAACCGTTGGCGGCAATTGTCGCCGACTCCATGTCGAGCGCCACGGCGCGCGCCTGCGACAGCCGCTTGACGGGACCGGCCTGGTCGCGCAGTTCCCAATTGCGATTGTCGATCGTGCAGATCGTGCCGGTGCGCATGATGCGTTTCAGCTCAAAACCCTCGTAGCCGGTGATCTCGGCGACCGCCGCTTCCAGTGCCACTTGCACTTCGGCGAGCGCCGGGATCGGCACCCATACCGGAAGGTCGTCGTCGAGAACGTGATCCTCGCGCATATAGGCATGCGCCAGCACATAGTCGCCGAGCCGCTGGCTGTTGCGCAAGCCGGCGCAGTGGCCAAGCATCAGCCAGGCATGGGGGCGGAGCACGGCGACATGGTCGGTGATCGTCTTGGCGTTGGAGGGGCCGACGCCGATATTGATCATGGTTATGCCGGCATGACCTTTCTTTTTTAGGTGATAGGCAGGCATCTGCGGCAACCGTGGCGGGGTCGCGTTGCCCTCCGGTTGGCTGGAGCCGGGCAGCGTGATGATGTTGCCCGGTTCGACGAAGGCAGTGTAGCCGTCGCCACCCTTGGCCATCAGGTCGCGCGCCCAGTTGCAGAATTCGTCGATATAGAACTGGTAGTTCGTGAAAAGCACGAAGTTCTGGAAATGCGTCGCACTGGTCGCGGTATAGTGAGCGAGGCGCGCGAGCGAATAGTCGATACGTTGCGCGGTAAACGGCGCCAATGGTGATGGTTCGCCCGGCGGCGGGATATATTCGCCGTTGGCAATCTCGTCGTCGGTGGTGTTCAGATCCGGCGCATCGAAGAGATCACGCAGCGGAATATCTTCGAAAGCAGTGGCGGAGGCTTCCACATGCGCGCCTTCACCGAAGGCGAAATGCAGGGGGATGGGTGTCGTTGATTCAGACACGAGCACTGGCACATTATGGCTGCGCATCAGCTGCGCCAATTGCTCTTTCAGATAGTGCCGGAAGAGCTGCGGGTGGGTGATGGTGGTCGTGTAGACGCCTGGCGCGGTGACGTGGCCGTAGGAGAGGCGCGTGTCTACATGGCCAAAGCTCGTCGTCTCGATGCAGACCTGCGGATAGAAAGCGCGGTAGCGTGCCGTGATCGGCGCGCCCTTGGCGAGCTTGGTGAAGCTGTCGATGAGGAAAGCTGTATTGCGCTCATAAAGCTCGGTGAGCGCATCGACTGCCTTGGCCGGGTCATCGAAGCTCTGCGGCTGAAACGGAGTGGGTGAGGAAATATCGAGGGGTGAAAAAGGGGAGATTCTGTTGCTCATGAGCTATTATAGAGTGTCGTCCTTAACAAGCAAACGACGTTGCAAGGCACCGTCCAGGATTTTCGCAGCTATTTTTCATGCGGTTTTGCGGCTCGATGCTCGAAGATCGGTGAAAAATTGCCGACTACTGCACGGCCGTGCAATAGGGGCTGCCGGTCTGCAGGCAGGTGAAGCTTGCACCGAAATGCGATTGTGCGCCGCTGCGGCCGGTATTGTCGACCGCCATCGAAAACGTGATCGCGAAGATGGCGGCAGACAGCATGATGATGGCGAAGCGCCGCGCTATGATGATCCTGTTCATAATTCCTGGCCCTACCCGTGCCCTATGCTGGACACTGTTTTGCCATGGTCAGGCTGAACAGGTGCTGAGATACCAGTTCATCCGGCGTTCAGAAAGATTAGCGCGCGTAACCTTGGGCCGAAGGTCTTCCGGGGGCGGGGGACGTATTGAATTGGCCTTACGTCCCCCGGACGAAGTACTTTCTAAAGCTTCGTCCAAGTTTGTGATTTGCAGAAGACCTTCATTACGCAGCCCTGCATTTTCACCGTATTGCCTTTTACTGTCCCGGACCCGTCATAGGTCTTGTTGGCCTCGGGGTCTGTGAGTTGGCCAGTGTAGGTGCCGTCCTTGCCCTGCATTTTGCCGATCTGCCGACCGGCATATTTCCCGGTCTTCAGCGTCACGCAGTAACTGCTGCCGCATGGCGCGATGGCGGCGGTCTCGCCCTCAGTAGTCTTCCAATTGCCGACAATTGGTTCGTCAGCCAAAGCTGCACTCGCGCTGAAGACCAGCGCGGCTGCGAGAATGGTAGCACGGATCATAGCTTTCTTCCCCCATGGTTCTCCGGCACTGGGGCCGGGGCTGCACTGAAACTATCCAGCGCGAACGTAAAGGTAAATACTCCTTGTGGCGCGCGAATTTATGGCTTCCTGGGCGTCAGCGTCTCGCTGAAAAATAACGTGCCTTGTTTTTGATGGCTGCTTTCGTGGTGAACGAAGGGTTTAGATCTAAACCTTAACGATGTGTAAAACCCGCTCGAAAATCCTTAATTTGCAGGGGAAGCGATGTTTAACAAAACCCCAAGTTTACAAAGCATTTGTACTTTGTTTGCATCGAATTAAGCATGCATTTTAGCCGTTTTTTGAAAGCCGTCTGCGATAGTGGAGCCATCAAACGAGCGGGGCAAACCCGCCGACTGGAAGGATCATCAAGCCGCGATAGATGGCAAGGTCCGGAAGGAAAAACAGGGTCGATAACGAATAATCTGAAACAGGGATTAAACCGATGGCACGCTTCGAAATACCGACATCCGAAATGGCCATGATGGGTGGCAACAGCGCTGACGCTCTCTGTGAACTGGGCGTGATCTATGCGACCGGTAGGGGCTGCGAGGCCGACCTTGTTGCCGCCCACAAATGGTTGAATATCGCCGCCATCAAGGGCAGCGACCGCGCCGCCGAGCTTCGCGCGGACGTCTCAGCCTCGCTGACCAAGATGGAACTCGCCGCAGCACTCCGCGCCGCCCGCGAGTGGATGACCACGCACTGAAGCTGCCCTATTGATCTGAGAGAATAACAACCCGGAAGTGGGTGTTGGCAACGCGGCTGTTGCGCGTTGCCAACATCAAGAAAACCGCGACCGGCTGGGAATAAAGCCGGCGCGGTTTCTCGTCGTTCCCGGTGTCAGCCGATCGCCTTCAACACCTTCGGAAGTGTTTCGGCCAGAAGGTCAAGATCGCGTTCGGGGCCGACGCTGACGCGGATGCAGCGATTGAGCGGCGCCACACCTGGCATGCGGATGAAGACGCCGTGCTGGATCAGCCCATCGACAATGGCGCGTGCGTAGACGCCGTCGCGGCCGCAATCGAGGGCGACGAAATTGGTAGCGGAGGCAAGCGGCGAAAGCCCGTTGTCCCGGGCGATCATGCCGATGTGCTCGCGGGCGGCGCGAATCTTGCCGACGACTTCGGCGAGGTAGGCCTGATCCTTCAGTGCCGCCAGTGCGGCCGCCGTCGCCAGCCGGTTCATGCCGAAGTGATTGCGGATTTTGTCGAAAGCGAGCACCGTTTCCGGCACG
Organism: Martinezella calliandrae; assembly: GCF_030272695.1. Lineage (GTDB taxonomy): Bacteria > Pseudomonadota > Alphaproteobacteria > Rhizobiales > Rhizobiaceae > Rhizobium > Rhizobium calliandrae. Next base: position 87,609 of record NZ_JARFYN010000002.1, read on the forward strand.
CCGATGGCATAGCCCACACGGGCGCCCGCGAGGCCATAAGCCTTGGAGAAGGTGCGGGTGCGCAGCACGTTCGACAGGTCGATCAGCGCAGAGATATCGGGCAACGAGCTGGCAGGCCCGGTCTCGCTGTAGGCTTCGTCGAGAATGAGCAGGCAGCTTTCCGGCAGAGCGCGGGCAAAGGTGACGATCTTGTCGGCATCCCACCAGCTCCCCATCGGATTATCGGGGTTGGCGAAATAGACCAATGGCGCATTCTCGCGCTTGACCGCCTCTAATAGACCGTCGAGATCCTCGCGATCGTAGACATAGGGTACCGTCACCAATCGTCCGCCGAAGCCGGCGACATGGAAATTGAAGGTCGGGTAGCCGCCAAGCGAGGTAACGACCGGTGCACCCGGCTCGACGACCATGCGGACGATCAGACCGAGCAAGCTGTCGATACCTTCGCCGACGGCGATATTCGCGGCCTTGACACCGACATGCGCGGCGAGCGCTTCTTTCAGCGCGAAATTTTCGGGATCGTTATACATCCAGATGTCGCCGGCCTGCTCGTGCATGGTCTCGATGACGGAGGGGGCCGGGCCGAAGCCATTTTCATTGGCGCCGATACGTGCCTTAACGGTCAATCCGCGCTGGCGTTCAAGAGCTTCCGGGCCGACGAAGGGCACGGTGGAGGGAAGGGCGCTGATCAGCGGCGTGAAGCGCGAAAAGGCGGACATGCTGGCTTTGTTTCCCGAATTCAGTTGCAAGGCGCAGCACAATAGGCCCTTGGCGCGTGGTTGCAAGAGCGGAAAAGCTCTGCTTTCGGATTGCGCAATGAGCGGCCATTCGACCGAATGACATGACCTCAGCTGGGCGCGGCGTTTCCTGCATTCACAATCGCCTGAACAACAAGTGCGATGCGCTTGTCACGCATACCGGGCCTAACGCGGCCCGAGCGTTCGAGCTCGGCAAGCCCATGGAGGGCTGCCCAGAAAGTCTCGGTTACGATCTCCACATCAGCGCAGAACGGAGACGCCGCTGCTGCAATTGCTTCGAAACCGGCTCGAAGTTCCGATCTCGTTTCAGCTTCGGCGAACCTCAATTGGGTCGGCAGTATGAACATGGCTTCGTAGAGTGCCGGGCGATCTAGGGCGAAAGCAAAGTAGCCCTTGGCGACATCTGTGAGGGCGTCTCGCCGTCCCTTCGCCCCGTCTGCAGCTGACCGAAGAATGGTTGCGAGCTCCTTGAAGCCTTCGACTGCAACTGCTGCAACGATGGCATCCTTGTTCACGAAATGCGAGTAGAGGACAGGCTGGCTATATTCGATTTCTTTTGCCAGACGGCGGACCGTAACGGCATCCCACCCTTCGCTTTCCGCGATCGCTTGTGCTGCCGCGATTATGCGATCTTCGCGTTCGGCCCGTTCTCTGCTTTTTCGGTCTGCGATACTCATTCGAAAATCTCCAGTCCGCGGGCAAATAGATGGCAAAATTATAGCAATGCTTGACAAGCGAGCAATGCTAAGACATTATCTAGCGATGATAGATAAAATTTCGCCGCTAGGATCAATGCAAAATGTACTGGCTTGTTAACGGGATCGGTTTGCTTATAGCCCTCGCGATAATCGCGATCGGCACCAGCTATGTTGCGAGCCCAATGACCACAACGCGCAGTTTTGGCCTGCCGCTTCCTGAAGAGGGCCCAAATATTCCTTGGTGGCTTCGCCTCAAGGGCGTTCGCGACATCGTAGCGGGATTACTCGTTCTTGCGTTTATGGTGTGGGGTACTCAACGGGAGATCGGCATCGTTCTCTTGGTGGAGACGATTATTCCCTTCGGCGACATGCTGCTCATCCTCGCTGCGAAAGGCTCCACCAAAAGCGCCTTCGGCGTCCACGGCCTCACGGCGGCGATTATGGCCGTGGCCGCCATCCCCATGACAATCGGCGCACAATAAGATGGTTCACGTTCTTTCAATCTGGTTCTTGGTTGCCGCATTCTTTGGCGCAGGCCTTGTCAACGCGATCGGGACGTCCGAAGCGCGAAGCGGTTTCGTTCGGTGGGGCTATCCGCGTTGGTGGGGTATTTTCACTGGTGGCCTGGAGATATTGAGCGCCGTCCTGATTGCGCTTCCTGTTAGCCGCACTATCGGCGTGGTGCTTGGGGCGATCATCGTCGCGGCCGCGCTGTTAACTGTTCTGCGCCACCGCGAGTACTCACACCTTGCCCCACTGAGTGTCTTTATCACCTTGATCGCTCTTGCCGCAGCTTCATCTTAAGCACGGCCAGCAAGACCGCTCGTGCGCTTCGGGTTAAACGCAGCCAATTTATACCGTTTGCCGATTGCCGCGCGCCGCAAGCGCCTCGGTGTTGCCGATCATGAAATCGGCGCGCACGACGCGTCTCAATGTTTCCGGTTCGATCAGGTTGATGAAGCGGACGTTGACGCGATTGTCCATGCGATTGATCTCGGCGCAGGCGATGCGATAGGCAAGGCCAAGGATGTTCAGATAATAATGTGCCGGTAGGCCTACGGTCGTGCCGACGACGAAACTTGCGCCGCCCTGTGAGATATCGACGATCTCGGCGCTGCGCACTGAAATGCCTGTCAGACACGGGCGCACGGCAATGAGGCGAGCCGGCCGCTGAACGAAGAATCGTTCCCACCTGTGTTCGTAGACTTCGGATTTGACTTTCGCCAGATGCGTTGCGCGAAGCATTGTCATTCCCCGTTTGAGGCTGCCGAATTCATCTCGGTTACAGCATGAACCTTGCATGGAGATTTTGCATAAGCGTCAACTGCGCCGATCGAATTTTAACGAATCGGGCGTTTTTCACCCGTTTGGGTGACATCGTGCGCCAGACATGCAGTTTTTGAACCCTTCGCGTCATGAGACGTTCTCTTTTGTCGGCGGTTTTTTGCAGTGATATGCAGAATGAGGACGGGACGATGGTCGATATCAAATTCTCGCGGGGAACCTGGGTCGTCGTTTGCGACGGCGCCAAGGCGCTGATCCTGAAGTGTTCGAATGGCGGCCAGCATCCACATTTGCGAACCTGCGAAACCATGGAGCAGCCGCATCCACCGGATCGAGAACTCGGCGCAGACAAGCCGGGACGCACACACCAAGCCGAAGGTTTCGCGGGCAGCGCCGTCGAAGAAACAGAATGGCATGAACAGGCAGCGGCAGAGTTCTTGAAGGGCGTTGCGGCGAAGATCGATGCACTCGTGCAGACGAAGGGCATCGACCGCCTCATCCTTGTGGCGCCGCCCCGCGCACTCGGCGTTCTGCGGCCTCATCTCGGGGCTCATTCGCAGGCGGTCATCGTGGCCGAAGTCGCCAAGGACTTGACGAATTTTCCTGTCGATCAGATTGAGCGCCATCTAGTCGCTTGAAGAGACGCGAAGTCGTGAAAATACCGCCGTCTCGTTATGCTCGGGCCTACGCGGTATCGCTTGCTGGCGGCCCTGTCGCTTCGTCTTGACATCGGCTCTGGCTTCGATCATACGAAAATCCGGTTCGAGGCACCGGCCGCTCGCGGATGAAGATCCATGGTGAAGCCCTCGCGATGTAGTCACAGCCATCTGGCGCATGCTGACTGGCGGTAATGCGAGCTCCGATCTTCAGTCGTAAACGCATGCCTATGAGAGGCTTACTCCGTGACGACGATCTATCCGTCCATCAATGAATTGAAAGAGCAGGCCAAACGTCTGCGACAGGCTATGGCCGCGCGCGGCGACGATATGGCCCATAGTGCGGCCTTGGAACTGGTCGCCAAGCAATACGGGCTGCGCGACTGGAACACGCTGTCGGCACTTGCGGCAAGCCCGAATGCGGCGTCCAAAGCGCCGGGTGTCGTCGGGACCGCGGTTCGTGGCCGCTATCTGAACCAGCCCTTCACCGGCAAGGTGCTGGCGCTCACGGAGCAGTCCGGCGGGCTTTGCAGGATCACCATCCATTTCGACACTCCGGTGGACGTCGTGACCTTCGAGAGCTTCTCGGCCTTTCGCCAGCGCATTAACGCCCAGATCGATGTCAACGGCATTTCGCCGCGCAAGACCTCGGATGGCGTCCCGCATCTGGTACTGGACATCTAATATTCATCCTTTCATCAATCGACCGCTGCCATCATCTGACGGTGCGCGATGCTGCCTGGATCTTTCCATGACGAATCATTCCGAAAGCAACATGTTCCTGAGCGGCTGGCTGCCGGGCGTCTTTGCCCGCACGGCCGCGCCGATCATCATGATCACAACCATCAACGGCCTGTTTGCCGTGGTCGACGCTTATTTCCTCGGCATCTATGTAGGTGCTGATGCTCTCGCCGCGGTCAGCCTCATTTTTCCGGCACTGATGCTGCTGATCGCTCTGCAATCCCTGGTCTCCAACGGCATGGCGAGCATCCTGGCGCGCCGGTTGGGGGCGGGAGCTCGGACGGGCGCAACACAGGTTTTTAGCGCCGCCCATGGCCTGGCCTTGGCGGTGGTGATCCTGGTCAACGCCGTCTATTGGGCCACCGGACAGCAAATCGTTGCCGCGAGCGCAGGAGGCAATGTCGCCGTCGCCGGCAATGCCGCAGTTTTTATGGGAACCATGGCCGGTTTTGCTCCTGTGAGTTTCCTGTTGTCGGTGCATATCGATGCCCTGCGTTGCGAAGGCAAGATCGGCTTCATGACGCTGGTGACGCTTGCTTCGACGCTCCTCAACATCGTTGCCAACTGGCTGCTGATGGGAGTGATGCATTGGGGCGTCGTCGGTTCCGCCACCGGTTCGATCGCGGCACAATTCATTTGCCTAGCTATCGTCCTGTTCTATCGATGGCGGCAGCCAGGCGCGCTCAGGCCATCGATATCATTCCCAATGGCTGAATGGCTCGGGATCGTCGCGTTCGGCGCGCCGATGAGCTTGGGGTTCATCGGTATATCCCTGAGTTCGGCATCGATCCTCTTCAACCTGTCGATCTGGCATCAGGGAGACTATGTCGCGACCGTCGGCGCTTACGGAATCATCACCCGGGTGATGACCTTCGCCTATCTGCCGCTGCTCGGTCTCAGCATCGCTCTGCAGACGATAGCCGGTCATAATCACGGCGCAGCACTTCCCGCCCGCGTGGGCCGGAGCCTGCAGATCGCCATGGTGTCGGCGCTAGTCTATTGCACTGTGGTGGAGCTGGTCGTCGAAAAGTTCGCGAGCAGGCTGGGCAGCATATTCGTCGGCGATTCCGTCATAATTGCCGAGGTGGGACGGATATTGCCGTGGACGGTCGGCGCTTATTTCCTCTTCGGACAGATGATCGTGCTGTCGTCCTATTTCCAGTCGATCGGCGACGCAAAGCGGGGCGCGATCTTCGGCCTGGCACGGCCTTATTTCTTTACGCTGCCGCTGACATTCCTGCTGCCCTTCATCTTCGGTGAAACCGGAATTTGGATGGTGCCGGTATTCGCCGAGGCGGGAATGTTCCTGCTCGCCTGGCTGGTATTGTCGCGCAACGCCAGGGACCGCGGCTGGCGATACGGTCTGCTGCCGGCATGAGCAAAAAGGCAGCGTCCTTGAGACGCGGTCATTTATGGTTCAGCGCAATCAGGCCTTGAGGAGCCACTCATGTTCCGGCGCGTTGTAGAACTTCCAGATGCGTTTCGGACCGGCCATGACGTTGAGATAGTAGAGGTCGTAGCCATGGCAGGCGGCGCAGGGGTGGTATCCCCTCGGTACCAACGTCACGTCGCCGTCCTCCAACACCATAACTTCGTCGAGCGAGCGATCGTCGGTATAGACGCGCTGGAAACCGAAACCCTGCGGCGGGTTCAGGCGATGGTAGTAGGTCTCTTCCAGGAAGCTTTCGTTCGGCAAGTTGTCCCGGTCGTGCTTGTGCGGCGGGTAGGACGAGGTATGGCCGCCCGGCGTGATGACCTCGACCACCAGCAGGGAATGCGCCGCGCCATCGTCCTCCGGCATGATGTTGTTGACGTAGCGGACATTGGTGCCCTTGCCGCGCGTCAGTGCCGGATGGGTTCCCGGTGGGATGGCGCGGGCTTCATAGGAGCCGCCGCCCGGTGCCGAGCAGACGGCAAGTTCCAGCGCGGTCTCTGCGGTCACCGACCAGGTCGATCCTGCTGGAACATAGAGCGCGTGGGGGGCGCCCTCGAAAGGAGACATTCGCTGGCCGAGCGAGCCGAAATCCTTCGTGCCTGCCTTGGCGTTTCCCTTGCCGCTGATCCATACGAGGCAGACCTCGCGATCGCCGGTTTCGGCCGAAGCCGACTCGCCCGGCTTCAGGCGATGGAGATCGAATCCGACATGGGCCCACCCGGCGCTTTCGGGCGTGACATGGGTGACGCGACCATGCGAGCCATCAGGTTTGACCTTGAGATTTGGCATTGGTGTTTTCCTTCGTTGCTTGGGGAGAGGCATTCGGTTCCCTCTACCCCTTGGGAAAGCCCTCGGTTTCCACCGCGTAACCGGCCGCCGTCATGACGCGCATCAATTCGGCATGGCCGATCGCGGCCATCTTCTGCGGCGGAGCCTTGCGCGGGTCCTGTTCGGCCTCGACGACAAACCAGCCTTCATAACCGTAATCCGCCAAACGCTGGACGATAGCGCCGAAATCGAGCGAGCCATCGCCCGGCACCGTGAATGCGCCGAGCGCCACCGCATCGAGGAAGGACTGCCGGCTGCGATCCAGCCCATCGATAACCGGCTTGCGGATATCCTTGACGTGAACGTGGTTGATGCGGACGTGGTGGTGGTCGATGGCGCGCAGGACGTCGCCGCCGGCAAAGGCCAAGTGACCCGCATCGAGCAGAAGCGGAATACCTTCGCCGGAGTTGCGCATGAAGGCGTCGAGTTCCGGCTCGGTTTCTACGACGGCTGCCATGTGATGATGATAAGAGAGCGGCATGCCCTGCTGAGCGCACCATTCGCCGAACTCGGTCACGCGGCGCGCATAGGCCTTCATCTCGCCATCCGAGAGGCGCGGCTTGGTGGCGAGCGGCTTGGAGCGGTCGCCCTGGATGGAACGGCCAACTTCGCCATAAACAATGCAAGGCGCATTGACTGCCTTGAACAGTTCGATCATCGGCGCGATGCGGTCCTTGTTCGCGCCAAGTTCCTCGTTCACCAGCGTGCCCGAGAACCAGCCGCCGCAAAGCGTCACGTCAGCAGCGCGCAGGATCGGCAACATCTCATCAGGATTGCCGGGGAAACGCCGGCCCTGCTCCATACCGGTGAAGCCGGCGCTACGCGACTGGCGCAGACACTCCTCGAGAGATACGTCGTCGCTGAGCTCAGGAAGATCGTCGTTCCACCAGGCGATGGGCGACATGCCGAGTTTGGCCTTCATCAATGGTCTCCTTGAAAGCATTGTTGGAGGAGTTGAAACGCTCCTTCAGATAAATCACGGAAATCGATCAGCCGATGCGCTGGGAGTTGCGTGCCTGCTCATAGTCCGCGCGGGCCTTGTTGACTTCGGCGCGCGGGCTGACCTCGGGCACGACGACATCCCACCAATGCCCGCCTTCTTCCGTGGTGATTAGCGGGTCGGTGTCGATAACGATGACTGAGGTCCGGTCGTTCTTCTTCGAAGCCTCGATTGCCTGTTCCAGTTCGGCGATGGATGCGACCTTGACGGCCACGGCGCCCATGCTCTCGGCATGCGCCCGGAAATCGATCTCCGGCATCACCTCGTGACGGGCATCCTTCAAGAGATTGTTGAAGTTCGCGCCGCCGGTCGCCATCTGCAGACGGTTGATGCAGCCAAAGCCCCTGTTGTCGAGCAGGACGACCGTGATCTTCAGGCCGAGCATGACTGAGGTCGCCAGTTCTGAATTCAGCATCATGTAGGAGCCGTCGCCGACCATGGCGATGACATCTTTCTCCGGCCGCGCCATCTTGACGCCCAGCGCACCGGCGATCTCGTAGCCCATACACGAGAAACCATATTCCATGTGGTAGCTGGCGGCCGCGGTCGCCGGCCAGAGCTTGTGCAATTCGCCAGGCAGACCGCCCGCGGCGCAAACCACGATGCTCTTTTCGCCCCCGATGGTGCGTGTGACCGCACCGATCACCTGCGCGTCAGAGGGTAGGGCGGTATTCGTCGTCGCCATCGCCTTGGCGGCAGCCTCAAGCCAGATCTTCTTTTCCCGTGTTGCTTTTTCCGCAAGCACTGCCGGCGCTTTCCAGCCGGAAAGGCCGGCGGACAGGGCTTTTAATCCTTCGCGCGCATCTGTCACCAAGGGGTGGCCATCGTGCTTCAGCGCATCATAGGCCGCGATGTTGAGACCGAGTATCGACAATTTTTCGTTCTTGAACAGCGCCCAGGACCCGGTGGTGAAATCTTGGCAGCGGGTGCCGACAGCGATTACCAGATCGGTTTCCTCGACAATGGCATTGGCCGCCGATGTGCCGGTGACGCCAACCGAGCCAAGCGCCAGCGGATGCGTCTCGTCGATCGCCGATTTGCCCGCCTGTGTTACGACGACGGGGACACCATGAGCTTCCGCGAAGGTGGCCAGCTCCTTCGTCGCCTGTGAATAGAGCACGCCGCCACCGGCGACAATTACGGGCTTTTCGGATTTGCGGATTAGCGCGATCGCGTTTGCCAGTTCGTCTTCATCCGGCCTCGGGCGGCGCTGTGTCCAGACAAGTTCCTCGAAGAAGCTTTCCGGATAATCGAAGGCCTCAGCCTGCACATCCTGGCAAAGCGCGAGCGTCACGGGACCACAATCGAGCGGGTCCGTCAGCACCTGCATGGCCCGCTTCAGCGCCGTGATGATCTGCTCGGGCCGGGTGATGCGATCGAAATAGCGCGAAACCGGACGGAAGGCATCGTTGGCCGACACCGTGCCGTCGCCGAAAGCCTCTATCTGCTGCAGCACCGGATCGGGCGCGCGGTTGGCGAAGACATCGCCGGGGAGGAAGAGCACGGGGATGCGATTGACATGCGCCACGCCGGCGGCGGTCACCATATTCAGCGCACCGGGACCGATCGATGTTGTGCAGGCCATGAAGCGCTGGCGGAAACTGGTCTTCGCATAGGCGATGGCGGCGTGTGCCATGCCCTGTTCGTTATGCGCACGGAAGGTCGGCAGCTCATCGCGCACCTGATAGAGTGCTTCCCCCATGCCGGCGACGTTGCCATGGCCGAAGATCGCCCAGACGCCGCCAAAGATCGGCAGCTTCCGACCATCGATCACGGTCATCTGCTTTTTGAGGAAATGCGCGACGGCCTGCGCCATCGTCAATCGGATCGTCTTGCCCATGGGCGCCTCCCAAATGCATTTTAGTCCATTATTTGCGCATCGCTCCGAAAATTGGTGACCACTTTTCGGAGCGATGGGCCAAGCTATTCCAATCCGCGGGTTTTCAGCCACGCCTGGGTCAATTGCCGGAAGCGGCCGGCCATGTCGGCGATCGCTTCTTCGTCGTTCATGCCGCCCAACATCCAGGCGCGCGCCGCATCGGAAAAGATCGTCCGCCCGACAGCGAAACCTTTGACGGAGGGCGCGGCCAGCGTCGCCTCGAAACTCCGGATCAACTCCTCCGCCGGCGCCTCCAGGCCAAGCAGCACGATGCCCCGGCACAATGGATCATTTTTGGCGATCACGGCATCGATTTTTTGCCAGGCTGCGGTCGATTCCTGCGGTTCCAGCTTCCACCAGTCCGGCTTGATGCCGAGCGCGTAGAGCTCTACCATTGCCCTCGGAATCGTGTCGTCGGTCAGCGGCCCGTTCTTGCCGGCTATGATCTCGACCAGCAGTTCGCGGCCGACCTTGCGCGCCGCTTCGAACAAAGTGCGCAGCTTCTCCTGCTGTTCCGCCTTCAACTCCGCGGGATCGTCGGGATGATAGAAGCAGAGGCATTTGATGCAATGGTTGAGGGGCCATTCGGTGAGCTGCGAGCCGATATCCTGGCTGAATTCGAATTTCAGCGGCTTCGAACCCGGCAATTCGACGGGGCGGCCGATCCAGGAGAAGTTCTTGGTGGCTGCGTCGAAGAATGCATCGCGGCCGAAGCGCTCGTCGATCAGCATGCCGTAGCCGGACCGACCGCCCGAAACTCGCGCCGCCGCCTCGACCGCAAGCCTTTTGAAGGCCACGATCCTGTCGTGGGAAACGCCCAACTCATCGGCGACGCAGACGAGTTGTGAACGATGATCGATGGCAAGCGCCATCAAGAGTGGGATATCGCCGTTCCGTGTCGTTGCCCAATGGATATGGTTGATCGCCTCATCCTTACGCAGTGCCCGGTGCTTGCTGCCCGTCTTCAGGAAATAATCGAGTTCGGCCCAGGTCGGATATTCCGGTGAGCAGAGCAGGCGCGAGACCGCGAAGGCGCCGCAAGCATTGGCCCAGGTGGCGCAGGTCTCAAGTGGTTCGTCGCGCAAAAAGCCGCGCAGGAAACCGGACATGAAGGCATCACCGGCGCCGAGCACGTTGAACACTTCGATTGGAAAACCTTCGCCGACGATGCCGGCTTCGAGGTCGTCGGAAATCGACCCCTCATAAACGATGCAGCCCATGGCGCCGCGCTTCAGCACGATGGTTGCCGAGGAAAGGCGGCGGATTTCTTTCAAGGCGCCGAGCACATCGTCGGCGCCCGAGGCGATCATGATTTCCTCTTCCGTGCCGACAATCAGGTCGCAATCCGGCAGCGTCTCTTTCATTTTCGAGGAAACGCGATCCGACTTCACATAACGTTCGAATCCCTCGGCGTGGCCCGCGAGACCCCAGAGATTCGGCCGGTAATCGATATCGAAGATCACCTTGCGGCCGTTCGCCTTGGCGATGCGGATCGCCTTGCGTTGGGCGGCCTCCGTGTTCGGCTTGGAAAAATGCGTGCCGGAAACGAGTATGGCACGGGACGAGCGGATGAAAATCTCGTCGATATCGCCCTCGTCGAGCGCCATGTCGGCGCAGTCGGACCGATAGAAGATCATCGGCGAGACGCCCTCAGCCTCGACCGCAAGCAACACGAGAGCCGTCAACCGTTCCTTGTCGGTGGCAATCCCTTCTGTCGCGACGCCTTCGCGCGCCGCCTGTTCGCGGATGAAACGGCCCATTTGCTCGTCGCCGACGCGGGTGATCAAGCCGGACTTCAGGCCGAGCCGCGCCGTGCCAATGGCAATATTGGCGGGGCAGCCGCCGACAGATTTTGCAAGAGAGGCGATATCCTCCAGGCGAGAGCCGATCTGCTGTCCATAAAGATCGACGGAGGAACGGCCGATGGTGATCACATCGAGTGCCGGCTCCGGCCGGGCGCCAGGATTGTCGTGTGCCATGATGTCCTCCCGTCCAGGCATGATCCCGATAACTCTTGAGTTTTCGATGGGTCATGCGTCATTGAAAGTGCCGGCCTGTCTTGTTTCGTCCAGGTTCCGGTAGATTTTGCGGCCGTCTTCCGTGACCGCGATCATGGATATTATGAAACATAGGTTCCGTAATTTTGTCAATTCGGAATATTTATTCCATTTTGGTTTTATGAGATCTTGCAACGGTATCTTTCCTCCGCCGTTCGGCAATGGCGACGGGGAAGGCCATGATGAGTGCCATGGAGGCAGATAGCGAGCGGAAGCCGGCAAAATCAGCCTCGGCCACCTCGAACCAGTGCGTGGCGCAGGCCGTCAGCGGCGAAAAGGCTGAATCGGTAATGGCGATCACCGGCACCTTGCGTCCGGCGAGATCCTGTGCCTGTGCCAGGCTGTCGGCGGCATAGGGTGAAAAGCTGGCGGCAATCGCCGCATCCTTTTCCGTGGCAAACCGGGCAAGCTCGCCATCAATGCCGTTCGGCGAAGCGACGATCTGATGACGGATGTTCAATTTGGAAAAGGCATAGGTCATATGCGCCGTAAGCGGATAGGAGCGGCGCTTGGCGATAAGATAGATCGTTTCGGCCGCGGCAAGCACATCCACCGCCTTGGCAAACGTATCCGTCTCGATCGTGGCGGCAAGTTTGTTTACCGACTGGCTGGCGGCGGCGAGGAATCCGGAGATAATGCCGGCATCTTCATCCTTGATGCCGGATTGTTCCAGCGTGATCAGCCGCTCCTCATAACTCAGCGTCCGGTCGCGCAGCCTTTCGCGGAAAATGCTCTGCAGGTCTGAGAACCCTTCATAACCGAGATGATGGGCGAGACGCACAAGGGTCGAAGGCTGGACATCTGCCGCCGTGGCAATGCTTGCCGTGGTGCCGAATGCGATTTCATCCGGATTCCCGAGTGCGAAAGCGGCGATCTGGGCCAGACGTTTCGGCATGGCGTTCTTGCGCTCTATAATGGTGCTGCGCAGGCTTTCAAAATCCCGCGGCACCTTGGTTCGCGTTTCGATTCCGTTGTCCATGCCTTCACCCTTTTCAACGCTATGCCGGTCAATGAAACAAATATTCCATATTTTGCACGATAACGGATTTTGACTAGTTCAGCACGATTATTTTTAAGCTAATGAATTTGCGAGGATAAATTTCGTTCCTCCGATTCCTTACCCCGATTGATCGGGCAGCCCGCTTGTCAAAACGGTCCAAATATTCCAAAAATCCATTGAAGCTTCGGGAGAAGGTTTGAGGAGGGAAATGCATATGAAGTCGTTGGGCGTCGGATTGATCGGAACCGGCTATATGGGCAAATGCCATGCACTGGCGTGGAACGCGGCCAAGACCGTCTTCGGTGATGTCGAACGGCCGCGCCTTGTGCATCTCGCGGAAGCCAATCCCGATTTGGCAAAGAAACGTGGCGACGAATTCGGCTTTGAAAAGACGACCGCCGACTGGCGCGATCTGATTGCCGATCCCGAGGTCGACGTCGTCTCCGTCACCACCCCCAATCAATTCCATCCGGAAATGGCGATCGCGGCGCTGGAAGCCGGCAAGCATGTCTGGTGTGAAAAGCCGATGGCGCCCGCCTATGCCGACGCCGAACGCATGCTGAGCGCCGCCAAAGTCTCGGGCAAGATCGCCATCCTCGGCTACAATTATATCCAGAACCCGGTTATGCGGCATATCAAGGCGCTGATCGGCGAAGGCGCGATCGGCGAGGTCAACCATGTCCGCGTCGAAATGGATGAAGACTTCATGGCCGATCCCGAGAGCTTCTTCTATTGGAAGAGCGAGCTGGCGGGAGGCTACGGCGCGCTCGACGATTTCGCCGTGCATCCCTTGTCGCTGCTCTGGTTTCTGTTCGGCCATGTCGAAGCTGTCATCACCGATTTGGTGAAGCCCTATGCCGAACGGCCGTTGAAGGACGGCGGGCGGCGCGCCGTCGAGAATCACGATGTCGCCAATGTTCTGATGCGACTCGGTGGCGACATTTCCGCAGTGCTGATGGCGAATCGCTCCGCCTGGGGACGCAAGGGCCGCATTGCATTGCAGATCTTCGGTTCGAAAGGCTCGATCACCTACGATCAGGAACGCATGAACGAATTCGAGCTTTATCAAGCGGAGGGCAGGGGCACCGAACAGGGGTTCCGCAAGATCCTCGCCGCGCCGGCCCATAGACCTTATGACCGGTTCATCCCGGCGCCCGGCCATGGGCTCGGTTTCAACGACCTTAAGATCATCGAATGCCGCGAGTTGATTCACGCCATTTCCGGCGAAACGGCGTCGGTTGTGAGTTTCACGGATGGCTTGCGCATCGAGAAATCTGTGCATGCCATGGCGCAATCGTTCCATGAGCGGCGCTGGATCGAGATACCGGCCTGAGTTCCGCCCTAATTTTCTCCCGATCTCGGGCGCAAGGTCAGCTATGATTGACGCTTACGAGAGTCGGCGCTACCCCTGAAATCCGTGAGGGCGATCGCCTATATCAAGGTGACGAGCCGCTATAACAATAATGGAGTAAGGATCGTGACGGGCAGATTGGTCATTGTCGGGGCCGGGCAGGCCGGTTTCGCGCTTGCCGCTAAAATGCGGGCGCTCGGAGATTTGAGGCCGATCACGATCATCGGCGCGGAGGAAAACTTACCTTATCAGCGACCACCGCTTACCAAGAAGTACCTTCTCGGCGACATGGCGTTCGATCGCTTGCTGTTCCGCCCGGAGCATTGGTACGTCGACAACAATGTCGAGATTCGCTTGTCTACCTGGGTCGAGGAGATCGACCGGGCCGCAAAGCAGATTGTCACTCAGGACGGCTCGGTGCTGGATTATCACACACTGGCACTGGCAACCGGCGCCGCACCGCGCCCTCTGCCGCCCTCGGTCGGCGGCTCTCTCGAAGGCGTTTATCTCGCCAGAGACAAGCGTGATGCTGATCAGCTCGCCAACGAAATGCGCGCGGGCCGCCGTGTTCTTATCATCGGCGGCGGTTACATCGGCCTCGAAGCGGCGGCCGTTGCCCGCCACCGCGGGCTCGAAGTCACGCTTATCGAAATGGCCGACAGGATCTTGCAGCGCGTCGCCGCCAAGGAGACGGCGGACATCATGCGGGCAATTCACAGACAACATGACGTCGTTATCCGCGAAAAGACCGGTCTTAAGCAACTCGTCGGCAAGAACGGGCACGTCGTTGCAGCCGAATTGTCGGATGGTTCTACCATAGACATCGATTTCGTCGTCGTCGGCATCGGCGTCGCCCCGAATGACCAGCTCGCCAAGGAAGCGGGACTGGAAGTCGGCAACGGTATCATCGTCGATTCGTTTGCCCGCACCTCCGATCCCTCCATCTTCGCCGTGGGTGATTGCGCCGAGCTGCCCTGGAACGGCGGCCGCATCCGTCTCGAATCGGTACAGAACGCCGTCGACCAGGCCGAAGCCGCAGCCGGAATTATCGCCGGCAGCGGCGAGGCCTACGACCCGAAGCCATGGTTCTGGTCGGATCAATATGATGTGAAATTGCAGATCGCCGGTTTTAACCTTGGCTATGACGAAACCTTTCTCCGCGCCGGCACTCGCGAGGGATCGGCTTCGGTCTGGTATTTCAAGAAGGGCCGTTTCATTGCCGTGGACGCCATCAATGACGCGAAGGCCTATGTGACCGGCAAGAAGCTGCTGGAAACCGGCGCCAGCCCGGACAGGGCTATTCTGGCCGACCCAGCTGCGGACCTCAAGCTGTTGCTGGCTTAAGGGAACCGCAAGCCGGCGGCCGAGTTCTTCTTTATAGGATGCGCTCACCGCCTAATGCAGGGAGAACGCGCAGAGAGGCGAAAAAGCGCTTGCGTCGATAAATGATTGGCCGTATCAGGGCCGCACCGGAGAGGTGGCCGAGTGGTCGAAGGCGCTCCCCTGCTAAGGGAGTATACGTCAAAAGCGTATCGTGGGTTCGAATCCCATCTTCTCCGCCATCCTGTTTCGCACAGCGTCCCGCAGGACTGCTAATTTCCCCCCGTTATTGATATCCCCTGCGATTTCTAAATTCTGTTCCTCGTCGATTCCCTTTTGTCATCCCGCTGCAATCTTGCGGGCGGATAGTTTGTAACTAGCATCCTCCATCGAATCGGTCGCAGCAGAATCAACGCGGGCGATGTCGCGCTGGAGGACGAGAGCGGATTTGCCCTGCTGCGCTCTGTCGATAATTGTCCGCTGAAACGGCGAGCATGACGTTGCGGAACCCATAAAATTGCCGTGAATCGGCCATTATGACGGCTGGTCGCGCCTCTTCGTCGTCAATTAAGGCCGGCCGGTAAGTGCTGGTACCGTAACGGCTTTCTTAACAAAAAATAAACAAATGCGAGGTCCGTGTGGCGGACTTGTGTCCTTTCGGCAACAGGACTTAGCGAAGGCTCATGTAAACACCCCTTTCCGATAAGATGTAGATTGCGTGACAGTTCGCGTCTTGTATTTTCAATCTCGGAAGCAAGGGCGATTGATCGTCCACTTCTTGAAACGCGAGGATGGGGCAGGGAATGCCTTCGGGTAGTTCTCATTCTCGATTGAAACTTTGACTGGAGGTCAATAATGAACATCAAGAGCCTTCTTCTCGGCTCCGCTGCTGCTCTGGCAGCAGTTTCCGGTGCTCAGGCGGCTGACGCTGTTGTTGCCGCTGAGCCGGAGCCGCTCGAATACGTTCGCATCTGCGACGCATACGGTGCAGGCTACTTCTTCATTCCGGGTACCGAAACCTGCCTTAAGATCGGCGGTAAGGTTCGTACGGAAGGCCAGTGGGGCGACGCTTATGGCGGTCATGGCACTGCTGGTGACTGGCGCTACGGCACGCTGTGGCACACCCGCGCTGAATTGAATATCAACACCGCGACCGACACCGAATACGGTCCGCTGAAGACGAACACCATCCTTCGTTGGGATTGGTCGGAAGGCGGCTCCACGGGCACGAACCTTCTGTGGTCGTACATCAGCCTCGGCGGCTTCAGCGTCGGTAAGCAGGACTCGCAGTACAACCAGTTCGTTGGTTACGCCGGCGACGTCATCAACGACGACGTGATCTATGACGGTCCGTACGAACTCAACCAGATCACCTACAACTATGACGCCGGCAACGGCTTCACGGCTGTGGTCTCGGTGGAAGATTCCAACTCGGCGGCCAATATCTCGTCCTATGGTGGCGCTTGGGAAACCAGCCGTTCCAACCACTACGCTCCGAACGTTGTTGCCGGTGCTGGCTACAAGGCCGGTGCATGGTCCTTCAAGGTCGTCGGTGGTTATGACTCCATCGTCGAAGAAGGCGCTATCAAGGCTCGTATCGATGCTGACTTCGGTGTCTTCTCGGCCTTCTTGATGGGTGGCTGGAATACGGACGGCGACAAGCTCAACCAGTATGCTGGCTCGAACCTGGATGTGTCGACTTGCACGCATTCGGACGGCACCATTCATGGTGCAGACTGCGGCTGGGGTGACTGGGCAGTTTGGGGCGGCGTTGGCGTTCCGATCAACGACAAGCTGAAGTGGAACCTGCAGCTCGCTTACACCGACTCGAAGATCTTCGCCGCAACCACAAACATCAAGTGGAACCCGGTCAAGAACCTCCTCATCGAGCCGGAAGTATCCTACACCAACTGGGATTCTATCAGCCAGGACGAGTGGGCTGGTATCCTCCGCTTCGAGCGCACCTTCTAATCTGATTAGACCTCGGTCAAAATCTGATTGTCACATTAGTGACGGAAAGCCCGGCTTTCGAGCCGGGCTTTTTGTTTAGGGCGTTCGATTCCAGCTAGCCGAGTATTGGTAAGTGGCGTCACGTATACTATGAGTTAGAGTATTCTAATTAAGTATAAATTTACAACATGAGTATTTTCGAAAATAATTCTTAGTATAGTTCAATATTGAACACAGCAGAGATGTGACAATTTTGCGACGTGATCTTTGTGCAACGCAAAATTCGAAACAATCGTCACATATGATTATAGTTTGTCTCTGATATTGCTCTAAAAATTCCGATCTGTATTTCTCAAATCGGAAGCAAGGCTTATTGTCTTGCTTCTCCCAGATCAGGGGTCAACTTTGAACAAAAGGTGGGGTAGGGCACGTCGTTTTTTCGGCGCGAATTCTCATACCTAATCGATATTTAGAACTGGAGTTATTATGAACATCAAGAGCCTTCTTCTCGGCTCCGCTGCTGCGCTGGCAGCAGTTTCCGGTGCTCATGCGGCCGATGCCATCGTTGCTGCCGAGCCGGAGCCGCTTGAATACGTCCGTATCTGCGACGCATATGGCGCTGGCTACTTCTTCATTCCGGGCACCGAAACCTGCCTCAAGGTTGGCGGCATGGTCCGTACGGAAGGCGGCTGGTACAACGCTTACAATCCAGGTCCTGGTGGCGACCGCGGCACCTACTGGCACACCCGCGCTCAGCTTTCCATCGACACCGCATCGGACACCGAATACGGTCCGCTGAAGACGGACACCGTCTACCGTTTCGACTGGAACGATGGCAAGGACACGACCACCAAGCTGCTCTGGGCTAACATCAGCCTCGGCGGTTTCCTGGTTGGTAAGCAGGACTCGCAGTACAACCTGTTCGCCGGTTACGCCGGCAACGTCATCAACGACGACGTGATCTGGGACGGCCCGTACGAACTCAACCAGATCACCTACAACTACGACGCCGGCAACGGCTTCACGGCTGTAGTTTCGCTCGAAGATTCCAACTCCGGCGCGGATAAGACCTCCTTCGGCGGCGCATGGGTTCAGTCTGTGCAGAACCACTACGCTCCGAACGTCGTTGCTGGTGCTGGCTACAAGGCTGGCGCTTGGCAGTTCCGCGTCGTCGGTGGTTATGACTCCATCGTCGAAGAAGGCGCTATCAAGGCTCGCGTCGATGCCGATTTCGGCGTCTTCAAGGCCTTCTTGATGGGCGGCTGGAACACCAACGGCGACAAGCTGAACCAGTATGCCGGCTCGAACCTGGACCCGTCGGCTTGCCCGGTTGGCCGTGGCGATCTTTGCGGCTGGGGCGACTGGGCTCTGTGGACCGGCTTCACTGTTCCGATTAACGACAAGCTGCAGGCAAACGCTCAGTTTGCTTACACCGACTCGAAGATCCTCGAAGTTACCGCTAACGTTCGTTGGAACCCGGTCAAGAACCTCCTGGTACAGCCGGAAGTTACCTACACCAACTTCGATTCTGTGAACCAGGATCAGTGGGCTGGTATCCTCCGCTTCCAGCGTAGCTTCTAATTCGGTTCACTGAACCGAATTTGACCGTTTTCATACTCAGATCAGACCTCCGATCAGAAAAGGATTGGCCCGGTTTTCCCAACCGGGCCTTTTCTTTTTGCACAGCGCCTCCTAATGACGCGCGCGATTCAAATTGCTGCTAGAAAATGCTGGATTGCAGCCGGAATATCCCCAAGGTGCAGGACAGGAGCATGTCCTTGCCCGGTGGCAATCTTTGCCGACATGCCCGGATGTCGCCTCGCAATCTCCTCGACAGTAGCCGTTGTCAGCAGTTTCGAATTCTCTCCACGAATCACCATCAACGGGATATTCTGAAACGCCTCGAACTGCGGCCAGAGATCCGGGAGCGGCGCTTCAAGATCGAGCGACTCCAGCTGTGCGGCAATAGCCGGATCGAAATCCGCGACGACTTTTCCATCGCTCTCGGTATAGATCGCAAGCGCCATGTCGCGCCAATCGTCTTGCGTAAGCGCGGTGAAGGTGCAACCGTAATTTTCCTGCAAAATGTCGACTGCCTCGTCCCAATCGGCCGGCTTCCTGCCGCGGTTCAGATAGTCCCGGATATCGGCAAGCCCTTCCTTTTCGAGAACGGGACCGATGTCGTTGAGAATGACTGCTTTCAGTATATCGGGTTGGCTGGCCGCCAGCAGATGCAGGACGAGGCCGCCGCGCGACGTGCCAATGAAAATAGCCTTTGGAATATCCAGTGCGTTGCATGTTGCGAGCACGTCCTGAGCCTCGACCGCAAGGTTATAGTGGCTCTTGTCGTCGTCCCAGGCCGACGAACCGCGCCCGCGGGAATCGAGGGTAATCACCCTGCGCTTCGCGATCGGGTCACGCGACAAAAGCAGCGCCAACTGATGAAAGTCCCGCGAATTACGGGTCAGTCCCGGCAGGCATACGATCGGCAAAGGGTTTGACGTCACCGACGCGCCGCCGTAATCGCGTGCGTAGAGCTTTAGCCCGTCCTGTGCTGAGATTGTTCTGACAATAAAGCCGCTTTCGTCACTGCTCATGGATAACCCCTCGTGGTGAATAGCCTTTCACGAGGGATGTAACGCCATTTTGGCGTCTCTAACAATCAGGCTTGCCGACGCAGAGCTTAGCCGCGTCCATCGATCAGATCGTGCTCGATATCGGTCTTCTGGCCGAGCCGCGCCTTGTAGACCTGATAATTTTCCATGACGCGCTGGACATAGTTGCGCGTTTCGGGGAAGGGGATGCGCTCGATCCAGTCGACGACTTCGTCTATCGATTTGCCGCGCGGGTCGCCGTAGCGGCTGATCCACTCCGGAACCTTGTTCGGGCCGGCATTGTAAGCAATGAAGGTCAGAATGTAGGAGCCGCCAAAAGCGTCGATCTGTTCGCCGAGATAATGGGCGCCAAGCGTGGCGTTATAGCCGGCATCCTGCGTCAGCTTGTCCGCGGAATACGCCATACCGTGACGGCCAGCGACTGCCTTGGCCGTTTTTGGCAGAAGCTGCAAGAGGCCGCGCGCATTGGCGGAGGAAACTGCTGCCGGGTTGAAGGCACTTTCCTGCCGGGCGATTGCATAGGCGAGCGCCTTGCCGGAGCCGGAAATATTGGCGTTGTCCGGAATGACGCCGATCGGGAAGGCAAGTGCTGCGACATCGACGCCGCGGCCATAGGCGATTTTGCCGACCTGAAGCGAAAGCTGATGATTGCCGGAGCGTTCAGCCCTCGCTGCCAACATGGCGATCTCGCCGGGGCTCTGCAATTGTTTCGCCAGTGCCCGATAAAGGGCGTCAGCCCGCCAGCCATGGCCGGCCGCTTCGAGATGCGCAATGGCCTGGACGGCTTCGCGGGACTGAAAGCGCTGCCGGTCTTCAGTCGTTGGCGAGGGGTAGGTGACGTTCAGCGTCCGCCGGCCCAGTTTTTCTGCGGCTAACTGGCCATAGAACGTGGCCGGGTAAGAGGCGGCCTTGGCGAAGAAATCCGCAGCCTTGCCCGGACCACCGGCTTCCGCGGAGCGCCCGAGCCAGTACCAGGCCCGCGATTGCGAGATCGGGCCGTTCGATACCTGCAGGATCTTGCGGAAATGTGCTTCAGCCGTGGCACCATCCTGCAGCCCACGCAAAGCATACCAGCCGGCGTGGAATTCTGCCTCGCCGACATCCTGCGGATTGTCCGCGACATTGGCGTCGACGACGCGATAGGCGGTCTTGAATTCACCTTGATCCACCAAGCCGCGGCTGACGATACGCTGCTCATCCCACCATTGGCCGGCATTGACGAGCGCGCCGCGGTCGCGCGGCATCTGCATCAGAAGATTGGCGGCATCGTCATATTTGTCCTGACGGCGCAGGTTTTCGATCCGCATGAAAAGATAGGCGGGGTCGTTTCGCCATTGCGGATCCATATTGGCAAGCAGCGTTCCGGCATTGGCCGAACGATTGTTGACAGCTGCCCAAACCTTGTAGAGCGACTGCGCCTTTCCGAGGTCGCCGAAACGCTTGGCCTGTGCCGTGCGTCCGCGATAGAGCAGATAGTCCATGCGCGCCTTGTGATCGGCCGGCGAGAGCAGGCCGGAGAATTCAGCAAGGACCTTGTCTTCGAAGGACTTGTCCAGCGCCTCATTGCGCCAGATCTTGCGGATGAGCTTGGCGGCTTGCGCCGAAGCGCCGCGCGAAACCAGCGCACGCGACAGGATCACGGCACCTTCCGGCGTTTCCGGCGGCGTATTGCCGAAGGCGGCAAGCACCTGATCGGCCGGCGGATTTTCAGCGTAAAGCGCGCGCTCGGAATTGCCGCGCAGGCTGGTAAGACCGGGCCAGCTGGCGAGTTCGCGCGCGGCTGCGGCGATTTCACCGGAAGGAACGCCGGGTTGGCCCGAGGTGGCGATCGCCCAGGTCAGAATATGACGGTCGAGCGTGTCCTGACCCATGCTGTTGCGAATGGCGAGCGCCTGCATCGGGTTCTTGTTGGAAAGAGCGTCGAGGCCGGCTTTAAGGTCACCGCTGACGGGCGCGATCGCGGAGCCACGCGGTATAGACCCGGTGCTCAACGGATCCGGCATGGTCATTGCTACGTCCGTCGTCTCTGATGTCGATGCATGGTTGCCGGGAAGCTGTGAGGCAAAAGTGCCCCAGGCGACCGCCACGCCCATAGCGGCCAAGATCATGACAGGTCTTTTCATCCGGCTACTCACAACAAAAAACAGGCCCCCTCCATTTGCCGAATTTTATATTAACGAAACCTTAGCGTTGCCCCGAATTTCAATCAATTATGATATCGGAAACTGCCCTTTACCATCGAAAGCGCGCTTGTCGCCGTCAAGTGAGCGCTTTATGGTGCGCGGATTCATAATCATGGATTGCGGCTGAAGCATGAAAGCGGCGCCGCGAGGAGACTTGCATGTTCCAGGGGTCCATTCCCGCACTCGTTACGCCCTTCACAGACGCCGGCAAGTTGGATGAAGCTTCCTTCGCTTCCCACGTCGAGTGGCAGATAAATGAGGGCAGCAGCGGGCTTGTTCCCGTCGGCACGACGGGTGAGTCTCCGACCCTGTCGCATGATGAGCACAAGCGGGTTGTCGAGCTTTGCATCGAGGTGGCGGGCAAGCGCGTTCCGATCATGGCCGGCGCCGGCTCCAACAATACCCGCGAAGCAATCGAGTTGGCCCAGCACGCCGAGAAGGTTGGCGCCAATGCGGTTCTGGTCGTCACGCCCTACTACAACAAGCCGACGCAGAAGGGGCTTTACGCCCATTTTTCGGCCATCGCCGATGCGGTGAAGCTGCCCATCTATATTTACAATATCCCGGGTCGCTCGGTCGTTGATATGACGCCGGAGACCATGGGCGCATTGGCCAAGGCACATGCAAATATCGTCGGTGTAAAGGATGCGACCGGCAAGATCGAACGCGTTTCCGAACAGCGCATCACCTGCGGCCGAGATTTTCGCCAGCTTTCTGGCGAGGATGCGACGGCACTTGGCTTCAATGCCCACGGGGGTGTCGGCTGCATCTCGGTGACGGCCAATGTCGCGCCGCGCCTCTGTGCGGAATTTCAGGCGGCGACGCTTGCCGGCGACTATGCCAAGGCGCTGGATTATCAGGACCGCCTGATGCCGCTGCATAAGGCAATCTTCCTGGAGCCGGGCCTTTGTGGCGCGAAGTACGGTCTTTCTCGTCTCGGCCGCATGAGCCGCAATGTGCGCTCGCCTCTGCTTTCGACGCTGGAACCGAGCACGGAAGCGGCAATCGACGCAGCTATGCGCCACGCCGGCGTCCTGAACTGAGGTCAAAGCCGTCTGCGAATCTTGTGCGACGACCGCTCTCTCTTCACAAGGAGGGCGGTCTCGCTTATTTAAGGTCTGATATCCTGGCGCGCCGGTGGCCGCTGCCGCATTTGACGCACGAAAAAGAAGAAGAACCATGGCACCCAAAGGCAGCCAACGCGTGGTGAAGAAGGTCGTTGCGGAAAACCGCAAGGCGCGCTTCAACTACGAGATCATCGATACCTATGAGGCCGGCCTCGTACTGAAAGGCACCGAGGTCAAATCGTTGCGCGAGGGCAAGGCAAATATCGCTGAATCCTATGCCTCCGACGAGGGCGGCGAGATTTGGCTGATCAATTCCTATCTGCCGGAATATCTCCAGGCGAACCGCTTCAATCACGAGCCGCGCCGTCGCCGCAAACTGTTGCTTTCAGGCCGCGAGATCGGGCGGTTGCGCTCCGCCGTAAATCGCGAAGGCATGACGCTGATCCCGCTGAAGATCTATTTCAACGACAGCGGCCGCGCCAAACTGGAACTGGCGCTCGCCAAGGGCAAGAAGATTCATGATAAGCGCGAATCCGAGAAGGAACGCGACTGGAACCGGCAGAGGAGCCGGCTTTTAAAGGATAATGGGTGACACACGCACCCTGGGCCAAAGCGAAAGGCCGGTGGTCACCGCAAATACGGAACGCTTTCTCAGGTCCCAGATTACTCTTCGACGTCAGCAGCGGCGGGAGTCACTTCGACTGGACGCTGTGGGCGCTCGGAGGGGTCGCGGCCGATCTCGGCCTTCAGCGACACGAGATCGATGAAGTGATCGGCCTGGCGGCGCAGATCATCGGCGATCATCGGAGGTTGGGTCGCCATGGTAGAAATGACGGACACCTTGCGGCCACGGCGCTGCAGCGCTTCCACCAGTGTGGTGAAATCGCCGTCGCCGGAGAAGATCACAAGGTGATCGACGGTTTCCGACTGCTCCATGGCATCGATCGCCAATTCGATATCCATGTTGCCCTTGATCTTGCGGCGGCCCATGGAGTCGGTGAATTCCTTCGCCGGCTTGGTGATGACCTTATAGCCATTATAGTCTAGCCAATCGATCAGCGGGCGGATCGAAGAATATTCCTGATCCTCGATAAGTGCTGTGTAATAATAGGCTCGCAGCAAATATCCGCGCTTCTGAAAGGCCTTGAGCAGCTTACGATAATCGATATCAAAACCGAGGCTTTTTGAAGCGGCGTAAAGATTGGCGCCGTCAATAAAAAGTGCAATTTTTTCGCGTGGATCGAACATCGCTTACATATCCATTCTTACCATAACGCAATTACTTTTACTCAAAATGCAGTCAAAACAATGTCTTGTATGACGCCCAAGAATAATCCGCATTACTTTATGAATTATTCATATAAACGAGATTTAGGGCACGATTCGCGATATTCCAAGCAACCTATAGTTGAATGCGCAGCTTGTCTAATGAATTTTAGCCCATTGCAGGGGGATTGGCAGCCCTGAAGCAGGAAAAACTTGAATTTGCCATCGTTTGCTTGTATCCGCGTGCTACTCCGAGACATGATGAAGACATCACGACCACAAAGGACAGGCAATGGCCCGTGTCACAGTAGAAGATTGCATTGATAAAGTAGAAAACCGGTTCGAGCTGGTGCTGCTCGCCAGCCACCGCGCCCGCTTGATCTCGCAGGGTTCATCGATCACCATCGATCGCGACAACGACAAGAACCCGGTCGTTGCGTTGCGCGAAATCGCCGATGAGACGCTGTCTCCCGATGATCTGAAGGAAGACCTGATCCACTCGCTGCAGAAGCACGTCGAAGTCGACGAGCCCGAGCCCGATCCGGCAAGCCTCCTGGCTGCCGGCGGCGCCGCTTCGGCTTCGGGCGAGGAGGAAGAAGATCTGCCGGAAGCCGTCACCTTCGACCAGATGTCGGAAGAAGAGCTCCTCGCCGGCATCGAAGGCCTTGTTCCGCCGGAAAAAAGCGACGATTACTGATCGTTGAGCTTGATGCTCTAACCAAGAGCGATATGATGACGAAATGATGCGTGCGCCGGTCGTAGGACTGGCGCGCTTTTATTTTGCGGGAGTAGCTTGGGAATGATGCGGCAATACGAGCTTGTCGAGCGTGTGCAGAAATACAAGCCCGATGCCAACGAAGCACTTCTCAACAAGGCCTATGTTTACGCGATGCAAAAGCATGGGCAGCAGAAGCGTGCCAGCGGCGATCCCTATATTTCCCATCCCCTCGAAGTTGCTGCCATCCTGACCGACATGCGTCTGGATGAATCGACGATCGCCGTCGCGCTTCTGCATGACACGATCGAAGACACCACCGCGACGCGCGCCGAAATCGACGAGTTGTTCGGCGAAGATATCGGTCGCCTGGTGGAGGGGCTCACCAAGATCAAGAAGCTCGATCTCGTCACCAAGAAGGCGAAGCAGGCGGAGAATCTGCGAAAGCTGCTGCTCGCCATTTCCGACGACGTCCGCGTGCTCTTGGTCAAATTGGCCGACCGCCTTCACAATATGCGTACGCTCGACCACATGTCGCTGGAGAAGCGCGCCCGCATTTCCGAAGAGACGATGGAAATCTATGCGCCGCTTGCCGGCCGCATGGGCATGCAGGACATGCGCGAGGAGTTGGAGGAGCTGTCTTTCCGCCACATCAATCCCGAGGCGCATGATACGGTTACCAAGCGCCTCGAAGAGCTGTCGCGGCGCAATGAAGGTCTGGTCAAGAAGATCGAGACCGAACTGCGCGACCTGCTGGTCGCCAACGGCCTGGCCAATGCCATGGTCAAGGGCAGGCAGAAGAAGCCTTATTCGGTCTTCCGCAAGATGCAGTCAAAGTCGCTTTCCTTCGAACAG
The DNA here is from genome assembly GCF_030272695.1 of Martinezella calliandrae. Taxonomy (GTDB): domain Bacteria; phylum Pseudomonadota; class Alphaproteobacteria; order Rhizobiales; family Rhizobiaceae; genus Rhizobium; species Rhizobium calliandrae. The sequence goes on from NZ_JARFYN010000002.1 coordinate 113,267, forward strand.
CTCTCCGATGTCTATGGTTTCCGCCTCCTCGTCGACGACGTTCCGTCCTGCTATCGCGCGCTCGGCATCGTGCATACACGCTGGCGTGTCGTGCCGGGCCGGTTTAAGGACTACATCTCGACGCCGAAGCAGAACGACTATCGCTCGCTGCACACCACCATCGTCGGTCCGTCCAGTCAGCGCATCGAGCTGCAGATCCGCACCAAGCGCATGCATGAAATCGCCGAGTTCGGCATCGCCGCCCACACGCTCTATAAGGACGGCACCAACAATAATGGCGATGGTGAGCTGCTGTCGCGCGAAAGCAACGCCTATTCCTGGCTGCGTCATACCATCGAGGCGCTCGCTGAGGGCGATAGCCCCGAAGAATTCCTCGAGCATACGAAGCTCGAACTGTTCCAGGATCAGGTTTTCTGCTTCACGCCGAAGGGCAAACTGATCGCGCTGCCGCGCGGCGCCACACCGATCGATTTTGCTTACGCCGTTCACACCAATATCGGCGACACCACGGTCGGGGCCAAGATCAACGGCCGGATAATGCCACTTGTGACGCGTCTGACCAACGGCGACGAAGTTGAGATCATACGCTCCGGCGTGCAGGTGCCGCCGGCCGCCTGGGAAGAGATCGTTGTGACCGGCAAGGCGCGCGCCGCCATCCGCCGCGCCACGCGGCTGGCCATCCGCAAGCAATATGCCGGCCTCGGCCACCGTATCCTGGAGCGAACCTTCGAGCGCGCCGGCAAGGTTTTTTCGCGCGAGGCGTTGAAGCCGGCGCTGCACCGTCTCGGCCAGAAGGATGTCGAGGATGCGATCGCAGCTGTCGGGCGAGGGGAGATGTCGTCGCTCGATGTATTGCGCGCCGTCTATCCCGATCATCAGGACGAACGTGTCACGGTCAAGCCCGCCGGTGACGAAGGCTGGTTCAATGTCCGCAGCGTCGCAGGCATGATCTTCAAGATCCCCGGCAAGAACAAGACCGATCTCGCCGCCAGTGTCGAAGGGGGGGATGCCCCGCCGATCCGCGGCTTGGCGGCGGATGTCGAAGTACATTTCGCGCCGACCGGCGCCGTACCCGGGGACCGTATCGTCGGTATCATGGAAAAGCCCAGAGGCATTACCATCTATCCGATACAGTCGCCGGTACTGCAGCGTTTCGACGACCAACCGGAGCGGTGGATCGACGTGCGGTGGGATCTCGACGAGGCCAACAAGTCCCGCTTCGCCGCCCGTATCCTGATCAATGCGCTGAACGAGCCGGGCACACTTGCCAAGGTAGCGCAAACGGTCGCAGACATCGACGTCAACATTCGCGTTCTCAATACGGTGCGCGTAGCCGCCGACTTTACGGAGATGGCGCTGGATGTCGAAGTCTGGGACCTGCGCCAGCTCAATCAGCTACTCGTACAGCTGAAAGAGCTCGATTGCATCGCTACCGTAAAGCGGCTTTACGAATAATTATCCTTGGGGACAGCATTGGATCCGGTGCGAATTGCATATTTTGTGATCATTTTATGACCAAAATTGCCTACATCCACACCAAGCCATGCGACTTGTGCATAGCTGCGTGTATTTTAGAGCGGTGGTAATTAACCTTTGTCACGCCTATCTTCTTGTTATCGAAGAAACGAAACAGAGAAGAGAGAAGACAATGTTTGGACCTATCAAGAAATTCGCCCGCGCATTGCGCGTTCCGAGTACCGAAGAACGTGAAATGGCTTATCTGAATGGTTCGCACGACCGCTTTGACCTTGAGTATCGTCAGCGCCAGATCGATCGTGGCATGTTTCGCCAGCGTTAAACGCTGACAATACTTTCAAATTGGGAAGGGGCGCGCATGTTGCTGCGCCCTTGGAGCGTCCCGCTGAAAGCAGACAGGATGTTCCGCGTAGTGTTCTAGAGCAGGCTTTTGCAGTTCCTTATGAACATGCGTCCGCTCCAGGAGGTATAGGTGCTGCGGCTGGATAATCAGCGTATGATATGCTTCGCCGCTCTTGTCATGACCGCCCTGGGTGCACTAGATAAGCCGCATGTTATTTCGTCGCAGAAAACCACTAACGTTGAAGGAAAAACTGCGGGATCATCTTTGGCCCCGTAAAGGTTTCATTCGCTCGTTCCAATATTTTGGAAAGCGCCTAGTGCGCCTCGCCGCGTCGCCGCATTCGGTGGCTGCGGGCTTTGCTGCGGGCATCGTCGTTTCCTGGACCCCCTTCATTGGCGTGCATTTCGTCATGGCGATCATCATTGCCTATTTGGTTGGTGGCAATGTGGTCGCGGCCGCGCTCGGCTGCCTGGCCGCCGGCAATCCCATCACCTATCCCTTCATCTGGGGCCTCACCTGGGAAATCGGTCATCTGATCCTGGCGCGCGACGGCGGCGGCCAAAGTGGTGGCATCGATCTGCCTGCGCTGTGGCATAGAGGTGATCTCCTGCAGATTTGGGACCCGGTCCTGAAGCCGATGTTGATCGGTGGCATCCCGCCGGCAATCGTCACGGGCGTCATCGTTTACGGTTTGACCTATTATGGGGTGAAGAGCTTCAAATCCCGTCGCAAGGCGCGGTTGATGGAGCGTGCGCGCGAGCGCCTAGCGCTTGCTGACAACGCATCGAGCGTCTGACGGAACGCGAAGGGCCTTCTCATGATCATCGGGATAGGCAGCGACCTCATCGACATCCGCCGCGTCGAGAAATCGATCGAACGCTTCGGTTCACGGTTCACCGAACGCTGTTTCACCGATATCGAGCGCGCCAAATCCGAAGGGCGCAAGAACAAGGCTGCGTCATACGCCAAACGCTTCGCCGCCAAGGAGGCCTGTTCCAAGGCGCTTGGCACAGGCCTGGCGCAGGGCGTCTTCTGGCGCGATATGGGTGTCGTCAATATGCCGAGCGGCAAGCCGACGATGCAATTGACGGGCGGTGCGGCGAAAAGATTGGCGGCGATGACGCCGGAAAATCACCGCGCTGCCATTCATTTGACGATAACCGATGATTTCCCTCTCGCTCAAGCCTTCGTGATCATCGAGGCACTGCCGATTGCGGACTGAATGACGAACATGTGTCGCTTTTAATACTCGCGCCATTGCCGCCGTGGTATGAAGAAGATAGAGAGTGCCTGAAAGTAAAGTGCGCCGGTGGGGTGCGAAAAAGGAATAAGACTGCGTGTCCGAGAAAGCCGAAAAACAGCAGAATGTCCTGTGGGAAAACTTCAAGGTCATAGTACAGGCTCTGGTCCTGGCCATGATCATCCGCACAGTGCTATTTCAACCTTTTACCATTCCGTCGGGCTCGATGATGCCGACGCTTCTTGTCGGAGACTATATCTTCGTCAACAAATTCGCCTACGGCTATTCCAAATATTCGCTGCCTTTCTCGCCAGATCTGTTCAGCGGCCGCATCTTCGGTAGCGAACCGAAGCGCGGCGATGTCGTGGTCTTCCGCTTCCCGCCGAATCCGGATGTCGACTATATCAAGCGCGTCATCGGCCTACCGGGCGATCGTATTCAGGTGAAGAACGATATCCTTTACATTAACGGCCAGGCTGTTCCGCGCCAGCCGCATGGCACCTTCGCTTCGGATTACAGCCAGGAGCCCGGCGACGATATTCCCGTTTACAGCGAGCGTCTGCCGGATACCGGCAAGGTCTACGATACACTGGATCTGTCGCCTTCGTCGCGCGGTGACAACACGCAGGAATATGTCGTGCCGCCGGGCAACTACTTCATGATGGGCGACAACCGCGACAATTCAGACGACAGCCGTTTCGACGTCGGTTACGTGCCGGCTGAGAACCTGATCGGGCGCGCCAGCGTCATTTTCTTCTCGCTCGGACACGACACGTCGTTCCGCGAAATCTGGAAATGGCCGACCAACATGCGTTGGGATCGCCTCTTTAAGGTTGTCGAATGACGAAAGCGCAGACGCTCCAGCAGGCAGATCGTGTCAGGCTAGAAGCCGCTATAGGTCACGAATTCGCCGAGAAGGAGCGCCTCGACTGGGCTCTGACGCATGCCAGTGCTCGAACGCACAAGGCCGGCAATTACGAGCGGCTGGAATTTCTCGGCGACCGGGTTCTCGGCCTGTGCATCGCCGAGCTGCTTTTCCAAACCTTCGGTACGGCAACCGAGGGCGAGCTCTCGGTGCGCCTCAACCAGTTGGTCAGTGCGGAGACCTGCGCCGAGGTTGCCGACGAGATGCAGTTGCATCTCTTCATCCGCACCGGCGCCGATGTGAAAAAACTGACAGGCAAGCGCATGTTGAACGTGCGTGCCGATGTCGTCGAAAGCCTGATTGCGGCACTTTATCTCGATGGCGGCCTCGAAGTGGCGCGCAAGTTCATCTTGCGCTACTGGGAGCGCCGCGCCATCCGTGCCGATGGTGCAAGGCGCGACGCCAAGACGGAATTGCAGGAATGGGCGCACGCTAAATATGGTGTCACACCCGTTTACAGGGTTGATGACCGCAGCGGACCGGATCATGATCCCCGTTTCACGGTGACGGTGGAGGTGGCCGGAACCGCGCCAGAGACCGGTATTGAACGCTCCAAACGCGCCGCCGAGCAAGTGGCTGCGACACGGATTTTGGAGCGTGAAGGTGTATGGCAGCTCCAGTCCTCTCAAAAATGACTGCCTAGAAATGACGGAAAAGATGACCAATCAGGAAGACATGGCCGCCGGTGAAGGCGCGGCTGAAAATATCAGCCCTACGCATTCCGGCTTCGTGGCCCTTATCGGCCCGACCAATGCCGGCAAATCGACGCTCGTCAACCGGCTCGTCGGCGCGAAAGTGTCGATTGTCAGCCACAAGGTGCAGACGACGCGCGCGATTGTCCGCGGCATTGCCATTCATGACAAGGCGCAGATCGTCTTCATGGATACGCCCGGCATATTCAAGCCGCGCCGGCGCCTCGATCGCGCGATGGTGACGACCGCATGGGGAGGCGCCAAGGATGCGGATCTCATCATGCTGCTGATCGACAGCGAGCGCGGATTACGCGGCGATGCCGAAGCTATTCTCGAGGGACTGAAGGAAGTTTCGCAGCCAAAAATCCTCGTTCTGAACAAGATCGACCGTGTTCGCCGCGAAGACCTGCTGGCGCTTGCCGCTGCCGCCAACGAGAAGATCGCCTTCGAGGAGACCTTTATGATTTCGGCCGAAAACGGTTCGGGTTGCGACGATGTGATGGACTATCTGGCAAAAACCCTGCCGGAAGGCCCGTGGTATTATCCCGAGGACCAGATTTCCGATCTGCCGATGCGCCAGCTCGCCGCGGAAATCACCCGCGAAAAACTGTTCCTGCGTCTGCATCAGGAACTGCCGTATTCCTCCCACGTCGAGACGGAGAAATGGGAGGAGCGCAAGGACGGCTCAGTGCGTATCGAGCAGGTGATCTATGTCGAGCGCGAGAGCCAGAAGAAGATCGCCCTCGGCAAATCAGGCGAAACGATCAAGGCGATCTCGACCGCCTCACGCAAGGAACTGTCTGAAATTCTCGAGCAGCCAGTGCACCTCTTCCTCTTCGTCAAAGTGCGGGAGAACTGGGGTGACGATCCGGAACGCTTCCGTGAGATGGGACTCGAGTTTCCGCGCTGACGGAACAATGTCCCGTTGACCGTCTTACCCTGCGACAGCTGTCGGGCGGATTGCGCCCGTCGGCGTACCCAAGGGGGCGTCAATGCCGAAGACGACGACGTTGCATGGGCAAAGGACACCGTGTCAGCAATGTCCGCTGCGGGGCCTGTCGCATTTCCGCGAATTCAATCGCGAGGAGTTGAGTTTCGTCACGGATTTCAAGAAGGGCGAGTTAATCGTCGACGCTGGTGCGACGATTTTCCTCGAGGGTGCCCACAGCGCTCATCTTTTCACGATTCTTTCCGGCTGGGGCTTTCGCTATAAGACCCTCGAAGATGGGCGCAGGCAGATTCTCAACTATGTCATGCCCGGTGACCTCATCGGTCTGCAGGGCTCGATCATGGGCGAAATGCGGCATTCGACCGAGGCCCTGTCACCGGTCTCGCTCTGCGTCTTCGAGCGTGCGGAACTGATGACGCTTTACAACACCCATCCGTCGCTGGCTTTCGATCTAACCTGGATGGCCGCGCGGGAAGAACGCATTCTGGACGAACATCTCCTGAGCGTCGGTCGGCGGTCCGCGCTGGAACGTGCCGCTTATCTGCTCGCCTATCTGCATCAGCGGGCAAGCGCCCTGCACCTCTTCAACGGTAGCAATGTCATCCCGATCACCCAGCAGCACATTGCCGATACGCTCGGCCTCTCCATCGTTCACACCAACAAGACGTTAAAAAAGCTCTCGGAACGCAAACTGATCCGCTGGCAGGAGCGCGGTTGCGATGTGCTAAACGGCGAAGGACTGGCCGAACTCGCCGCGTGGGAAGGGCTTGATTCGGGCCGCCGGCCATTCATCTAATGTTCGATATTGACACAGACTGCCCATGTCTTTTTTAAATGCTAGCGATTGCTGTATCAGCATAGACTACATTCGCCGTCACTTTTCGACCAGTTTCACCTTTTACTAACCGCAGCGGCAAAAGCGATTGGAGCATGATGACGAGCCCATAGTGCCGCGAGGTTAAAAGTGCGATGCGGGTTTAGGCGAGGTCATGTCACATGAGATCTAGCCAACACGGATGGGGGAATACCATCCATTCAACACGGGCCGATGATTGGCGCCGGAGGGATAGATGTGGGAATGTTTACGGGGCACCGCGCCGATTGGCGTACGGACGCGGGGATGGCGCTGATATGACGGTTCAGCGCGTTCTCATTTTGGAAGACAATCTAATCATTGCGATGGAGGCGGAGGAAATTCTTCGTCTTGTCGGGGTCGTGCAGGTAGAAATAGCCTCGAACCTGGAGCAGGCGGTCAACGCCATTCATACAGAGCGTTATGATTTTGCGATGCTGGATGTCAATCTGGGTGATTCGATGAGTTTCGGCTTTGCCCGGTTGCTGGCCGAGCGCGGCATCGCTTTTGGCTTCGTCAGCGGCTATCCTGATACGCTCGATTTCCCACACGACATGCGGCATGTGCCGTTGCTCAACAAGCCCTTCGATGAAGCTGCCATGCGGGCATTCGTCGACAAGCTAGCGTCTGTAAGCAGCCTATCAAGCGACCAGTAGAGCCGATCGTCTCCCATGTGACAGCGTCTGCGGTTTGGCCTAAACTCGAATCACGAATTTCTGCGGGATAAACCGGCCGATGCAGTGGCAGGATCAGGCGATCATACTGGGCGTCAAGCGCCTCGGCGAAACAAGCGTCATCGCCGAGGTAATGACGCGTGATCGTGGCCGGCATATGGGATTGGTGCGCTCCGGCCGATCGCGCGCCATGCAGCCTGTGCTGCAGGCGGGTAATCTGGTCGAAGTCACCTGGCGGGCGCGGCTGCACGAGCATCTCGGCGAGTTCCGCATCGAGCCGGTGAGGTTGCGGGCGGCGCGGCTGATGGAAACGGCGACCGCCGTCTATGGCGTGCAGGCCATGGGCGCGCTGCTGCGCCTGCTGCCTGAGCGCGATCCTCATCCGCATCTTTACGATGCACTCGATGTCATTCTGGAAAACCTGCAGAACCCCATGGACGCCGGCGAGCTCTTCGTCCGCTTCGAGTTGGCGGTGCTCAACGATCTTGGCTTCGGCCTTGATCTGACTGCATGTGCCGCAACAGGCGTGCGCGACGACCTCGCCTTCGTATCACCGAAGAGCGGACGTGCCGTCTGCCGTGCCGCCGGTTTGCCTTGGGCCGACAAGATGCTGGCGCTGCCACCCTTCCTTGCTGCCGGCGCCGTCGAAGCGGCGGATTGTGAAAGCCTTGCCGCCGCTTTCCACCTGACCGGCTTCTTCCTGCATCGCCATGTCTACGAGCCCCGCGGCATTGAAATCGCCGCGGCGCGTGACGGGTTCATTCAGGCTGCCCTGAAGGCGTTGAGCACAGCTTCGGTTACCGCGGAGAGGCAGCAAGAGCGACTGGGCGCTGCCTTCAAACACTAGATCGGAACCAAAGAACCATTCGGTTCAAACAGCCATATTCGATGCCGCTGACATCACTTCTCTAGGTGCGGGAATGCCGAACATATGGCGGCCAGACTCCTCCACTTCCGTAAAGCACCACCGGACGACACCATCCCGATCGAGCAGAAACTCGCCGATGAGCTGTCCTTCGCCGGTGGCGATCATCTGCTTGTCATCCTCGGTGAATTCATAGCCATCCACTTTGTCAAGGAACTCCATCGCTGCCATCGGGTTCATCGGCTGGGGAAGCTCGTCCGGCATCTCGACGCGCATTGACTTCACCGTCTTCACGCCAACCTTGCGTGGCCAGTCATTCTCGTCTTCGGTGAACTGCACATTCGGCAGGCCGAAGGCTTTGTGCGATACCCTTTCCGGATCGGACGCGGCCAGCAGATTGGGAAGTGGATGGTAGCGGAAATAAAGGCGGGCTCGGTCGATCGGCGTGTTGACGACGGTCAGGCTGTCGATGCCTTTTTCCTGCAATGCACCGGTGAGTTCGGACATGGCGGCGATCTGCCGGCGGCAGAAGGGGCAATGCAGCCCGCGGAACAACCCGACAAGCACAGGCTTCTGACCGCGAAAATCGTCAATGGCGATCTTGCCTTGGCGGGTGATCGCATCCAGCACGACGTTCGGCGCCCGATCTCCAGGCTGCAATGGTCTTTCGGTGTGGTGCTCCGGCATCTTTCGTTCCTCCCTTTAAGCGCCTGAATCGATTCCCCTAATGGATTTGCAGCGAGCCTCGCGACGAGGGCAGTCAATCAAGAAACGGCAATACGACGAGCGTGCCTGGGTCGAGGTTGTGGCGGGCGCATACATCCTGCGCAAGCGTGAAATACCGTTCCGCCTCATCCATGTCATCACGCTCGAGGCTCAATGTCGCCAAACCATCATAGCACGGAAAGAGCAGTTGCGGCTCGTCAATTTCCTTCGCAACCTCAAGGGCTTCCTCGTAATACTTACGAGCTAGCGTCGGCTGTCCGTGACATTGATGGATCTGCCCGAGGACAATCAATGGAACGGAGAGATGGTCGCGCTGATCGAGCGCGCGGTCGATTTCCACCGCTTTCTCCGCTGCCGGCACACCCTCCGTGGCACAGCGATGGGTGAAGGTGCAACAGGAAACGGCGAGATTGGCGAGAAGACGAGCCTGGAAGCCGAGATCGCCGATGCGGGTCGCGACCTCTAGCCCGCGCTGGCAGACCTTGATAGCGCTGGCGGGATCGACAACCGTGTAGAGGACGCCGAGATTGGAATAGGCGCGACAGGCGGCACTTTGCAGGTCGGCCTTTTCGGCTACGGACAGGCTGCGTTCCACCTCGTGCACGGCATCACGACGACGTCCGAGCCGCGCAAGTGCTGCCCCCTTGGTATTCAGCGCTTCGGCCATCGCCCGCGCTGCCTCCCGTCCAGTCTCGGTCGTCCCGTCGATCGGCAGCGTTTGCAGGCATTGCAAGGCCTGCGTCGCCCATTCGGCAGCGGCAGTCTGGTCGCCCATGCGGAAGGCCAGATAGCCGCGCTCCTGCAGAAGATGCGCATGTTCGACCGGCGCGTCGATTGTCGCGATCATGGCTTCAGCCTCGGCGCAGTGGGCCTCCGCTTGGTCGCGGCGCCCGGCATCGAGATACAGGCGGCCGATCTTTCGCAATATCCTCGCGGCGGCGATTCGATCGTCTCGGGTGCGGTGGATCGCAAGCGCTCGCTGATAATGGTTGATGGCGGCGTCGCGGAGGCCGGCCGGGCCGCAGAGATCGGCAAGACGCTCCAGAAGCGCCAGTTGCTCCGGCGTTACCTCCGGCTCGTCTGCGAAGGCGGCAAGCGCCTGACGATAGAGGCGCATGGCATCGTCGTTGGCGTAGGTCTTGCGCGCCAGATCGCCGGCCACCATCAGGTAGGTAGCCCCCTTGGCCTTCTCGGCAGTCAAGCTGAAATGATGGCCGAGCTGCGCCAGATGCTCGGGCCGATCGGGTGCGGAACCGTACTGGCGTTCCAGAGCCTGACCGATCCGGCGATGAAGCTCCATGCGCCGTTGCAGCAGCAGATTATGATAGATGACGTCGTGCAGCAGGGATTGGCTGAAGCGATAGGCGGGGGATACGCCGGCATCGGGCCCGCGCAGTTCCTCGATGATGTTGGCATCGCAGAGATAGTCCAAAGCAGGGTCGATGGCAGCCGGATCGGTGGCGACGATGCGAAGCAGAGCGATCTCGAACTTCGGGCCGACTACCGCCGCCTCCTGCGCCAACCGTCTTATCTCGTGCGGCAGACGATCGACGCGGGCGAGTAATAGGGCTTGCAGATTGACCGGAATATCGACATCCGTGTCTTCCGCCGCAACATGCCAGCGTTGACCGTCATTGCGTAGCGTCCCTATCTCGATCAGCCTCCGAAGGATTTCTTCGATAAAGAGCGGATTGCCGCCGGCGCGGTCGAGGATGCGCTTACGCATCGTGACCGGCACGTTGCCATGACCTTCACCGAAAAAGGCAGCGAGAAGTTTTTGCCCATCGGCTGCAATCAACGGGCCGAGACGTTGCACGGTGACGCTGACACGATTTGAGTCCAATGGGTCGATTTGCGAAGTCGGCCGGTAGATCGCAAGCAGCATCAACCGGCTACGCTCCAGCCGGTCCATCATGAAGCGAAGCACTTCCAGCGAGGCAGCATCCGCCCAATGCAGGTCCTCGATGACAAGCAGCAGCGGACCCTGCGCCAGCCGACGCTCGAAAACGGTGCGGACCGCATAGAAGATCTGCCGCCTCAGTTGCTCAGGCTCGATATGCCGCAGTGTTCCGCTAGGGTCACCGAGGCCGAGCACATGCAGGAAAAGCGGCAAAAGCCCGTCGATGTCCTGCTGCGTGAGATCGAGCGCACGGAACCCCGCCGCCAGCAACTGACGCGTCCTATCGAGATTATCCCGCTCGCCGATGCCGTACGCGCTGCGCACGACTGCGCCAAGCGTGCCATAGGATTGCTCGCCAAGCGGAGAGCAGGTTGCTTTGCGGATCGCAAGGCCCTGGAAGCGAACGGCATTGCCGGCTATTCCGATGAATTCGTTGACCAGCCGAGACTTGCCAATACCCGCTTCGCCAATCAGGCGAACAAGCTGTGCCGCACCGCCGCAGGCGAGATCGAGGCATGTCAGCAGCCGTGACAACTCCGTATCTCGTCCGATCATCGGCGCCTGAAGGCCGAAACTTTCGAGCCCGCGCGCCGTATAGGGCGCTTCCAATGGTCCCGTCAGCCGATGAACGAGAACATTGCCGCTTTTGCCGCGCAGCGCCTGCGCGCCGAGACTCTCGAAGGCAAAGGCATGGCGGGTGAGGCGATAGGTCAGCGGCCCGACAAGGATATCGTTTTCGCCGGCCATGGATTGCAGGCGTTGGGCGGTATTCACCGTGTCGCCGGTCACAGAATAGGATTTGGTACTAACCGCGCCGAAGCTACCGGTGACGACAGGGCCACTATTGATGCCGATATGCAGGCGCAGCGGTAAACCCGCGCGCGATTGCCAGCGCTCGCCGACCTGCATCGCCCGTTCGATCATATCGAGGGCGGCATTGAGTGCCCTTACCGGATCATCCTCATGGGCAACCGGCGCGCCGAACAGCGCCAACAGTGCGTCGCCAACGAACTTGTCGACGAAGCCGCCATAGGCCTCGACCGCCTGGGTCATCTCTTCGAACAATTCGTTCTGCAGCACCCGCATGACTTCGGGGTCGATCTGCTCGCTGAGTGTCGTGAAGCCGCAGAGATCGGCAAAGAGCACCGTCACTGGCCGCCGGTCGGCATCGCTATCCGCTTTCGGCGGTATGGTTTCGATCGTTGGCTTAGCTGCGGGTTGGGCTGTGTCGGAAATCGAGGCGCCGCATCTGGGGCAGAAGGCAAAATCAGGCTTGCAGGGATAGCCGCAGGCAGCGCAGGACACAGGTTGCTTTGCGCCGCATCGCGGGCAGAAAGCAAAACCGCTCTGAATATCGAAACCGCAGCCGGCGCATTCCATCGGACGCACCTCGAAAAAAGCCCGGTGCGCCGTGGCTCCTTCGGCAGCAACCGCCGGGCTTCAATTAAAGGACGAGCATGAACATGAACCTGCTGCCCCAGGCCTGCAAGTACCAAACATAGGTGACAGAGGAGCGACTATCGCCGCTTGAACGCCCAGCCCTCGGGCCGTTTCTCGATCACCGTCACTGTATCGCCGATCATCACAGAGCCTTCGCCGCGCGGTACGGCATTCCAGCCGAAGAGGAGGCCGGGGACTCGGCGGTCGGCAGACATGCGGACACGCCCCATGGCCGGGATCGGGTTTGGAACATCGCGCGAGCCGGTTTTCTGGTCCTGCGTCGTCATGATGCAGCGGTCACAGGGCTTGACGAGGTCGAGGCGAATGCCGCCGACCTCGATTGCCGCCCAGCGGTCCTCGGGCCACGCCTCATCGCAATCGATGACGATGTTGGGGCGGAAGCGCGCCATGGCGACCGACCCTTCCCCATGGGCTGCAAGAGCGGCATTTAGCGCCTTCAGCGAGCCAGTGGTGGTGATTAGGATCTGGTATCCGTCGACGAAGGTGACCGGCGTGTCGCTGCCTGCCCATGCCGGATTGGCGATGCGTTTCGCAAAGCTGTCGAAGAACACCATTTTGACGTCGCGGCCGAGCCAGGCCGACAACGCCTTGTTCGTCTCCGCATCGGCGATGGAAGCGTTCACGGTAGACTTCCAGATGTTCACGTCCATGCGGTTGTCCGGGTGCGGCGGTGGCACGATAATGTCGGCCTTTCCCTCCATTTTCAGGCGCAGGTAGGAGGGGCCGGGCTGGACGTCGATGCGGGCAAGATCCTGCAATTCGCGTTGCGTGATGAAGCGACCGGAGGGGTCGATTAGCATGGCGCGACGATCGCCGATGAGGCCGAAAGCGTCGATTGTGGCGGACGGAATGGCAATGCCACGTGCGCTCTTGAGCGGATAGATGAAGAGATCGCTGACCCGCATGAATAGCCCTCAGATTTCGTCGATGAACATCGCCAGAACCGTCTTCAACCGCTCATGCCGCTCGCCAGCGAACCTCCGGCCAGTTTCGGTCTGGAACCCATCCGCCAGTTTGAACAGCTTTGTCTCGAAATGGTCAATGGCGAAGCACTTGTCGTCCAGCGGCCGCTTGGTGGCGAGAGGGTCGTACGGATCGTAGAGACCCGAGCCCAGTCGGCCTGCGATATAGAAACAACGGGCAGCGCCAACCATGCCGATTGCATCCAGCCGGTCGGCATCCTGCAACATTTTCGCCTCCAGCGTTTCCGGTGGAAGATTGGCGGAGAAGCTGTGCGTGATGATCGCGTGCGCTACGGAGGCGATATCCTCGCCGGCCCATCCGAGCAGTCGCAATATGCCGGCCGCCTTCACGGCCGCCAGCCTCGATGCCTGAGCGCGATGCGGCGAATTCTTCTCTACCGAGACGCAATCATGCAGCAATACGGCGGCAGCAAGGATGCGGGGATCGCCGCCTTCTTCCGCCTGGATGGACATGGCGTTCTTGAAGACGCGCAGGATGTGGGCGATGTCGTGCGAGCCGTCGTCGCCATCGGCCGCATGCGGAATGAGGTCTGCAGCCAGCGCCTCGAAAGGGGCAAAGGCTCGCGCCATTCTGTTGGTGTCCATCCTCGGCCCCGTATCGCAATGATTTGTCGGAATGATCCTGCGCGTTCCTACCGGGCGTAGAGATTCGCTGCAATCATTCCGTCGCTTTCTTGCCGCTCAAGACCTTTTGATAGAACAGGCCAATGCCGATCAGTACCGCGCCAAGGCCGATGAAGGACAGAGCGCGCAGGAAGCCCTCCAGGTTTGCCATGTCGATGAGGAAGACCTTCACGACAGTGACGAAAACGAGCGCAGCCGACGCGATACGCAGGCTGCGGGCGTCGAAGCGTGCACCGAGCCAGAGGAGGGCGATGCCGATCAGCAGCCAGACAACGGAGTACGAGTAGAGTTCCCCCTGAATAACGCCGTTCCAGAACGGGATATATTCGCCCTGCCAGAAGCGGCGCACGGATAGCGTCGCCCATGCAAAGGCCATCACCGCCCCGGCGACGGCAAGCATCATCACAAGGGGCAGGGGCCGTCTGTGCCGCCCATAGAGCGCCACCCCGCCATAGGCGAGCGCTGGCAGAAGGTAACCGAGCATCAGGAGGTTGAAGAAGGGGATCTGACCCGTGCTTTCGCCTGTGATGAAGGGATTGAGGCCGAACAGATGCAGCGTCAGAATCAGGATGACGGAGAGGACACCGAGCGCCATTCCGCCGTAACGAAAGACATGGCTCGATGCGCTGACATCGAGCGCCATCAGCGTCGCGGAAGCGCCGATCGCCAGCAATGTGTAGATCGATTGTTCGCCAAGGGTTGGAATGTTCGCGTTCAAGACGCCGCCGTTCATCGCATGGCGCACCAGCATGGCGACGGTCAGCAGCACCAGGAAGCTCGTGAGTGCCTGCAGGGTGTTACGCAGTCTGAGGTCCGGTGAACCCCTGACTTCAAAGGCGGACCAGGCCGCGAGCGCCGCGGGGATACCGTAACCGGCGAGCAGCATGTTGAACACTGGCGTCGTGCCGAGCTCACCGGGATCGACAATGGTTGGCTGCCAGGCGATGCGACCCAGGACGATGATCAACGCGGCGACCATCATCCAAGGCAGGGCCGGCCACGAGCGGGCGCGTCCAGCGAGGAGAAATGCCGTGCCAAGCACCGGCAGCAGGATCGTCGGGAGAGCGTCATGGGTCAGCGTGTGCACAGCCAAGACGAAAGCGGCGAAAGAACCGGCGGCGAAGATGTTGGACGGCAGCGCTATTTTCTCTTTGAAGGATCGGCGATCCAGCCATTCGGCGAGCGCCAGCAGGACGATACCAAGCCCGATGCCGTAGAGCCCATGCAGCCAGTCGCGTGTCCAGTTGCCAAAGGTGACATAACTGATCACTGCAATTGTCAGCGGCGTGGCGACCATGATGATGCCCCACAGAGTCCCAAAGGGCCTCTCGCTTTCGCCAAAACGCCTGAGAAAGAAGAAGCCGACCAGGACGAAAACCGCGCCGAGGCTGAGACCATCGTAGGCGACGAGATAGGATAACGCCGGAACGATCTGCGCGATATTCAGTTCCGCACCGATCTCCGGTTGCATCAGGGCGATGAACATGCCAAAGCCGGCCGCCAGCGCCGCCAGAATTGCCGCCCAGGCCGCATATGTGCGGCTGGCACCGAACGCCGCGACGGCCGCAACAATCGCTGCAAACGGAAAGGAAGCATCCGTGAGCGGATATCCGTTCGAAAGGCTGTAGATAAGCAGTGACAAGGCGACGGCAGCGGCGCCGATGGATGCCGTCAGCGTCATCCCAAGCGGCGCGCGCGTCAGGAACGCAGTCCAATGGCTGGCGGTCGAGGAGGGAGAGGGGCCCTCGGATCCGGCCAAACCGGCACTTTCCCCGGCAGTTCCCGCTACGTCGTAGTGTCCCGGCCAAATGAATATCATGCCGGCGATCATCGCCAGCACGGTCAGAGTCACCGGCGTCAGATCGACAGCGTCGCTGTTGAAAATGTAAAGCAGCGGCCAGATGCTGAGGAGGGCGTTGGCGAAGGACGGTACGAGGTGCCAGCGGCGCAGCCGCGATGCGGCGATGGTAACGAGCCAGGTGAAGACGAGATAGCCGAAAAGCGTCCAGGGTCTCGGCGCCGTCGAGGCGATAAGCGCCGGCGTGACCATGGAAGCCAAGAGGCCAAGCCCGGCAAGCGCCTGGCCATGCAGCAGCGACAGGCCAAGTGTGGCGACCGAGATCAGTCCAAGAAGGACGAAGGCGGCCGCCGGCCCGATGAAGCCGTAAATGCCATAGGCAGTATAGGTCGAGCCAAACAGGGCGACGACGCCAGCCGCCGTCAGCACACCGGGGATCATCGCGTTCTGGAAGGTATTGACGAGCACGGGTTCTGACCGGCGCCGGATGATTTCGCCAGCGGCGGCGAGGAAGAGGCCGAAGATGGCGGCAAGCACCAGCCGCATGGCTGGGCTGAGCAAGCCGCTTTCAATCGAATATTTGACCAGGAAGATGCCGCCAAGCGCCAGCGCGATTCCGCCCACCCAGACGGCCCAGCGGGCACCGATCGTACTCTCCAGGCTTTCTTCTTTTTGGGTAAGCGCTAGGGCGACAAACTCCTCTTCTTGCTCTTGGGTGCTAGCTTCAGCGAAGGCCGCTTCTTTCGATTCGGTTGATGACCCTGCGGCGGTTTCGGTCGGTGGCTCAATTGGACTGCCTGGGAGCTGGGAGACTGCCTCAGCAGGTTCTGCTGATTCGCTAGCTTCAACGGCCGGCACATGACCGGCGAGTGCATTTTGCAGCTCTTGAACACGGCTTTCCAGTCGTTGTAGCCGTTGATTGTAGCTGCGCAGTATCACAATGCCCACGACCACAACTACGATCAGCAACAGATCCATCATGTCTCCTCCATGGGCTTCTGTCATCACATTATACGAAATGCGCGGGACAGTAAGGGTCAGTCTACCGATTTTCCCTATGATTTCAGAGGATTACGCAACGAAAGGTGATATGCTTCGCGTGGCGGACCACCGCAAGCTTATTAGTAAAGTGCGATTTATAACTTGGGAACTATTGTTAATAGCCATTAACAATTCGTCTTTACCCGAGCGGCAAATCAGCCTATCAACATTGCAGTTAACCAGAACGTATTGCGTACAAACGACGTCGCATGAGGCGGCTCCTACCCTAGGAGGTTTGTATGTCCCATGTATCTTCGACATCCAACAGTTCTTATGCTTATCGGGGCACGCTTTCGCGGCTAGATGCAAATGGCGACGGTATTTTGAGCCGCGAGGAGCGAGAGGCTGACGAGCGTCCGGGCATCCTCGAAGCCGATGCGATCGCTAACAGCAACAGGAATGGGGCAATGGGCAGCCTGATTGCAAAGCTCATGCAACTACCCGGTGGCGGTGCGACGCTGACAAACACATCGCCCGAAGCCAATAATGCTAACGACTTTGGTCTACTGGCGCCTATGGATGCCTACAACAGCACCTACGGCCAATACGACACGGACAGCATGGTGGCCTGACCAACCGTTTTTGCTCTAATCGTTGTAGCGGTTCGCCGGTTGCCGGCGGACCGCTCATTTGTGTCGAGAGCACTCATTTCTCCCTTGGCGGGAACACCCGCCCCGGTGATGCGTTGCATTGACGTCAAACGGGAGAATGTTCCATGAGGACTATCATTATCGCGGCGGCTCTGGTTTTGGCGGCAGGTTCATCTGCGGTGGCACAGGACAAGCAGACGGCGATTGCCAATTTCGTCGGTCTCGATGGCAAACAGGCGGGACGAGCGGTTCTGACTGAGGCGAAGACGGGCGTACTGATCGAACTCGACGTCTCCGGTCTTCCGGTCAACCGCTGGGTTGCCTTCCATATCCATGAGAACGGCCATTGCGACCATACGCACGGGTTCGAATCTGCCGGCGGCCATTTCAATCCCACAAATGCCGAGCACGGCATGCTCGCGGCTAACGGCCCTCAAGCCGGCGACATGCCCAATCAATACGTCGATCAGGATGGCAAGCTGCGGGCCCAGGTGTTCAACAGCATGGTGAAACTCGACGGCAAGAACGGCATTCGCGGCCGGACGCTGATGATCCATGAAGAGTCCGATGATTATCGCAGCCAGCCCGTTGGAGGCGCCGGCAAACGGGTGGCTTGCGCAGTCATCGAATAGCTTTCTCTCAAGAGTGATTCGGGCAGTCGTCCGAATTCTCGCCAAGCACTGGTTGTCTTCCTCGCACGGATGCCCACCGCCAATATGATTCGATACCTGTCAATTGGGGTTAATGATCAATTAACACCTATCTTTGACCGCCCCTGCAAATCGGCCTATCCAATCGGCATTTCAACGAGCGTACTGCGTCCCACCGAAAACGCCCGATGGCGTTTACTTTAGGAGATTTGGATGAGTGGTATTTCTTCAGTTGGAAGCAGCATGACGGCTGCCTCGTACAATCCCCTTGATAAAAATGGCGACGGCATCGTGGACACGCGGGAACTGAAGGAAGCGGCGCAATCCGGTCTTCTGTCGGCAAGTATCCTCAACGACGAAGACAGCAGCGACCCGAGCGCGACGGATACATTTTCGAGCAACCTGGCTTCAATGCTGCTGCAGATGCAGCAGAGCGGCGCCAGCGGTGGCAGTCAGAACAGTACGGCTTCGTCGAGCGGCAGTTCGACCGATCAGTCGCCGATGGACCAGCTGTTCGCCAGCCTCGATACCAACCATGACGGCAAGGTTTCATCCGACGAGTTCGTTGCCGGACGGCCGAAGGACATGAGCCAAAGTGACGCCGAAAATCTGTTCAAGAGCATAGATACTCAGGGCTCCGGCTCGTTGAACAAGGATCAGTTCGCCGAGGGTCTCGACGTGCTGAAGACCACGGACTCGTCCGCAGCCGATATGCTGTCACTGAAGCAGACCTCCAGCAATAGTGACAGTAGCGGCACGAGCACCAGCCACAATAGCGGCCAAAACGCGTTGGAAGTTTTCATCAGCGAGATGCAGGCGTCGATGAATGTCTATCAGAACACCTATGGTCAGTATGACCCCGATCCGTCTGATAGTGCTGCCGCCTGATTGGCGCCCTCGGATTGCCTGAAAAATCGACGGAGGTTGCGCAGTCTCCGCATTTATGTGACGTTGATTTCCGTCAGCAACGGCAGGACGAAGGGTGCGTTGCCGTCCGCATCGGCGCCACGGCCGATCGCTTTAACGGCGTCGACGAGCCGGCCTTTGCGATCAAGCACTTCGTCCCCGATCATCATCAGCCGAGTGTTCGGCGTCGCATAAGGCGAGGCGGCGCGCAGGCGATGCGCCAGCGCAAGATCGTCCTCTTCCGGATTGACAGCCAACGCCGCGATCAGCGCTGCTGCAGGCGATCGCGAAACGCCCATCCAGCAATGGATCAGCAGCGGCGAGCTGCGGTCCCAATTCCTGGCGAAATCGATGATCTGACGAACATGGATCTCCTGCGGTGCGATGAGATCACCGGTTCCGGCAAAGCTGATGTCGTTCATGCCGAGCAAAAGGTGCCGTTGTGCCTTGATCACGGCGGGCCGATGAAACATCTGTTCCTTCGCCATCAGACTGATCATTTCAGATACGCCGTGGAGAACGGCCATCTGGGCAATGCGGGCCAGCGGGGATACGATGATCGCGGTCATGCCTCAGCCCTCACGGCGGCCCGTTCGGCCTCAATCGCGTCGAAACGCGCCAGGAAAAGCCGCTGCGCCTCGATCGCCGGCATCGGCTCGATCGGCAACATGTCTCGCGTGATGCCGCGAGGCTGGCCGAAGAACTTGCGCGCTTCCTGCGGCGTAAAGCCTGCGAGCAGGGTCGCCTCGAAATAAGCCGAAACTGTATCGGCCTTCTTGATCTTTTCCTTCAGCTCCGGTCCGCAATGCGGCGGCAGGGCAAAGCGTCTGTAGATTGCGGCTTCCAGGCGCTTCTCTACCACCTTGTAATCGCCGCCGACCACGGATTTGAACGGCGAGATCATATCGCCAATGACATATTCCGGGGCATCGTGCAGCAGCGCCGCTAACAGCTCGTCCGGCGTTGCTTTGTTGAGATAGCGGAAGATCGCCTCCACCACAAGGCTGTGTTGAGCGACGGAAAAGGCGTGATCCCCGGAGGTCTGACCGTTCCAGCGCGCCACGCGGGCAAGCCCGTGGGCGATGTCGCTGATCTCGACGTCGAGCGGAGAGGGATCCAACAGATCGAGCCTGCGGCCAGACAGCATGCGCTGCCAGGCGCGCGGGGTATCACCCGCTGTCATGCCGAGGCCTCATCGGCCGGTGTGGGGAAGGAGAGGCCGGACCAAGGGGGAAGCGTAAGCGAAACTTCGCGATCCCCCGCCAGGATTGGCTTGCTGGCGGCGATGCCCTCGCCGGCGCGGTCGATGCGGACGATCGCAAGACCCTTGGCGCCGTAGGTCGAGCCGAGCGTGCCGATCGATTTGCCGCCGATGGTCAATTCGGCGCCGGTGGCAGGCAGATCGCTGCTACCGCTCACCACGACGACCCGTCGGCGCGCCGTGCCGCGATGCTGCATGCGGGAAACCACTTCCTGCCCGACATAGCAGCCCTTGCGGAAGCCGAGGCCGCCGTTGAGATCCATCAGCACGTCATGCGGAAAAGCGTCCTGCAGCGCAAAGTCCAATCCGGAAGTCGCAATGCCATTGGCGATGCGCAGCGTCTGATAGAGGGTCTCGGCGTCGTCGCCGTGCTGGCCGGGCGTACGTGTTAGTGTGATACCCGCCTTGGTGAAGCGGCTGTCCTTGCGGCTTTCGGCCGCATTCTCGCCCCAGGCGGCAGTGACGCCTTCGGTCTCGATTGCAGAAAAATCGACCGGCGCGCGCAGCCGATACATGGTGAGGCGCTTCAGAAGGCCGTCCCTTTGCACCGTATCGGTCTCCAGCACAAAGCCGGAACCATCGCGCCAGATCATGAAGTCGAACAGAATCTTACCCTGCGGCGTAAGCAGCGCTCCGGGGCGTGCCTCGTCCGCACCAAGCGAGGTGAGATCGGTTGTAATGAGATTATGCAGGAAGGGCTCTGCCTCCGCGCCGGTAACGCGAAGAAATGAGCGATCTCTCAGGAATACGGCTGGCATGGTGGACCCGCTAATTTGGCCTATCCATCAGAGGTAGGGCCTTCGGTCGAGAACCGCAAGTTCTGCGGCCGGATCATTCGCCTGAGGTGAAGAATTTCCATTTGCCATCAGGCGTGATGCCGACGCGATAGAAATTATAGCCGCCGAATTCCAGCATATCGGAAAAGTCGCCAGCGGTCACGATGCGCATCAGATCGACCTTTTCCGGCGCTGTCAGGGTCTTGATGTCCTTTTCGGCGAAATAGGGCCAGACATACATTTCATCGGATGTGCCCTGGCCGATATGGGCAAAGCCGGTCGACATGATGTCGAGGAGAATCGAGAGGATTTCGATGCCGTCAGGGTCGCCGGAAAGGTCATGCAACGTCTTGATCGGATCTTCGCCCGGATCGTCTGCCGTCACCTGGGTCTGATTGAGACCACCGCCGACATTCATGAGCGGACGCAGACGCTCGAGTTCACCGGAGGCGGCGGCCTCGACAATCATCTCGCGCAGCTTGCGCACCGGCTCCGGCACCTTGCTGATGTCGAAGAGGATCTCCGCCTGCTTGCCGCCATTCGGGGCATTGCTGGGTGTCGTGCTGCTCTGTCCGGCCTGGCTGTTGATCAGCGGGTCGGGCATGGGGAGTGTCTTTGAGGGTGCTTCAAGCGCCTCTTCGACCGGCCTGTCATTGCTGCGCTGCGCTGATTTCCCATGAACGCCCGGCTTGGTGGTGGGCGGATTGAGCTGGGAGAAAGCAAAGGAGGGCAAAGGCTGAGCGAGGCTGCCAAAAAACATGGCGGCGGCAAGCAAGGCAATGGAATGTCGAGACTCATTGCCCGATAGGATGTGCATAAGGGATCTCTGGCTATTATTGCAAGGTGCGGTTCGGAGAGAATTCACCAGCAAGCATGCGTTCCCTAAGCGATTCGAGCAAGGCTTCCGCGCCTTGTTCGCCATGGATGCGAATAGTCTCGCGAATAGCATGGGCAATTGCGGCGTCGGCGATGATTTCCGGCTCGATACCATCAGCCATCCCGTCAGCCCAGGCCTCATTCTGGTATTCCAGTGCTGCCTGCCTTTTTTCGTGGACAATCATGTCGTCGATGTCGTTCAGGCTTGGTTCCATTGTTTCGTTCCTCGAGACGTCCATGTCCTTACCGCTTGATTAACGACTTTATCAGCCTTTTCCTAAAACGACACGGCTCGGTGGGAAAAGGGGTTAATAAATCGTCAATTTCCAAAGCGAGCGGTTATTTCTGTGGCAAGTGTTGCACCTTCGTTACGGTATCGCTCCTCGGCGACGATGGCTTGCAGCGTGCAGTCCGTGTAAACCGATGCGAAGGATCTATATCCACGGTTGAAAGAGGCGGTCAGTCTTTCTTTTCGTTTCGGTTCGTCTTTGGTCTCGGTATCGAGCAATCGCTGCATATCGGCTCGCCAGGAATCTTCTTTTTCGGTGTGGCAGAGATTGCGCAGATAGTGGATCGATCCAAGAATTTCGGCGAGCCGTGACAGCTGGTCGTCATAGGGCGCGGGCCGTTCTGTACCACCGCCTGCGTCGGGCACCTGCACCTCCGGAGCTGTCGCCGCAGGCTGCGCAAAGGCCGGAAATGCGGCCGTTAGCGCGGCGCAGATCGGAAGCAGCTTGATGAGGCGACGATAATTCATGAACCCAATTGATACGGCAAGCATGACGGGAACAAGGCGAAAACCTCGCTTTCCACGCCGTTTTTATCACGCATCGTTAACGCCAGAGCCCCGGACACATTATTAGACCCGCGCCGTCGCCAGCCGTTCGGCACATTCGAGCACGCTCGCAGGAACGGGCAAGTGGCGGAGCTCTTCCAGCGAATACCACCCGATTGCCGCGGCATCGTCGGCGGCTTCGGCAATCGCATCCTCGTCGGCATCGACCAGGAAGACCGACAGAAAGAAATGACTGGTGAGCCTCCCGTCTGCTGCATGGCTTCTGAGATCGTAAGTTTCGAAAAGGCGAGGATTGCGAGCAATTATTCCTGTCTCTTCCTTGAACTCCCGCAATGCCGTTTCCGTCGGTGTTTCGCCATCTTCTGCCCGCCCGCCCGGAAAGGCGTACATATCGGCAGATGGCGGATTGCGCCGCAACACCAGCAGGAAGCGGCCGTCACGTTCGAGGATGGCGGAGGAGGCGAGGCGCGGGATAGAGGTCATGGGTCAATTCGGATTCTAATGAAAATATCGGCGACAATGAGGGGTGGGCGTGGAAGCTTCTCACTCCATAAGATACGACCCTTGTTGTCCGGGATGAAAGTCCTTTTACTCGAGAAAGAAAACGGCGACGAATCGGGGCCACCAGCACGCCAATGAAAACCATGATGACCTATGGACTTTACGCTCTCGCTGCGTTGGCTGAAATTGCCGGCTGTTTTGCCTTCTGGGCCTGGCTCCGGCTGGCAAAGCCGATCTGGTGGCTAGCACCGGGTCTGGTCTCATTGGCGTTGTTCGCCTGGCTGCTGGCGCTGGTGCCGAGCGACGCTGCAGGGCGTACCTTTGCGGCCTATGGCGGCGTCTACATCGTCGCTTCCATTCTCTGGCTCTGGATGATCGAGGGACGCTTGCCGGATCGTTGGGATCTCTCCGGTGGCGCCGTCTGTCTTGCGGGCGCGGCCGTTATTCTCTTCGGCCCTCGCTACTGACCTTCTCCTTGACCCGACTCTTTGAGGATGCAACACAAGCCGCATGTGCGGACGATTTGCATTGACGCAAACAGAGAAGGAAGTGCGGGAATTGCTCGGTTATCTCGAGCATGAAGATTTCCCCGCGCGCTATAACATAGCTCCGACGCAGCCGATTTTAGTCGTCATTTCAGGCGACCGGCAGGAACGGGGCAGCAATCTACCGGATCGCCGCGCCCTACTTGTTCGCTGGGGTTTTACGCCGGCCTGGGTGAAGGACCCCAAGGAGTTTCCGCTCTTGATCAATGCCCGGGCCGAAACCGCGATCGGCAAGGCTTCATTCCGAGCCGCCATGCGTCACAGGCGCATTCTGATCCCGGCATCGGGCTTTTACGAATGGCATCGCCCGTCGAAGGCGAGCGGCGAGAAATCGCAGGCTTATTGGATCCGTCCGCGGGCCGGCGGGGTCATTGCCTTTGCCGGCCTGATGGAGACCTGGTCATCGGCCGATGGTTCCGAGATCGATACGGGCGCCATTTTAACGACATCGGCGAATCGAACGATGCGGCCTATTCACGACCGCATGCCTGTGGTCATCAAGCCGGAAGATTTCACCCGCTGGCTCGATTGCAAAACGCAGGAGCCGCGTGAAGTCCAGGATCTGATGGTGCCTGTTCAGGAGAATTTTTTCGAGGCGATTCCGATTTCGGATCGCGTCAACAAGGTCGCTAATATGGGGTCGGATTTGCAGACGCCCGTCGCAGTCGATCCTTTGATCAAGCCGTCGAAGAAGCCGGACGTTGGCGCTGGCCAGCTAAGCCTCTTCTGAACGGCTTTACATGAGATCGGCATCGCATCGTCATGAACCACTGTGGCCAAACTCTGTGGCCACTGGCGGATGCGGCAGCTTTAGGCGAGTTTCTTTTCCAGCGGCTTGGTCTTTTTCAGCATCAGATGTGCTGCCAGGACGGCCTTGAGGCCAAGCGGACGATAGAGTGTGCTGGGGTCGATCTTAGCTTGCGGTTGTGCCGCTTCTTCTTTCTTCGCCGTCATGTGTTTCTCCTCGCAATGTTCCCAAGGGTGTCTTTTGACACACCGCCATGTAGCCTTTTCTTGTCATAAATCATGACAAATCAAAGGCATTTGCCGATCAGCTTTTGTAAACACCGACCATATTTCGCGAGTGTAATGCGAAATTCTGACGTACAATCTATCTAATTTAGGCGTTTATTTTTCGTTAAGAGGTTGCGCTGACACGACGAATCGATGAACCGTCGTGAGTGTCAAATAGCCACGGCGTTTCGACTAGATATGCCGGCCGATGTCGTCGTTGGAATCGTCGACATCGGGATCGGCGGGGCCGTTGATGGTGTAGGTGCCGTATTTGCGCGTCCAGGAACGCGCGCCGAACGGCAGTGATAGCAGATAGGCAACGACGGTAACCACCATGACATGCCAGGTATAGCTCATCAGCAGTGCCACATAGACGACGAGGCCAAGCATGATCGGCAGCACAAGATCGCGGCGGATGCGGCTGCTTTCCGATTTGCCGGACCAGACGGGCAGGCGGCTGACCAGCAGGAAGGCGATCAGCACGGTGTAGCCTGCACCCCAATAGGCAAAGGTTTTGCTGGGCGTCAGCCCCAGGAAGCCGAGATAGACCGGCAGCAATACCAGCATCGCGCCGGCCGGCGCCGGCACGCCGACAAAATATTCAGACTGCCAGGACGCCTTGTTCTCGCGTTCCGCCATCACGTTGAAGCGCGCGAGCCGCAGGCCAGCCGCGATGGCATAGATCAGCGCCGCGATCCAGCCGAGCGAGCGTGCCTGATCCAGCAGGAAGACATAGATGACAAGCGCCGGCGCGACACCGAAGTTGACGATATCGGCAAGCGAATCCATCTGTGCGCCGAACTTGGAGGTGGCTTTCATCAGCCGCGCCACGCGCCCGTCGATCCCATCGAGGAAGGCAGCGACCAGCACGGCAACCACGGCGAGCTCGTAGCGGTTTTCGAAAGCGAGACGAATGCCGGTCAAGCCCGCGCAGATCGCCAGCACGGTGATCATGTTCGGCACGATCAGCCGCAGCGGGATTTCCCGCAGGCGCGGCCCGCGCGCCTCGTCGTTGGGACCATGCGGCTCAAAGGGTGGAAAAGGCGTCTTCATCTCGCTCGCTTCCTCAGGGCTCAGCTGCGGCGGCTAACGATGGGGCCCTTCGAGGAGCCGAATTCCGCAATCACCGTTTCGCCGGCGATCGCCCTTTGGCCGACCGAGACGCGAGGCGCTGCTCCCTCCGGCAGAAAGACGTCGAGGCGCGAGCCGAAACGGATGAGGCCGATACGCTCGCCCGCGTCGACCGATTCGTTTTCATTGACGAAGCAGAGGATGCGGCGGGCGACGAGGCCGGCAATCTGCACGACGCCGATCTCGCCATGCTTTGTCTCGACGACGAGACCATTGCGTTCGTTCTGCTCGCTCGCCTTATCCAGTTCCGCATTAAGGAAGCTGCCCTGGCGATAAGCGATATTGGTGATACGGCCGCGCATTGGCGAGCGGTTCACATGGCAGTCGAAGACGTTCATGAAGATCGAGATGCGCAGCATCGGCTCGTGGCCGAGATTGAGCTCAACCGGCGGCGTCACCATCTGCACGCCCGAGACCTTGCCGTCGGCAGGCGATACGGCAAGATCGTCGTCCTGCGGCGTCATGCGCTCGGGATCGCGGAAGAAATAGGCGCACCAGAGCGTGAAGATCAAGCCGATCCAAAAAAGCGGCTTGAAGATCCAGCCAAGAACCAGCGACGCAACAAAAAAACCAGCGACGAAGGGATACCCTTCTTTGTGCACCGGGACGATCGTGTTGCGTACGCTATTCAACAAGCTCATCGATGGCACACTCCATTAAGGCATGGTCCCGAAAAGGCGGGCAGCGGTTTTCGGGCAAAGATCATGCCGGCCAAAAGACGAGAACAAGATGAGTCGTCTTGTTCTAACTACCAGAATGACGGTGACTACAGGCAATTTCTGTCATGGGCAATGCTTTCGCACGCTCGCCCCCAGCGCAATGCTAATCGCGGCCGATACCTATGCCTATTGGCGTTTTCCAGATCTGCTCTCGCAAAAGCGGACAAGACGCGAAGTTGCGGAAGGCCTTGGACCGCAGGGCACCTCCGATCGCACAGACAACGGCAAGAATGTGCGCCTGCGAGCCGACTGCCATGCGATGGGCATCTTTCACTGCACCGCCCGTCGAAATCACATCCTCGATGAAGGTTACGCGGCGGCTGAAAACGTCTTGTCCCTCGATTGCCTGGCAGGTTCCATAAGCCTTTGCCTCCTTGCGAACGAAGGCCGCGGGAAGGCCGGTCTCCAGCGAGATCGCCGTCACAAGCGGGATGCCTCTCAATTCGAGGCCGGCAACAATCTCGGTTTCGGCTGGGATGAGATCGGCCATGGCGCGTGCAAGCGCTTCAGCAGCGAAGGCATGCCTTCAAAGCAGTATTTGTCGAAATATCGATTGGAAATTTGGCAGTTCGAATTCGCCTTCCAACGTCGCCACCTCGGCGATGCGCCGGGCGAGATCGTTTTTCGATCGAACTATTCCATCTGTCATCGTTCGGCCTCCTTCTTCGCACGGCTTACCGCGTATACGCTGGAATCATGGGGCCGCAAGCCACATGATGTCTTTGGAGGCGCGCCGGGTTCGGGGAATGAGTAAACAAAGCCGCCGGAGATTATCCGGCGGCTTGTGCATTGCTGGAGATCGAAATCAGAGGCCGAGGACGGTGCGCAGCTCAGCCTTGGCGGCTTCGTACTCGGTCTTGTAGTCGTCATGCGTCATGATGGTCTGCGCAATGACGACGCCTGAAATGCGGCCGGCTTCGATATCAGTGGGGTAGTGAATACCGCCGACGATGCGGTTATGGCCGTATTCCCAGGCGCGAGCCATGATGAGGTCGCGCTTTTCCGGCACCATGTTCGACAGCACGACGCCCATCAGCGTACCGAGCGTGGTGTGGCCCGAGGGATAGGAGCCGGACTTGGAAAGCGGCACGATCGGCTTCACCAGATCGCTGTAGAGATGCGGACGTGGGCGCTTCCAGACGTCCTTGGCCGGATCGACGACAGCGCCTTCTGTCTCGACGATGCGATCGAAAAATGCCGAGAACTTCGGCAGGTTTTCCTTGGTGAATTTCGGATTGTCGATGACGTCGGAGAAGCGCCAGATATTTTCTTCGGCATCGGCTACGGCGCGAGCGGACATTTCCGGCGTGCGGGTCACCTGGATCGTCAGGATTTCGCCTAACTCGGCCTTCATCTGTGCAGAGTCGTTTGCGGGCGGCGGCGGTAGCAAATCAAGGAGATTGATTTCATTGGCATCGGTGAACGGCTTGGCATCTCCGGCGAAAACCGGCGAGGCTGCGCCGACGACAAGCAACAGTGCTAAAGCTTTAGCAAATTTACGCATTTTAGGGCCCCTTTGATGTGAGACCCCTATCTAGCAGGCTGTCGTCTCAGCCTTGTGACA
The DNA here is from genome assembly GCF_030272695.1 of Martinezella calliandrae. Lineage (GTDB taxonomy): Bacteria > Pseudomonadota > Alphaproteobacteria > Rhizobiales > Rhizobiaceae > Rhizobium > Rhizobium calliandrae. The sequence goes on from NZ_JARFYN010000002.1 coordinate 141,146, forward strand.
ACAGTCGGTGCACAACTGGTCCGCGCACCTTTGACGAAGCCATGTTTGCCTCAGTTCGCGGGCGCCAGGCGGTCGACGACGCCGAGGTCGTCGCTTTCGCGCACTTGCTTCAGATGTTCTTCGGCCTGTGTCGCCTCGCGCTGGCGGTTCCACATCGACGCATAAAGGCCGTTCTGCTCGAGCAGGGCGGCATGGGTGCCACGTTCGGCGATCTCGCCGCTTTTCAACACGATAATCTCGTCTGCCCCGATGACAGTCGATAACCGGTGCGCGATGACCAGCGTCGTGCGGTTCTTGGAAACGATGTCCAGCGCCGCCTGGATTTCCCGTTCGGTCGTCGTGTCCAGCGCCGAGGTCGCCTCGTCGAGGATGAGCACCGGCGGAGCCTTGAGGACCGTGCGGGCAATGGCGACGCGCTGCTTTTCGCCGCCGGAAAGCTTCAAGCCGCGCTCGCCGACCTTTGTGTCGAAACCCTCCGGCAGATGGCGGATGAAATCGCCGATCTGGGCGATTTCCGCTGCGGTCGTCACCTCGGCCTCGCTCGCCCCCGGCCGGCCGTAGCGGATATTGTAGGCTATGGTGTCGTTGAAGAGCACAGTGTCCTGCGGCACCATGCCGATCACCTTGCGCAGGCTCTTTTGCGTCACTTTACGCAGATCCTGGCCGTCGATGGTGATCGTGCCGCTCTGGACGTCGTAGAAGCGGTAGAGAAGCCGTGAGAGGGTCGATTTGCCCGCGCCGGAAGGGCCGACGACGGCGACCGTCTTGCCGGCCGGCACTTCGAAGGAGATGCCCTTCAGGATAGGCCGGGCGCTGTCATAGGCGAAGTGCACGTCTTCGAAGGAAATGGCCCCGTGATCGATGGCCAACTCCTTGGCGTCGGGAGCATCTGTCACCTCCGGCTTTACTTCCAGCAGATCAAACATCTCTTCGATGTCCGTCAGACCCTGGCGGATTTCGCGATAAACGAAGCCGATGAAGTTCAGCGGCACCGAGAGTTGCAGCAGCATGGCGTTGATGAAAACGAAGTCGCCGACCGTCTGGTGGCCGTTAAGGACGGACCAGCCGGAGATGACGAGCATGACCGTGGTACCCAGGCCGAAGATCAAGCCCTGGCCGAAGTTCAGCCAGCCGAGGGAAGTCCAGACATCGGTGGCGGCCTTCTCATAGCGCGACATCGACTGATCGAAGCGTCTGGCCTCCATCTCTTCGTTGCCGAAATATTTGACCGTTTCGAAATTCAGGAGCGAATCGATCGCCTTTGTATTGGCGTCGGTGTCGCTCTCGTTCATCGAGCGGCGGATGGAGATGCGCCAGTCGCTCGCCCGGACGGTGAACCAGATATAGAGCCAGACCGTGACGGCAGTTACCGCAAGATAGGAAAAGCCGTAGCCGCGCCAGAAGATGATGGCAGTCAGCAGGAATTCGATGAAGGTCGGGAGTGTGTTGAGGATGGTGAAGCGGACGATCGTCTCGATGCCCTTGGTGCCGCGTTCGATGATGCGCGATAGGCCTCCGGTCTTGCGCTCAAGATGAAAGCGCAGCGACAGCTCGTGCATGTGCACGAACGTTCGGTAGGCGAGCTGGCGCACGGCATATTGACCGACGCTGGCAAAGAGCGAGTCACGTAACTGATTGAGGCCGAGCTGAATGAGGCGCGTGACGTTGGTGGCGACGATCAGCGCGATCGCGCCGACCATAAAGGCTGGCAGGATGCCCTGCATATCCAGCTTGCCGTTCAGGGCGTCGACGGACCATTTGAAGAAATAGGGGACCAGCAGCAGGAAGAATTTCGAGATCAGCAAGTAGACCGTTGCCCAGACGACCCGCATTTTGAGGTCCATGCGGCCCGCCGGCCACATATAGGGCCAGAGATTGACGATGGTGTTCAATGGATTGCTGGAATCCGCCGATATGGTCTTCTTGCGGTCTGCCATGTCCGTCTCCGGCGAATATCTGAGCCAGCGGGGCAACGGCGCGCACTTGCGGAGCCTGGCTGGAAGGGCCCCGTCGGGTAAGGAACAGGGCAATGTGGGTCGGCGGCACGCTTATACCATTTTTATGTCAGGTAAAAGCAGCGGCCAGGCGTTGATTGCGCCTGGCCGTATTGCGCTGATCGTGTTGCGAGAGGCTATGTCCTTAGAGATGCCCACCTGAAAGCCGCTTGCGATGCAGTTCTTCTGCATTGGGCAGTGCGTCTTTCGGCAGGCCGAAGACCTGACCGGGCAGAATTCGGTCCGGATTGTTGATCTTGTCCTCATTGGCGAGATAGATCGTCGTATAGCGCACGCCGGCGCCGTAAGTGCGGCGGGAGATCTGCCAGAGCGTATCGCCGCGGCGGATGATGACCGCATTGGTGTTCTGCGAAAGCGGCGCCTGCTGCAGGATCTTGGGGCCGCCGCCGGTGGAGGAGGTTTCGACGCTTGCCGGCGCCAGGGTCGCATTCTGCGGCTTGGTGACGGCGGCGAGCATATCTCCGAGGTTGGGCAAAGCATCACCAACAGATTTCGGGTCCTTCGGCATCGCCTGCAGCACCGCAAGCGCCCTGGTGGCCGCATTGGAGGCATCGGTGGCGGCCTTTTTCAGAGCCGCACTGGCATCAATGGCCGGGCGGAATTCCGAAAGTGATTTCAAGGCAATTTCCGTTCCCGAGCGGGCCGCGGCGAGTTGTTCCGCGGTCGGCTGCTTGCCATCTGCAAACAGGTCCTTCAGGAGGGCGAAAGCCTTGGCGGTGTCCTCCCTCAGCTTGCCAAGTTCGCCTTCGTCGAGGGGCACCATGGCGGTGGCCGTGGCATTGCCGCCGGTATTGGAAGCTGCTGGTGCTTGCGCCGCAACAGTCACCTGATTGCCCTCGGGACGAGTGAAATTGACGCTGGTGCGCAACGCGACCTTGCCGGTGCCGTCGAGGACATCGACGCGGATCCTGTGGTCGCCGACCGCCAGCGGCATCACACCGTCGACGACGAAATGACCATCGGCCCCCGCCACGATCTCGCCGATCAGCTTGTCGTCGGCATAGGCCCGAACCTTGGCATTCGGCTTTGTCGTACCGGCAACGAAGATATGGTCGTTTTCGATCTCGACTGCATTGACCATGACTTCAGGCACTTCACCACCGGTCGGCGCTGCGGGAGAGGTCGCCGCATTGCCAGCGGGATTGGTAGAGGCGACGGCGGTATTGTCCTGCGGTTTGGCGCTGCCGTCGTTGGCGGTTGCGGGCGCATTGGCCCCGGGCGCTTGCAGGTCCGAAGCGACGCGCCCCTGTTTGGCTGACGGCGCGGTGATGATGCGGCTTGCCGTGCCAGGCTTGGTAACCATAGCGAGAAGCTGGCTCTTGTCGTCCTTCGGAACCGAAACAGTGGCAACTTCCTCGGAGGTGACGGCCTTGCCGTCCTTTCCGGTCGCACGCAGCACCAGTTGATGATCGCCGGGCGGTAGTGGATTGTCGAGCACAACGGCAAAATCTCCGCTCGGCCCGACGTGGGTCGTCGTCAGCACCTTGTCGTCGTCGACGATCTCCAGCTTGGAATTCGCCTCGGCTGTACCGGCGATGACGGTGGAGCCATCAGGCTCGACACGTAGCACATCGAAGGAGGGCGTCGCCGGTCCCGCTGCTTGAGTCTGGGGCGCAGTCTGGCCGTCAAGCGCTGCCCGCGCCTTGTCGATCGCAGCGACGGCATCCGCGATGTTCTCCGGAAGTGACTGAATGATGGCGAGTGCCTTGCCGGCGCCATCATGCGCCTTGTTGACCAAGGCGGTCGTCATGGCATCCGTGCCTTCAGGAACGGCAAAATCGACGATCGCATGCAGCGCCGCGATCACCTTCGTCTTGGCAGCGGTGAAGACATCTTCGGTCGGCCCCTTGCCATCGCTGAAGAGCGCCTGGAGATCGGTGAGAGAGGCAACCGCCGTGCTGCTGAGATCGTTAAGCTTCTTGGCGACATCAGCGACATTGGTAGCCGTCGAGACAGCACCCTTGGTTGCCTCGCCGGCCTTTTGTGCGGCACTGCCTGCCTTCTGCCCATTCTCCGTAATCGTGTTCTTCACCGCGTTGCCGGCCTGATTGATGGCGTCGCCGATCGACTTCTTGTCGCCATTGATGCGCGGCATCACAAAGAAGACCATCAGGGCGGTCGCAATTACCAGCACCAACAGAGCCAGCAATCCGGCACGGTTCTTCATCATCATTTATCTCCAAGCGGCGGAGTCGTCTCCGCTCTTGAAATTGCTAACGATTTCGCCTGCTTTTACAAGCTTTCTCAGCTATTTCTGCATGCTCTTGCGCAAGTTTTCCTTTGAAAATTCTTGACTGAGCATTTGCAGCATAGTTGTTTGCATTCATGACTGACGATTCTGTGCCAATTCGATCCATCTGCGTCTATTGCGGCTCCAGGCCGGGACGCGATCCTTCCCACATGGCTGCAGGCCGCGAGCTTGGTAAGAACATCGCCGAGAGCGGGTTACGCCTTGTCTACGGTGGCGGAACGAAGGGCATCATGGGCGCTGTGGCGAGCGGCGTTTTGTCGCATGGCGGTCAGGTCACCGGCATAATTCCGGAGTTTCTCGTCGACATGGAAGCGACGCGCCATTCGCTCGGCCAATTGGACGAACTTATCATAACCCCTGACATGCATACGCGCAAACACACCATGTTCGAGCGCGCCGACGCATTCGTGGCACTGCCGGGCGGAATTGGTACGTTGGAGGAGATCGTCGAGATCATGACGTGGGGTCAGCTTGGTCGCCATGAAAAGCCGATGGTTTTCGCCAATATCAACGGTTTCTGGAATCCGATGATGGAGCTCATCCGTCATATGACGGAAGAAGGCTTCGTCCACACCGCCCATCGCGTGCAGCCACTGGTTATCGACCAGGTCGCCGACATCATCCCGGCAATCCGCAAGCATGCCGCCGAAACGGTGGGCTCGCGCGGCGGCGAAGAGGCCGTCATCGCAAAGCTCTGATTAGAGATTTGCTAACCATGTTCGGTGGTTAGCGCCCGCGGCTCTGACGCAGCATCGACCAGCTGTAAAGCGCCAGCCCCGCCCAGATCAACGAGAAGGCGATCATCTGAGTCGTGCCGAAAGGCTCCTTGAACAGGAAGACGGCGATAAGGAAGACCATGGTCGGCACGATATATTGCATGATGCCGATGGTGGAGAGCCTCAGGAGCTTCGCTCCGTTGGCGAAAATCATCAGGGGCAGGGCGGTCACAAATCCGCAACCGAGCAGAAGTGCCATATCCGAGAGGCCGGTACGATAGAGGTGGCCCTCGCCGCGCGCCTCCAGATAGACAATGTAGAGCAGGGCGGGGATGCAGAGCAGCAGCACCTCGACGAAGAAGCCCTGGTTCGGCCCGACCGGCAGCGTCTTGCGGAAAAAGGCGTAGAAGCCCCAGGAGAAGGTCAGCGACAGCGCCACCCAGGGCAAGGATCCGGCTTCGACGGTCAGGATGACGACCGCTGCAGCCGCGAGGCCGATCGCAACGATCTGCGTCGGCGCCAGCCTTTCCTTCAGCAGCAACGCACCGAGCGCGATACTGAACAGCGGATTGATGAAATAGCCGAGCGCCGCATCGAGCGAATGCCCGGCGCCGATGGCCCAGACATAGGTTCCCCAATTGACGGTAATCAGCATCGCCGTCACAGAAGCCATGGCGATCGTGCGTGGGTGGCTGAGCGCCGCCTTCACATCGCCCATGCGGCCAAGTGCCAGAAGCACGGCGCCGGCAACGGGAACGGACCAGAGAATGCGATGGGCGATGACCTCGATGGCCGGAATATGCGCCATGGCCTTCATGTAAAGCGGTAGGACGCCCCAGAGCAGATAGGCCGTCAGCACGAAACCGAATCCGCGTGGACTGTCCTGGTTCTTGATATCAGTTGCGACCGTATCGGTGGCCATCGATGTTTCCCGCCTTGCCATTTTCTTTTACGACGGGATTACCCCAACGCATGCTGCGGGGCCAATTCATTTCCTTGACGGCATCGTCAAGGATTTTGATAGGCGGCGGATTACTCCGCCGCGATCTTGCCTGCCATATGCCGGTTCTTCATCAGCTTGTAGATGACGGAGTCCATCAGAGCTTGGAAGGAAGCATCGATGATGTTTTCCGAAACGCCGACCGTCCACCAGCGCACGCCGCTGCTGTCGGTGGATTCGATCAGAACGCGGGTTATGGCCTCCGTGCCGCCGTTGAGGATACGCACCTTGAAGTCGGCCAGTTCCAGATCGTCGATCTCATGCTGGTATTTGCCGAAATCCTTCCGTAGCGCCAAGTCGAGCGCATTGACCGGGCCATCGCCTTCGGCAACCGACATGATGGTTTGGCCGTCGATGATGATTTTGACCACAGCTTCCGAGACGATCTTTACGTGGCCATGAGAATCGAACCGGCGCTCGACCATGACGCGGAAGCCGTCGATCGCGAAGAATTCCGGAATGGTACCGAGGGTTCGGCGCGCCAGGAGCTCGAAACTGGCATCGGCACCTTCGTAAGCATAGCCTGACGCTTCTCGCTCCTTGACGATCTGGATCAGCCGTTCGAGCTTCGGATCGTCCTTGCCGACGTCGATACCGCGCCGCTTCAGCGCGTTGATGAAGTTCGATTTGCCGCCTTGGTCAGACACCATGACCTTGCGGAAATTGCCGACGCTCTCGGGCGGCACATGTTCGTAGGTTCGCGGGTCCTTCAGCAACGCCGAGGCGTGGATACCGGCCTTGGTCGCGAAAGCCGAGGCACCGACATAAGGCGCCTGATGCTCGGGCGAACGGTTCAGCAATTCGTCGAAGGCATGTGACAGGCTGGTCAAGCCCACGAGCCGCTCGGCATCGATCGAGGTTTCGAAGCGCTCGCTATAAGCCCTTTTTAAGGCCAGCGTCGGAATGAGCGTGATAAGATTGGCGTTGCCGCAGCGTTCGCCGATACCGTTGAGCGTGCCCTGGATCTGCCGCACGCCGGCTTCGACGGCGGCGAGCGAATTGGCGACCGCCTGGCCGGTATCGTTATGGGCATGGATCCCAAGACAGTCTCCGGGAACGCCCTCGGCTATCACGGCTTCGATGATGGCGCGCACTTCCGGCGGCTGCGTGCCGCCATTGGTGTCGCAGAGCACGACCCAGCGCGCGCCGGCCTCGTAAGCCGTTTTGGCGCAAGCGAGCGCATAGGTCGGATTGGCCTTGTAGCCGTCGAAGAAGTGCTCGCAGTCAACAAGTGCTTCCTTGCCGGCTTCGACAGCCGCCTTGACGCTTTCGGCGATGCATTCAAGGTTTTCCTCGTTGGTGCAGCCGAGAGCGACCTTGACGTGATAATCCCAGCTCTTGGCCACGAAACAGATGGCGTCGGCCTTTGCCTGGATCAGGCTTGCAAGACCCGGATCGTTGGAGGCGGAAACGCCGGCACGCTTGGTCATGCCGAAGGCAACGAAGGAAGCCGATTGCGTCCGCTTTTCATCGAAGAAAGTGGTATCGGTCGGATTGGCGCCGGGATAGCCGCCTTCGACATAGTCCAGGCCGAATTCGTCCAGCATGGTGGCGATGGAAATCTTGTCCTCGACCGAAAAGTCTATGCCGGGCGTCTGCTGCCCGTCGCGCAAGGTCGTATCGAAGAGATAGATTTTTTCGCGTGTCATTCTGTTTCCTCCGGGAACCGGTTTTGTCCTATTCGGTTGGTCATCTCCCTGTTGTAAGACTGCCGAAGAGGCAGGGAGAGAGTTTCTTGGGTTCAAACTTTCCCGCCAAACCTATCGGTTGCCCGGATGAGCTGATCGAGAATGCCGGGTTCGGTAACGGCGTGGCCTGCGCCTTCGATCAGATGGAACTCGGCTTTCGGCCATGCCTTATGCAGGGCCCAGGCATATTTCGCCGGGCAGGGCATATCGTAACGGCCGTGAACGATGACGCCCGGAATATCCCGCAAACGGAAAGCGTAGCGAAGAAGCTGACCTTCTTCTAGCCAGCCGCCATTAATGAAGAAATGGTTCTCGATACGCGCGAAGGCATGCGCATATTCGGCTTCTTCGAACTGTCCGCTGGTTGCGGGGTCCGGCAACAGGGTTATGGTTTCGCCTTCCCAGATCGCCCAGGCCTTGGCGGCCTCGATGCGCACGGCTTTGTCTTCGTGGGTCAGCCGGCGGTGATAGGCGAGCATCATCTCGTGACGCTCCTCGGGCGGGATAGGTGCGATAAAGCGCTCCCATTTATCTGGAAACATCTCCGAGACGCCAAACTGATAGTACCAGTCGAGCTCCGCCTTGGTCAGCATGTAGATGCCGCGCACAATCAGCTCGGAGACGCGCTCTGGATGCTTTTCCGCATAGGCAAGCGCCAGCGTCGAGCCCCAGGAGCCGCCGAAGATCTGCCACTTTTCTGCGCCGGCCATCTCCCGCAGCCGCTCGATATCGGAAACGAGATGCCACGTCGTATTGGCGTTGAGCTCGGCAAGCGGCGTCGACTTGCCGCAGCCGCGCTGGTCAAACAGCGTGACATCGTAAAGTGCTGGATCGAAAAGACGACGATGCGTTGGAGATATGCCGCCGCCAGGTCCGCCATGCAGGAAAACGGCGGGCTTGGCACCGGGCGTACCAACGCGCTCCCAATAGATGACGTGGCCATCGCCGACATCGAGATGGCCGGAGGCATAGGGCTCGATCTCCGGATAAAGCGTACGCAATATTTCCGTCATATTTTCAATCCTTCGGAGGGCCAAACGTCCGTATCGTGATCGGGGTGCTGGAAGGAGATGATTTGCTCCTGCCGTGCGTAAAAATCCGGGTCCTGATGGACCGGTTGCTCAAATATGGTTTCGACCCAAGGCAGGCGCGAGGAGTGGTTCACCTGGATCCGCGGCGCCAGATCGTCTCGTTCGTCGAAGGCACCGATGGCGATCTCCAGCCCCCCGGGATGGCGATAGGTCAGCGGCGTGCCGCAATTCTTGCAGAAGCCGCGGTCGATATTGACGGAAGACTGGAAATAGGTGGGCTCGCCGCGCGTCCATTCCAGGCCGTCATGCGGCGCCGTAACCAGAGCGGAGAAGAAGTTTCCGAACTGCTTCTGGCACATGCGGCAATGGCAGATCGACGGGCGGCCGAGTTGGCCGCGAATGCGAAACCGCACCGCGCCGCATTGGCATCCCCCGCTTCGGAAAGCTTCAGTCATGGTTCTTCTCCCGTGGCCAAGAATGGGTATCGTGATCGGGATGTTGGTAGGAGACGATCTTCAGCACGAAGGGCGCCTGCTCGGCATCCTCTTCCGTCCGATGCCCCGGCAGCCGATGCAGCCGATCGACGAAGCCGATCTTGCTTTCGACGCCGTATTGCACGACGGGCGGCAGCTTAGGGGGATCGTCAAAAGCGCCCGCAGCCATTGCGATGCCGTCCGGCGCCTCATAGCTCAGCGGCGTGCCGCAATTTGCGCAGAAGCCACGCTTCACATAGTTGGACGATTGAAACGTCTTCCGCTCGCCGCGTGTCCACGTGAGTTCGGCGCCGCGCGTCGCGACTAGCGGCGCATAATAGGCGCCAAAGGCCTTCTGGCACATGCGGCAATGACAGATCGACGCATCCTTGAGCTCGCCTCGTATGCGGAAGCGAACCGCGCCGCAGTGACAGCCGCCGGTGTAGGTTGCACTCACCGCTTGACCTCCCACGTCGTCGTCCGTTCACCCGTCGCCGCATCCTTGCCGTCCTTCAACTGAATACCCTCAGCCGAAAGTACCTCGCGGATCTTGTCCGCTTCGGCAAAATTCTTGGCCTTCAGCAGTTCCAGCCGCGCGCTCACCCGCCTGTTGATTTCCGAAACCACGGCGTCATCGATCTCCACCTTTTCGGGCAACAGGCCGAGAAGTGCCGCGCTGGCGGCGAAGATGGGCAGGACGCCGGCGTCGGCATTGGCCGCTTGCGCCAAAGCGTGCAGCGCCTGGATGGCGGCGACGGTATTGAGGTCGTCGGCAAGGGCCGCCACGACGGCGGCATCCGGTGTGGCAACGCCGACATCCGCCGCCGGCCATTTCGCCAGGAGCCGTTCAGCTTCTTCCAGCCGCTTCACGGAAAAGTCGATCGGCTCGCGATAATGCGTCATCAGCATGGCAAGCCGCAGCACCGCCCCTGGCCATGTGCGTCCGCCGAGTTTATCGGTGCGCAGCAGCTCGTAGATCGTGACGAAATTGCCTTCCGACTTCGACATCTTGCGGCCTTCGACCTGCAGAAAGCCGTTGTGCATCCAGACATTCGCCATCACGTCGGTACCGTGGGCGCAACGCGACTGGGCGATCTCGTTTTCATGGTGCGGAAAGATAAGGTCCAGCCCGCCGCCGTGGATGTCGAAGACATCGCCGAGATAGTGCCCGCTCATGGCGGAGCATTCGATATGCCAGCCTGGACGGCCTCGGCCCCAGGGGCTTTCCCAGCCCGGCTCGCTCTCGTCCGAGAGTTTCCAGAGCACGAAGTCGCCTGCGCTCTTCTTATGCGCGTCGACAGCTACGCGAGCGCCGGCCTGCTGTTCCTCGAGATTGCGCTTCGAAAGCTGGCCGTAATCCGACATGGATTTTGTGTCGAACAACACTTCTCCAGCCGCCTGATAGGCGTGGCCTTTGGCAATCAACTTCTCGATGATCTCGATCATCTGCGCGATGTTTTCCGTCGCCCGAGGCTGCGCCGTCGGCTCAAGGCAGCCGAGCGCAATCGCGTCTTCACGATACTGCGTCTCGGTCTTTTCGGTGACCAGACGAATCGCCTGGTTCAGCGGCAGACCGGGATGGTCCCGCAATGCCCGCAGGTTGATCTTGTCGTCGACGTCGGTGATGTTGCGCACATAGGTGACATGGCTTTCGCCGTAGACCTGCCGCAACAGCCGAAAGAGCACGTCGAAGACGATCGCGGGCCGGGCGTTGCCGATATGGGCGAAATCATAAACCGTCGGACCGCAGACATACAGGCGGACGTTCTCGCGGTCGATCGGGTGGAAGTCGACCTTTTCGCGCGTCAGCGTGTTGTAAAACTTCAGTTGCGGCTCGGTGCCCATTTCATTCTCCCAAGGCATAGATCCAAAAAATACCGTCACCGGCGGGCCGGGACGTTTGTCATCTTGGATTTTGGGAGACGAAAACGGCCAGGCCAGCGAAATGCTAGCGAATAATCTTCCGGCAGATAATGCAGATAACCGTTTTCATGGCCGGCTTTATCGCTCGACTAGGGTGATTGGTCAAGAGCCGGCATCGGCCCGCGATGACCGATTATTCCGGCATCCGGTAGTCGACGAGCTTGTTATCGCGCACGACGAAGAGCTTGCCGGTTTCGGCGACATCAGGACCGGCGAGCGGCAGGATGGCTTGGGCGACGTCGCGGGGGTGCGGCAGCGTCTCCGGATCTTCGCCAGGCATCGCCTGCGCGCGCATCGCGGTGCGAGTGGCGCCGGGGTCGACGCTGGTGATCCGCAGCGCCGTGCTCTGGGTTTCGCCGGCCCAGGTCCGGGCAAGCGCCTCGACGGCCGCTTTGGACGCCGAGTAGGGCCCCCAGAAAGGCCGGCAGCGATGGGCGGCGGCCGACGACAGAATGATGGCGCGACTCGCGTCTGCGCGCATCAGCAGCGGCTCGACGGAGCGGATCAGCCGCCAGGTCGCGGTCACGTTGATGGTCATCACCTTTTCGAACACCTTCGCCTCGACATGTCCGATCGGCGAGATGACGCCGAGTACACCGGCATTGGCGACGAGGATATCGAGCTTACCCCAGCGCTCGAAGATCGAGCCGCCGAGCGCGTCGATCGCGTTCATATCGGCAAGGTCGAAGGGTGCGAGCGTCGCTGAGCCGCCGACTGCCTTGATGGCGTCGTCGAGTTCTTCAAGGCCGCCAACCGTGCGGGCGCAAGCAATGACATGCGCGCCAGCCTTGGCCAGTTCCAATGCCGTAAAATAACCAATACCACGCGACGCGCCGGTAACGAGGGCGATTTTGTCCTTGAGATCTATGCTCATGCTGCCTTGGTCCGAATGCACTAGGGAAAGAGAAGGGCGAAAGTCGCCATGTCAGCCATTGCTGGCGAGCACGGAGAGCTTGCGCACATTGCTGGTGCTTTCCCGGTCGAGCAAGCGGGTCGGATAGTCACCGGTGAAATAATGGTCGGTGAACTGCGGCTGCGCACGATCGCGCGGGGATCCGCCGACGGCGCGATAAAGGCCGTCGATCGATAGGAACTCCAGCGAATCGGCACCGATGAAATCGCACATCGCCTTCAGGCTGGTGTACTGGTTGGCGAGCAGCTTGTCGGCATCCGGTGTGTCGATGCCGTAGAAATCCGGATGGTAGATCATCGGGCTGGCGACGCGGATATGCACCTCGCGGGCGCCGGCGTCGCGGATCATCTGCACGATCTTGACCGAGGTCGTGCCGCGCACGATGGAATCGTCCACCAGAACGACGCGTTTGCCTTCGATGATGGCTCGGTTGGCGGAGTGCTTCAGCTTGACACCGAAGGCACGGATTTGCTGTGTCGGCTCGATGAAGGTGCGACCGACATAGTGGTTGCGGATGATGCCGAGCTCGAAAGGAATTCCACTTGCCTGGGCATAGCCGATTGCCGCCGGCGTACCGCCATCCGGGACGGGTACGACGACATCCGCCTCGATGGGGGCTTCCTTGGCAAGATTGATGCCCATGTTCTTGCGGGCGACGTAAACGTTGCGGCCGCCGACAACGGAATCAGGGCGGGCGAAATAGACATATTCGAACAGGCAGAGCCGCTCGGGCCGAGAAACCTCCGGCTTGCGGGCGTCGACCGTGATCGAGCCATCCGGCTGAATCTCGCAGATGACGACTTCTCCGTTTTCGACATCACGAATGTATTTCGCGCCGATGATGTCAAGCGCGCAGGTTTCGGAGCAGAAGATCGGCTTGCCGTCGAGCTCGCCCATCACCAGCGGCCGGATGCCGATCGGGTCGCGAGCTGCAATCAGCTTTGTGCGCGTCATGGCGAGCATCGAATAGCCACCTTCCATCTGGTGGATCGCGTCGATGAAGCGGTCGGAGGAGGAGGGATGCTTGGAACGCGCGATGAGATGGAGAACGACTTCGGTGTCCGACGTCGACTGGCAGATGGCGCCGTCGGCGATCAGTTGCCGGCGCATGGTCAGGCCGTTGGTGAAATTGCCGTTGTGAGCGATCGCGATGCCGCCGACTTCCAATTCGGCAAACAGCGGCTGCACGTTGCGCAGGATGGTCTCGCCCGTCGTCGAATAACGCACATGCCCGATCGAACGATCCCCGGGCAGCCGGGCCAGCGTTGCGGGATCGGTATAGTGATCGCCGACGAGACCCATCCGCCGTTCCGAATGAAAGCGCTGACCATCGAAGGAGACGATGCCAGCCGCTTCTTGGCCGCGATGCTGCAGGGCGTGCAAGCCGAGCGCCGTCAGCGTCGCCGCGTCCGGATGCCCGAGAATGCCAAAGACACCGCATTCTTCGTGCAGCGTGTCGCCGTCGATATCATCCTCGATGGAAAGGAAATGGTTCATGGCTGTAGGCCTTTGCTCTCAACGTGGGCGGATCGGGGCGCAGTCGCGACTAAATGCAAAAATAGCTGAAAATCCGGCCGGAAAGAATATCCGGCCGGATTTTCGTATTTTGTGCCGCTCACATGGCGATTATCGCCCGGCGGGTCAAGCCTGTAAACGCACTGTTAATTGTTCGTCTTCGGCGCAGGCGCATCGTCGGAGGGTGCCGTATCGTTCGTTGAGCCGTTGTCGCCATCCTGCGGCTGCGATTGCTGTTGCTGCTGGTTCGGTGCGATCTTGTTGAGAATCTCGGCGGGGAGCATCGCCTGGATGTTTTCTGGAAGCGCGGATTTGAGCTTTTCGACCAGCGAATCGAGGAAAGGCTTCGATTTGGCGTTATTAACCCAATCTGGGCGTGCGGGCGGCGCGACTAGCCAGTTCCAGAAGGCTACGACGACGACCATCAGCAGCAGCCCGCGGGCAGCGCCGAAGAGAAAGCCGAGCGTGCGATCGAGCGCGCCGATACGGCTGTCGATGATGAAATCCGCAATCCTGATGGTGATGAAGGAAATGACGATCAGCGCGATCAGGAAGATGACGGCGGCAGAGGCGACCGTCGCGATGCGGGTGTCTGCCGTGTAATGCATCGCATAGGGGACGAGCAGTGAATAGAGATAATAAGCGGCAACGGCCGAGCCGCCCCAACTGACGATTGAGAGAATTTCGCGGGAAAAGCCGCGGACCATGGCCAGAACCGCAGAGAACAAAATGACGCCGATAACAATACCGTCAAAAATCGTAATGGGCATGTATAATCCACTCCAAGACTTGCCGCGCCAAGCGTGGCTGCCATCGGGCCTCAATATGTGCCTCCCTCCCCGTCAAGAACGGCTGAAGTAAGGCTCAGTCTTCGTCTTCGGCGCGCTTGAGCGCGCCCTTCGATCCAGCTATGCGCGCCACCAGGTCCGGCAGGCTGCCTATCTCGTTCCAGCGTCCGCCATTGCCTTTTGGCAGGTCGGCGGAGGCGGTGGGGAGAAGCGCTGCAGAAAATCCCAGCTTCTCGGCTTCCTTGAGGCGCTGAGCGGTGTGCGCAACCGGCCGGACGGCGCCCGACAGGCTGACTTCGCCGAAATAAACACAATCGGCGGGAAGGGCAAGACCAGCCAGGGATGAAACCAGTGCAGAGGCGACCGCGAGGTCTGCAGCCGGCTCAGAAATGCGATAACCGCCGGCAATATTGAGATAAACGTCGTGCTGGCCGAGCCGAACGCCACAGTGTGCCTCGAGAACGGCGAGAATCATCGAGAGCCTCGCCGAATCCCAGCCCACCACGGCGCGGCGTGGCGTGCCGAGCGAGGTCGGAGCAACCAGCGCCTGCACCTCGACGAGGACCGGCCGAGTACCCTCCATGCCGGCAAAGACGGCCGCACCTGGGGCTTTCTCGTTGCGCTCGCCGAGAAAAAGCTCGGACGGATTGGGGACGTCGCGCAGGCCGCTGTCGGACATTTCGAATACGCCGATCTCGTCCGTTGGGCCGAAACGATTCTTCACCGTGCGCAGGATGCGGTAATGATGGCCGCGATCGCCTTCGAAATAGAGGACGGCGTCGACCATATGTTCGACGACGCGCGGACCGGCGATCTGGCCGTCCTTGGTGACGTGACCGACCAGCACCATGGCGGCGCCCGTCTGCTTGGCGAAGCGGATCATCGCCTGGACGCCGGTGCGTACCTGGGTGACCGTGCCGGGCGCGGATTCGGCAAGTTCGCTCCACAGCGTCTGGATGGAATCGATGATGATGAGATCCGGTCGCTTGCCTTCGGAAAGCGTCGCCAGAATGTCTTCGACATTGGTTTCCGCCGCCAGCAGGACTTCCGTGTCGGCCGCCTTCAGCCGCTGGGCACGCAGGCGAACCTGCGCCACGGCTTCTTCGCCGGAGACGTAAACGATCTTGTGTCCACGACGGGCAAGCGCGGCCGCTGCCTGCATCAACAGCGTCGATTTGCCGATGCCAGGATCGCCGCCGACAAGAACGGCCGAGCCACGGACGAAGCCGCCGCCGGTTGCGCGGTCGAGCTCGGATATGCCGGTGTATATGCGCGGCGCTTCCTGGATCTCGCCCGAAAGCGTCGTCAGCGTTACCGGCTTTCCCTTCCTCGGCGTCTTCGCAGGGCCGCCGCCGATCCCGCCCATCGGATCTTCCTCAACGATGGTGTTCCATGCGCCGCAACTGTCGCACTTGCCGGCCCAGCGATTGTGGACTGTGCCGCAGTTCTGGCAAATGAATTGTGTACGGGCTTTGGCCATCGGATGCTGTTCTCAAAGTTCAAATGCTTCGCTTTTCGCAGCGAATCGCGATCGGCTGTCAGATAATGTCTTTCCCGGCCTATCAAAACTAATGATTTCCGTATCAGCGGGGATTGTGTCAGCCTTTATGCCGGGTTTTTGATCGGTGATAACGGATGTTCGACTACACGCTTGCGCATTGGATCACGTTTCTTTCGGCCGCCACCCTCCTCAATCTGTCGCCGGGGCCGGACATCGCCTTCATTCTCGGCCATACGTTCAGAAGCGGCAGGCACTCCGGTTTCGCCGCACTGTTTGGCATCTGGAGCGGCGCCTGCCTTCACGTGTTGATGGCCGCAGCCGGGCTGTCCACCATATTGGCGGCGTCGGCGATCGCGTTTTCGGCGGTAAAATGGGCTGGCGCCGCCTATCTCATGTGGCTTGGCATCCAGTCGCTGCGCTCGAAGGGCGACGGCGCCTGGATCAAGGAGGCGGGGAAGGTATTGCCCTGGAGCCGCATCTACCGGCAAGGCATTCTCGTTTCGCTGCTCAACCCGAAGGTAGCCATTTTCTTTCTCGCCTTCCTTCCGCAGTTCGTCGTTGAAGGCGCAGGGCCGGTTTGGGCGCAGCTCTTGCTCCACGGCAGCCTCATCATCGTGGTCGCCGCCTTCATCGAGCCGCCGCTCATTCTTCTCGGTGGTCGCCTTGCAGAGGCACTAGGGCGCAATCGAAGCGCGGGCCTGTGGCTGGACCGTGGGCTTGGAACATTGTTCATAGCGCTGGGTGTCCGCCTGGCGATCAGCGCGCGTTAAGCGGCGCCGACGGACTTCTGGTCTTCGCTCTCGTGCGCGATGTAGTGCCGCTCATGTCTCAGCCCTAGGCCGGTCAGCATCTCGTAGCTGATCGTGCCGGCGGCGCGGGCAGCATCGTCAATGAGGATATTCTTGCCGAAGAGCTCGATATAGTTGCCGGCACGGACCAGTTTTTCGGGCACGTCGGTAACGTCGAATATCGTCAAATCCATGGTCACGCGGCCGGCAACGGGCACCGGCTGGCCCGCGATGAAGCCTTGGCCGCCTGGCAGGCCGGTGTGGCGCAAAGGTACGCCGCCGCTTGACAGGCTGCGCATATAGCCGTCGGCATAGCCGGCCGAGACGACGGCGAGGCGGCTGTCGCGAGTGAGCTTCAGGGCCCCGCCGTAGCTGACTACCTCGCCGGCCTTGGCCGAGCGAGTCTGGATGATGCGCGCCTCGGCGGTTGCGACCGGCCGCATCGGGTTCGCCGTCCCGTTTACCGCCCGGCCGCCATAGAGGGCGATGCCGGGTCGGGTGAGGTCGAAATGATATTCCGAGCCAAGGAAGATGCCGGCGGAGTTGGCGAGACTTGCTTCAATTCCCTCGAAGGCAGCACTGACTGCGCGGAATGCCTCGAGCTGCTGCTTGTTCATTGCATTGGCCGCATCGTCGCCGCAGGCGAGATGGCTCATCACTAGGACGGGTGCAAAGCTTGCCGGGCGCGAGACATCGTTGGCGAGCGCGATGGCATCCTCAGCCCGTAGTCCCAGCCGATTGAAGCCGGTGTCGACCTGCAGCGCGCAGGGATGGTCGCCATGGTCAGCAAGCACCGACATCCAGAAGGCCAATTGCTCTTCGGAGGCGATGACGGGCACAAGATCGTTTTCGAAAAACAGCCGCTCGGTTCCCGGCCATATGCCGCAGAGTACGAAGATGCGGGCATCCGGCGCGTAAAGCCGGAGTGTGGCACCTTCGTCGGCAGTGGCGACAAAGAAATCGCGGGCGCCGACGAGATAAAGGGCCTCGCCGACATCTTCGATCCCCAGGCCGTAGGCGTCGGCTTTCACAGCCGCCCCGGTCCGGGCCCTGCCGGAGCGGCGGGCCATGTCCTGCCAGTTTTCGACCAAGGCGCCTAGATCGACCGTCAGCCTAAGACCGGCAGAAGCGAAAGCGTCATTGTCTTCGAAACTATCTGTCATGGAGCCGCCTGAATAAAAAGGGCCAGAGGGATGCTGCTCCGGCCAAAATACTGATCATCGATGGAAAGAGAAAGTGCTGCACCGCACATATGCGATGGGCAGCCTTCGTCAGTGCTCTTCATATTGCAGGAAGGAAGAGTCTGCGAGATCGGCAAAGCGCGTGAATTCCGACTGGAAGGCGAGCTTTACGGTGCCGGTTGGCCCATGACGCTGCTTGGCGATGATAACGTCCGCCGTACCCTTCACCTTGTCGAACAAGGCTTCCCATTCCGCATATTTCGGATCGGCCGGATCGCGCGGTTCGGCGTTCTTGACGTAATATTCCTCGCGGAACACGAAGAGTACCACGTCGGCGTCCTGCTCGATCGAACCCGATTCGCGGAGGTCCGAAAGCTGTGGACGCTTGTCGTCTCGGCTTTCGACCGCGCGCGAGAGCTGGGAAAGCGCGATGATCGGCACGTTCAGCTCCTTGCCGAGTGCCTTTAGGCCGGTGGTGATTTCGGTGATTTCCTGGACGCGGTTTTCCCCGGATTTCTTGGAGCCGGTCATAAGCTGCACGTAGTCGACCACCAGGACGTCGAGGCCGCGCTGGCGCTTGAGACGACGAGCACGAGCGGCAAGTTGGGCGATGGAGATGCCGCCGGTTTGGTCGATATAGAGCGGCACCTTCTGCATCATCATCGAGCAGGCGACGAGCTTTTCGAAATCGGCATCGTTGATATCGCCGCGGCGGATCTTCGACGAAGAAACTTCCGTTTGCTCGGAGATGATACGGGTGGCGAGCTGTTCGGACGACATTTCCAACGAATAGAAGCCGACGACGCCGCCGTTCTTCGCTTTGGTAGAGCCATCCGGCTGTACCTCACCCTCATAGGCAGCGGCGATATTATAGGCGATGTTGGTGGCAAGCGAGGTCTTACCCATGCCGGGACGACCGGCGAGGATGATCAAGTCCGAGCGCTGCAAGCCTCCCATCTTGCTGTCGAGCGAATGAATGCCCGTGGAAATGCCCGACAGACCGCCATCGCGCTCCTTGGCGACGGCCGCCATGTCGATCGCCAGCGCCACGGCATCGTTAAAAGCCTGGAAGCCGCCGTCATAGCGACCGTTTTCTGCGAGTTCGAACAGCCGGCGCTCGGTATCCTCGATCTGCGTCTGCGGCGGCATGTCGAGCGGCGCATCATAGGCGATATTGACCATGTCCTCACCGATGGTGATCAGCGCCCGGCGAAGCGCAAGATCGTAAATGGCGCGTCCATAATCCTCGGCATTGATGATCGAAACGGCCTCGGTCGCCAGACGGGCGAGATATTGCGCCACCGTCATGTCGCCGACCTTCTCTTCGGCCGGCAGGAACGTCTTGATCGTCACCGGATTGGCAGTCTTGCCCATGCGAATGATGTCGCCCGCCACCTCGAAAATCTTTCGATGCAGTGGCTCATAGAGGTGGATGGGTTTCAGAAAGTCGGAGACACGGTAATAGGCGTCATTGTTGACGAGGATAGCGCCGAGCAGGGCCTGTTCGGCCTCGATGTTATTTGGCGCTTCGCGGTAATGCGGTTCGGCGGGAGCAATTGCGGCGATCTTTCGCGCAGCTTCGTTCATTTTCCGTCTCTTCGTATTTTGGAGTGCCGAATGGTTTGCGACGATCCGATGTCAGGGTCAATTGCAGAAGAGCGGTGCCGTGCCGCACGGCATCAATTCCTCCGGCCTATTCACATTGTTCCACTCATCCACAGGGACAAACTCTCCGCAGTAAAAAAGCCTTTGTCGCTACTTTGCAACGCAATGACGAACAGACGAATCACATACGAGGACTACTATGAATCATTTTAGCCCGGTCCGCCCCTGGTGACATCCTGCAAGCTGGCAATCGCGCTTGAAAAGATGTGAGAACCCGGCTATTTCGTTGAAATAGGGTAGGTTACTAATAGTATAGAGCAGCAATTATGTCTGGTGCGCAGCCACGCCGAGAACTGTTCGACGAGCTTTCCGCTTTCAATCGGAAGCTGAGAGCGGCGTTTGACGGCCTGGTGCGCGAGCATGGCATGACGCTGGCGAGAGCCCGGGTATTCAGTAAGCTTTCTAAGCGCGACGGCATCAATCAGCGCGAGCTAGCCGATGAGCTCGAGCTTGAGACCCCAACCTTGGTTCGTATCCTCGATGCCATGGAAGCGCAGAGCTTCATAGAGCGCCGTGCGGTGCTGTCGGACCGGCGCGCCAAGCAGATATTTATGACGGATTCAGGAAAGTTGGTGGCAGAGGAAATCGAGGCTCTTGCCACCGGCGTACGTGCGGATATCCTGCAAGGGATTTCGGACGATGATGTCGGAATGGCCCTCAAAGTCATCCGCGCAATGACCGCCAATCTGCAGAATGTAGGCAAGTCATGAGGTAGCGTATGAGCGGTGTATCGGGCCCGGTAAATGCGGAAGCCAACATCGCCGTACCAGCCGCCCCACCGCCCGTGCCGCGCTGGAAGGTACCGCTTTATATCGGCGCCTCCGTAATGTTCTTCCTGACGCAGGGCCTTGGTCTCAATCTCGCCTTCGCCAATCTCACGCAAATCCAGGGAACCATTGCTGCAACGACCACCGAATCTGCGTGGTTGTCGGCTGCCTACATGGCGCCGAATGTCAGCCTTGCCATCGCTTTGGTGAAAATCCGCCTGCAATACGGTGTGCGAAATTTTGCCGAAGTTAGCATCATAGGCTTCGTGGTCGCCTCGGTGCTCAATCTCTTCGTCTCTGATCTGCATTCGGCCATCGTCGTACGCTTTTTGAGCGGCATCGCCGGCGCACCGCTGTCGACGCTTGGCTTCCTTTACATGCTGGAAGCCTTCGAGCCGGCCAAGAAGCTGACGATCGGCGTCAGCCTGGCGATGATGAATACGCTTCTGGCGGCGCCCATCACCCGTCTCGTCTCGCCGTCGCTGCTTGATTATGGCGAATGGCGCGGGCTCTATACCCTGGAAATGGCCTTGGCGCTGCTGGTGATGCCGATCATCTATCTGCTGCCGCTAACGCCGCCGCCGCGGGTAAAGGTTATCGTCTTCGGCGACATTATCGTCTATCTGCTGGTCGCTATCGGTTTCGGTAGCCTTGCCGTCGTCCTTTCCCTTGGGCGGCTTTATTGGTGGCTGGAAGTGCCTTGGCTCGGCGTGCTGCTGGCGGTCAGCATCGCCACCGTGACGCTTGCCGCCGTTATCGACCTGCGCCGACCAACGCCGCTGATCGATGTCCGCTGGCTGCTTAGTCCGGAGATACTGCATCTGACCGCAATTCTGCTGATCTTCCGCATGATCGCTGCCGAGCAGACCTCGGTGATCATGACTTTCTATCAGAATGCCGTTGGGCTGCTTTATGATCAGCTGGCGATGCTCTACTGGATTATTCTGGCTTTCTCGATCATCGGCGGTCTCATTTGCACAGTGCTGATGAGCTATGGGCTGAGTTGGCAGATCCAGTTCATGGCACTCGTCATGATGGCCATTGGCTCCTTCATGGATGCGCAGGTCACCACTCTGACGCGACCCGAAGAGATGTATCTCAGCCAGGCGCTGGTCGCTACCGGTGCTGCCCTTTTCCTGCCGCCTTCCATGTCCGCGGGCTTCAAGGCTGCCTTTGCGAAGGGTGCGCCTTATCTCGTGACCTTCTTCGTGGTTTTCACCTTCACGCAAAGTATCGGCGGTCTGATCGGCACGGCCTTTTACGGCACGCTGATCATCATCCGTGAAAAATTCCATTCCGCAGTCCTGACCGAGCGTGTGTTGCTGATGTACCCTCACGTCGCCGAGCGCGTTAGCCAGCTTTCGGCGTCTTATGGCAAGGTGATCGGCGACAGCGCACTGCTGAAGGGTGAGGGATTGGCGCTGCTCGCCGCGCAGGTCACCCGCGAGGCCAATACGCTTGCATTTGGCGATGCTTTCTTCGTTTCCGGCGTCATCGCAGTCGCGACTCTTGCGGCGCTTTCACTGCATGTCTTCTTCCGTTTCATCAAGGCGCAGCTAACCGAATCGCGGCCGCAGGCCATGGCGTCCAACCCTTAAAGGTATGATATAGCTCCATGTCGAGGCTCGTTCGCTCCCCCATCGAAGTTATCGCCGTCCTCGCCGGTGTCGGCGGTGTCATGCTCGTGCTCTATGCTTGGCATTTGCCGCCTTTCCAAAGTTCTGTCGAGACAACAGACGATGCCTACGTCAAAGGCTATGTCACGACCATCAGCCCGCAGGTCAGCGGCTATATCACGGATGTTCCGACGAGAGACTACAAGCTCGTCAAGCAGGGCGACGTGCTGGCCAAGATAGACGACCGCATCTATCTGCAGAAGGTGGCGCAGGCGCGTGCGACGCTAGACGGCCAAAAGGCCGCGCTCGCCAACTCGCAACAGCAGGAGCAGGCGGCGCGAGCCGGCATTGCCTCAAGCCAGGCACAGGTCGATAGCGCCAACGCTGCCTTGAAGCGCGCCCAGCTTGCCTGGGATCGCGTGTCCGCGCTGGTGGCTAAGGGCGTGTCGACGACCAGCGATTCGGAACAGGCGCAGGCGACGCTGGAACAGGCAAAGGCTGCGGTCAACCAGGCGAAGGCGGCGCTCGACGTGTCGCAACAGAATCTGACGACGATCATCGTCGACCGCGCCTCGCTGGAAGCCGGCGTCAGTGGCGCGGAAGCCGCCGTGCAGCTTGCAGAGATCGACTTGCAGAATGCGACGATCGTCGCGCCACGCGATGGCCGCGTTGGCGAGGTCGGCGTACGCCTCGGCCAATATGTGACGCCGGGAACGCAGCTCATGGGGCTGGTTCCAAAAGACGTCTGGGTCATCGCCAATTTCAAGGAAACCCAGCTCGACGGTATGAGGGTCGGCCAACCCGTAACCATTTCCGTCGATGCGCTCGGTCATCGCGAGCTCAAAGGCCATATTCAGCGCTTCTCGCCGGCGGCGGGCTCGGAATTTGCTGTCATCAGACCTGACAACGCCACGGGCAATTTCACCAAAGTGGCGCAGCGCGTCGGCGTGCGCGTCAAGATTGACGAAAATCAGTCCCAGGCGGACGATCTCGCGCCCGGCATGTCGGTGGTCGTCTCTGTCGACAAGAATTCGGCGCCGGTGCAGGATACGGCTGAGAACTGAGGCGGCAATGGGTGAGCCTGTAGCCGCGGGGCCAGCGAAAAGAAGAAGAAAAAGCCTGGGTCGCGAGACCCAGGCTTTTTCATATTCGCATCGCTGCGAAGACTTGGATCAAGCTTCGTCTTCGGCGTTGCCGTCAGCTTCCGGATCGAAGAAGTCTTCCGGACGCAGCGCATCTTCATCGACACCGTAGATGGCGTCAGCGGAGGTGAGCGTTTCGCCCTTGGCCTGACGCTCGGCTTCTTCAGCCGAACGGGCGACGTTGAGCTCGACAGTGATTTCGACTTCAGCGTGAAGCGCGATCGCAACATCGTGCAGGCCGATAGCCTTGATCGGCGTGTTCAGGTGAACCTGGTTGCGGCCGATGTTGAAGCCTTCTGCTGCGAGGATTTCAACGACGTCGCGAGCGGCGACGGAGCCGTAGAGCTGGCCGGTCTCGCCGGCAGAGCGAACGACGATGAAGGACTTGCCGGCGAGAACGTCGGCAACCTTCTGGGCTTCGCTCTTGCGCTCGAGGTTGCGAGCTTCGAGCGTTGCTCGCTCGGATTCGAAACGGGCCTTGTTGGCGGCGTTGGCGCGGAGCGCCTTGCCAAGCGGCAGCAAGTAGTTACGGGCAAAGCCGTCGCGAACCTTGACCACTTCGCCCATCTGGCCGAGCTTGGAGATACGCTCGAGGAGGATGACTTCCATTTTGTTGTTCCTTTCTGATGTCAGATTTTCGTGTCTGGTTGTTTGGAATTATCGGCATTCTTGTTCGGGGTCAGAGCGATCGCTTTGCGCGTATCGGACAGACCGAGAATGAGGATGACAAAGGCCGGCAACGTCAGCATCAGCGACGTCAGGTAGCAGAGGATGAGCACTGGTAAGCGCCAGTCCTTGCCACGCGTGCGGTAGTGGAGTGCCGCGAAGCCGGAGACGAGAAAGCCGGCGCTGAACGCACCGAAAGCGGCAGCGCCGATCAATGCCGGGATGCCGCCGAAAAAGAGCGCGACGATGGCGACGAGAAAAACGAAGATTGCATTCCGGTTCATACGTAGAGCCGACGGGATATCTTCGCGCGGACGCAGATTGCGGCTCGATGCTGCAACGATGCGGGTGGCGATGTAGTAGGCGGCCAGCAGCATCAGGACCCAGACGATGCCCCATACGACGGGAACAGCGTAGAGCATGAAGGATTTCGTTCTCGCGATCGCCTCCGCGTCGAGCGCCAGCGTGGGCTGTTGATCCTTCATGACAGTGACGTAGAGATCGACGACCTGGCCGATCAGCTCCGTGCCATAGCCCATGATCGCGCCGACGATGATGATGACGCCAGTCGCCAGACCGCAGAGATGCAGCATGATGTCCGATAGCGGATACCAGGCCATCAAATGATCCGGACCGCCGAGTTCGGAGGCCGGACGTGCAAGGTTGGCCAGGTGGCTGAGCCAGGCCGGGACCAATGCCAGCAGGACCGTGAACAGCCCGAATGGCAGCGAATAGCCGGCAGCGCCGACAATTCCGGCCGTTACGACGGCGGTGATGACCGCGATGTTGCCCCAGCCGAGGCCGACAATGAGGATTGGAAGGGCGGAAAGCGCACCGAACAGGATGAACATCAACGGCTGTACGGTCGCGCCATACACAAGTAGGGCGGCGGTAAGACCGGCGAGGGCGCCGATGGCCAGCACTTTCGGGTTCATCTGTTTCACGTCGCTGTCCTGCTTCGTATCAAGCAGTTAGAGGATGCTTCCGACACTCTGGTCTGAAAGCCGTCCCCAACATGGGGTTTAAGGTTCCGATCCGCGCCCACCGCGGAAGGGAAAAGGGAAGGCATGACTGCCTTCCCTTAAATTACAGCGCGTCGGTCGCGATTAGGCGACGACGTAGGGCAGCAGGCCGAGGAAACGGGCGCGCTTGATCGCCTGAGCGAGTTCGCGCTGCTTCTTCTGGGAAACGGCCGTGATGCGGGACGGAACGATCTTGCCGCGCTCGGAAATGTAGCGCTGCAGGAGGCGAACGTCCTTGTAGTCGATGCGCGGCGCATTGGCGCCCGAGAATGGGCAGGTCTTGCGGCGGCGATGGAACGGGCGGCGGACCGGTGCGGAGGAAACTTCAGACATCTTTCAGAACTCCTTATACGCGGTCTTCGCGCGGACGGCGCGGACGGTCTTCGCGGTCACCACGATCCGGGCGCGGACCACGATCGCCGAAGCTGCGCTCCGGACGGTCGCCATCGCGGCGCGGACGGTCGTCACGGTCGCGCTTCTGCATCATGGCGGACGGGCCGTCTTCATGCTTTTCGACAGCGATCGTCATGTAACGCAGGACGTCTTCACTGATGCGCATCTGACGTTCCATTTCCTGGACGGCAGCGGCCGGTGCATCAATGTCCATCAGGGCGTAATGAGCCTTGCGGTTCTTCTTGATGCGATAGGTGAGGGATTTGAGGCCCCAGTTTTCGATACGCCCGACCTTACCGCCGTTAGCTTCGATAACGCCCTTGTACTGTTCTACGAGGGCGTCGACCTGCTGAGCGGAAATATCCTGCCGGGCAAGGAATACATGTTCATAAAGAGCCATGGATAGCTTTGCCTTTCTTGCGTTGGTCTGAACCCGATATTCGGCGGCTAAGCCTCAACGACTGCTCCTGAGTGGGATAACCCAAGCAAGAAAAGCGTTTCCGAGACGGTCGAGAGCGGAGACACGGGAGGCTGGAACGCTTCCGTTCCGAACGATTTTCAAAAAAGAAAACCGGCCCTCCGTTCAGCCACCAGCCAGAAGACCGGGTTGCGAACAGGGCGGCTTATACGGATTTTTCCGGGAAAGGCAAGGGGAGGAGGTAAATTGCGCTGTTTGACTTCGGACATCATGGCCTTGCCCGCCGTCGGCCGGCTCAATCATCCGGCAAAGTGAAGACGGTGCAGGGGGCGGCGATACCGCGCAATGGGTGCTCGCCCAGAGGGAGTAAAGCCGTCGTTGTCTGCTCCGCGACCGCGCCCGAGATGAGCACGCTGCGGCCAAGCGGCTTGCATAGCCCTTCGAGCCGGCTGACCAGATTGACCGCGGGGCCAATTGCGGTAAAGTCCAGCCGGTCAGCCGCGCCGATATTGCCCCAGAGCATCTCGCCGAAATGCAGCGCCGCACCAAAAGGCAGCGGCGGCAGCCCCTGCGCCTGCCGCACCGTATCGAGATGGGCCATGCCGGCACGGGCGGCGGCGACCGCGCGAAGCGCCGCCTCGCAGGCCTCGCCCGGCGCGCCGGTGGCCGGGAAAATCGCCAGCACCCCGTCGCCGATAAACTTCAGTACCTCGCCCCCAAAAGCGTGCACCGCCCCGGCAACGCGGTCGAACCAGGCATCAAGGGCCGTGATCATCGCCGTGGGCTCGGTCTCCTCGGACAGTGCGGTGAAATCGCGCAAATCGGCGCAAAGCAGTGCGGCGCGGATCGTTTCCCCGGTGCCTCGGTGCAGCGCGCCGGCCTGTACGCGGGCGGCGCTGCGCCGGCCAAGATAGGCCTCGAGCAGCGCCGCCAGTGCCGCCTGCGCGGCCAAGGCCGCCAAGGGCGCCGCAGCGAAGCGCGCGGCCTGGCCCAGCCGGCCGGTCTCGACGGGGTCGAATGGCCGAGTCCCGGCCCAGCCCAGCACCGGGCTGTCCGCCGCCGTGCCGACTATGTCCTCGTGCACCGGGCCTATCCCAGTCAACCAGTCGTGCCCGGCCTGGCTGGGTGGACTGCCGGCGAAGCCCAGCGACTCGATCACCGTCCCGGTTTCGGCCCGCCATAGCCAAATGCGTCGGGCGATGATCGGATGCGGTACTGCGAGCGACAGGAATCCTCCGGCAAGCGGCAGGCCGTCGGCCAGCAGCCGCCCGCCGAGCTCGGCCAGGAACCGTTCAGGGGCGGGCGAGGCTCCTGCCTCGTCAACCAGCCAGGCAAGAGGGGCGGGCAGATCCATGCCTCGATCATGCCATGGCCGTCGAAGGCTGTCATCTGCGGTGGCGATGGCACATAGGCTTGCAATGAAAGGTACAGCGACGTCGTTGGACCACAGCCGTTGCGCTTGGGCACTGTAGCCGGCTCAAGGTCGGCGATTTTCGGGAGCAGAAAGCGGTTATTTTCTGCCAGCCATTGGGTCCGGACCCGGATTGCGTCCGGCTGCAGCTTCGGCCAGCCGTCCGAGATAGTGAGCCCAGCCTTCCGCATGGCCGGCGCATTGTTCGGCATTGGGCAATCCCGTGTGGGTCAAGCGCAGCAGCGTTCCATCCGGTTGCTCGATGAGGTCGATCTCGACCAGGCTCGATCCCGGCGGAACCGCCTCGCTGCCATCCCAGCCGAAACTATAGGCCAGGCGATGCACGGGCACCACCTCGCGAAAGGAACCGCGAGCGAAGCGAGCGCCGGTGACGTTGACGAGATAAATCCCCTCGGGCTTCGGCTCGATCTGTGCTTCCGTTCCCATCCAGCGCAGAATTTTCTCCGGATCGGTCAAGAGGGCGAACACTGCGGCTGGTGGCGCCGGGATGCGTCTTTCTTGGCGGACGACGAGGGGCTCTGGCATCAGTCTCTCCTTTGGTTGCGTGGCCTGCCTTACCGGAGGCGGAGAATGGACAGGCGCATCCTATCGCGGAACGTCCTCATGCAACAGCATGAAGGCGCCGGCATGCCCTCAAAAACGGCGTGCCTGCGATGACATTGCGGCGTTGAGCGTTCGAACTTCGATGTTCGCTACGGCTGAAAAGCGGTGTCATTCTGGGCAATCCCAATAATGATCCGCAGGAAATATTGTCATCGGCGCATCCTTCATCATTTCTGCGTAGAGCCGTTCGGTCTGCTGATCCTTCGGGAACATGCATTCGAGCCTGAGCTCCTGCGATGCGATGGTCATAGGGGTGCCGACTGTCGTTATCAGAGAAAAGAAGCCGAGATTCTTGCCGTCCTTCACAAAGACCAGAGGAATGACGGGTGTTCCGGCGGGTGCGGTGAGCGCTTTCCAGTCGACATCGACATCCGGATAGGCGAGCAGTGTTTTGAGCAGCTCCCGGGTTTTTTCGTCAACGACCCGGCCAATAGACTCGCGATGGACACGGGCCAGCAAGCTTCTCGATGTCTCCGGCCAGTCGCGAATGAAGGGGCGCATCCCGGCGGGGTCGAACATCAGATGCAGCAGGTTACGCGGCGACTTGCGCGTTTCCATATTGACGAAGCAGTTGAAGAAACGCGGCGCGGCGGTGTTGGACAACAGAACGTTCCAATAGCGATCCATGACGATCGCGGGGAAAGGTTCATGCTGACGCAGCATGCGCCGCAGCGCATCTGCGACAGGTTGCATTTCCGGCGCTTCCCAGGAATCGTCCGAATAGATCGGCGCATAGCCTGCGGCGAGGAGTAGGGTGTTGCGTTCGCGGAACGGCACATCGAGCGCCTCCGCAACGGTCAGCAGCCTCTGGCGGCTCGGAATGCTGCGGCCGCTTTCGACGAAGCTGATATGGCGTTGCGAAACGCCCGTCTCCATCGAAAGGTCGAGTTGGCTTTTGCCGCGCACCTCCCGCCAGTGACGCAGCAACGGGCCGAGCTGTTTCGAGACAGATATCGCTGTGTTGCTGATCGTCATGGAAGGACCTCCTTGCCGGCTATGCCTAGGACATCTTACGTCTGGCACAGGACGGTTAGAATTGCACCGGCCCGACGGAACCGAACCAGTGGCGCACCTTGGTGTGATCAGCCTCGTCCATGTAGAAGAAGTGCGTCATCACGGGCTTGACGACGGCGTGGTTCGGATCGTCAGGGGTCATCGTAACGAAGCCGCGGAAGACCTTGAGGAACCCGCCGTCCCAATATTCGGTCACATCATGAAGGGCGGTAAATCCGGTGTCGATGAAAGCGCGCAGACTTTCGCGGATAGTCTCGCGGCCCTTCCATTCAGCGATACCCAAATTGGCGGTAGCATCGTCTGCGAAGCACTCGAAGCCGGAGCCGAAGGTCTTGTCGTCAATCTCCCTCCAGAAGGCCAACAGCCAGTCCGGCGTTTCACGCTTCGTAAAAATCATCTCGTTCATAGTCTGTCTCCCAATGTGTTGCTTAGGACAACAAGAGGCTAGAGCCGCCAGGGCGAAACCGCCGGCGCTTGATGTCTGTTCTCTCTCGTTGGTGCTTATCTCTTGTGGAGATGTCCCGAAATTACGCGCCAGTACGACGCGTCTCAATTACATCAGGGGTCATATTTTGCGGCGCGTTCGGCCGCCTTCGTGCCGACGGACAAGATCGGCTTACGCGCCGGCGCAGATGCCATCGGCCTCGCAAGGTTGTCTTGCAGTCGTTGCGCCTTGCGGCGGCGGCAAGGCGCATTCACCAGAGACTACATCGGCCACGGATAGAGCCGGTGTACCTTTTCGATCTCGGCAATCGCCCCTTCCGGCAGCGTGACATGGGCCGAAGCAATGTCGGTTTCGAGCTGAGCCATCGAGGTCGCGCCGATGATGACGGAGGTCATGAATGGCTTGGTCAGGCAATAGGCGAGCGCCAGCTTGGCCGGATCGAGATGATATTTGGCCGCGATCTCCAGATAGGCCTTCACCGGCGGTTCCTGCAGCGGCTGTAAGCGGCCGCCGATGTCCGTATTGATAGAGCCGCGCGAGCCGACCGGACGTGCGCCACCGAGATATTTGCCGCTGAGAATGCCGCCGGCGAGCGGCGAATAGGCGAGCAGACCAACATCTTCGTAATGCGACAGCTCGGCGAGATCGAGATCGAAGTGCCGATAGAGCAGATTGTATTCGTTCTGTGTCGAGACGACGCGCGGCAGGTTCTTTTGCTCGGCGATCGTCAGGTATTTCTGGATGCCCCAGGTCGTTTCATTGGAAAGGCCGATGGCGCGGATCTTGCCGACCTTCACCAGCTCGCCCATGGTCTCCAAGATATCGGTGATATTGGCGATCGTCTTTTCGCGGTCCTGGGTGAAGGGGTTGTAGCGCCAGTTCTGGCGGAAATGGAAATGGCCGCGGTTCGGCCAGTGCACCTGATAGAGGTCGATATAGTCGGTTTTCAGTCGCTTCAGGCTACTGTCGATTGCAGCGCGAATATTTGCGGCATCTGCACCCTGGCCGCCGCGGAGATAGTCGCGGCCGGCGCCGGCGACCTTGGTGGCGAGAACGATATCCCCGCGCTTGCCGGTCTTTTCCAGCCAGCTGCCGATATATTCCTCGGTGCGGCCCTGTGTCTCCGGTCCGACCGGCGTCGTCGGATACATTTCGGCCGTATCGAAGAAATTGATGCCCTTATAGAGCGCATAATCAATCTGCTCGTGCGCTTCGGCCTCGCTGTTCTGCGTCCCCCAGGTCATCGTACCCAGACAGATCTGCGAAACGGAAATATCGGTGCGGCCTAAATTCTTATACTTCATGGGAAAACCTTGAGGCTGGCAGGAAAAGTCCTATAGGAAGAGTCGCTGAAATCTAGGCGGGAAAGGAGCCAACGCAAGAAGAAAATCGACGCTTCTCCCATCTGCAAAAGGCAGTGACTGCAGGGTTTGCGCTATTGACTCCACCGCCAACAATGTCATTGGGAAGCGAAACGACCCCCGAAGGAAGCTTGATATAATGACTATTGCTTTCACATTTCCCGGCCAGGGTAGCCAGACCGTCAGCATGGGCAAGGATCTCGCGGACAATTTCGCCGAAGCGCGCGCCGTTTTCGAGGAAGTCGATGAAGCGCTTGGTGAAAAGCTTTCTGACATCATCTTCAATGGCCCCGAAGACAAGCTGACGCTGACTGCGAATGCGCAGCCGGCATTGATGGCAGTATCGATCGCCGTCATGCGCGTTCTCCAGGCGAGGGGTCTCGATCTGAAGAACAAGGTTGCTTATGTTGCCGGTCATTCGCTCGGCGAATATTCAGCGTTGTGTGCCGCCGGCACGTTCTCGCTTGCCGATACGGCGAGGCTACTGCGCGTTCGCGGCAATGCGATGCAGGCGGCGGTTCCGGTCGGCGTGGGCGCAATGGCGGCGATTATCGGCCTGGAACACACCGACGTGGTCACGGTTTGCGCCGAGGCTTCGGCCATCGGTGCCTGCCAGATCGCAAACGACAATGGCGGCGGTCAGATCGTCATTTCAGGCGAGAAGGCTCCGGTCGAAAAGGCTACCGAACTCGCAACCGCCAAGGGTGCCAAGCGTGCCATCCTGCTTCCAGTATCCGCGCCCTTCCATTCGTCGCTGATGGCGCCCGCCGCTGAGGCTATGCGCGCGGCTTTGGCTGAGGTTGCGAAATCCGATCCGGTCGTGCCGGTCATTGCCAATGTTCGCGCGGCTCCGGTGACGGACGTTGCCACAATCGCCGATCTGCTGGTCGAGCAGGTTACGGGTCAGGTGCGCTGGCGCGAAACAGTGGGATGGTTTGCCGCTAACAATGTAACAACATTATATGAAATCGGCGCCGGCAAGGTGCTGACCGGCCTGGCCCGGCGCATCAACAAATCGGTGACCGGCATTGCGGTAAATTCGACCGCCGATATCGACGCCGCGCTCGCCAGCCTGCTTGGCTAATACAACAATTTGGAACGAGGGAACTCACATGCTTGATTTGACCGGCCGCAAGGCCCTGGTAACCGGCTCTTCCGGTGGTATCGGCGAAGAGATCGCACGGCTGCTACACAAGCAGGGCGCCATCGTCGGCCTGCACGGCACGCGCGTCGAGAAGCTCGAGGCCCTGGCTGCCGAACTTGGCGACCGCGTCAAGATCTTTCCGGCTAACCTTTCCGATCGCGATGAGGTTAAGGCACTCGGCGTCAAGGCAGAGGAGGAACTCGGCGGCGTCGACATCCTCGTCAACAATGCCGGCATTACCAAGGACGGCCTGTTCGTTCGCATGAGCGACGAGGATTGGGACAGCGTGCTGGAAGTCAACCTCACCGCCGTTTTCCGGCTGACCCGGGAGCTGACCCATCCGATGATGCGCCGTCGGTATGGCCGCATCATCAACATCACCTCCGTCGTCGGCGTCACCGGCAACCCCGGCCAGGCCAACTACTGCGCGTCCAAGGCGGGCATGATCGGCTTTACCAAGTCGCTGGCGCAGGAGATCGCGACGCGCAATGTGACCGTCAATTGCGTCGCCCCCGGTTTCATCGATAGTGCCATGACCGGCAAGCTGAACGACAAGCAGAAGGAAGCGATCATGGGTGCCATTCCCATGAAGCGAATGGGCAGCGGCGCCGAAGTCGCGTCCGCCGTCGCCTATCTGGCCTCCTCGGAAGCGAGCTATGTCACCGGTCAGACGATCCACGTCAACGGCGGCATGGCAATGATCTGAAAAAGGAAAAGTCTGTTGGGGGCAACTTTCCCTCCAATAGCATGTTGAGCAACCTGGAAGCGGCTATTTTCTGGCTTTGCGACAGACTTAAACCGTGTTAAGCGGGCCATGACTGTGTTCAGTCGTCCCGCAAATGCAGACGGACTGGGCCGCGTGTACGGCGGCCGGGCCTTATCTCAAGACCGGGTTGAACGGGTTTGCCAGCGGCGCCAAAACAAGCGCTGCAGGCTTGAACAGGGTAGGGATGTCAGACGGCATTCTGATCAGGACATAAATAAGGTCGAGGAAACCGACATGAGCGATATCGCAGAACGCGTAAAGAAAATTGTTATTGATCATCTTGGCGTTGACGCCGACAAGGTTGTTGAAAGCGCAAGCTTCATCGACGATCTGGGCGCGGACTCGCTCGACACCGTCGAACTGGTCATGGCCTTCGAAGAAGAATTCGGCGTTGAAATCCCCGATGACGCTGCCGACTCGATCCTGACGGTTGGCGACGCGGTAAAGTTCATTGAAAAGGCCCAGGCCTAATTATTTGCGCTTTGTAAAGGGCGGGCTCTCTGAGTCCGCCCTATTTCGTCCGGCAAGGTCGGACGGTCCATATTCATACGCATGACATGATAAAAAGACGGGGGTCTGCGGGCGATGAGACGTGTCGTTATCACGGGTACCGGCATGGTATCACCTTTGGGCTGTGGCACGGAGGTGTCATGGGCGCGCTTGATCGCTGGACACAACGGCGCGCGTCTTGTGACGGAATTCGAGGTCGAGGATCTCGCGGCGAAGATTGCTTGCCGCGTTCCGGTCGGCGATGGCAGCGAAGGCACGTTCAATGCCGACGATTGGATGGAGCCGAAGGAACAGCGCAAGGTCGATCCTTTCATCATTTACGGCATGGCTGCCGCCGATATGGCGCTGAACGATGCCGGATGGCATCCGATGTCCGACGAAGACCAGATCGCCACCGGCGTCATGATAGGCTCCGGCATTGGCGGCCTGGAAGGCATTGTCGAGGCTGGCTACACGCTGCGCGACAAGGGTCCGCGGCGGATCTCGCCCTTCTTCATTCCGGGGCGTTTGATCAATCTCGTTTCCGGCCAGGTTTCGATCCGCCACAAGCTGCGCGGCCCGAACCATGCCGTCGTCACCGCCTGCTCCACTGGCGCCCATGCGATAGGCGACGCGGCCCGCCTGATCATGCTCGGCGATGCGGATGTCATGGTCGCCGGCGGCGCAGAAGCCCCGGTTTGCCGTATCGCGCTCGCCGGCTTTGCCGCCTGCAAGGCGTTGTCGACGCAGCACAACGACGATCCGCACAAGGCTTCGCGCCCCTATGACCGCGACCGCGACGGCTTCGTCATGGGCGAGGGCGCAGGTATCGTCGTTCTGGAAGAGCTGGAGCACGCCAAGGCTCGTGGCGCCAAGATCTATGCCGAAGTGGTCGGCTATGGCCTCTCCGGCGACGCCTATCACATTACCGCGCCGTCAGAAGACGGCGAGGGCGCGTTCCGGTGCATGACCTCGGCCCTGAAGCGCGCCGGGCTGACGCCTGCAGATGTCGATTACATCAATGCACATGGCACGTCGACCATGGCTGACACGATCGAACTCGGCGCTGTCGAGCGGCTGGTTGGCAATGCTGCGTCCAAGATTTCCATGTCGTCGACCAAGTCGGCAACCGGCCATCTCCTCGGTGCAGCTGGTGCGATCGAGGCGATCTTCTCCACACTCGCCATTCGAGACAATATCGCGCCGCCGACGTTGAACCTCGATAATCCGGAACTGGAGACGGCCATCGATC
The DNA here is from genome assembly GCF_030272695.1 of Martinezella calliandrae. Lineage (GTDB taxonomy): Bacteria > Pseudomonadota > Alphaproteobacteria > Rhizobiales > Rhizobiaceae > Rhizobium > Rhizobium calliandrae. The sequence goes on from NZ_JARFYN010000002.1 coordinate 175,124, forward strand.
TCGTTCCGCACAAGGCTCGTAAGCGGGACATCAATGTCGCACTGTCGAATTCCTTCGGATTCGGCGGTACGAACGCATCACTTGTTCTGCGTCGTTATGAGGCATAAAAACAGCGCGTAATTCCGAAAAGCAGGGAGTGCTTTGCGGCAGGGCCATGTGCCATCCTTGAATGTTATTGCGTCCCTCGCGTGTCGCACGGGACGTGACGCAGTAGCGTCTGATCGGTCGAAAGCGGATCTTCATTAGGCTCCGCTTTATCTTCTGAACCTGCTTTTTGCCGCATTGCTTGGTCAAAGAGCAGGCGAAGACAAATGAAGGAATTGCCGGTGAGCGATACGAACCAGAACAACGGAACTCCGAACGGGCAGAAAGGGCCGATCATCCCGAAATCGGCCAATGAAGCTCTGCGTCCGGAGCGTGTTCCGGATCCGCCGAAGCGTTCTCGCAAAGCCCGCAGCCAGATGGTGATTTTCCTGAACTTTCTGATGACGCTGGTCGTCTTCGTGATCGTTCTTGCAATCGTCGGCACCTACTACGCCATCTCCGCCTATCAGAGCCCCGGGCCGCTGACGACCAACACCAATTTCATCGTGCGCAACGGCGCTGGCCTCGCCGAGATATCCAGCCGGCTCGAAGCCAGCAACATCATCACCGATGCCCGCATCTTCCGCTATCTGACGGCAACCTATCTCCACAACGGCGAGACACTGCGGTCCGGCGAATACGAGATCAAGGCCGGCGCTTCCATGAAGGATATCATGGAGCTGTTGAAATCCGGCAAGTCGATCCTCTATTCGGTCACCTTGCCGGAAGGGCTGACCGTGCGGCAAATATTCAACAAGCTGCAGGCTGACCCGGTGCTGGAAGGCGATCTGCCCTCGGCCTTGCCGCCGGAAGGCAGCCTTGAACCTAATACCTATAAGTTCACACGTGGCGCGAAGCGCACAGAAATCATCGATCAGATGAAGGCTGCGCAGGAAAAGCTTGTCGATGAAATATGGGAGAAGCGCGATCAGTCGTTGCCGCTGACGAATAAGCGCGATCTGGTCACCTTGGCGTCGATCGTTGAAAAGGAAACCGGGCTTGCGGATGAGCGCGCCCATGTGGCGTCCGTCTTCCTCAATCGTCTCGGCAAGGGCATGCGCCTGCAATCCGATCCGACGGTCATCTATGGGCTCTTCGGTGGCGACGGCAAGCCGGCCGATCGCCCGATCTTCCAATCGGATTTGAAGAAAGAAACGGCCTACAACACCTATCTCATCAAGGGCCTGCCGCCGACGCCGATCGCCAATCCGGGTAAGGATGCGCTCGACGCAGTGGCGAACCCTTGGAAGACACAGGACCTCTATTTCGTTGCTGACGGCACCGGCGGCCACGTCTTCGCCGCGACGCTGGAAGATCACAACGCCAACGTCAAGCGCTGGCGCAAGATCGTTGCGGAAAAGGGAGAGGATCCGAGCGCGATCGCGGTTGACGGTCAGCCGGATGACAACGGTGCTGCCGCCGCTGGCCCTTCCGGCGTACAACAAAAAAAGAAGACGAACTAATCTCTGCTGCGCCGTGCTTTCGATCGGGCGCTCGGCGTAGTCTCACCGTTGCATGGTCTATGATCCTCTGATTTTGAAAGGATTTTGGACGAGAACTATCGGAGGCTTGCATGCTATTGCAGTCCATGACCGGTTTTGCCCGGCGCGAGGGATCGAGCGGCCGCTCGCGTTGGGCCTGGGAGCTGCGATCGGTCAACGGCAAGGGTCTGGATTTGCGTCTGCGCCTGCCGCCGGGCTTGGAGCGTGTGGAAACCGATGTACGCAAGCTCATCACCGACAGGTTTTCGCGCGGCAATCTGCAGGTTGGCCTCTCCCTATCCGTCGATGAAAGCCGCGTTGAAGCGGTCGTCAATCAGGATGCGCTAGCGACGGTGCTGGCGTTGCGCGGCCAGCTCGCCGGCGTCATCGATCCAGCACCACTGCGCTTGGACACGCTGCTCGCCATTCGTGGCCTGGTTGAATTCAAGGAAGCCGAGGAAGGCGAAGAAGCGCTTGCAGCCCGCGATTCGAACATCATGGCTGGTCTCGAAGCCGCGCTCGTCGATCTAAGCGATATGCGCCGTCGGGAAGGGCAGGCGCTCGGCCAAATCCTGCTCGGCCACGTCGCCGTCATTGAGACGCTGACGGCGACGGTGGAGCGCGACCCGTCACGTTCTCCCCAGGAGATCGCTGCAAGGCTGGCGACGCAAGTTGCCATGCTTCTGGACGGGACTTCCGGCCTGGACCGTGACCGGCTCCATGCCGAGGCCGCGCTCATCGCCACCAGGGCCGATCTGCGCGAAGAAATAGACCGGCTCAAAGCGCATGTGGCGGCGGCTCGTGATCTTATCGCCAAGGGCGGCCCGGTCGGACGCAAGCTCGATTTCCTTGCACAGGAATTTAACCGGGAATCGAATACTATCTGTTCGAAGTCGAATGCCGCGGCGGTTACCGCCGCCGGAATCGAATTGAAGGTGGTCATCGACCAGTTCCGCGAACAGGTCCAGAATTTGGAGTAGCTATGAAACCGGCGACATCCACATCCATTTCGATTGCCCGCCGGGGGCTGATGCTTGCTATTTCCTCGCCCTCGGGCGCGGGGAAATCGACGATCGCGCGCACCTTGTTGGAGACCGACAAGCAGATCGGTCTTTCCGTCAGCGTCACGACGCGGCAGCGGAGGCCGAGCGAGATTGCCGGCATACATTATCATTTTGTCTCGCTGCGGGAATTCGAGCGCCTGCGCGATTCCGACTCGTTGCTCGAATGGGCGGAGGTACATGGCAATTTCTACGGCACGCCGCGCGAGCCAGTAGAAACTGCAATGGCAGAGGGCCGCGATATGCTCTTCGATATCGATTGGCAGGGCGCACAGCAACTGCAGGAAAAGATGCCCGCAGATGTCGTGTCGATCTTCGTTCTGCCGCCCACCATGACGGAGCTACAATCGCGCCTGCACCGCCGCGCTGAGGATTCCGAAGAGGTGATCGCAACGCGGCTTGCGAATTCCAGGGCCGAGATCGCCCATTGGCGCGAATATGACTACGTCATCATCAACGACGATCTGACTGCTGCTTTCGATGCGGTTCAGTCCATCGTCAAGGCCGAGCGCCTGCGCCGCGACCGTCGCCACGGAATGTTCGATTTCGTTCGTGGCTTGCTGGAAGAAACGCCCAAGCTCTGAGCTGCGATCAAAGGAAGTTCGCCAACCGGCAGAACTCTTCGACGGAGAGCGTTTCAGCGCGTCGCTGAGGGTCGATATCGGCTTTCTGTAACAGCGCTTCACCACCGAGCGGCTTCAGGCTCTGTCGTAGCATCTTGCGCCGTTGCCCGAAGGCGGCCTGTGTCACCTTTTCCAGCTTGTCGACGGAGCAGTGGATCGGGTTTTCCTTCGGCGTGAGGTGCACGACCGTCGAGACTACCTTTGGCGGCGGCGTAAAGGCCTGCGGCGGCACGTCGAAGGCCATGTGCGCATTCGCACGCCAGCCGCAGAGAACGCCAAGACGGCCATAGTGATCGTCATCCTCGTCGGCAACGATCCGCTGGCCGACCTCCTTCTGGAACATTAGCGTCAGCGATTGCCAGAAGGGCGGCCACTGATTTGGCAAGAGCCAATTCACCAGCAACTGCGTGCCGACATTATAGGGCAGGTTGGCGATGATCTTGACCGCACCCGTCGGCGCCAGCGCGGCGAAATCCGTCTTCAGCGCATCGCCCTCGATGACGTCCAGCCGGCCGGGATAGTGATCGGCGATCTCGGCCAGCGCCGGTAGGCAGCGTGGGTCGCGCTCGACGGCAATGACCTTGGCGGCTCCGAGGGCCAGAATGGCACGCGTCAACCCACCTGGTCCCGGTCCGACTTCAAAGACGGTGACGCCGCCGAGCGATCCGGCAGTGCGAGCGACCTTCTGTGTCAGGTTGAGATCGAGCAGGAAGTTTTGGCCGAGCGCCTTGCGTGCATCGAGGCCGTGGCGTTGGATCACCTCGCGAAGCGGTGGAAGACCGTCGAGCGCGGCCATCAGCGATTGCTTTCGATTGGGCGGCTGATCTCACTCGCCAGCTTGAGGGCTGCCACGAGACTGTCCTCCTTGGCGACGCCCTTGCCGGCGATGCCAAAGGCGGTGCCATGGTCCGGCGAGGTGCGGACAAAAGGGAGGCCGAGCGTAACATTGACGGAATCGTCGAAGCCGAGCGCCTTGGCCGGAATCAAAGCCTGATCATGGTACATGCACACAGCGACGTCATAGCGACGGCGGGCATCGTCGTGGAACATCGTGTCGGCGGGCAGGGGGCCAAAGGCATCGATGCCTTCATTGCGCAGCACCGCGATCGCCGGCCGAATGATGTCCTCATCCTCCTTGCCGATGGCACCGCTCTCGCCGGCATGCGGATTGAGGCCGGCGACGGCAAGTCGCGGCTTTGCGATGCCGAAACGAGTTCTGAGGTCATGGTCGGTGATCCGGCAGGTCTCGACGATGAGATCCGAGGTCAGCGCCTGTGGCACATCCTTCAAAGGAATATGGATGGTGACCGGAATTGCCCGCAGTTTCGGCCCAGCGAGCAGCATGACCGGCATTACCGGCTTGCCTGTCGCCCGTGTCGCAAGATCGGCTAGAAATTCGGTATGTCCGGGAAAACCGAAGCCCGCGTCGTAAAGAACCGATTTGGCGATGGGATTTGTCACAACCGCCGAGGTATCTCCCTTCATGCTGAGCGAGGCCGCCATCTCGATGGCTGCAATGGTCGCCTTGGCCGTAACGAGATGCGGTGCGCCGGCAATCACATCCATGCCGGCGGCGATCGGCAATATCGGCAGGGACTCGGCGAAGACATCAGAGGCAGTCGATGCATCCGCTTCCCGCAGTGGCACGGTCAGGTTCAACTGGCGCGCTCGCGCCGCAAGTACTTTTGGGTCGCCGAGAAACAGGAAGGGCATCAAATCAAGCTCGCGGCGACGAAGCCAGGCGGCGAGCGTGATGTCGGGTCCGATACCCGCTGGATCCCCTTGCGTGAGTGCAAGGGGGCGGGAAGAGCGCGAGGGCATCGGACGATCAGCGATAGAGAATCTGCGCCTTGGAGCGCAGTTCGTCCACATACTTCTTGTCGTTGGCGCTAACGCCCTGGGCATTCGCCTTGCCGAGATCTTCGGCGCGGAAGACCGCGGCTGCGGCAACGTCGTCGTTCACCTGGCGCTGCGAGCAGATCGCGACATATTCGATGCCGCGATCGGTCACGATCGCATCGGTCGTATTGCCCTTTGCCTTCTCAAGCAGGGGCTTCCAAGCCTCCGGAAGGTCGGGTGCAAGGACGCGGCCGAGATCCTGGACGGAAACATCATGCATGGTTGCAGCGAAGACTTTTGCCTGATCGCAACCGGGGAACTTGGCCCTTGAGGCTTCCGCCTCGGCCTTGCGTTTGGGGAGAATCGCGTTGCGCTTCGCGGTCGGGACGACAAAGATCATCTGTTTCAGGAAATATTCCGTCGTCACCGGCTTCGTCTTGTTTTCCGTCATGCGCGTCACGAGGTCGTCATTCGACATGCGACCACCGCTCGCGCCGAAGCGGGCATTGACGACACGCGGCCAGCTCATGGAAATGGCGATGTAGTTTTTGAAGTGATCGACGCCGACACCCATCTTGTCCAGGATCTGGCTCAGCTGCTGGGGTGACATCTTGTTGCTGGCGGCGAAGCGGGCAAACGCGTTGTCGACGTCTGTCGTCGAGACCGACATGTGCACGCGGGCGATTTCCGAACGCTTTAGCGTCTCATCGACGAGCTGCTGTTGTGCCAGCTTATTGAGGTCGCCTTTCTGGCGCTGCAATTTCAGGAAGTTGACGCGCTTGGAGATATCGCCTGATGTGATCACCGTGTTGTTGACGACGACCTTCACCTCACTTGCCGCGAAGGCAACATCGCTGCTTGGTATGGCAAAGGTGGCCACGACCATCGCTACGGCGCCGAATAGCACAGCGCGCTTCGGTGTCTTTCCAGAGAACATCAATTACCCCTTCCCAAAGGTCCTTGTCCGCACCGCGTCACATTGGGACGCCATTGGCGCAATACGGTAAATTTGCGCTGATATCTACAACAAGCACGACGAATTGCAAAATCCTTGCGGCGAAACAATGACGCGGGGGAATGGCGAAACGATTCAAAGCAAAAAGGCCGGCTTCGAAGCCGGCCTTTTTGCGATTTGATTGTTCAGAACGTTGCTTCCTGGACGTTGCCAAGATTGACGTCGCCGAGCGTGCGGAACGTTATGCGAGCACCGATAGACCAGTCGCTTCCCGATTGGTTCGTCGTATCCTTCTTGTCGAGGAAGGAGATGCTGAAGATCGTGCATTCGTCCGCATAGGACAGGCCGATACCCTGGCGGGTGATCTGGCTGTCGTTGAGATCGTAGCTGACCGTGCCGAAGACAGACCAATATTCTTTAAATTTGATCTGCGCGCGGCCCTGGATTTCATCCTGATCCGTGGTGAAGCCATATTGCGGCTGAGCGGCGATATGGGTGTAGGTCATCGACGTCTGGAAGGTGTCGTTCGCAAATCCGACCTGGGTATCGCCGCGTCGGAACGCGAAATCCTTTTCGTCGAAGCGGTAGGACGTCGAGAGCGAGATGCCCTGCGGCGTAGTAAGGCCGAACATGGTCACATAATCGGAGCGGGTGGTTTCAAGCCCCGATTCCGCTCCGGCGGCGACCAGATCGTCCGTTGCGAACGAATTGCGCCCGGCAAGCTGGAACGATTGACCAAAGATACTCTGCAGCTTGTAGCCACTATCGAAGCTGCCGGTATAGCGCCAGCCGAGGTTGGCGCGCGTGCCGCCCTCGATGCGATCATAGCCGGAGAACTTGTCGCGGTCGAAGAGATTGGTCGCATCGAAGACAAAGCTCTGCGCGTCCTCGTTCGGCAGTTGCCCGGCAAGCGTCTCGTTCGGGCGCACGTAAATCTGCGCGATCGGCTCGAACACATGCGAGCTGTCGCTGGTCGTGATGAGGAAGGGATATTTGGCCTCGAGGCCGGCCGTCAGCATTCCACGCGTGGCATAGTCACTGGTATCGTAGTTGCCGGGATAGCTGAAGGACGAACCCAACGAGTTGGGCGAATCCATATCGAGACCGTAGACGTCGCCGCGAGCTGCGAGCAGCGGTGTCAGAACCAGACCCTGATCGGTGGTAAAGGTACGCTGCCACTGCAATTCCGTGCTGAGGCGCGTATAGCTGCCGGGAAGGCCGAGAAAGCGGTCGTTCAGGCTCGCGTCGCCGAGATTGTTGACGTTATCCAGCACCGAGGCCTTATCGCGCGATAGGTGCGTGAAGTTCATGTTCGCGGATAGTTCGCCACCATATACCGACTTCGGATCGACATAGTGATAGTCGATGGTCGGATAGACGACCGCCTGCTGCTTTTCAGCAGTGCTGTTATTGTCGGCATCCTGAATGTCATAGTAGAAGGCGCGCATATCGAAAAAATTGCGCTTGCCGAGACCCGTCAAATAGATGTCATTCGTGTGGGTGCTCTGGCTAAGACCTTGTATGCCATAAGTGCGCGAAAAGTTATTGTCGCTTTGCGCCATGACATCCCAGCCAAACGTCCAGCGTGGGTTGATTCTGAAATCGGCTTTCGAATTGATGACACCACGCGCCTTGTGTTCAGCGTCACTGGTGCCGGCTGTGAACTGCCCGGGGCTCATTTGATTGATACCGGCTACGCGCAGAATATGCGTACCGTTTTCAAAGCGTTGCCGGAATTCGCCTTCCAGCATCAAGCCTTGGCTCGTATAACCGGTGGCGCTGACCGTCGCGTCCATGCTCGGCGAGATCACGTAGTAATAAGGAACCTTCAGGCCGAAGCCGAGATTTTGCGAGATGCTGGCCGACGGAAATAGGAAGCCGGACTTGCGCTTCACGGTATTATCGGGAACTTCGATCCATGGAACGTAAGCGATCGGTTGGCCGAACAGCTCGAAACGCGCATGCTCGAGGCGGACGGTATGTGTTACGCCGTTCTGCACCACGCGCTGCGCCTTGACCTGCCACAGCGGCGCGCGGCCCTGTTCAGAGCAGGGCAGGCAGGCAGTGTAGACCCCCTTTGTCAGGATCAACTGGGTGCCGCCAACACGTTCGCCCTTTTCGGCGACCATGCGGGTATTGTCAGGCATTTCGATGCGCAGGGCGTTGACGAAACCGTCGGAGAAGCTGTCGGTGACATCCATTTTGTCGCCGTACATGCGATTGCCGTCCGGGGTGATCAGCTCGACATTGCCGATTGCCGTCATCCGCCCCGTTTTCTGATTATATTCAACCTTCTGTGCGACCATCTTATAGCCGCCATAGTTGATTTGGACCGCACCGCTTGCGGTAACGATCTGCGTATCCTTGTTGTAGACCAATTCGTTTGACGAAAGGATCAGCTTGGCGTTTTCCGGCACTTTGACCTTGATGGGAGAGGTCGCAGCACCAGCGCCGGCGTTATTATTGTTGTCCTGGGCGTAAGCTACGACCGGGCTCATGACAAATGCATATGCAGCCGCGCCCATGACGAGGGCAGCGACAAATTTCCTGATACTCTCGCGGTTGCCTGCCGCCACTTAGCCGTCCTCCTGATGAAGCAGGATCGTTGCTCCGAATGCCAAAGCGACGATCACGGGTATCCATGTCGCCACGAAAGGAGGAACCACTCCGCTGCTCCCAAATGCTTTTACAAGCACGGTGACAACATAAAGCACGAAGCCTGAGAGGATTCCACCCAGAATCACGGAGCGCGATTGGTTGAATCTACTGAATTTTAAAGACACGGTTGCTGCGATCAGCGTCATTGCCACCAGGAGGAATGGCTGCGACAGCAGCGAGTGAAATTGCGTCTCGAGAGCCTTGGTTGAGATGCCAAACGACTTTGCAATCGCAATTCGATTAGAAAGATCATAAAAAGCAATGGTTTCCGGCTGCGCCAAACGCTCGGAGACGAAATCCTGTTTCAGATTCGTACGGACCTTGGTTGTACCCTTGTGATCGGGAATTTCGCCGGGACGGCGCTCGACGACACCATTAAGAAGCCAGTAACCATCTTCCAATTTAGCCGACTGCGCGTCCTGCCTGAGAACGATATTCCCCTGTGAATCGAAGTGGATAAAGACGACATTCACCAGCGTCGTTCCGTTGTCGAGAATGGCCTTGGCGCCAATGATGACGTCGTCTTTGCCGTCCGATTGGCGCAACCACGGAATCGAGAGTTTGTTGTGATAGGACGGATCGCCGCGCAGATCGGCTTCCATCGTTTCCGCCTGCCGTTGTCCCCATGCGGCGACCGGATTGAGGGCGAACATAGTCAGAAGGCCGACGAAGAAGGCGCCCATCACGAAGGGTGTCATGAATTGCCAGACGGAGATGCCGGCCGCACGGGCAATCACGAGTTCCCGACGCCGGTTGAGCGCGATCAACACTGTCATGCCGACGAAGAGCGCAATAAACGGCACCGTCTGCTGCAGGATGAACGGCAATCTGACGGCCGTCATCAGCAAGCCGACACTGACCGTGTACCCGGGAAGGCCGGCGAGCCGGCCTGCGGTCTCGCTAAAGTCAACAAGATAGACGATCGAAATCACGCCCAGGAAAAACCAAAAGGTGGTGATGACGTAACGCATGAAGAAGTAGCGGCCGAGCGTGCTGAAGATCATGCGCCATCCCCATTCGAGCTGTCGGGCGCCACCGGCATGCGATCCTGAATCTTCTGACGCCAGTTGCTGACGCGGTTGCGGATCGACGCCGGCATCGACATCTTCCTGTTCCTGAACAGCAGAGCAATGGCAATCAGAGCCGTGGCGATGTTGACCGCATAGAGGACGCCGATGAAAATGGGTGCATTATCGATCTGATTTACCGCGTAAAAATTCGCCCAGCGCAGCGCGAAGGCGATGGTGAGTGCCGAAACCATCGGGTGCAAGCGCGCTTCACGATGAGATCGCGCATCGCCTGCAATGACCAGCGATATCAGAGCAAAGATTGCCGGCAGCGCCCAGTCATTGAGACGCCGGTGCAACTCGGCACGATAGTCGCCTGATTTTGCTTTGTAATCCGCATCGTTCGGATTCGGATTGAGCAGAAACCCGAGGCTGCGGTCGCTGGCGCGCAGCGTTGCCTGACCGCGGCTCTGCGTCATATCGGAAAGATCGAAGGAATAGGAGTCGAAATTTATGACGGAGACGTTGCCGTCCGGCGTCTTGCGGTGGACTTCGCCATCCTTCATCAGCAGCGAAGTGCCGCTCGGATCGACGGCGCCCTCCTTGGCATAATAAATGAGGTCGAAACCAGGATCGCGCGAATCCACCACGAAGAGGCCTTTCAGGATTCGTCCCGACAGGCGCTGGGTGATTTGCACGTAAAGCCCGTCTTCGATTCGCCTGAAATTCTTCTCTTCGATAACGGTCGAGAGCAAGTCGGCATAAGCTTCGGCGACCATCTCGCGGGCCGCAACGCGGGCCTTCGGCTCGATCACATTGCCGACGACGAAAGAGAAAACGCTGATGGCGATCGCGAGAATCATGATTGGGCGGATGATGATGCTGCGCCGCGCGCCAGCCGCCTCCATGACGGTCAGTTCCGAATCGCTGTTCATCGCAGTCAGCGTCTGCGTAATGCCGATCACCAACGCAAAGGGCAGGACCACGGGAATGATCGTCGGCAGGATGAGAGTCGCAAGCTTAGCAAACGAGCCAATCGACTGGCCGCTGTCGGTCACGAGATTGATGCGCTGCAGCACCTGGGTCGTCCAGATGATCGCGAGCACCGGTAGCAGAGCTACCAGGAACATCATGCCGACACGCCGTACGATATATGTTTCGAATAACTTCATGCCGGCCCTTAAACGCAACACCCCGCCGTGCGAGCCGGCAGAGAGATTCACCCTCCTCTACGCTGTTTGAGTTTTTTTGGCGACAACCCACTCGCAAAAAATTCGTTAATTTTCTGAAATTCTTCTGCTGTGTGTCGTTTGGGATAGAGCCAGAAGAGCGGAAAATACAACCAGCGAGGAAAGCCAGCCCAGAACGGCGTCCGATAGGAAGTGGCCGCCGAAAGCCACTCTGAGGGCTGCGATGAGAATCGAAACGGCTGCGATCGGCAGAGCAAGAGCCGTTCGCGCCGGCTGTGGAATGATAAAGATCAGGCAAAACAGCCAACCGGCGGCGGCAGCTTCGCCGGAAATGAAGGAACAGTTGCTCACGCATTTTCCGGCGAAGGAACCGGCATGAACGAAATTAAGTGCGCCGCCGAAAAGATCGGTCTGGCGAGGCCGCGGACGGCCTGAGAAGGCCTTGAGCCAGAGATTGACGATCAGCACAGGGCCGAGGAGCAGCGAGCCGAGCGCGATCTTCAGATTGCGGGCCCTTAACGTTCTGAAGGTTGCACCGTGCTGCTGCCAGCACTGGACCAGCATCCAACAGAGTGTCATTGCAACGAGATAGGGAGCCTGAAAGAAAATCTCCCTGAGCAGGCGCATGTGCGGGTCGTCACCGTAAGGGAAAATGCCGCAGATCTGGCCAATCCTCGCGGGAATGGCGCAAGGCTCCGGCAGGAAAAACATATTGGCGACGGCAAGATCGATCTGCGGAAAAAGCGAAAACAGCCCGAGCAATATCCACCAGAGGCAGAAGAGAACGACAAAGGCATCTCCCGCCGAGCGCGGTCGGAGGATTTCGGGGAAACGATCCCGGCGATCGAAGCTGCTGAAATCTATGATCAATGTGGCTTCCCGATAAATGATCGCACCGGCCGGGCCGCAGCACCTAGTAGCTGAGTTGTTAGCCTAGAGGCCGTAGATGACAGTGATTTGAATGTGGCGGGGGTGTTTCTTCGCGGAATGTCTCGCCAAAAGCTTGTATTTGATGAGGAAACCTTGAATGATCGAAAGTGTATAATTCTAATTTGCACGACGCTTGTTATCGGAGCAGAAATGTCTGTGAAATTCGAGATTTCCTTTGCCAAATCGGTTCGGTTGAATGGTGGCCTGGCCATTCTACTGAAAGACACGGACAGCGAGATGCCGGCGGGGGCTGAGAGCGCCGATCCGGCGAATGTCTTCTCCAAGGCCGCGCGCATCGCCCGTTTCACCGCCAAGGGTTTGAGCAGCCTTGATATCGTGGCGCCCGAGGGCTCGCCAGTCGATCGAATCTTCGTCATCGGCACCGGCAAGGCGAAGGATCTGAATGCGCATGATTGGCTGAAACTCGGTGGCGGAGCGGCCGCGAAAATCCGCAATGTCGACAAGGTCGCAATCTTTGTCGACGTTCCTGGTGTCGAGGTCGGCGCCAAGGCGGCCGCCGATTTCGCTCTTGGCATGCTGCTGCGGGCCTATAGCTTCGATACTTACAAAACAAAAAAGAAAGACGACGAAGACAATGGCGCGCAGAAGACCGTCAAGGTTACGATCGTCACCTCGAATGTCGTTGCCGCAAAAAAGCTCTTTTCTGCATCGGAAGCGATCGCCGACGGCGTTATCCTGGCTCGCGATCTCGTCAACGAGCCGCCAAACGTTCTCGGTCCGGTAGAGTTTGCCGCCAAAGCTAAGACGCTGGAAAAGTTGGGCGTCGAGGTGGAGATCCTGACGGAGCGTGAGATGCGCCGGCTCGGCATGGGCGCGCTGCTTGGCGTGGCGCAGGGCTCCGTGCGTCCTCCGCGCCTGGTGATCATGCAATGGAAGGGCGGCAAGCCGAAGGATAAGCCGGTCGCCTTCATCGGCAAGGGCGTGGTGTTCGACACCGGCGGCATTTCCATCAAGCCGGCCGCCGGCATGGAGGACATGAAGGGTGACATGGGCGGAGCCGCCGCCGTTACGGGCCTTATTCACACGCTCGCCGCCCGTGGCGCCAAGGTCAACGCCATCGGCGTCATCGGCCTGGTCGAAAACATGCCCGACGGCAATGCCCAGCGTCCGGGCGACATTGTTACTTCGATGTCGGGCCAGACGATCGAGGTGATCAATACGGATGCCGAAGGCCGGCTCGTTCTCTGCGATGCGCTCTGGTACAGCAACGACCGCTTCAAGCCGCAGTTCATGATCAACCTTGCGACGCTGACCGGTGCCATTCTGGTTGCGCTCGGCAATCTGCATGCCGGCCTGTTCTGCAATGACGATAAGCTGGCGAACGAGCTGACGGCCGCCGGCCTTGCCACCAATGAGCGCTTGTGGCGCATGCCGCTCGGCAAGGACTACGACAAGATGATCGACAGCAAGTTCGCCGATATGAAGAATACCGGCGGCCGACATGCCGGTTCGATTACTGCCGCGCAGTTCCTCAAGCGGTTCGTGCAGGAAACGCCGTGGGCGCATCTCGACATTGCTGGCACGGCGATGGGCTCGATCCAGGATGAGATCAACCAATCCTGGGGTTCGGGTTTCGGCGTGCGACTCCTCGATGAGCTCGTTCGCGCGAACTACGAATCGTGACCTACGAAGGTATTTGAGATAGAAGGGACGGCATGACCGACGTTCTCTTCTATCACTTGACCGAATCGAAGCTGGAGGATGCCCTACCGCCTCTGATCGACAAAAGTGTCGAGCGCGGCTGGCAGGTTGCCATCCAGACGCGCGAGCCGGCGCGGCGTGATTCGCTTGACGCCCATCTCTGGACCTATCGCGAGGACAGCTTTCTACCGCACGGCACGGATGAAAGCGAGATGCCGGACAAGCAGCCGGTGTTGCTGACCGTCGCGCCCGACAACCCGAACAGGGCCTCCGTCCGCTTCTTCGTCGACGGTGCCGAGGCGTCAGCCATCGAGACCTATCAGCGTGTCGTCTTCATGTTCGACGGCTACGATCAGGAACAATTGGAAGGCGCCCGAGCGCAGTGGAAGAAGCTGAAGGGCGAGGGGCACAATCTCACCTATTGGCAGCAGACCCAGGAGGGGCGTTGGGAGAAGAAGGCCTAATCATTCCTCTCTGTCCCCACTGGGGTCAAGACAAGGCTCAGTCGAAAGACGCCGCAACGACTTCATCGATAAACGCTTTCTTCGCTTCCGTATAGGCGGCTCGATTGTCGGTATATTCGTCGGCTGGCCCGATCTTCAATGCCTCGTAAGCTTGGGCAAGATCGGATCGGGCGCGGAGCCTGTCGCGGAACAGGATGAAACGGGTCCAATTGGCGCCGCGATATTCGACGATGTGTACGAGATGGGTACGCGTCTCGCCTTTGCTGCCGCGTCCGAAAATATGATCGTCGGGTACGATGTCGTTGCCGGCGTAGTCGTAGCCGAGCGCTTCCATCCATCGTCGAAACGCCTGACGCCGACGCGATATCGATGATCGGCTTGGCCTTGATGGCCGCCATCGACGTACTGCCGAAATGCTGGATATCGAGTGCGAGTTCGCCGAGCACCTTGCGGATGGCGGCTTCTTCCTGCGAATAGGCCTCCTGCCACTGGGCGTTTCGGCGCGGCCAGCGTGACCAGCTTGTGCTTCACACCCTGCCCGAAACTCTCCTCGCTTTCCGACGGCACGACATATCTCCTCATCCATGAAGATGCGCCAGTTTAACATTCGGCGCGGCGCATCTCATGGTTTATGGGGTTTAGTCGTAGAAAACCTCGACGAACTTGCGCTTGCCGAGCATGAAGGCGTCGGCGACGTGGCGAAGCGGTGCGAGGTCGACATCCGACGTGCCGGCTTTGACGATCTCGGCGAAGCGTCGGTACAGCGAAGGATATTCCGCCTCGGGGGCGGTGAACTTCAATTCGCCGTTCACGGAAAGCTTCGAGCCGCCTTCGGAGAGCACCATCTGGCCGGCCTCGGTTTCGGCGACGATATCCCACCTCTGCTTGCCGGTCTGGCGCCAGTCGAATTCGGCGTGTACGGGCAAACCCTCCGCGCTTTTGAAATGCAGGTCGGCAGCGATCGGAGAATCGCGGTTTTCGGGAAATTCCAGGACTGCGCCCGTCAGGAAAAGCGGCGGAAAGATGTGCGTGACGATCGACAGCGCGTTGATGCCGGGATCGAAGACGCCGAGGCCGCCGGCCTGCCAGATCCATTCCTGATTCGGGTGCCAGTGGCGGACGTCTTCCTTCCAGATGACACGGACGCTCTTGATCGTCGTCCCGGCGAGGAAGGCCTTGGCGGCTTCGACAGCAGGTGCATAGCGCGAATGCCAGCTGGCAAACAGGGAAACACCCTTCGCCTTGGCGAGCGTCTCGAGATCGGCCACTTCGCTCAGCGTCGCGCCCGGCGGCTTTTCCAGGAAGACATGTTTGCCGGTCTGGAGAGCCTTGTAGGCGGCCTCGTGGCGGTATTGCGGTGGCATGCAGAGCGAGACGGCATCGATCCCGGGAACCGCGTCCAGCATGGCCTCGATGGATATGAAGGCCGGGATGCCGTCGACCGTGCCATGGCGGCTTGCGGTGGCGATCAGTTTGAAATCCGGATTGTTCGCGATGGACGGAAGATGCTGGTCGCGGACGATCTTGCCGACGCCGACGATCGCGAGGTTGATGGGGGACATGGGGTGTCTCTCGATTAGTATGATTATTTGTATGATCTTTTATCAGAAAGCAGCAGGTGGGCAAGGCCGGGCAAGTGTAATTGCGAGCGATCCACTGGGTGCCGTGCTGGTCAACGCCTAAAACGCCGTCGTCCGCAAGATGTTCAACATCTCCGGCCAACGCCTGGCTGGACGCGCAATCGTACATATTCGCGGCTGCCTAAATATTTAGATGTCGCGCGGCTTCACGATCGTTTCCCGAAGAAAACTGTAGCCTAGCGCTATACGCGCCGCGAGCTGTGTCGATGCGCCGTCGCCGCCATGGCCACCCGAGTGGAATTCGTGGAATAGTGGATGATGACCAAGATCCTCCATGCGTGCAGCAAACCGCCGTGCATGCGAGGGATGAACACGGTCGTCATTGCTGGAGCTTTCGATATAGATCGGCGGGTAGCTGATCTCCGACGCCGGCTTCAGATTCTGCAGCGGCGAATAGGAAAGCAGGTAGTCCCGATCCGTCTGATCGTCTGGATTGCCATATTCATCGATCCAGGCCTGGCCGGCCGGGAAGACATGGAAACGCGTCATGTCGAGCACCGGCACTTGGCACCAGACGGCGCCGAAGTCGCGTGGATAGCGCGTGAGCATCACACCGGTCAGGAGCCCGCCATTGCTGCCGCCATTGCAGGCGATGCGCGACGGCTTGGTGTAGCTGCGGGCGACGAGATCGCGGGCAACGGCAACAAAATCGGCAAAGGCTCTGTGACGGCCATGGGCTTTGGCGGCGCGATGCCAGTTCGGGCCGAGCTCGCCCCCGCCGCGGATATAGGCCTGTACATAGGCGCCGCCCTGTTCGAGCCAGCGGCCGATGACGCCGGAATACTGTGGACGGACCGAGAAATCGAAGCCGCCATAGCCGTACATCAGCACTGGCAGTTCGCCCTCGGCCCACGTCTTTGGCAACACCAGCCGGTACGGCACCCTCGTGCCGTCTTCGGAAGTAGCTTCGAGCAATTCGGAGGTCATGCCGTCGGTATCGAAATAGGCCGGCGAACTTGCGGTGTGAACGAGTTCAAGCGGCTTGCTGCGGTCGGCAAGGTCCAGGCGATAGCAGGAGGGCGGCTGTAGAAAGCCTTCACCGTAGACCTGCAGCGTGTCATCACCGAGATGCAGATCGGAATAAAGCGGCCAGACCGTCACCGTCTGGACATCGGCCGGTAGCGCGATTTCTTGGATCGCCGCATCCGTCTTGGTCAGATCAAAGACGAAAAGGCGCGGCCGCAGGTTGTCCGAAACCACGAACACACACCATTCGCGCATCAGTAGGAATTGCGCCACTGACTGACGTTCGCCGGGCACGAACAGTACGCGCATGGCCTCCGCGCCGGCGTCTGTGGCCTGGGGCGGCAAGGGTTGTATCGCGAGGCTGCCGGCGGGTATGCGCTCATCGGTCTTGGCGAGCCAGAGGCAATAGAAATAGCTGAGCTGGACATCGATATCCTTCGGCAGATCGATGCGTCGCAGTGAAAAATCCTGCTCTTTGACGAAAACGCTGGAACTGCCGATTTGATGGCCTGTGATGAACAGGCGGATCGGTTTGGCCATGCCTTTTTTTGCAATGCCGGCAAGCACCGGATCGAAGACCAGGCACGAACCGTAGACGTCGGTATCGGCGGTCGCGTAGAGCAGGGGTGCCTTCGACGGCAGTTGGCCGCGCTTCAGCCGGCGGCCGACGCGAGGCCAGCCGGAGCGCGTCGAGGAAAGGCGGTCGATAGAGCCGAAATAGGCAATCTCGTCCCGGCTGAGCCAGGTCGCATGGCAACGCGCTGGCGGCGTGTCGAAGCCACCTTCGACGATGCTCTTGGCTTCGCAATCGAACTCCAGGAGACGCCCAAGATCGGAACCGCCGTCTGAGAGGCAAAGCAGTACCCGCGTCGGCTCCCAGGGGCAGGTGATCGCGCCGCGCCAAAGCCAAAGCTTGTTCTCTGCCGCGCAGAACGCATCGAGATCGAAGATCGGCTCCCAGGGCGCGCTAGGCAAGGGGGTGAGATCGGCCGGCAGCCGGAACCACATGCCGAGGGGGTGATTTGGGCTGCGATGGAAGTCGAACAGCCACTTGCCACGTCGTACCGCCTGGATCAGCCGGTCTTCACGCTCTATCAGCGCTTTGATCGCCGCACTATCCGCCTCGAATTCGGGCGTCATCAGCACCTGCTCAGATTGTGCATCCCTCTCGGCGACGAATTGCAGGGTCAGTGGATCGTCGGCATGCTCGAGATAGAGATTCATAAGGTACCTGATACGCCATTGATGAAGTGAATCATATATAATCAAATCAAAATACATTCGGGGAAGCAACAGGGCTTCCCCGAATGTACTAGGTCTCACAGTTTTCGGAGGTTTATCCCGACCTCAGCGCGTATCCCTGATGCTGGCCTCGGCAACCAGATTGGTTGTCGGTACCGAGGTGCCTTTGTACTTCAGCGTCACGACCTTGTAGCCCTCTCTTTCGAGGCGCGCTAAAAGGGTCGGCAGCATGATAGCAGTGCGCTGGTGGATGTCGTGCATCAGGATGATGCCGCGGCCGCGCCTGTGCAGCTGATCCATGGTGCGCGCGACGACAGCAGATGGCGTCGAGTTGAAATAGTCCTTGCTGTCGATATCCACATCCATGACGACGAGGTTACGCATGGCGACCGCGGTGCGCAGGCGCTTGGAATCGGCGAGGTAGGGGAAGCGGAAGAAGGAGACATCCGTGCCGATGACCTTGGCGACCGCGTGTTCGCCGCGGGCGATCTCGGCCATCGCCATGTCGAAGCTCATCTTGTCGAGATCGGGATGGCGGAACGTGTGGCTGCCGACGGTGTCGCCGTCGGCAAAGACCTTGCGGGCGGTGGCCGGGTGCGCTTGCGCCATCTCGCCAACCATCATGAAGGTCCCCTTGACGCCGAATCTGTCCAGCGTCGCAAGGATACGCTCGGTCTTGCCCGGTGCCGGACCGTCATCGAAGCTCAGAATGACTTCCTTGTCGGCGAGCTTGAGGTCGCGCAGCGAGGCAACTTCCAGCGTGCGTCCAGCTAGGTGATGCGGGCTGCCGGTATCGATCGTTTCCCTGGTTTCAAGCTCGGCGCCAGCCCATTTGGTCGGCTCCATGTCGACGGGGTCGTTGGCCTTCAATCGCTTGTGATGGGGCTCTTCCGCGGCATAACCCGTCTTCAACGACGCGTCGTTGCCCGGCTTTGTGGCGCAACCGGCAAGAGATAAGGCCACGGCAAGGCCGGCCAGGAAAAGACGGTAAGGCATGGAATCGCTCAACAATATATGGCAATGAATGTTGGGCGTATTTTTTCCGATTATGGTTAAGGATCGGTTAGGATTGGCGTGGAGATGCCCTAGGAATTAACCGATTCTAACCGGCCATCCCGCTCTCATACTCCGACGAGAGCTCGAGCCACTGCTCTTCGGCAGCGGCAAGCTTTTCCGCCGCGTCGGAGCGCTGTTTGGCTTTCTCGGCTGCCTTGGCAGGCGTCTTTTCATAGAGAGCGGGATCTGCAAGTTCCGCATCAAGCGCCTGAATCAGTTTCTCCAGCTTGCCGGTCAAGGATTCGATTTCGTTGATCTTTTTCTTGAGCGGCGCGAGCGAGGCGCGACGGTCGGCATTTAGCTTGCGCTGATCCGCCTTGGAGACGGAATCGTCGGCACAGTTCGTTTTGGCCTTGTCGTCCCTGGGCTTCGGGCTGGCGACGACGAGGCTGCGATAGTCTTCCAAGTCGCCGTCGAAGTTGGAAACCGTGCCGTCGCGCACCAGCCACAGCCGGTCGACTGTCGCCTCGATCAGGTGGCGGTCGTGCGAGATCAGGATGACGGCGCCGGAATAGTCGTTCAGCGCCTGGATCAGCGCATTGCGGCTGTCGATGTCGAGGTGGTTGGTCGGTTCGTCGAGGATCAACAGGTTCGGCGCATCGAAGGCGGCAAGACCCATTAGCAGCCGCGCCTTTTCACCGCCAGAAAGGTCCTTCACTTGCGTATCCATCTTCTCGGTCGCAAGGCCCATTTGGGCGACGCGGGCGCGTACCTTCGCCTCCGGCGCGTCTGGCATACGGCGGCGCACATGCTCGACTGCCGTCTGGTTTGGGACCAGATCGTCGAGCTGATGCTGCGCGAAGAAACCGATCTTCAGGTTCGGCGCCAGCTTCACATCGCCGCTTTCGGCATTGAGACGACCGGAAACGAATTTCGCGAAGGTGGATTTGCCGTTGCCGTTCGAACCGAGCAGGGCGATACGGTCGTCGGCGTCGATGCGCAGGTTAAGGCGTTTCAGGATCGGCTTGCAGGGCTCGTAGCCGACCGCGCCGCCGCTAATGGCGATGATCGGCGAGGCCGCCTGCTTTTCCGGCTCGGGAAAGCTGAAGCCCATCACATGGTCTTCAATGACGGCGGCGACCGTGCCCATGCGCTCCAGCGCCTTGACACGCGATTGCGCCTGCCGCGCCTTCGTGGCCTTGGCCTTGAAGCGGTCGATAAAACTCTGCAAGTGCTTGCGTGCCGCCTCGTTCTTCGCCTTCGCCTTCATCTGCAGTTCGTCGGCCTCCGCCTTCTGCCGCTCGAACTGGTCGTAGGAGCCACGATAGAAGGTGAGCTTCTTCTGATCGAGATGGACGATGGAATTGACGGCCGTGTTCAGGAGGTCGCGGTCGTGCGAGATGATGATGACCGTGTGCGGATAGCGGCGGATATAGTCCTCCAGCCACAGTGTGCCTTCAAGGTCGAGATAGTTGGTCGGCTCGTCGAGCAGCAACAGGTCCGGTTCGGAGAACAGCACGGCTGCAAGCGCCACGCGCATGCGCCAGCCGCCGGAAAAGGAGGAGGCGGGGCGGTGCTGTGCTTCATGGTCGAAACCGAGGCCAGCGAGGATGCTGGCAGCGCGGGCTTCGGCGGAATGCGCGCCGATATCGGCAAGTCGTGTCTGGATGTCGGCGATGCGATGAGGATCGGTCGCAGTTTCGGCTTCCGCGAGCAGGGCGGTGCGTTCCTTGTCGGCCCTCAGCACAATCTCGATCAGCAGCTCTTCAGTGCCAGGCGCTTCCTGCGCCACCTGACCGATACGGGCATTGCGCGGGATGGAGACCGAGCCGCTTTCGGCGGCTAGATCGCCGGTGATCACGCGAAACAGCGTCGACTTGCCGGCGCCATTCTTGCCGACAAGCCCCGCCTTCGTGCCGGCCGGAAGAGTCACGCTGGCATTTTCTATGAGGAGGCGGCCGGCAATGCGGGCGGAAAGCTCAGAAATTGAAATCATGGCGCGGTTTTGGCCGAACTCCGCGCCGAAGGCAAGAGCCGGAGAGCGCTTAGGCGCGACTGTCGCCTGCTTGAGGCGGCAAGCCGGCACAGTCCTTCAGCCTCTGTGTCAGTTCGGTTTCGTAGAGTAGCAGATTGCTGAGGAACGCATTGAGGCTGTCCATCGCGGCGGTGGCATGCGGCGCCGTCTCGATCTTGCGGGCGAATCTCTGTTTTTTCATCAACCCCTCGGCCAGTTGATCGGCCACCTCACGCAGCATCTCGGCGGCATCGGTCTCCGATTTCCGGGCGACGAGGCCACAATGGCTGACGAGGCGATATTTCAGGCCGATATCGTCGAGACTGGCTTGCGAAGGGGCAGGGCCGAGTGCAGCGATCTCGCTGGCGATCCTGCGATCCGACCCGTGGAGCGCTTCGTGGAAAAGCTGGTAGTTGCGCGGCAGGGCCTTGACCCTCAGCTTGGCCATATAGTGGCCGATCATCTCGAGATCAGTCGCTGCCTCGCTGTCGTCATGGCCGATGGGATATGCTGAAACGCTCGCCTGCGAACTCTTCATGCCTTCTCTCTTTTTCCTGCCGGCTGATATATCTCGTCAACCTGCAGGCTCTCGGGTTAATACGGCATGAACGAAATATCATATCGATGTGATCCTGCAGCAAAATTAGACAATCGAGCAACGCGTGGCTGTATCGCAGGATAGTGGCTCACGCTGAGCTTTACATCCAGCGCTGACCGTCTCCACGCAGGAAATAGATCAGATCGAGACATAGCGAGGGCTTCCCAATTGCCGTCAGTATCATGTGGCACTGGCCGCGGTGGTGGGTCTGATGGTTGAAGAAATGCGTGAGTGCCGGCGCCAACGGATGGGTGATGGTACCTGGCCGGGTAATGGGTGTGTAGGTGATTTCGGCAGCAAGCGCGTCGCTATCGAGCGTATCTAACCAGTGGATGATGCGCAGGTCTTCAGCCTCTCGTGCAACGCGAAGGTCCCTGAGATCGTCATGCAAGATCACGTCCAACGCCTTCGCTGCCTCTCCGGTACCGGTGAAGCGGTGCATCCAGACGCGGTCACCGACCAGCAGATGATTGAGCGTGCCGTGCAGCGAACCGAAAAAGGCGCCGCATTCGTCGCGGTATTCGGCATCGCTGAGTTCAGCGGCAGCATCGTAAAGCAGAGCATTAGCCCAGCGATTGTAGTCCGCGAACATTCTGTAATGTCTAAGCATTCCGACCTCTCCCCTAGGGCAACGAAGCAAGATTAGAATACGAATGGGTCGATAGGGCTGATTGATGCCCATGAAATTTGCTGATGGTTGCCGGCCGCCGCCAGCCCCGCGCCGAATCAGTCATCCAGACTGTGACAGCAGCGTGAAATTGGCGCATCCCCCTTGTTTTCAGGCTGTGGGGCGGGTAAACACCGCCCACTTTTCTCTGATGACAAGGAATTGACCCATGGCGATTGAACGCACTTTTTCGATGATCAAGCCGGATGCAACCAAGCGTAACCTGACCGGTGCCATCACCAAGATTTTTGAGGACAATGGCCTGCGCGTCATCGCTTCCAAGCGCGTTTGGATGAGCAAGCGCGAAGCCGAAGGCTTCTACGCCGTTCACAAGGAACGTCCTTTCTTCGGTGAACTCGTCGAAGGCATGACCTCCGGCCCGACGGTCGTTCAGGTTCTCGAAGGCGAAGGCGCCATCCTGAAAAACCGCGAAATCATGGGCGCGACCAACCCGGCCAATGCTGCAGAAGGCACGATCCGCAAGATCCACGCTCTGTCGATCGGCGAAAACTCCGTTCACGGCTCGGACGCTCCGGAAACCGCGGCGATCGAAATCGCTTACTGGTTCTCCGAAACCGAAATTGTTGGCTGAATCAGTCATTCAGCCTGCGCGCTGAAGCAATTGAATTAACAGAAGAAAGCCGGGGTCAAACGCCCCGGCTTTATCATGCCGGGCAAGCCTCGTCGTGACCATAGTCAACGCTGCCGTCGGCCTTGAATACATCCGGGTTCTTCGTATAGCTCGGGCCGACGACAAGCGGTCTTGTCGGCAGCACGGTCTGGTCGAGATCGGATTTCACTTCGGTCTTGATGGTCTGGAGCGTCTTGTCGCTCGCATCGACCAGCTTGATCGAGACGGAATAGGGGCGGTCCTTGCGCACGCAGCGCAGATCCGGGCTTTCGAGCGTGATCTTGTCCCAGAACGTATAGATCTTCTCGCGCACCACCAGCGGATCGCCACCCATCGGGTTTTCGAATTCCGCGACTGCTGTCGTGCCTTCCGGGATTGGTGCGATCTTCTTCAGCGTAATCATATAGCTCGCGCTCGCGACGCGATAGTTGAAGACGAAGAGCCGGCCGCTGAGCTCAGTCGGGCCGTTATCGGCCTGCCGTTGGCAGCCGGCGAGCGCCAGGCCCGCAATTGCCGCCATCAAAACGATCGCCTTGGTTCTCATGGTGGGCTCTCCTCCTTCTTGCGGCGATAATACCGGTTCGCCTTAGCGCGGTTGCCGCAGACCGCCATGTCGCACCAGGCCCGGCTCTTGTTCTTGCTGCGGTCGATAAACAGCCAGCCGCAGTTGCGGCAGATTTTCATGCGATCCGGATCGGGCATGGCAATCAGCCTCAGCGTGGAATGCACCGTCGCGGCGTCGAGCCCGTCGGACAAGGCGGCGCCTCGCATCACCTTAGACAGCGCCTCCAGCAAATCGGCCAGCAGTCCATCTACGTTACGATCCAGAATGCGGGCGCGGAAATATGCGTCGATCGCCTCGCGCAAGTCGATGAAGTCGGATCTGTTTTCCTGCCCCACCGGCAGTATATCGCCGAACAAAGCCCGCTCGGCACAGAAATTTACTGCCGCTCTTGGAAAGCTCTCCATCTGTCCCGGCGCCTCGAAACGATCGGTGCGCCGCTCGTCGTCATGGCGCAGGATCACGCTGTTGGCGACGTCCAGCGCCAATGCGCCGCCGGAAAATCGATGTGGGGTCCAGGTAAAACTCATGCTTGAAATTATAACTGGTAAAATCGATTTTACTAGTTATTATTCGCCGACGTCCGGAGGTTCCATGGCCTATCTCCTGCAGCAACTGGCGAACGCCGTTCCGCTCGCCGCACTCTATGCGGCGCTGGCTTTCGGCTATGCCGTTGCCTTCGGTGTGATGAAGCGGGCCGATATCACCTATGGTGCCCTTTTTGCCTTTGCCGGCCAGATGCTGGTCCTGTTTACCGACGTCGGCTACACGAGGATCTTTCTCATTCTGCCGGCCGCCCTCGCCTTCGGTGCCGCCATCTCGCTTGCTTATACCTTGGGTTCGAGCTTTCTCATCGGCCGTTCGATCATGTTGCCGCTGTCACGCAAATCGCCCAACACGATCATTGTCGCAGCGCTTGGTATGATGATCATACTGATGGAAACGGCGCGGCTGGCTTCCAACACGCGTGGCATCTGGCTGCCGCCCTTCCTAAACGACATGATCGTCTTCTGGAATAGCGGCGGTTTCCGGGTAACACTGACCGAGATCCAGCTCATCAACACGGCGCTGATGGTTCTCGTGATCCTCGGCGGGGCCTATGTCCTCAGATATACCGGATGGGGCCGTGTCTGGCGGGCGGTGACGGACGATGCGCTGGCCGCCGAGCTTTGTGGCACGAGCGCCAATCGCGTTTTTCTCCTGGCCTATGTTGCCTCGGCACTGGTCGCGACCTTCTGCGGCCTGCTTGCGACTTCCTATTACGGCACGATGGATTTCGGCGCCGGCTTGATGTTCGGGCTGAAGGTATTGATGATCGCCGCTGTCGGCGGCTATTCCGATCCGTTGAAGTCGGCGGGCGGCGCGGCATTGCTTGGCCTGTTCGAGACCATGTGGGGTGCTTACGGACCGTTCCTTTGGCGCGATTTCGTAATCTTCTCGCTGCTTGTCCTGCTGCTGGTATTGAGCCGGCGGGAGCGTGTGGTTCCTTAGAGCAATTGCGGTCCAGAGCCTATTCTTCATCGGCCCATCTGGCCCGCGCGGCATCGTCCGCGTCCTTGGCCGAAACCCAATCGCCTTCCTTGCCGTCTTTGGCATGTTCCTTTTTCCAGAAGGGCGCTGAGGTCTTCAAGAAATCCATGACGAAATTGGCGCCGTCGAAGGCGGCTTGCCGGTGCGAGGCGGCAGCCGCGACGAGGACGATGTTTTCTCCGGGCGCAATCTTGCCGTAGCGGTGAATGGCGGTCAGGCCACCAAGTTCGAAGCGCTCGATGGCGAGCGTCGCAATGCGGGTGATCTCCGCTTCCGCCATGCCGGGATAATGTTCTAGTTCCAGCGCGCCGAGCGTTCCGCCTTCGTCGCGGCAGAGACCGGAGAAGGTGACGACCGCGCCGATATCGCGCCGCCCATCGGTGAGACGGTCGATCTCGGTCTGAAGATCGAAATCCTCGGCTTGAACCCTGACAAACAGCGCGGCAGCCATGGGTATCACCCACCGGTCATAGGAGGAAACAGCCCGATCTCTCGGGCTCCGGCGATCCGCTCGTCATGATCGGCATGTTCCATATCGATGGCCACGCGGATCGCCTCGGGAAATTGAAGCGCCGTCTCGTATTCCTCGCCTAACGTCTTCAAATGATTCAGGAGATCGCCAACGGTAATCACTTCTGCGGGGAGCGAAATTTCTTCCTCACCCTTGCCGATCCTTTCACGCACCCAGGCGAAATAGACGAGCTTCGTCATCATTCTTCATCCACTACATGCTTCAAACCGGCGCGGAAATAGTCATAACCAGTGTAGATGGTCAGCAGTGCTGCGACCCAGAGCAGGACGATGCCCATCTCCGTCGTATAGGGTACCACCTTGTCGCCGGCCGGCCCAGCCAGGAGGAAAGCGATGGCCACTAGCTGTGCGGTGGTCTTCCATTTGGCGATGCGCGTCACCGGCACGCTGACCTTCAGCGCCGCAAGATATTCGCGCAGGCCCGAGACCAGTATTTCGCGGCACAGGATGATGATGGCTGCCCAAAGCGACCAGCCGGCGATGGTGCCGTCGGCTGCGACCAGCAGCAGGATTGCCGAGACGAGCAGCTTGTCGGCTATCGGGTCCAGCATGCGGCCGATATTCGAGGTCTGATTCCAGATGCGCGCGAGGTAGCCATCCAGGAAGTCGGTGATCGAGGCAATGATGAAGATCCACAGCGCAACCCAGCGTGCGAAATCGGAGCTGTCCAGTTTGCCCTCGATGAAAAAGCACAGGACGATCAACGGTACGCAAAGGATGCGGCCATAGGTGAGCAGGTTGGGAATGCTGTATGTGCGCGAAGCCATGGAAATCGTTTCGTTTCGGTTGTCTCACTGGACCAAAATGGCCTTGTCCCTAAGGCGTCATCTCGTCTCAGCTATTTGATTTAGCATGATCTTATCCAAAAACCGTTCCGCACTTTTGGGGATCATGTCCTAGATGGCGGTTCGAGGACCTTACCGTCAATATTGTTTCCGTTTTTTCATCGTCATTGCGTGGAATTTGCGACCAGCTTTTTTTATTTCGCGGCGTCCTCGTGAAAATGGTTGTAGACCTGCCGCGCCACGGCTTCAGATATGCCTTCGACAGCCATCAGATCGGAGAGCGCCGCGCGCGACACGGCCTTGGCGGTGCCGAAATGTTGCAGCAGCGCCCGCTTGCGCGAGGGGCCGATGCCGCCGATTTCGTCCAGCGGGTTCTTCACCATTTCTTTCTTGCGCCGGGCCCGGTGCGAGCCGATGGCAAAACGGTGCGCCTCGTCGCGCATGCGCTGGATGAAGTAGAGCACAGGATCGCGCGGTGGCAGGGTGAAACTCTCGCGGGAGGATGCAAAGAAGCGTTCGCGTCCGGCATCGCGGTCGACACCCTTGGCGACACCGATGGCAATGACGCTGTCGGTAATGCCGAGCTCTTCGAGAATGGCGCGCACGGCGGTCATCTGCCCTTGGCCGCCATCGATGAGGATGACGTCAGGCCAGGCGGGGAAGGGCCGATCCGCTGCGTCAGCGGCTGCAGTTTCTGTATTCGAGCTCCGATCCGGCTTTCCCTCTTCCTTCAAAAGGCGGGAGAAGCGCCGGGTCATGACTTCGCGCATCATGCCGAAATCGTCACCGGGCGTGATGTCGGTCGATTTGATGTTGAACTTGCGGTACTGGCCTTTGACGAATCCTTCTGGTCCGGCCACCACCATGCCGCCGACTGCATTCGTGCCCATGATATGCGAGTTGTCGTAGATTTCGATGCGCTGTGGCACGTAGGGAAGCTGGAATGTCTCCTTGAAGCCTTCAAGCAGCCGCGATTGCGAGGCGGTCTCTGCAAGCTTTCGGCCATGCGCTTCGCGGGCATTGGCGACGACATGATCGACCAGATCGCGCTTCTCGCCACGCTGCGGCACCAGGATCGTGACCTTGTGGCCTGCCTTTTCACTGAGCGCGGCGGCAAGCAGTTCGATCTCCTCGACCGTCTCCGACAGAAGGATCTGCCTAGGCACCGGCTTGTCGTCATAGAACTGCGCAAGGAAGGCATTCAGCACCTCGGCGCCAGAAAGCGACGGATCGGCCTTCGGGAAATAGGCGCGGTTGCCCCAGTTCTGACCGGTGCGAAAGAAGAAGACCTGGATGCAGGAGATGCCGCCTTCGTGATAGATGGCGAAGACATCGGCTTCTTCGACGCCGGCGGGGTTGATGCCCTGATGGCTCTGCACATGCGACAGCGCAGCTAGCCGGTCGCGATAGATGGCGGCGCGCTCAAAATCGAGGTCTTCGGCGGCGGCGTTCATTGCCTCCGCCATGTGCGCCTTGACGTTCTGGCTCTTGCCGGACAGGAAGTCCTTCGCCTCCTGCACCAGCTCCGCATAGCCTTCATCGCTGATTTCACGTGTGCAGGGCCCCGAGCAGCGCTTGATCTGATAGAGCAGGCAGGGCCGGGTGCGTGTTTCAAAAACGCTGTCGGTGCAGGTGCGGATCAGGAAGGCGCGCTGCAGCGAATTGATGGTGCGGCCGACGGCGCCGGCCGAGGCGAAAGGACCGAAATAATCGCCCTTGCGGGCACGCGCGCCGCGATGCTTGAAGATCGCAGGCGCCCGATGATCACCGGTGATGAGAATGTAGGGAAAGGACTTGTCGTCCCGCAGCAATACGTTGAAGCGCGGCCGTAATCGCTTGATTAGATTCGCTTCCAGCAGCAGCGCTTCGGTCTCGGTGCGGGTGGTGACGAACTCCATGTTGGCGGTTTCGCGCACCATGCGGGCGATACGGTTGGAATGCACCCGGCCCATGGCATAATTGGCGACGCGCTTCTTTAGGCTGCGTGCCTTGCCCACATAGAGTACGTCGCCGTCTTCGTTGAACATGCGGTAGACGCCCGGATTGTTCGGCAGGCGCTTGACGAATTCCGCGATCAATTCGGCGCCCCGAAGGCCGGTTTCGTTCTTGCCGCCCTCATTCCAGTCTATGGGCACAACAGGGGAGGCGCCGGCATCGCCTTCCACCTCGATGTCGTCTTCAATGTCCCCTGATTCGTCATAGAGAATGCCGCCATCGAGCAGCTTTCGTCCGTTCATTCCATGCTCTCCGCCACATCAGGCGTTTCCCAGGCAAGATGCTGGCCGCCATCGAGCGCTATCATTTGGCCCGTGATCGAAGGCGTGTCAAAAAGAAAGCGGACGGTGCGGCCGAATTCCTCGAGCCCGGGCGCAGCCTTCAGTATGAGCCCATCAATCTGCGCCTGGAAGTCCTCTTCGGTCTGGCGGACGCTGCGCACCGTGGGACCCGGGCCGATGGCGTTGACGCGGATGAGTGGTGCGAAGCTCTGCGCCATCGTCTGGGTCGCAGTCCACAGAGCGGCCTTCGACAGCGTATAGGAATAGAAGCGCGGGTTTAGCGCCCACACGCGCTGGTCGACTATATTGACGATCAGCCCTGGAACACCTTGCGGAAGCTGGCGCGCGAAATCCGCCGCAAGAATCGAAGGCGCGCGGACATGCACGGCAAAATGCGCGTCAAAGGCTTGAGCGTCGAAATGGTCGGCGGAATCGCCCTGAAAAATGGAGGCATTGTTGACCAGCAGATCCAGCGGTCCTAGCTCCGCAACAGCCGTTTCGATCAGCGTCGATGTTTCCGCCGAATTTTGCAGGTCCGCCTTGATCGCAACCGCCTTTTTGCCCTGCTGCCGCAATTTCGCCACAAGCTCGATCGCTTCGGCGAGCGATTGATTGGCATGCAGCGCCACCGCAAAGCCATTAGCCGACAAATCCTCTGCGATTGCGCGGCCTATTCTTTTTGATGCACCCGTTATCAGCGCCGTGCGTAGTTTTTCCTGGCTCAAGATGTCGCCTTTTTCGTCGCCATTACCCAACGGGGCTCATATAGGGCGTCGATACACCATGTGAAAAGGTGCGTTTGCAGCGCGAAGCGACGCAATCAACTTATGTAAAACTACAGTTATATTTCAACATAGATAAGTATACACGCTTTAATTAATGGTTATGGTTAACAATTCGTCTGTTGCAGTCAAGCAACATCGAAATTCAGCCACCTCTGTGCCACAATGATATCATATTTTAGCTCTTCGAATTCCTCAATTGCATTCCAATTTCAGTGTCGATCCGGGAGGGACATCTAGTAATTGCTCGTGGTGCTTCGAAGTCGAGGACAGTAGACGAAGAACACGGGACTGAAAGGAGAAAAGTATGCGTACTCTTATTGCGACCCTCATGGTCTCTGGCTTCGCTCTCGGCGGCTTCACTGCGGCTCATGCAGCCGACGCTGTGGAACAGGTTCCGCAACCGCCCGTTGCCCAGGAGGCTCCGCCGGCGATCAATAACTGGTCGGGCTTCTACATCGGTGGCACCGGCAGCTACAACATGGGTCATTTCAACCACAACGGTAACTCCTATGCTTGGGGTGGCTCGGCTTTCACCGGCTACAACTGGCAGCAGGGCCAGATCGTATACGGTATTGAAGGTGACCTCGGCTATGCCGACTCTGAAGCGACCCGCAACGGCCTCACCGCCAAGAACGGTGTAAACGGCTCCGTTCGCGGCCGTATCGGCTACGACTTCAACCCGTTTATGCTGTACGGCACGGCTGGTCTGGCGCTCGGCCAGAACAAGCTCGAGGACGCTACCTCGTCTGAAAGCAAGACGGCTGTTGGTTACACGGTCGGTGCCGGCGCTGAAACCTTCATCACCAACAACATTACCGCTCGTCTCGAATATCGCTTCACGGACTACGGTCGTAAGGATTTCCACCTCGACTCCGGCAGCTTCTCGCGCGGATACGACGAGAATAGCGTCAAGGTCGGTATCGGCGTCAAGTTCTAATAATTTGATGGCATAATCTGACGAAAAAGCCGGGGTTCGTGCCCCGGCTTTTTCTGTTTCATAGTCCGCATATTTATGTGGCGACCTTCGGGAAATCCGTGGAAGCGGCCAGTTCACGCCAGTCGGCCAGCTCCTTGGCGACATATGCATTCTTGGCCTCGATCGCGCCGATCGTATCGGTTCCGAACGGCATGCGCAGCGGCGGGTTGGCCGAATGCGCGAGCGTGACCATCGACTTTGCAAGCCGTGCCGGATCGCCGGGCTGGCCGTGATTGTGACCGGCTGCGAAATCGCGCATGGCACCGGCAGGCGTGTCCTTGTAGTCGGCAATCGAGCTCGGGCTGACAGCGAGCGAGCTTTCGTCAAGGAAGTCAGTGCGGAAGAAGCCGGGTTCGACGACAGTGACCTTGATGCCGAGCGGTTGCAGTTCCACCGCCATTGCTTCGGAGAGGCCCTCGACCGCGAACTTCGTCGAGGAATAGATGCCCCAACCGGGAAAGCTCTGGTAGCCGCCAATCGAGGACGTGTTGATCACATGACCGGAACGCTGCCGGCGCATGTGCGGCAGTACGGCGCGGGTAACCTTCAGCAGGCCGAAGACGTTCGTGGCGTAAAGCTTCTCGATTTCCTCTGCCGTTGCCTCTTCCACTGCACCTAAGAGCCCATAGCCGGCATTGTTGAGAAGGATGTCGATCCTGCCGAAGCGCTTGACCGCTTCCGCTGCGGCTTCATGGGCCTGAGCCTCGTTCGAAACGTCGAGGGCGACGGGGAGGAGATTCGGATGATTGCCGAACTTCTCCGCCAGGCCGGCGGGATTGCGGGCTGTGGCAACGACGGCGTCGCCCACATTGAGGGCTTCCCGGGCGATAAGGGCGCCGAAGCCGCGGGAAGCGCCCGTAATGAACCAAACGCGCATGACTTTCTCCTTCGTGGGTTTAAAATTCCGTGGGTGGAATTTGTTTGCGGGAGAAAGGTAGCTTGATGGCATAGTTGAGATAATCTACTTTCTCCTCCATAAAGTACTGAGAAAATTTCATCAATGCGACGCACCCGTTCGGCCGATCTGGCGATCTTCCTGGCCATCGCCCAACACCGCAGCTTTCGCAAGGCTGCGGTAGGGCTCGGCGTGACCGCTTCCGCGCTTAGCCATTCGCTGCGGGCGATCGAGGAGCGGTTGGATGTGCGGCTGGTCAATCGCACCACTCGCGGTGTCGGGTTGACGGAGGCCGGCGAGCGCCTGTTCGAGCGTATCCGCCCGGCTTTCCTCGATATCGACGATGCGCTCGATGATCTCGATAAATTCCGTGGCCAGCCCTACGGCAAGCTGCGCATCAATACGCCACGCCCCGCCACCAAGATGGTGTTGTTGCCGATCGTGTCACGATTCCTAAGGGCTTATCCGGCCGTCGAAATGGAGATTGTGGTCGACGATGGGCTGGTGGACACTGTGTCAGGCGGTTTCGACGCCGGCATAAGGTTCGGAGAAAGCATCGCCGCCGATATGATCGCCATCGCCATCGGCCCTCGTCAGCGGACAGCGATCGTCGGCTCGCCCGAACATTTTCAACGTTTCCCTAAACCGCTCACGCCGCATGATCTGAAAGATCATCCCTGCATCCGCTACCGTTTCCCGAGCGGCACTTATTATCGCTGGGAGTTCGAACGCGGTGGCATCGAGCTGGAGATCGAGGTACAGGGGCCGCTGACGCTCGGCGATCTCGACATGATGTTCGATGCCGCCATCAATGGCTCCGGTCTTGCTTTCATGTTCGAAGATCTTGCGCTGCCGGCTTTGCAGGATGGCCGGCTGATCCGTGTGCTGGAGGACTGGTGCCCGTATTATCCCGGCTTCTTCCTATATTATCCCAGCCGCCGGCAGTTGCCGACGGCCTTGCGCGCCTTTGTCGATTTCGTGAAGATCGACGGTGTCCGCCAGAGCTGAGCGGACGGCGTCAGCCTTGTGGCTTCATCGCCTGATAGTCCGGAAAATGCTTTTCGAACTTGCGTGCCCAATCGATCAGGTCTGCGTGGTCCGCTTCCCACTGTCCCTCAAATCGCAGTTGCAGATAGCCCAGCATGGAGGCCAATGCGAAATGCCCGCCATGTAGCTTCTTGCCGAACTTCGGCGGTTCAGCGTTGAGATGGGTGAGGGAGCGGCTCACTTTGGTCCACTGCCGGTCGATCCAGGGCTGGTGCTGCTTGTCCTGATTGCGAAAACGCCGTTCGTAGACGATCGACAGGAGGCACTCGCTGGTGCCGTCGCAAAGCGCTTCCAGCACTTCGGCCTCGGTGCGCTTGCTGTCCTTGGCAGGATAAAGCTTCTTACCCTTCAGCCGGTTGAAATGGTGCATGATGGCGCGGCTGTCGAAGATCGCTTCACCGTCGTCGGTCAGCAACGTCGGGATCTTGCCGAGCGGATTGTTGTCGATCAGCACGGCCGGACCAGCATTGGTATCGACACGGATTTCGTTGAGCTCGATGCCGAGATGGCGCGCTGCCATCCGTACCTTGCTGGAAAACGGGGACGCGGGTGCGCAAAGAAGTTTCATGGAATCACCTGTGCGATGTGCGAAAGAAATATCACTGCTCGCCACGCAGCCAGAAGGCGCGCTGCGAGGCAAACCGGTCCTGCGCCAGCATATCCTTCAGAGCCGGCAGCAAGGCATGTAGCTCGTCCTTCAGCGTAAACGGTGGGTTGACGATGATGAGCCCTGAGCCGGTCAGGCCGGTGAAGCCGCGATCGCTCTTGACCGCCAGTTCGGCGCAAAGCATCTTCGGAATTTCCAATGCCTGCAGTGCCTCGTGAAAAGCCTTGATGGGTGCGTCCTTCTTGAGGGGATACCATAGGCAATAGGTGCCGCCGGGAAAGCGGCGCCAGGCCTTGGCAAGGCCGTCTGCCAGCCGCTCATATTCGCCGTCTTCCTCGAAAGGCGGATCGACCAGGACGATGCCGCGCTTTTCCTTCGGCGGCAGATGCGCGCCGAGCGCCAGCCAGCCGTCGAGTTCGGTGATGCGCGCATGGTGATCGCCCTCGAACAACCGATGCAGCCGCTGAAAATCGTCCGGATGCAGCTCCATGGCCGATAGCCGGTCCTGTGGGCGAAATAGCATGCGGGCGAGCTTCGGCGAGCCGGGGTAGTACCGCAGGCCGCCTTCGGGATTGAGCTCGCGGACGGCGGCCAGATAAGGCTTCAGCAGGCCGGCAATCAGCGGCACCAGCTCGGTTTCCAAGAGCCGGCCGATCCCGTCTCGCCATTCGCCGGTCTTTTGCGCCTCTTCCGAAGAGAGATCGTAGAGGCCGATGCCGGCATGGGTGTCGAGGACGCGGAAAGCCCTGTCCTTGTTCTGCATGTAGCGGACGAGGCGGGCGAGCACCGCGTGCTTCAGCACATCGGCGAAATTGCCCGCGTGGTAGATATGCCGATAGTTCATTGTCAGTGAAGTCCGCATGAATTGTTGCGATGGGCCAGATTATGCCTTTTGGCCGGACAAGGCATGAAATATACAAACGCCATGAACATTGCGACCCCTATTCACGCCAAATCCCGCATCGGCCACACGGCCTGTCCGCACGACTGTCCCTCCACCTGCGCGTTGGAGATCGACCTGACGGAGGATGGCAAGGTCGGCCGCGTGCGCGGTGCCAACGACCATTCCTACACGTCGGGCGTCATCTGCGCCAAGGTCGCCCGTTATGCCGAGCGGCTTTACCATCCGGATCGGCTGATGCAGCCGCTGCGCCGCGCCGGTGCCAAGGGCGAGGGGCGCTGGCAGCAGATCTCCTGGGACGACGCGCTGGACGAGATCGCCAATGCCTTTGTCAAGGCCGAGGCAAGAGACGGTAGCGAAGCGATTTGGCCATATTTTTACGCCGGCACCATGGGCTGGGTGCAGCGTGATTCCATCGAGCGGCTGCGCCATGCGAAGCGCTATTCGGGCTTCTTTTCCTCGATCTGCACAAACCCCGCCTGGACCGGTTTCACCATGGCGACCGGGGTGCTGCGCGGCCCGGATCCGCACGAGATGGGCCGCGCCGACTGCGTCGTCATCTGGGGCACCAATGCGGTTGCCACCCAAGTCAACGTGATGAGCCATGCGGTAAAGTCGCGCAAGGAGCGGGGCGCCAAGATCGTCGTCATCGACATCTACGACAATCCGACGATGAAGCAGGCCGACCTAGCGCTGATCGTCAAACCTGGAACGGATGCGGCGCTCGCCTGCACCGTCATGCACATCGCCTTCCGCGACGGCTATGCCGATCGCGCGTATATGGCGAAATTTGCCGACGATCCGGCCGGCCTCGAACGGCATTTGAAGACAAAGACGCCGGAATGGGCAGCTGCGATCACAGGCCTGTCGGTCGATGAGATCGAGGCCTTCGCCAAGCTCGTCGGCACGACGAAGAAGACCTATTTTCGCCTCGGCTACGGCTTTACCCGCCAGCGCAACGGTGCTGTCGCCATGCACGCGGCAGCATCGGTCGCCACAGTCCTCGGCTCCTGGCAATATGAGGGCGGCGGTGCTTTCCATTCCAACAGCGATATCTTCCGCATGGATGCGAGCGAGCTGACCGGCCGATCGATGAAGGATCCGGGTATCCGGATGATCGACCAGTCGCAGATCGGCCGTGCGCTGACCGGCGATGCCGTCGCCTTGCGCCATCGCGGCCCAGTGACCGCGATGCTGATCCAGAACACCAATCCCGTGAATATCGCGCCGGAACAGCGGCTGGTGAAGCGTGGTTTTGCCAGGAACGACCTCTTCGTTGCCGTGCACGAACAGTTCATGACGGATACCGCTGAGATGGCTGACATCGTCATCCCCGCGACCATGTTCGTCGAGCATGACGACATCTACCGCGCCGGCGGTCAGAACCACATCCTGCTCGGCCCCAAGCTGGTCGAGCCGCCGCCGACGGTGCGCAGCAATCTCTTCGTCATCGAGGAACTGGCGAAACGGCTCGGCGTGGCCGATCGTCCCGGCTTCGGTTTTTCAGCTCGCGAGATGATCGACCGCGTTCTGGAGCGAAGCGGCCTGCCGGACTATGATTATTTCGTCGAGCATAAGTGGTTCAATCGCCAGCCGGCTTTCGAGGATGCGCATTTCCTCAACGGTTTTGCCCATCCCGACGGCAAGTTCCGCTTCCGTCCAGACTGGGTCAGCCAACCGGCCCCGAATCGGCCGCCGGAAGCTGTCGGCCTGCTTGGCCCTCATGTGGCACTACCGGAGTTTCCCGATCAGGTCGACATCATCGAAGTTGCCGATCCAGACCATCCGTTCCGCCTTGCCACATCGCCATCGCGCAATTTCCTGAATTCGAGCTTTGCGGAAACGAAGACTTCGCGCCAGAAGGAAGGTCGTCCGGAGGTGATGATCCATCCGGGGGACGCTGCCGCATTGGACATCGCCCATGGCGACCTCGTGCAGATCGGCAATGTCAGGGGCGCTATCCGCATCCATGCGCGCATCACGACCGATGTAAAGCCGGGTGTGCTGATTGCCGAGGGCCTGTGGCCGAACAAGGCGCATGTCGATGGCGAAGGCATCAATGTGCTGACCGGCGCCGATCCCGTCGCGCCCTATGGCGGCGCGGCCGTGCACGATAACAAGGTTTGGCTGCGCAAGGATAAAGCATGAGCAAATTTGACAAGGCGAAGGTCGAGATCGTCAACGAGAAGACGCTTTCAGATCAATGGACGCGGCTGAGCAGCTTCGACATCGACTACACGGATTCAGCGGGCGAGACGCATCGGCTGGAGCGGGAAATCTATCACCGCACGCCGGCTGCCTGCATTCTACTCTATGACCCCAAGCGCGAAACAGTCATTCTCGTGCGGCAGTTCCGTCTGCCGGCCCATCTCACCGGCTTTCCCGGATGGATGATCGAAGTACCCGCCGGTCTGCTCGACGGCGATCATCCGGAAGAGGCGATCCGCCGAGAGGCAATTGAGGAAACCGGCTTCCGCGTTCGAGAGGTCAATTTTCTTTTCAAGGCATTCACCTCGCCGGGTGCGGTCGTCGAGGTCATGCATTTCTTCGCCGCCGTTGTCGACGCCACGGATCGCATCGGTAGTGGCGGCGGGCTCGCTGACGAACACGAGGATATCGATGTGCTCGAAGTGAAACTCGCCGATGCCATGGCGATGATCGAGGCAGGCGAGATCTACGACGCCAAGACAATCATACTTCTGCAATGGGCGACGTTGAACAGGGCAGGCTTGAAATAGCCTAAAATAAGACGGTTCGGTTGTCTTTGGTTGCCTCCGAAATCGATGTTGCAGCTTTCATCATGATGTCACGAATCGCGACTAACGAGGGACGCTCCCCGGATAGGTCCGGACCATCACTATGCCCTCAAAACGATTGATGCTATTTCAGGAGAAAGCCGATGTGGCTCAGCAATTTTTCGCTCGTTCTTCCCGATGAGGTCGTCGATCAGGGATCGGTTCGCATAGAAGATGGTGTGATAGCGGAGATCCGACCCGAACTGGTGGAGGGGGCGACATTCGATGGCGGTGGACGGCTACTGATGCCGGGCTTCGTCGATCTGCACGGCGATATGATCGAGCGCGAAATCGCGCCGCGGCCGAATGCGACCATGCCCGTCGATTTCGGCATCCATGAACTCGACAAGAAACTTGCCGCCGCCGGCGTCACCACGGCCTACGCCGCTGTCTCCTTCGCCACCGAAAGTGTCTACGGCCATGTCCGGTCGCTGGAGACCACCTCGGCTGTCATCAAGGGCATCAACAGCCTGCGCGACCACTTGCTGATCGATCATCGCGTTCATGCCCGTTATGAGATCACCAATGTCGGCGCAGCGCCGACGCTGGAGCGTCTGCTGGAAGATGGTTTTGTCGACATGGTGTCGCTCACCGACCATACGCCGGGGCAGGGGCAATATAACAACATCGAAGCCTACCTTCTTAGTATGTCGGAGCGCCGCGGCATCACTCGCGAAGCTGCCCAGGAAGTGCTGGCCCGCCGCATCGCCCTGCGGCAGGATCCAGATATCGATCGGAAACTGCGCGATGTCATCAGGCTGTCCCTGAAGCACAAGCTATCGCTTGCCTCGCATGACGACGACAACGCGGAAAAGGTGGCCGAAATGTTCGACCTCGGTGTCACGATCAGCGAGTTTCCGGTGACGTTGCCGGCCGCCGAAGAGGCGCGTCGCCGCGGTCTCTGGACGCTGATGGGCGCGCCGAACGCCTTGCGTGGCCAATCCATGTCGGGAAATCTCAGTGCGCTCGATGCCGCCGGTGCCGGCTTGCTCGGCATCATCGCCGCCGATTATCACCCGGCTGCCTTCGTGCCGGCGATCTTCAAGATTGCCGATGTCGTCAGCGGCGGCCTGCCGGCCGCCGTAGCCATGGCCACGGCTGGTGCCGCGCGCGCCGCAGGTCTCAGGGACCGTGGTGAGATCGCAGTCGGCCAGAAGGCCGATCTGGTCGCCGTCGAGCATGGCGCGGTTCATCGCATTCGCGCGACCTTCCGCAATGGCCGCATCGTCTATAGCGACGGCACGCTAAATCCGCTGATGGCAATGGCTGCGTAAGGGGAACACAGTTAGTTAGATCTGGTTGGTGTCACCGAGCAGTGAAATGATCTGTCGCCCGCCGGCAACGGCTATCTGGGCGGCGGAAATCGCTCTGCCGCCCTCCATGCGCACCTTGCCCTGCGCTAGCAATCGGAGTGATTGCGGATAAAGCTGATGCTCGATCGTGAGCACGCGAGCGGCGAGCGTTTCGGCCGTGTCGTCAGTCAGCACCGGCACCGCCGCTTGTCCGATCGCCGGGCCTTCGTCCATGCCCTCGGTGACAAAATGCACGGTGCAACCGGCGATCCGCTGGCCAGCGTCGATGGCGCGCTGATGCGTATGCAGGCCGGGAAAAAGCGGCAGCAACGAAGGGTGGATATTTATGATGCTGCCTTCGTAACGCTGGATGAAGCGGCCGGAGAGCAAGCGCATATAGCCGGCAAGGCAGATGATATCAGGCGACAAAGCGTCAAGCTGCGCGAGGATCGCCTCCTCATGCGCGTCCTTGCTTGCAAAATCCTTGCGGACGAAGGCGAAGGTGGCGATACCCTCTGCGGCTGCTTTCGCCAAACCGCCGGCACCGACCTTGTCGGAGATCACGCCGACGATTTCGGCCGGATAATCCGAAGCCGCCGCCGCTTTGACCAGCGCCATCATGTTGGAGCCGCTGCCCGAGATGAAGATGACGACGCGTTTGCGGGCCGAACTCATATCGCCAGCGTGCCCTTGTAAACGGTCCCGGTAGCGCCTTCATCACGGGCGATCATGCGGCCCAGCGTGACGATGGTTTCGCCCTCGGCTTCAAGCGCTGCCTTGACGGCTTCGACATTTTCAACCGCCACGACGGCGATCATGCCAATCCCGCAATTGAAGGTGCGCAGCATCTCCTTGGAGTCGACGCCGCCTGCCTTTGCTAGCCACGAGAAGACCGGCAGGACCTTGACCGCGCCAAGATCGATCTCGGCCGCGAGATGCTTCGGCAGCACCCGCGGAATATTCTCCGGGAAGCCGCCACCGGTGATATGAGCGAGCGCCTTGATGGCATGGGTTTCGCGAATCGCCTTCAAAAGGGGCTTCACATAAATGCGCGTTGGCGTCAGCAGGGCTTCACCGAGCGCCTTGCCGTCGGCAAAGGGGGCGGGGGCATCCCAATCAAGGCCGCAGAGGCCGACGATCCTTCGCACCAGCGAAAAACCGTTGGAGTGGACACCGGACGAAGCGAGGCCGACAATGACGTCACCCTCGGCGATATCTCCGGAGGGCAGCAGCTGACCCCGTTCGGCCGCACCCACGGCAAAGCCGGCCAGATCGTAATCGCCATCGGAATACATGCCCGGCATTTCCGCCGTCTCGCCGCCGATCAACGCACAACCCGCCTCGCGGCAACCCGCCGCAATGCCGCCGACGATGGCTGCGCCCTGATCGGGATCGAGCTTGCCGGTCGCGAAATAATCGAGGAAGAACAGCGGTTCGGCACCTTGGACGACGAGATCGTTGACGCACATTGCAACGAGGTCGATGCCGACGGTGTCGTGATAATTCGCATCGATGGCGATCTTCAGCTTGGTGCCGACGCCGTCATTCGCGGCAACCAGCACCGGATCGCTGAAGCCCGCGGCCTTCAGGTCGAAGAGGCCGCCGAAACCGCCGATTTCGCCATCAGCGCCAGAGCGGCGCGTCGAGCGAACCGCAGGCTTGATCATTTCGACCAGCAGGTTGCCGGCATCGATATCGACGCCCGCGTCGCTATAGGTCAGACCGTTTTTTCCAGACTGGCTCATGCTTCCGCCTCCGATGGCCATCATTCCAATTGGAACAATTTTAATCGGGTCGCCATTGCATGACAGGAACCTTTATGCAAGGCGCTAGCGCAGGCGAACCCTCGATTTTCCCCGCTTCACAGCGCCCAAAGGCCGATTTCAGGCCACAGGCTTGACCATAATTGCGGCGTCATCCTATGTCCGTCATCCTATGTCTTAAGCGAGCGGCCGACGGCGGCCAATAATGGGGAAGTCGATGGAGCAGCAAGTCAGCGGTGCGAGCCTCAAGCGCCAGATCATCTTCTGGGTGATCGTGCTCGCCGCCTTCATTGCCTTTCTCTATCTCTTCAGCTCGATCCTCTTGCCGTTCATCGCCGGCATGTCGGTCGCCTATTTCCTCGATCCGGTCGCCGACCGGCTGGAAAGGATTGGTCTCAGCCGCTTCATGGCGACGGTGGTGATCCTCGTTGCCTTCGTGCTGGTCTTTGCGCTGGCACTGACGATCTTTATTCCGATCATCATCAATCAGTTCAACGATTTCGTTCAACATATACCGGGCTACGTCCAGCAATTCCAGAAATTCGTCGCGCATACGCAGACGACGATGCTGCCGGATTGGATTCGCAATCAGCTCGGTGCAATCAAGGACAATTTCTCCAGCATACTGTCAGATGCACTGAGCTTCGTCGGCGGCTTGTTCGCGCAGCTATGGAGCTCCGGCAAGGCGCTGGTCAACATCCTCTCGCTCATGGTCGTCACTCCGGTCGTCGCCTTCTATATATTGCTCGACTGGGATCGCATGATCGCCAAGGTCGATGCCTGGGTACCGCGCGATCATGTCTCGACCGTGCGCAAGATCGCTCGGGAAGTGGATCAGGCGATTGCCGGCTTCATCCGCGGCCAGGGCTCGCTCTGCATCATCCTCGGCGTCTACTACGGCGTCGGGCTGTCGCTGGTGGGTTTGAATTTTGGCCTGCTGATCGGCCTGTTCGCCGGCATGATCAGCTTCATCCCCTATGTCGGCTCCCTGGTCGGCCTCTTCCTCGCGGTCAGCGTTGCGTTAGTGCAGTTCTGGCCGAATTATCTCTGGATCGGCCTCACGCTCGCCGTCTTCTTCACCGGCCAGTTCCTGGAGGGCAACGTGCTGCAGCCGAAGCTCGTCGGCGAAAGTGTCGGCCTGCATCCGGTCTGGCTGATGTTCGCCCTTTTTGCCTTCGGCGCACTCTTCGGTTTCGTCGGCCTGCTGATCGCCGTTCCGGCCGCGGCAGCCTGTGGCGTCCTTGTCCGTTTTGCCCTTTCGCGGTACCTTCAGAGCGACCTCTATCATGGACGCTCGGAAACCGGTAAAGCGCGCAGAACCAAGGCCGGCAATCCTGAGAACAAATAGACATGACCGACACGAAGAACGCTGATCTCAGGCGCAGACCCGCCGAACAGCTAGCCCTGGCCTTCACTCATGACGCCGCGAGCGGCCGTGACGACCTGTTGGTCGCCAATCCCTTGAGCGCGGCCGTGAAGATCGTCGATTCATGGCCGCACTGGCCATCGCCGGTGGTGATCCTCGCCGGGCCGGTCGGTTCGGGAAAATCACATCTCGCAAGTATCTGGCGCGAGAAAAGCGGCGCTATCTCCATTCACCCGAAAACCGGCTCCGGCGCCGCGGTGGCGGCGGCGAACGATCCGGTCATCTTCGAGGATGTCGATCGCCTGGGCTTCGACGACACCGAGCTTTTTCATGTCATCAACAGTGTCAGGGAAAACGGCACGGGCTTGTTGATGACCAGCAGGCTGTGGCCGATGTCCTGGCCGGTCGCGCTGCCCGATCTGCGCTCGCGACTGAAAGCGGCGACCGTGGTCGAGATCGGCGAGCCGGACGAGGAGCTGTTATCGCAGGTGATTGTAAAGCTTTTTGCGGACCGCCAGCTTTATATCGATGATAAACTTGTCCTTTATATCGTCAATCGAATGGAGCGCTCCTTGAACGCCGCGCAGTTGATCGTCGACCGGCTGGATCGGTTGGCGCTTGGTCGTGGCACCAGGATTACACGCCTGTTGGCCGTTGAAGTATTAGATGAATTGGGCAATTCCGACTTGGCTGATTGAGCGATTGGTTAACTGTCACAGTTCCGTCGTCAAACTGCTATACGTGGCAAAAAGTTCTAAGATGAGGGTAGGTGCATGGACTCGGCGTTAACGGAACATCAGGACACCAGCCAGCAAGCGCCGGAGGCCGCGCCGCCGATCAACGAGTTGCTGACCAGCCCTGAACGCTTCATCAATCGTGAATTCTCTTGGCTGCAGTTCAACCGCCGCGTTCTCGAGGAAACGTTGAACACGGCGCATCCGCTGCTGGAACGCATCCGTTTCCTTTCGATCTCCGCCGCCAAC
Organism: Martinezella calliandrae; assembly: GCF_030272695.1. GTDB lineage: Bacteria > Pseudomonadota > Alphaproteobacteria > Rhizobiales > Rhizobiaceae > Rhizobium > Rhizobium calliandrae. The sequence goes on from NZ_JARFYN010000002.1 coordinate 216,926, forward strand.
CTCGATGAGTTCTTCATGGTGCGCGTCGCCGGCCTCGAAGGCCAGGTCCGCCAGAAGATCCTTATGCGCACGCCGGATGGCAAGACACCGGCCGAACAGCTCGACGACATCCTTCGCGAAATCGACAATCTCCAAATGGAGCAACAGGCATCGCTTGCCGTGCTGCAGCAGTATCTCGCCAAAGAAGACATTCTAATTGTCCGCCCGCCGGCACTTTCCGAGGCCGACCGGCAGTGGCTTGCCAATGAATTCGAGCAGGCGATCTTCCCGGTCCTGACGCCGCTTTCCATCGATCCGGCGCATCCGTTCCCGTTCATCCCGAATCTCGGTTTCTCGATCGCGCTGCAACTCACCAGCAAGAACGGCCGCGAGCCCATGACGGCGCTGCTGCGCTTGCCGCCGGCGCTCGATCGCTTCGTCCGCCTGCCGGATGCCAGCAACGTCATCCGCTACATCACCCTCGAAGACGTCGTCAACATCTTCATTCACCGGCTTTATCCCGGCTATGAGGTGCAGGGTTCGGGTACCTTCCGCATCATCAGAGACAGCGATATCGAAGTCGAGGAAGAAGCCGAAGATCTCGTTCGCTTTTTCGAAACGGCGTTGAAGCGCCGCCGCCGAGGTTCGGTGATCCGCATCGAGACCGACTCGGAAATGCCGCTCGAACTGCGCCAGTTCGTGGTGGAATCGCTGAACGTGCCGGAGAACCGCATTGCCGTTCTGCCGGGCCTGCTGGCCCTCAACACGCTGTCGGAAATCGCCAAGGCCCCGCGAGACGACCTGCGTTTCGAGCCTTACAATGCCCGATTTCCTGAGCGTGTCCGCGAACATGCCGGCGATTGTTTTGCCGCGATCCGCGAAAAGGACATGGTGGTCCATCATCCCTATGAATCCTTCGACGTGGTGGTCCAGTTCCTGCTCCAAGCTGCGCGCGATCCTGACGTTCTGGCGATAAAACAGACGCTCTATCGTACGTCGAACGACAGCCCGATCGTCCGCGCACTGATCGATGCCGCTGACATGGGCAAGTCCGTCACGGCGCTTGTGGAACTCAAGGCACGCTTCGACGAAGAGGCCAACATCCGCTGGGCGCGCGATCTCGAACGCGCCGGCGTGCAGGTCGTCTTCGGCTTCATCGAACTGAAGACGCATGCGAAGATGTCGATGGTCGTGCGCCGCGAAGACGGCAAGCTGCGCACCTATTGCCATCTCGGTACCGGCAACTATCACCCGGTCACCGCCAAGATCTATACCGACCTGTCCTATTTCACCTGCGATCCGAAGATCGCCCACGACATGGCAAACATCTTCAACTTCATCACCGGCTATGGCGAGCCGGAACATGACATGAAGATCGCCGTCTCGCCCTATACACTCCGCCCGCGCATCCTCCAGCACATCGAGGAGGAAATCGAGCACGCCAAGAACGGCCAGCCGGCGGCGATCTGGATGAAGATGAATTCGCTGGTCGACCCCGACATCATCGACGCGCTTTACCGGGCCAGCAATGCCGGCGTCGAGATCGATCTCGTCGTCCGCGGCATCTGCTGCCTGCGTCCGCAAGTGGCAGGTCTTTCCGAAAATATCCGCGTCAAGTCCATCGTCGGCCGCTTCCTCGAACACAGCCGCATCTTCTGTTTCGGCAATGGCCAAGGCCTGCCGTCGGAAAAGGCGCTGGTCTATATCGGTTCGGCGGACATGATGCCGAGAAACCTCGATCGCCGCGTCGAAACCCTCGTTCCGCTGACCAACAAGACCGTGCATGAGCAAGTTCTTTCACAGATCATGCTGGGCAACATCATTGACAATCAGCAGAGCTACGAGATATTGCCGGACGGTACTTCGCGGCGCATGGAAGTGCGCAGAGGTGAAGAGCCGTTCAACGCGCAGCAGTATTTCATGACCAATCCCAGCCTGTCGGGCCGTGGTGAAGCTTTGAAATCCAGCGCGCCGAAACTGATCGCCGGGCTATTGTCGGGCCGCAAGATATAAATTGGACCTGCATGGTTGAATCAGAAGCCCAGGGGCGCCTTCCCGGTATAGCCCCTGTCTCCGTTGTCGACATTGGATCGAACTCGGTTCGTCTTGTCGTCTATGAAGGACATTCGCGGTCGCCAACCATCCTTTTCAACGAGAAGGTGCTTTGCGGCCTTGGCAAAGGCATAGCGCTGACGGGAAGGATGGATGAGGAGAGCGTTGCGCGCGCGCTCGCTGCCCTGCACCGGTTCAAGGCGCTGTCCGACCAGGCGCGCGCATCGACCATCTATGTTCTAGCGACGGCTGCCGCCCGCGAGGCAAGCAACGGCCCAGAGTTCATCCATCAGGCTGAATCGATCCTGCAGCGTAAGGTGCGCTTGCTTTCGGGCGAGGAAGAAGCGCAGTTTTCCGCGCTCGGCATCATCAGCGGCTTTTTCAGTCCAGATGGCATCGCTGGCGACCTCGGTGGCGGCTCGCTCGAACTCATCGACATCAAGGGCAAGGAAATCGGCAAGGGCGTCACTCTGCCGCTCGGGGGCCTCAGGCTTTCGGAATATGCCGACGGTTCGCTCGCCAGGGCGCGCAGCTTTGCCCGCAAGCATGTGAAAACAGCAAAATTGCTAGGCAAGGGCGAGGGTCGCACCTTTTACGCTGTCGGCGGCACCTGGCGAAACATCGCCAAGCTGCACATGGAAATCCGCAAATATCCGCTGCACATGATGCAGGGCTATGAAGTACCGCTGGACGAGATGATGCGCTTCCTCGACCAGATCAGCGAGGCAAGGGATACGAAGGAGCCGGCGCTGCTGTCGATCTCCAAGCATCGCCGTTCGCTGCTGCCCTTCGGCGCGGTGGCAATGCGCGAAGTATTGGCGGAGATGAAGCCCTCCATCGTGTCCTTCTCGGCACAGGGCGTGCGTGAAGGCTACCTTTATTCGCTGCTGACCGAAGCCGAACGTCATAGCGATCCGCTTCTCGTAGCCGCTGGTGAGCTTGCCATCCTGCGTGCCCGCTCGCCGGAACATGCCCGCGAGCTTGCCGAGTGGACCGGCCGGATGATGCCTTTCTTCGGCATCACCGAGACGGAGGAGGAAAGCCGCTATCGCCAGGCCGCGTGCCTGCTTGCTGACATTAGCTGGCGCGCCCATCCTGATTATCGTGGTTTGCAGGCGCTGAACATCATCGCCCACACCTCCTTCGTCGGCATCACTCATGCCGGCCGCGCCTTCATTGCGCTCGCCAACTACTATCGTTTCGAGGGCCTTAACGACGACGGCGCCACGGGGCCGCTCGCGACGATCGCTACGCCGCTCTTCATCGAGCGGGCCAAGCTGCTCGGTGGCCTGCTGCGTGTCGTCTATCTTTTTTCGGCTTCCATGCCAGGCGTCGTCCGCAACTTGTCGTTCCGCCGCTCGCAAAATCCGGAGCTGGATCTCGAATTCGTCGTGCCGGCCGAATACCACGATTTTGCCGGCGAACGGTTGGAAGGCCGCCTGCAGCAGCTCGGCAGGCTGACAAACAGAAGATTGGCGTTTCGGTTCGAGTAGGAAAACCTTCTCGCCGCTAGGAGAAGGTTCCACAGACTGCGTGTTTGAGGGGGCTTTAAACCTAAGGATTGGCCCGCGGCGCCGGGCATATAGTAGCTGTTGCTATTGCCCATTGCTTATGGCCTTCCGTACATGTTCTCTCGGCATATGCAGGGCGATCACCCCGAGCGTCTGGTCGCGGCCGCGAACAGCGTGATCGCCCAGATCTTCCATGGCGATCTCCTCCGGAAGCTCTATCCGTCTTGCAAGGTCGGCCGAGATCAGCACCTGGCGTTCCAGTGCCTTGCAGAGGGATTCCAACCTGGCGGTGGTGTTCACCGTGTCGCCGAAATAGGCAATCTTGTGGTGGTCGACGCCGATTTCGGCGGTGACGATGCCGCCGCCATGCAGCGCTGCCCTCAGGCGCGGCACTCTGCCGTAGGATTTCAGCCAGATTTCTGCATTCGCCTCGATATCGGCAAGGATGTCGAAAACGCAGCGAACGCAACGGGCATTCTTCACGCCACGCTCAAGCGGCCAGGTGATGATAGCGGCATCGCCGATATAGTCGTCGATCGCGCCCTTGTGCCGCCGCACCGGCTCGGCAATCGCGCCAAATATGGAGCCCAGGTATTGCTGTGCCTTGAGGTCGCCACGCTCCTCGGCGAAGGCAGTCGAGCCGACGAGATCGATGAAGAGAAACACGCGCTCTTCCTGCACCGGATTGCGGTAACGGCCAGTCAAAAGGCTGAGGAAGACGTCACGGCCAAGCAGCTCCCGCACACGCGCGACGAAGACGACGATAGCGGTCACGATGATGGCGTAGATGTAGACGTCGACCTGGAGCAGCATGGCTTCGGCCCAGTTGTCGGTGATTAGGTGCAGGGATTTCAGCAGGGCGCCGGCCACGGCAAAGCCGATGGCGATCAAGGCGAAATCGGCAATCAAGGCAGAGACGATAAAGGCCGGCGTGGGCAGGCGATGCATCCAACGGTTCAAGCGCGGCAGGATCATGCGGCGTTCGAAGGCCAGTGCCGGCATGCCGCAGAATAACGCATAGACTGCGCCGATATAGAGCGGTGATGCATGGAAAAATAGCTTGCCATAGACGACGCCGCTTGCGGCGACGAAAATCGCGGTCACAACCCAGTTGAGCGCTGAATGGAACCTTCCCATGCTGTCGATCCGCCAAGAGCCAGCGCATACCCCCAAACCGGGATTGGTTTGGCAAAAGATCTGTGCGCCATCAACTATATGATTGCGCTAAGTATCCATTCTGTCGGATGTGGGGCACAATCGCGTTCGGAACCAACATCGCCATTTTTTGAGAGTGCGCAACCGCCAAATGTTCGGCATCGCTGACGGTTGGCAACGGTCACGCGATTACAGGCTGACTGTCTCGACTCGCTTGCCGACGAAGCGCAGGGCCACCTGTCCCTGGATAAGCTGCAGCGCGGTCTCGCCGAAAAGATCGCGTCGCCAGCCGGAGAGAGCGGCCACGTCGGCCTTCTCGCCTTCGGCGGCGATCTTATCCAGATCCTCGCTGTTGGCGATGACTTTCGGGGCGACGCCGTGCTTTTCGGCAATGAGCTTCAGAAGAACCTTCAGCAACTCAGCGGCTGCGGCCGTACCCTCCGGCGCCTGTTGATGACGCGGCACATGCGGCATCTCGGCCTTGGGCAACGCCAAGGCCTGGTTGATCGCATCCAATACGGCCGTGCCGGAGGCGGATCGTTCCCATCCCTTCGGGATCGTCCGCAGGCGACCGAGGGCTTCCATGTCTTTAGGCTGCTGCTGGGCGATTTCGTAGATGGCGTCGTCCTTCAACACGCGAGCGCGCGGCACATTGCGGGAACGCGCCTCGCGTTCGCGCCAGGCGGCGACGTATTTCAACACGGCCAGTTCCTGCGGCTTGCGCAGCCGCATCTTCAGCCGCTGCCATGCATCGTCCGGATGCAGATCATAGGTTTCGCGCGCTTCGAGGATTGCCATTTCTTCGAGCAGCCAGGAGGCGCGACCTTCGCGCTCAAGCTGCACTTTCAGCGAAAGATAGACATCACGCAGGTGGGTAACGTCGGCGAGCGCATAGTCGAGCTGTTTCTCCGACAGCGGCCGGCGGCTCCAGTCGGTGAAGCGCGAGGACTTGTCGATATGAACGTTCTTGATGCGGCTGACGAGCTGGTCGTAGGAGACCGAATCGCCGAAACCGCAGACCATGGCGGCGACCTGGGTGTCGAAGATCGGGTGCGGGATAAGGTTGCCGCGATTGAAGATGATTTCGATGTCCTGGCGGGCGGCGTGGAATACTTTCATGACGGCGGGATTGGCCATCAGCTCAAAGAAAGGTTTCAACTCCAGGCCCTTGGCCAGCGGATCAACAAGCACTTCGGTCGTCGGGCTCGCCATCTGGATCAAGCACAGCTCCGGCCAGAAGGTCGTCTCGCGCAGGAATTCGGTGTCGATGGTAATGAATTCTGACTTGGCCAGCTCTTGGCAGGCCGCCTCCAATTGGGCGGTAGTTTCGATCATATCAACACATTCATCGGTAAAATAGTCCGCTAACCTTCCTTCTCCTTTCGGTCGGATATGTCAATACGTCGAAAGCCCAAGCCTCAGGCAGACGCCGCTTTTAAGCGGAATCGCTCAAAGCAAATAGGTCGCGCAAAGCCAGCGTGGCGCGGGTTTCCCATTCCTGCCTAAGCCACGCGCAGATAGCTGGTCATGCCCGTCTTCTGATGTTCGATGATATGGCAATGGAGCACCCAGTCGCCGGGATTATCGGCAACGAAAGCGAGCTGCACCTTCTCGTTCGGCTGTATGAGGTAGGTGTCCGAGACGAATGGCTGGACCTGGCGTGTCGAAGAGGAGAGCACTGTGAAGCTCATGCCGTGCAGATGGATCGGATGCGTGTGCGGCGTGACGTTTTCCATGTCGATGACATAGCTCTTGCCGAGTTTCAGTTCGGCCAGCGGCGTGGTCGGATCGGGCGAATCGCCCGGCCACGGCACCTTGTTGATCGCCCAGAAACTAAAGCCGAGCGAACCGCAAATGCTGTTGTCGGCGGAGTTTTCCGCCGTGGCGCTGAGGATCAGCGGAATATGTTGGGCCGAGCCAATATCCGCCTTCGCGACCGGATTGTCCTCAACGGTTGCCAGATCGCGAACATCGCGCTTCAACGTGCCGCCGACCGACCGCAGCGTTGCGAGCACCTTCGGGTCGGTGCCCCTGATATCCTCGAGCTTGACGATCGCGCCTTCGTCGTCGGGCATACGTACGGCCAACTCAAGGCGTTGACCGGGCCCTAGCTGCAGCAATTCGAGCGGAAAGCGCTGCGGCACCGGGTTGCCGTCGATGGCGATCACCGTTGCTTCAGCCCCTTCCAGGCGGAAAGAATAGATGCGCGTGACGTCAGTTATGGCGAGGCGCAGCCGGACCAGCCCGCCGGAAGGCGCGTCATATTGCGGCTGCTGCCGCCAATTGGCCGTCCGCACCGTGCCGTAGGTACCAGATTTGGCGGAATCGCGCGGCCGGAACTGCGCGATGAACTGGCCGTCGCCGCCGAGCCGCCAGTCGCGCAGATTGAGGACCACTTCGGAATCGAATGTCGGATCTTTCGGATTTTCCACGACGATGACCCCGGTCATGCCGTGCCCCATCTGGATCAGCGTGTTGCAATGCGGGTGATACCAGAAGGTGCCAGAATCGGGCGGAGTGAAGGCATAGTCGAAATGATCGCCGGTATAGACATAAGGCTGCGTCAGGAAGGGCACGCCGTCCATCTTGTTCGGGAGGCGGATGCCATGCCAGTGAATTGTCGTCGGATCATCTATGCCGTTGACAAGGCGAGCGGCAAAGGGCTCGCCTTTTTTCATGCGCACAACCGGCGGCATGCCGGCTTCGCCATAGGTCAAGACGTTCTGGGTCGCTCCAGCATCCATCAAATCGGCTTGGATCTTTGTGGTTTTTAGAACCTGCGGCTCCGGCGCCGCTATCGCGCTGCCGCCAGACCTGCCGGCGATGTCGAGCCCCACACCATAGGCGCCGGCAATGGCGGAGGCTTTCAGAAGATTGCGACGGGTGAGGATGGGCATGCGAGGCTCCGAAACACGGGGATGTGCATGCCTGTTTAAAGTTGACTGTGGCATTCAGCAATAGGTCTGGGGTAGATGAATTGCCGCATCGGACTACTGGGGGCGTGGATGTTGGTTCGCAATTCTCGCCGTGCTGGAATTCATTTGGCTACATGTTGTTTATGGTAGTGATGACGGAAACGAGAAAACTCTTGCATTGCAACGTTCTGATCGACATTGACAGTTCGCAATAACGATACGCGCTGATGCCACCAAGGCCGAGAAACTGCTTTGGCAGTCTCTGCGCCGCAGCCAGCTTCATGGGTTCAAAGTCAAGCCACAGGTTCCGATCGATGGTTAGATTTTGGACTTCGTATGTTTCGAAGCTCGGATGATCGTTGAGGTCGCTGGAGCGCAACACGCCGTAAGCAAGACTGACCGGAAAAGAGACGCGTATCTTCTAGATCAGGACTTTCATATTCTACGGATCTGGAACCACGAGGTCGTCAGGGATCTTGGTGGAATCTGTTTAACGATCCTGGCGAAGCTGAAAAACACTGGAGAATGAGCTGGAGCGCGAAGCAATCTCGAAGCCCATCTCGCCCTTGGCGGGCGAGAAAGCATTTCCACTGGTTTCGGAATTGTGCGAGCGGAAGTTCCAAGCTCTCGAGAGTTTGGCGCAATTTCTAAGCCATTGAAATTGCAAGAGCGGGGGCGTTCCTTGCTCACCCCAATTCAGGAGTTCTCTGCGTCCCCGCCTACCCCCCCTCTTGCAAAAACTAAGACTTGGATGAGGGACAAGCCCTCATCCAAGCCTAAGTTTTTGCTTTCTCGTCGGCCTGGGGCGAGATAGAAGCGGCGCTCGAGCCTTGACAAATCAGGCGCACCATGCGCTTTTCCGCCCGATTTTCTCGTCGGCAGGCGAGGGGCTTTTGTCCGCATTCGCCGCCGTCCGCCAAGTCCAGGATATATACTATGCATCGCTATCGCAGCCACACATGCGCCGCCCTGCGCAAGTCCGACGTCGGTTCGACCGTCCGCATCTCCGGCTGGGTTCATCGCGTCCGAGATCATGGCGGCGTGCTGTTCATCGATCTGCGCGATCACTACGGTATTACGCAGGTTGTCGCCGACCCGGATTCACCGGCCTTCAAGCTGGCCGAGACCGTGCGCGGCGAGTGGGTCATCCGTGTCGACGGCCTGGTGAAGGCTCGTACCGAAGACACGATCAACAAGAACATGCCGACCGGCGAGATCGAGCTTTATGCGCAAGAGATCGAAGTGCTCTCCGCCGCCAAGGAGTTGCCGCTGCCGGTTTTCGGCGAGCCGGAGTATCCGGAAGACGTTCGCCTGAAGTATCGCTTCCTTGATCTGCGCCGCGAAACGCTGCACAGGAATATCGTCAGGCGCACGCAAGTTATCTCCTCCATGCGCCGCCATATGGGCGAAGTGGGCTTCACCGAATATTCCACGCCGATCCTGACGGCCTCGTCGCCGGAAGGCGCGCGCGACTTCCTGGTGCCGAGCCGCATTCATCCCGGCACGTTTTATGCCCTGCCGCAGGCGCCGCAGCAGTATAAGCAGCTCCTGATGGTCGCCGGCTTCGACCGCTATTTCCAGATCGCGCCCTGCTTCCGCGACGAAGACCCGCGTGCCGACCGGCTGCCGGGCGAATTCTACCAGCTCGACCTCGAGATGAGCTTCGTCACCCAGGAAGATGTCTGGAACACCATGGGACCGCTCATGACCCAGGTGTTCGAGGAATTTGCCGACGGCAAGCCCGTCACCAAGGAATGGCCGCGCATCCCCTATGATGTCGCGATCCGCAAATACGGTACGGACAAGCCCGACCTGCGCAACCCAATCGTTATGGAAGCGGTGACCGAGCATTTCGCCGGCTCCGGCTTCAAGGTCTTCGCCAACATGATCGCCTCTAACCCGAAGGTTCAGGTCTGGGCGATCCCGGCCAAGACCGGCGGCTCCCGAGCTTTCTGCGACCGCATGAACGCCTGGGCGCAGAGCCAGGGCCAGCCAGGACTCGGTTACATCTTCTGGCGCAAGGAAGGCGAAAAGCTCGAAGGCGCCGGCCCGCTTGCCAAGAACATTGGCGAGGAGCGCACCGATGCGATCCGTACCCAGCTCGGCCTCGGCGACGGCGACGCCTGCTTCTTCGTCGCCGGCGATCCGGACAAGTTCCACAAGTTTGCCGGCGAGGCCCGTACCAAGGCCGGTGAGGAGCTGAACCTGGTCGATCGCGACCGTTTCGAGCTCTGCTGGATCGTCGACTTCCCGTTCTTCGAATGGAGCGAGGAAGAAAAGAAGGTCGATTTTGCCCACAACCCGTTCTCCATGCCGCAGGGCGGTCTTGAGGCGCTACAGAGCCAGGATCCGCTGACGATCAAAGCCTTCCAGTACGACGCCGTCTGCAACGGCTTCGAAATCGCTTCCGGTTCGATCCGTAACCAGTCGCCGGAAACGATGGTTGCCGCCTTCGAAAAGGTCGGGCTCAGCCAGGCGGATGTCGAGGAGCGCTTCGGCGGTCTCTACCGCGCCTTCCAATACGGCGCGCCTCCGCACGGTGGTGCTGCTTTCGGCATCGACCGCATCGTCATGCTGCTGGTCGGCGCCAAGAACCTGCGCGAGATCTCGCTGTTCCCGATGAACCAGCAGGCGCAGGATCTGCTGATGGGCGCTCCGTCGCCTGCAACGCCCACGCAGCTGCGCGAGCTGGCAATCCGCCCGATACCACCGGTCAAGAAGGACTAAGGATTTTCACAAGCTTCCAGGTTTCATGAAAATGCAAAACCCGGCGACCGAAATCGCCGGGTTTTTGTTGGTCTTGGGAGGGAATTAAAGAGCGGCATAAATCGCGTCGCGAAGATCGATGGTGAACTGTCCCCACATGCCCTCGATCGCCGTATTGGTCAGCGCCACGACCGTCAGCTTTTGCTGTGGGTCTACGAACCAGCTGTGACCATAGACGCCGCCCCATTTGATCGTGCCCTTGGAGAATGGCGCCTGGGCAGCAATGGGGTCGATGACGACGGACCAGCCATAACCGAAGCCGAAGCCGGCTTGTTGCGTCTGCATATGGCCGCCCGCCTGATCGGTCATCATGGTCTTGACAGTATCCGCCGACAGCAGCGGTGCGCCGCCCTTCCGTATGGCTTCCAGAATGGCAAGAATGTCACTTGCCGTTCCGGCCATGCCCGCGCCGCCGGAATGATAGGAGCTGGCATCGAATATCCTGTCCGGCGCGAACCGAATGAAGCCATCGAGGATCGGAACGAGCGCCTCTTGTCCCATTGGCTCCGGCTCAAATGCACTATTCAAATAGGCGACTGGCAAGCGGCTGCGGTCGCGGACCGAGAAGGCAGTATCGGAAAGGCCGAGCGGCTTCATCACGAGCTCCTCAACGACCTCGCCGAGAGCACGGCCGGTTTCCTTTTCGATGATGCCGCCGAGCACATCCATCGCCAGCGAATATTGCCAGCCTTCGCCGGGCGGAAAGAGAAGAGGTGCACTGGCCAGGCGCTTGAGGTTATCAGCCAATGACAGGCCGGGGGTGTCCAGCCCGTCAGATACGCTGGCGCGATGATAGGGGCCGTCCTGCGCCTCGGCGAATGTGTAACCCAGTCCGGACGTGTGCGTCAGTAGGTGGCGGATGCGGATAACGGCCTCGCCTCCATCGGGCAGCCGCGGCCGGAAGTCCGGCAGCCATTTGGTGATCGGATCGTCGAGCCCGATGCGGCCCTGCTCGACGAGCCGCATGGCGGTAATGGTGACGATCGGCTTGGTGATGGAGGCCAGGCGGAAGATGGCATCCTCCTGCATCGCCACCTTGTTTTCTCGATCCGCCAGGCCGGCAGCGCGGCTGTAGATCAGCTCACCGTTCCGGGCGATCTGGACCACGGTCCCGACCAGCCTCTTGTCGGCCAGAGCGGTATCAATCGCAGCATCGACACCTTGAGAAAGGCTGCCGTGGCTTGGACGCGCGGAATTTTCCAGGGGAAGACTCATGGGGCAAAACCTTCTATAATCACAATGACCATTCCTGAATAAACCAGATCGGGAAATAATTCTAGAGTGACCATTGTGAAAAATAACGAAGAGACAGGAGATTCCGCGCCACGCAAGCGCGGACGGCCGCCGGCTTTCGATCGCGAGACGGTTCTCGCCGCCGCACGCGACACTTTCTGGAAGCATGGCTATGATGGTTCCTCCATCGCCGATCTGACGGCAGCTATGGGAATTACGCCGCAAAGTCTCTATGCTGCCTTTGGCTCCAAGGCCGAGCTCTACCGAGAAACGCTCGATCAGTATCGGCGCATGCCACGAGCGGAGCCCGGCAATCCGTTTACGGACATGACCGATACGGTGACCGCCTTCGAGCGCTTTCTGACAAATTCCGCCAAGACCTTCACGGCGCCGGAGCATCCGAAGGGCTGCATGATATCGACGGCGGTGCTGAATTGCGCAGAGGAAAACGAGCCGATCGCCCATCACGTCGCGTCGATGCGCCTGCAGACGCTGGCTATCTTCACGGCACGGATCGAGCGCGGTATCGCGGAGGGCGACATGCGGCCGGATGCCGACGCCCAATCGCTAGCTCGCTTTCTGGGCGCAATCGTGCAGGGCATGTCCGTCCAGGCGCGCGATGGTGCAACCACGGATGAACTGCTTGCCCTATTGTCCCATGGCCTCAGCGAGCTGAAAAAATATCAACTATCCGAGGAGATCTAACCGGCGGCAAAGAAAAACCCGGCGACGGAGATCGCCGGGTTTCTGAGCAGCTTGGAGAACGGCCGCTTAGTCGTTGGACGAAACCTTGAGGCCGATGACCTGCGGAATCGACTGCGGAGCGCCCATAGCGGCGCCGATGATCATCGGCAGCGGCACCGGCTTGTCGGGCGAAGCCTTGACCGTTAGGCTCTTCGGATTGTCGAGATAGGCGCTGACGGCAGTAGAAACGGCGTTCTGCAGCTCCGGAATGTTGAGCTGTGCCATCATGATCGGCGTCATCGCCTTTAGCGTGTCGGCGAGCTGCTTGCCGGAAACCCCCTGCTGCTTACCGGCAAATTCCAGTGCCCGGGAGGTGATCGAGCTATCGTCGAAGCGGATCTGTGCACTGTTGAAGGTCAACTGCTGCAGAAGTCCGAGCATGGCAAGACCGGCGGATTGCTGGGCATCCTGCTGGTTCGGATTGGAGCGGACGGTCTTGAGCGCCTCCTGAAGCGACTTGACGAAGGCGGGCGTGTAACCGGAAATGCTGAGCGCGATGTTCAGCTTACCGACATCCTTGAAATCCAGGGAATATTCGGTGATGTCAATCTTGCCCGGAGCGATTTCCCAGCTGCCCTTCATGGCCAGCCTGCCGTTCAACTGCTGTAGATCCAGCTGGTTGATGGCCTCCTTGGCCTGCTGATCTGCGACCTTGCTGAGATCGGCCTTGATACCGTCGACGTTGGCATTGAAGTCGAGACCGGACTTGTCAGCTCGCTTGCTCAACGTGGCGTCGGCGTTGGTGAACGAGAAGACCTGCGTGCCGTCCTTGGTGAAGGAGAGGGGGCCGGCGTGAGCGGTCTTATAGAGCAGCAGGGAGTCAAGATCGCCCTTGGTGGTGTCGGCCGGGATTTCGACACCACTCAAGGTGAGGTCGGAGGCTGCGATGGTAACGCCGTCCTTCGTTGTGGCAACGTTGGGAAAAGCGATTTGATCGATCGCATAGCCACCGCCCACTTCCGCGACGCCGGTCAAAGTGATATCGCCCACCTTCAGGCCATCCGGCGTGCCCGCCGCGTTGATGCTCACGCCTTTCAGCGTCACCGTTGTGCCGCTGACATCGATGCTTTCCGCGGCGACCGAGCCGCCCTGCAGAGCATAGGCGTCATTGATCTTCTTCAAGAGGTCGCTGCCATCAAGCGCAAAGGCGGAGCTGGCGAAAGACAGAATTGCGGCGCTGGACAGCATCAGCCGTGTTGTCCGATAGAAAGTCATGGTGGCTTTTCCTCATTGAGCTGGTGTAGGCGGGGTACAGATATCGCGTGTACTGTCGCGGGTTATATTCACGTTTGCCTTAAATTCCAATGACAGTGGCGATAGCAAATAGATGGATGAAAATTGTGTCCAACGTTACGTCAGATCGTGCCTGAACTGAGGCGTCATCCACAAGTGCTTTCCACTGATTTCTTGCCGAGAGTCGGCATCTCCGATAGTCAAGAGCCATGGGACAAAATCTTTTACCGCCTGGTGGCGGCGACGACGACAGCATCCATCCGGTCGATTTGAAGGCTGCGCTCGAAGAGCGTTACCTGGCCTATGCCTTGTCGACCATCATGCATCGCGCCCTGCCGGATGTTCGCGACGGCCTGAAGCCGGTTCACCGGCGCATCGTTTACGCGATGAGCGAGATGGGCCTGCGCCCCAATGCCGCCTTCCGCAAATGCGCCAAGATCGTCGGCGAGGTGATGGGTAACTATCACCCGCATGGCGACCAATCGATCTATGATGCCTTGGCTCGCCTGGCGCAGGATTTCTCGCAACGCTACACACTGGTCAACGGCCAGGGCAATTTCGGCAATATTGACGGCGATAGTCCTGCCGCCATGCGCTACACCGAATCCAAGATGACGGCGGTTTCGGAACTGCTGCTCGAAGGCATCGACCAGGATGCCGTGGATTTCCGCGATACCTATGACGAGTCGAATTCCGAGCCCGTCGTTTTGCCTGGCGCTTTTCCGAACCTGCTCGCCAACGGCTCCTCGGGTATCGCTGTCGGCATGGCGACCTCCATCCCGCCGCACAACGCCCACGAACTCTGCGACGCGGCGCTGCACCTGATCCGCAATCGCGACGCGACGGTCGACAAGCTGGTGGAATTCATTCCCGGCCCTGATTTCCCGACCGGCGGCATCATCATCGACGATCGCGCTAGCATCATCGAAAGCTATAAGACCGGCCGCGGCGGTTTTCGCATACGTGCTAAATGGGAAACCGAAGATCTCGGTCGCGGTGGCTATCAGATTGTCATTACCGAAATTCCGTTCCAGGTGCAGAAGTCGCGGTTGATCGAAAAGATCGCCGAGCTGCTTTTGGCGCGCAAGCTGCCGCTGCTCGAGGACGTTCGCGATGAATCCGCCGAGGACATCCGCGTCGTGCTGACACCGAAGAGCCGCACCGTCGATCCGATGATCTTGATGGAATCGATGTTCAAGTTAACGGAGCTGGAAAGCCGTTTCCCGCTCAACATGAACGTCCTGTCCATGGGGCGCATCCCGAAGGTCATGGCGCTGAACGACGTGCTGAAGGAGTGGCTGGACCATCGCCGCGAAGTTTTGCTGCGTCGTTCGCGCTTCCGCCTTGCCGCCATCGAAAAGCGCCTGGAAATCCTTGGCGGCTTCCTAATCGCCTACCTCAACATCGATGAGGTTATCGCCATCATCCGCGAGGAAGACGAGCCGAAACCCGTCATGATGGAGCGGTTCGGGCTGACCGACAACCAGGTCGAGGCGATCCTCAACATGCGGCTGCGCTCCTTGCGCAAGCTCGAAGAATTCGAAATCCGCAAGGAATTCGATGGCCTCACCCAGGAGAAGGCCGATATCGAGGCCTTGCTCGCCTCCGACGACAAACAGTGGCAGACGGTCGCCTGGGAAATCGGCGAGGTAAAGAAGAAATTCGCCAAGGCGACCGAACTCGGCCGCCGCCGCACGCAATTTGCCGAAGCGCCTGAGGCCGACGACGCGGCGATTCAGCAGGCGATGATCGAGAAGGAACCGATCACCGTTGTCGTCTCGGAAAAGGGCTGGATCCGCGCGCTGAAGGGCCACATCTCCGACACCTCGACGCTCACCTTCAAGGAGGGCGACGCCCTGAAAGTGGCATTCCCGGCGCAAACGACCGACAAGATCCTGATCTTCACGACCGGCGGCAAGGCTTATACACTCGGCGGCGACAAGCTGCCCGGCGGCCGTGGTCATGGCGAGCCGCTGCGTATCATGGTCGACATGGAAAATGACCAGGACGTGCTGACCGCCTTCGTCCACGATCCTCAGCGCAAGCAGCTTGTCGTGTCGACCGCCGGCAACGGCTTTATCGTGCCGGAAGCGGAGTTGGTGGCTAACACCCGCAAAGGCAAGCAGATCATGAACCTGACGACGCCGGATGAGACCAAGCTGCTCGTGCCGGTCTCGGGCGATCACGTCGCCGTCGTCGGCGAAAACCGCAAGATGGCGGTTTTCCCGCTGGAACAGATTCCGGAAATGTCGCGCGGCAAGGGCGTGCGCCTGCAGCGCTACAAGGATGGCGGCGTCAGCGATGTCAAGTGCTTCGCAATCGCCGACGGCCTGACCTGGGAAGACAGTGCCGGCCGTACCTTCACCAAGACCAAGGACGAGCTGGTAGAATGGCTCGGCGACCGCGCTGCAGCCGGCCGCACGGTGCCGAAGGGCTTCCCCAGAAGCGGCAGATTTTCGGGGTGAGACGCCCCAGTTCGGCGTTTCGAGCGACGAACATCCTGAGCCCTGGCGGAGGGCCGGGTGGTGGGTCGAAACTCGTGAGGTCAGTCGATTAGCGGTAGGGAAAAGTCTCCGAGGAAGTGCGTCTCCCGTTTCGTCGATTTCTCCGGCAGCAACGCCTCGAACAAGGGTTACGATCATCCCATCGTTTGCTTCAATATGGGAGCCGTTGATGTAGAGAAATGTAAAAGCTGCCAGATATCCCGATCTTTTATTCCCATCGGAAAATGGATGGTTACGCACGAGGCCATAAAGGTAGGCCGCAGCAAGAGCGAATAGATCATTCTTGCCATAGGCAGCTTTGATCCGTGGACGAGCGATGGCGACTTCCATTTGTACTCATTCATTTTGCGAGCTCACGCAGGGGTGCACGATATTTTTGCATCCCAAGCCTTACCGCCCGCAATTGTTCGGCGAGGTCAGCACGCTCGGGAACCAGTTCGATGTTGCCGTTCACTTCGCGGATTTCCAAAGCATCGCCGTTTTTCAAACCGAGTCTTTGCAGAACTTCCTTCGGAATAAACACGCGTTCGCAATTGCCATTCTTGCGGATGACGACGTTCATGGTTCTGTTTCTTATGTAATAACGGCGTTATAACATAGGGCTATTACGGTCGAAACACGCCTCACCCCGCTGGCGCCATTCTCGCCCTGACCCGCGCCTGCCATAGCGAATGCGCTGCGAGCGCCAGGATCAGCACCAGCCCGCCGGTAAGCGTCATGTCGCTTGGCGCTTCGGCGAAGATTAGCCAGACCCATATCGGCGCGAGGATCGTTTCCAGCAGGTAGAACATCGCCACTTCCGGCGCCGAGAGAAAGCGTGTGCCGGTGGCAAGACACCAGAAGGAGAGGGGCATCAGGACTACGCCGTCGAGCAGGATCCAGGCGGGATGATCGATGGCGATGCTTGACCGGATGACATGGTAGAGCCCGACCGCGGCTGGGATAACCGCGGACAATAGGGACGCGAAGCCCATATCCCTGCGCGAGGCTCGGGCGATTGTGATGGCGCAGGCGATGAAAAAAGAAGCGAGCACCGACAGCGCGTCGCCGAGGAAATGGCCGCCCTCCATGCGACCCTGTACGATCAAGCCGACGCCGCAGATCATCGCGATCATGGTGACGATGGTGGAAAGAGCGGGGCGCTCCTTGAGGAAAATCCAGGAGAGCAGCGCGGCAAACATCGGATTGAGCGCAATGATGAACACCACATTCGCCGCCGTCGTATAATAGATGGCAAGGAGAAAGGTAATGGTCGTCATGCCGTAGAAGAGGCCGACGGGAAGCCCGATCCAGCCCGGCAGGACGCCGCGCAGCGACCCGGTGACGCGGCGGATGACGACAAGAGCAGCTAGCGATACGACGATCGTCGCAAGGCTGCGCGCCGTGAGTACGGACCAGACGTCGCCGCTCGAAAGCCGAATGAGCGGGATATCTAGCGACAGCGCGAGACCGCCGATCGTGGTCAGCAGCAAGCCTTTTCTGTGATCCGAAAGATGGGAGACCATTCAGTGAGAGTTGTCTTCGACGGCATCCGCGGGATCGAAGCGTTCCCAGCCGCGCGGCGTAAGATGCTCTTGCGGCTGGAACCTTGTCTTGTAGTCCATCTTGCGCGAGCCCTTGACCCAATAGCCGAGATAGACATGTGGCAGGCCGAGCGCCTTGGTCCGCTTGATGTGATCGAGGATCATGAAGGTGCCAAGCGAGCGATGGTCGAGATCGGGATTGAAATAGGAATAGACCATCGACAGTCCGTCGCTCATAACGTCGGTCAACGCAGCCGCCAGCAGCTCGCCCCTCGGCCGCTGCTCGAGCCCGGAGCCTTCCTCGCGCCGGCGATATTCGATGATGCGGGTGTTGACGTGAGTATCTTCGACCATGATCGCATAATCGAGCACGGTCATGTCAGACATGCCGCCTTGCTGATGGCGATCATCAAGATAGCGGCGGAAGAGGGAATATTGTTCGCTAGACGGCTGGGCCGGAAATTCGGTGGCAATGATATCGCTATTGGCCGACAAGACGCGTTTCATCGAGCGGCTGGGCACGAAGTCCTGAGAGAGAATGCGAACTGAAATACAGGCACGGCAGGATTCGCAGGCGGGGCGGTAGGCGATGTTCTGCGAGCGGCGGAAGCCGCCTTGGGTCAGAATGTCGTTCATCTCCGCCGCGCGTGGGCCGACGAGATGGGTGAAGACCTTGCGCTCCATCTCGCGCGGCAGGTACGGGCAGGCAGCCGGTGCCGTCAGATAAAACTGCGGGGATGGCGTCGACTGCGTGTTCATCTGCCGCTGATTGACCTTTCGTTCGGCATTCGACTTCTCACTTCCACAAGCATGGCCCAAGTTTAGAAAACGTCAACTATGTCCTTCGTGTAAGGTCACAGTTTCCCGGCTTGTTCAGAAGCAAAACGTTCTTTCGTGCATGACGGTCGGCCCGGACGACCGAACCGTTCGGATACGGTATATTGGGCGGATATCGGCGTAATTTAGGCCGTTCGGATGATAACCGTGCCAAGCAACAGGTCATGTACCAGACGGCTGCGTTCGATGAACAGGCCCGCCAACAGAATGAGTGGCGTCAGGACTGAGTTCAGGATCCAAAACAACGCCAGATGCACGATCGCGGTAAGGAAATCCATCGGCCGGCCATCCAGACGCACCATGGCGATGCCCATGGCCCGCATACCGAGCGAGGCTTGATGCGTTCCGCCGAGCGTCCAGCCGAAATAGAGACCGGCGACGATGATGCACAGGGCGGGGTAGAGCACGAAACCCAGTCCAAACGTCAGGATAGAAACGAAGAACAACAGGACCGCTGCTGGGATGCAGAGCAGGCCGACGATGACATAATCGAGGATGAAGGCGAAGATGCGCCGACTCAGCACGCCACTATAGGCGCGCCAGTCGTCCGGTGCTGCATAAAGCGGGCTAGGATTCAGGCTCATTGTCTTCCTCCTTCGCGCATGCCCCTTCAATCGTTGCGATTTCAGAAAAAGCTTATGCGCAGGTTAAAATTCCATTGCGGCTTTTGCGCATTCAGGACGCGCTGCGCAAGAGGGAAACATTTGCCGAACATATGGTGAGAGGTCCGGCAAATGCAATAAGCTTGTGGCCCGTGATTACCTCTTTGCTAGCAGTCTCGCCACTTCCGGCGCAAAATAGGTGAGAATGCCATCGCAGCCGGCGCGCTTGAAGGCGAGCAGCGTTTCCAGCATCACCCGTTCGCCATCGATCCAGCCATTGGCGGCTGCGGCCTTGATCATCGAGTATTCGCCAGAAACCTGATAGGCGAAAGTCGGAAGGCCGAAGGCCTCTTTCAGCCGCCAACAGATGTCGAGATAGGGCAGGCCGGGCTTGACCATCAGCATGTCAGCGCCTTCCTCAACGTCGAGGGCGGCGTCTCGCACTGCTTCGGTGCCGTTGGCCGGGTCGATATAATAGGTCTTCTTGTCGCCCTTCAGCAGGCCGCCGGTCGAAATCGCCTCGCGATAGGGGCCGTAGAAGGCCGAGCTGAACTTAGTAGCATAGCTCATGATTCCGACGCCCTGGTGACCTGCGGCGTCGAGCGCATGGCGGATGGCGCCGATGCGCCCATCCATCATTTCCGAAGGCGCAATGATATCGGCGCCGGCATCCGCCTGGTAAACGGCGGCGAGCGCCACTTGCTCGACGGTCTCGTCGTTGACGATTTCGTTGCCGCGCAGGATACCGTCATGGCCATGGCTAGTGAAGGGATCGAGGGCGACGTCGGTGATGACGCCGATATTCGGCACGGCCTTCTTGATGGCTGCGCTGGCGAGGTTGATGAGGTTGTTCTTCTCGAGGCTGTTCGAGCCGGTTTCGTCGCGCAGTTCCATTTCGATATTCGGGAAGGTGGCGAGTGCCGGGATGCCGAGGTCGGCAGCCTCTTTTGCGGCCTCCACGGCCTTGTCGACCGTCAGTCTGAAGACGCCGGGCATGGCTCGGATGGGCTCGGCGATGCCGCTCCCGGGGATCAGGAAGATCGGCCAAATCAGGTCGTCGACGGTTAGCCGGTTTTCCTGCACAAGGCGGCGCGTCCAATCGGCCTTGCGGTTGCGCCGCATGCGCCGATGCCCTGTGATCTCGTCAACAAGGTGCGTCTTGTCTTCCATGGTCCCGCCATCCTTTTTGGTCTATCTATGGCCTCAATTTGCAAGCAGCGTACGTATCACGCTGTCCCCAGGAAACAAAACCCGGCGAAAGGCCGCAGCCATTATAGCTCTGGCGAGCCAGTGGCCTCCTACGTATTGTTCGCACATGGAACCTGATTCTTCGACCTTACCCAAGAACACGCTGACCGACATCCTGTTTGTGCTGTTCTTGCGGCTGATCGCGATCGCCTGTTTCTGGCTCGGCCTGCAATATTGGTCGATGTTGGTCGGCTATTCGCTGGAAGGTCATGCCCGTTTCGATCTACTTAATCTGCCCTGGAAAGTGGCGGGCGCTGGCCTCGCCGTCGTGTTCCCGGTCGCAGCCCTCGGCCTGTGGCTGACGGTCTCCTGGGGGCCGGTCATCTGGGTGCTGGCCGCAGGCGGTCAGGCGTTGATGTACGGGCTCTGGCCGCAGATCTTCGGCTCCAATCCGTTGATCGTGATCCTGCACGGCTGCGTCGCCGTGCTCTACTGTATTTTCCGTATTTTGCTGTGGCAGGAGAAGCGCCGGCGCCGCCAACAGGTAATGGTTGATTTACCCTGAGACACCAAGACTTCCTGGTAAGGTGCTGTTAAGCCTGCAGTTTAAGTAGAATTTTATGTGTATTCGATAGGGTCTCACTCAAGGCGGGAAGAAAACGACACCGCCAAACAAAACAGTGAGGCCAAGTCATGATGAACACGAAAATCAAGTCGCAGGCAGTTGCGAATGCTCGGGACCAGCAGATCGATGACATCCGTGGTCTTTATATGGAATCCCTCCACCTGGTGGAGCGTCTTCACCGCCGTCTCCTTGATGTTATCAAGGACGAGTTTGACCGCCAAGGTCGCGACGACGTCAACGCGGTCCAGGCGCTGCTCCTTTTCAATATCGGCAATTCCGAGCTGACCGCCGGAGAGCTGCGCTCCCGCGGCTTCTATCTCGGCTCCAACGTTTCCTACAACGTCAAGAAGCTGGTCGACCTCGGCTTCATCAACCATCAGCGTTCGCGCATCGACCGTCGCTCGGTTCGCATCAGCCTGACGGAAACCGGCCAGGACATCGCCGAAACCGTCGCCAAGCTCTACGAGCGCCACATCGCCTCCATCGACAAGGTCGGCGGCATCGGCACGGACGAGTTCACCCAAATGAACAAGCTCCTGCAGCGCCTCGACCGCTTCTGGAACGACCAGATACTGTATCGCCTGTAAATATCGGCGGCGGATTTATTAAGAGACACTCCAGTAAGATAAGCTGGATACGCTCCCTGCGTGTCCGGCTTATGCTTTGTCGGGACCAGCCTATGTGCGCTTTTTGCCACGTCCCGTTGCCACCTTGTAGTGCACAACAGTCTCTGCAGCATCTGTACCATTGACGCCGAAGCATCGGGCGCTATTAACCTCGGCCAGCTGGTGGTATTTTAGCAACGCAAAATGGTGTTCTTCCGCTACGGTAGGCCAAAGCAAGTTTCATGCCGGGTGACACGAATTGGCCATATTGCTATGACAGCGGAAACGAACGGCAAACGGCGCTTTTCAAGTCTTGATCTTCATGCCTTAGCGCTTTGGGCTCGCAATGTTGTGATGGTCCGGAGCGAAGTTTTAGTGGTGCTCTAAGGCAACGGATTGATAGTGAGCTGCGTTACTTGGCGCGAGTAGCTGTATTCACTGCTTTCTCTCTTGGCTGCGTATAAATTTGGTCGCAGCGTCGAACGGTAGGGACATGTCGAAGAAAAACGGAATTGAACCTTTCTCGCGCCGCTCCTTCCTGCGGTCTGCGGCAACTCTTGGCGTGGCCGCTCTAGCAGCCCCGGCTCTTGCACAGGACCAGACGCCTCTCAGTGCGCTGATCAACAACCGCGCCCGCGGCAACTGGGACGATCAGTTCGATGCGAAGGCCGCCGCGCGTACCGCCGCAGCGGTTATTTCCAACACGCCGATCCTCGGACCTGATTCTGTACCAAACATCCAGCAGGCGATCGCCGAGTACCAGGGCATCGTTGCCAATGGCGGCTGGCCGCAGATCACTCCCGGCGACCAGCAGCTTCAGCTCGGCGTCAGTGACGGCTCCGTACAGGCGCTTCGTCAGCATCTGATGATAACGGGCGATCTGCCCAAGGAAGCCGGCATGTCCTCCGCTTTCGATTCTTATGTCGACGGCGCCGTCAAGCGCTTCCAGGCTCGCCACGGCTTGCCACCGGATGGTGTTCTTGGCGAATTCACACTGAAGGCAATGAATATCCCCGCCGATGTCCGCCTGCAGCAATTGAACACCAACCTCATTCGCCTGCAGACTTTCCCGGCTGATCTCGGCCGCCGTCACGTTATGGTCAACGTCCCGGCGACCTACGTCGAAGCCGTGCAGGATGGCCAGGTGGCGCTGCGTCACGAGGCGATTGTCGGCCGCATTTCCCGCCCGACGCACCTCATCAATTCAAAGATCTACGAGGTCATTCTCAACCCGTACTGGACGGCACCGCGCTCGATCATCGTCAAGGACATCGTGCCGCTGATGCGCAAGGATCCAACCTATCTGACGAAGAACAATATCCGCCTGTTCGACAACAAGGGCCAGGAAGTTGCCCCGGAAACGATCGACTGGAATTCGGACAAGGCGCCGGACCTGATGTTCCGCCAGGACCCGGGCAAGAACAACGCCATGGCGTCCACCAAGATCAACTTCCACAACCCCAACAACGAATATATGCACGACACGCCCGAGCAGGGCCTGTTCAACAAGCTGATGCGCTTCGACAGCTCTGGCTGCGTTCGCGTGCAGAACGTCCGCGACCTTACGAATTGGCTGCTTGCCGAAACGCCGGGCTGGCCGCGCCAGCACATCGAGCAGGTCATTGCCAGCCGCGTCAATACGCCGATCACCCTGGCGACGGAAGTTCCGGTCTACTTCGTCTACATCTCCGCATGGGGCGCTGCTGACGGCATCGTTCAATTCCGTGACGATATCTATCAGCTCGACGGCAATTCCGAGCTGGCGCTGGATACGACACAAGGCATGGAGAAGCCGGTTCAATAATCGGGCACGATAGCCACGATATTCCCGGAAAGCCGCGTCTTCGGATGCGGCTTTTTCGCTTGGCGAAGGCGCTCATCGTAGAATGCCCAGCAAATGTCGCTCATCGTATTGCTCTCACGCGACCCTGACGTTAATACCGTCTCCATTGCCGTTCCGGCCCGTTCAGGAGCTTCCACGATGACCAATGCTTCCACCGAACCCTTCTTCAATCGCTCGCTTGCCGATACCGATCCGGAGATTTTTGGCGCGATCAATAAGGAATTGGGTCGTCAGCGGCACGAGATCGAGCTGATCGCCTCGGAAAACATCGTTTCCCGCGCTGTATTGGAAGCGCAGGGCTCGATCATGACGAACAAATATGCCGAGGGCTATCCGGGCAAGCGCTATTACGGCGGCTGCCAGTTCGTCGATATCGCCGAAGAGCTCGCCATCGAGCGCGCCAAGAAGCTGTTCGGCGTCAACTTTGCCAACGTCCAGCCGAATTCCGGCTCGCAGATGAACCAGGCGGTCTTCCTGGCACTGCTGCAGCCGGGCGACACGTTCATGGGTCTCGATCTGAATTCGGGCGGTCACCTGACGCATGGTTCCCCGGTCAACATGTCCGGCAAGTGGTTCAACGTCGTTTCCTACGGCGTGCGCGACGGCGACAACCTGCTCGACATGGATGCGGTTCAGCGCAAAGCCGAAGAGCACCGGCCGAAGCTCATTATCGCCGGCGGCACGGCCTATTCCCGTATCTGGGACTGGAAGCGCTTCCGCGAGATTGCCGATAGCGTTGGTGCTTACCTGATGGTCGATATGGCCCATATTGCCGGCCTCGTTGCCGGTGGCCAGCATCCGTCGCCGTTCCCGCATTGCCATGTGGCAACGACCACGACCCACAAGTCGCTGCGTGGCCCGCGCGGCGGCATGATCCTCACCAATGAAGAGGATTTGGCGAAGAAATTCAATTCGGCCGTCTTCCCCGGCCTCCAGGGTGGCCCGCTGATGCACGTCATCGCTGCCAAGGCCGTCGCTCTCGGCGAAGCGCTGCAGCCGGAGTTCAAGGACTATGCCGCCCAGGTCGTCAAGAATGCCAAGGCGCTTGCGGAAACGCTGATCGCCGGCGGGCTCGACGTCGTTTCCGGCGGCACCGACAATCACCTGATGCTGGTCGACCTGCGCAAGAAGAATGCCACCGGCAAGCGTGCCGAGGCCGCTCTCGGCCGCGCTTACGTGACCTGCAACAAGAACGGCATCCCGTTCGATCCGGAAAAGCCCTTCGTGACCTCGGGCGTCCGTCTCGGAACGCCGGCCGGCACGACGCGCGGATTCACGGAAGCTGAATTCCGCGAGATCGGCAATCTCATCATCGAAGTGCTTGACGGTCTGAAAGTCGCCAATTCCGATGAAGGCAATGCCGCCGTCGAGGCCGCAGTGCGCGCAAAGGTGGTCAAACTCACCGGCCGCTTCCCCATGTACGGCTACATGGGTTGAGGAGAGCGCATGCGCTGCCCCTATTGCGGTTCGGAAGATACCCAGGTCAAGGATTCACGCCCGGCGGAGGATAACACCTCCATCCGCCGGCGGCGCATCTGTCCGGATTGCGGCGGCCGTTTCACCACCTTCGAGCGCGTGCAGCTGCGCGAATTGATGGTCATCAAGAAGACCGGCCGCAAGGTGCCCTTCGACAGGGACAAGCTGGTACGCTCCTTCGAGATCGCCTTGCGCAAACGCCCGGTCGACCGCGATCGCATCGAGCGTGCCGTCTCCGGCATCGTCCGCCGTCTGGAAAGCTCCGGCGAAACGGAAATCAGCTCGGAGCAGATCGGCCTGCAGGTGCTGGAAGCTTTGAAGAGCCTCGATGACGTCGCCTTCGTGCGCTATGCTTCCGTCTATCGCGATTTCTCGCATGCGGAGGATTTCGAGCAGGTGATTACTGAGATCAACGCCAAGATCGCCCGCGATCCCCTGGACACCTGACCATGGCGCCCCGGCCTGAGGACCGACGTTTCATGGCCGCGGCGATCCGCCTGTCGCGCTGGCATTTGGGTCTCACCTCCACCAATCCATCCGTCGGTTGCCTGATCGTCAAGGACGGTGCTGTCCTCGGCCGCGCTGTTACAGCGCTTGACGGCAGGCCGCATGCCGAGCCGCAGGCCCTGGCTGAGGCCGGCGAGGCGGCGAGGGGAGCGACCGCCTACGTCACGCTCGAGCCCTGCTCCCATTACGGCAAGACACCCCCCTGCGCGGAGGCACTCATTGCCTATGGTGTCGCCCGCGTCGTCATCAGCGTCACCGATCCCGATCGGCGTGTTTCTGGTCGCGGCAT
This sequence comes from Martinezella calliandrae, assembly GCF_030272695.1. Classification (GTDB taxonomy): domain Bacteria; phylum Pseudomonadota; class Alphaproteobacteria; order Rhizobiales; family Rhizobiaceae; genus Rhizobium; species Rhizobium calliandrae. Next base: position 242,513 of record NZ_JARFYN010000002.1, read on the forward strand.
CGCGATGCTGCGTGATGCGGGGATCGAAGTCGATGCCGGTATTCTTGAGGAAGACGGCAGACGCTCGCTTTCCGGCTATCTCATGCGTCAGATAAGAAACCGACCCTATGTGACTCTCAAACTTGCTGTTTCCGCAGATGGGATGATCGGCAAAACAGGCGAGGGACAGATACGCATCACCGGCGATATTGCCCGTGCCCAGGTACAGGTCCTGCGTGCCGAAAGCGACGCCATTCTTGTCGGCATAGGTACTGCAATAGCAGACGATCCGGAATTGACCTGCCGTCTGCCGGGGCTGGAAAGCCGCACGCCATTGCGCATCGTCATCGACGACCAGCTTCAGCTGCCGCTCGGTAGCAACCTTGTGAAAACGGCACAACGATACGGGCTCATGGTCGTCGGCGGCCATCCGCCGCCCTTCGATGAAAATACCGACAAGGCCCTCATGGGCCGCCGCGCCGCGCTGGACGCCGCCGGCGCCGAAGTGCTGCAATCCAATTCCAGCGAACCGGGAGAATTGCTTGAAGCGCTGGCAACGCGCGGCATTTCTTCTCTGTTGGTTGAAGGCGGAGCAAGGACGGCGCAGCGTTTTGTCGCTGCCGATCTTGTTGACCGTATCCTTCTGTTCCAGGGGCCGGATACGATTGGCGAGGGTGGCATTGAATCACCCGTGACGAAGACCAATATCCCAGCCAGTTTCAGACATATCCGCGCGAGCCGGTTTGGCGATGATCGTTGCGACGAATTCGAAAGAGGTTTTTAATGTTTACCGGAATTGTCACCGACATCGGCAAAGTCGAATCGGTCTCTCCGCTCAAGGAAGGCATCAAGCTGCGCGTCGCCACCAATTACGATCCGGCAACGATTGATATGGGGGCCTCGATCTCCCATTCGGGCATTTGCCTGACTGTAACGGGGTTGCCGGAAGCCGGCAGCAACGGCCGCTGGTTTGAAGTGGAAGCTTGGGAAGAAGCGCTGCGGCTGACCACGATCGGCACTTGGGAGGCTGGCAGCAATATCAATCTCGAGCGCTCGCTGAAGGTCGGCGATGAGCTCGGCGGCCACATTGTCTCCGGCCATGTCGACGGCAAGGCGGAGATCCTTTCGGTGACTGCGGAAGGCGACGCCACCCGCTTTCGCCTGCGCGCGCCGGCGCATCTCGCAAAATTCGTTGCTCCCAAGGGCTCGATCGCGCTCGACGGCACATCGCTAACGGTAAACGCCGTCGACGGCACGGACTTCGATGTGCTCCTGATCCGTCATACGCTGGAGGTCACCACCTGGGGTGAACGCAAGGCTGGCGATTTCGTCAATTTCGAAGTCGACACCATGGCTCGCTATGCTGCGAGGCTGGCGGAGTTTCCTGCCGCGCGCGAAAGCTGATCGTAGGTGCCAACCGGCCTTCTTGTCCGCCGCCATCGATTCGATGGCGGCGTTTTTGTGTTGGCGCTTCTCCGCGCAGCTACCGTTCGAACATGACATTGGGTTCGTCTTTGTAGATCACTTCGCCGATCCGGTGGAAGCCGACCTTTTGCGCGACTCGCAGCGACGATGTATTTTCCGGATCGATGATGCACGTCATACGCCGTCCCGGAAACGTGTCGTCGGCCCAGGCGATTGCCGCTCTGATGGCCTCCGTCGCATAACCCTTGCCGTGCAGCGATGACGTGATCCACCAGCCCGCCTCCAATGTACCCTCGGTGGTCGGATTCATGTCGCGGTGCAGGTCGAGAAAGCCGACTTCGCCGATGAAGCGGCTGCTAGCACGCTCTTCGACGGCAAAGAAACCAAAGCCGAGGTAATGCCACATGCCGGCATAACGCAACAGGCGCGACCAGGCTTGTTCGCGCGTCGACGGTTCGCCGCCGATGTAACGGACAAGGTCTTCCCGCGTCCAAAAGGCTGCATATTCCTCGAAATCCTCGAGGCGATGAGCGCGAAGAATGAGGCGCTCGGTCATCAATGTCGGAACCATGGTCATGGCAGGAGCAACTTCCTTCCGGCAAACCGTTTCTACATTCATGCTCATCCGTTTCAGGCTCCGGTTTCGCCGTCCCAATAATCCATGGCGCCGTCCTCGCGCCCAATGAAGCTGAATCGCCGCGGCGTCTCGCCGGCGCGATTGGTCTTCGCCATGAACTTGCCGGAGTCGGGATATTCGACAATTTCTGTTCGGGCTTTGGTCGAGATGACAAGATAGATCAGTACGCCCGGGCTGATATTTATGAGCTGATGGGCGGTTTCTTGGCCGCCGGCGGGTGCTCCCAACACATCGCCTTTCGCGACCAGAATACGCTCGCTCCCGAAGCGATATTCACCCTCACCCTCGAGAATGACGAAGAGTTCCTCTTCGACGTGATGGTTGTGAAATGGACAGCCGGATTTGCCGGGCGGCACTTCGTTGTAGCTGATGCCGAGATCCTTCAGCCCCAGCAGCGAGCCGAAGGAGACATCGCTGCCCGCAAAAAAATTCCCCTGCTGCCAATGATCGAGCTGCAGCTCGCCAAGGTTGACAGCGTGTCTAGTTTTCTCTGTCATCAGGTTCCTCCCTGCCTGTTCGAAATTATTAGCGAAGCGAGTGAGCTGGTGGAAGATACAATTTCTGGCACGCTTCAATGTTCCCCAAATCCGGATCAGAATCAGCCAAGGCATCCGAAAAACACTTGCCAAGCGCGGCCCGCCGTGGTTTGACCCGCCCTTATCAAGGTGCTGCCCGCCCTCTTACCCAGCAGGTGACGAATGTCCAGCTCTACCAATGCCCACATCCTCATCGTCGAAGCCCGCTTCTACGATGACATGGCCGACGCTCTTCTCGATGGCGCCAAGACCGCGCTCGAAGAGGCAGGCGCGACCTATGATGTCGTCACCGTGCCGGGCGCGCTGGAGATTCCGGCCGCCATCGCCATGGCGCTCGATGGCGCCGATAACGGCGGCACCGAATATGACGGCTATGTCGCCCTTGGCATGGTCATTCGCGGCGAGACCTATCATTTCGACATCGTCGCCAACGAATCCTCGCGTGCGCTGATGGATCTGACCGTCAGCGAATCTCTGGCGATCGGCAACGGAATCCTGACCGTCGAAAACGACGATCAGGCCTGGGTGCGCGCGCGCCGTTCGGACAAGGACAAGGGTGGCTTTGCCGCCCGCGCAGCGCTGACGATGATCGCGCTGAAACAGAAGTTGGGTGCATAAGTTCATGGGAAATCAGGATAACGAGCGGCCGGCAAAGACCGCGAACCAGCGAGGCGCAGCGCGTCTGGCCGCTGTTCAGGCGCTCTATCAGATGGATATTGGCGGAACTGGCGTGCTGGAGGTGGTGGCAGAATACGAGGCACACCGTCTTGGGCAGGAGCTGGACGGCGAAACTTATCTGAAGGCCGACGCATCCTGGTTCCGCTCCATTGTCTCCGGTGTCGTGCGCGAGCAGACCCGGCTCGATCCGCTGATCGGTTCTGCTCTGCAGGATGATTGGGCGCTGTCGCGCCTGGACAGCACCGTGCGCGCAATCCTGCGCGCCGGCACTTTCGAGCTTCTCGACCGCAAAGACGTGCCGGTCCCGGTCATCGTCACCGAATATGTCGAGATCGCTCATGCCTTCTTTGAGGAGGATGAGCCGAAGCTGGTCAACGCCGTGCTCGACCGAATCGCCAAGCAGGTGCGTGGCGAAGCCAAGAAATAAGCCCCGACGTCAGGCCGGTGCTCGATCCCTGCCGCTTTCGTTTCTTTCGCTCGCGCCTGATTTCAGCGACCAATATTCTTTTGAACTTCCATTGGTTGTTTTACCCGTGGATGGTCTTGACGCGACGTTTTCCCAAACGCAATCTCGCCCTGCGCATTTGCCGACCCTTGGAGGAGGGGCTGGCTGTTGCTGCAGGCGGCCGGACGAGGGAGTGAACCGCCGGCTTTTTTGGAGGGAAAAAGCGAAATGTCGATTCTTTTAGGTGTTATCGCGTGCGGACTGCTCTCGGTGATTTACGCCGTCTGGGCAACCCGGTCGGTGCTTGCCGCCGATCAGGGCAATGCACGCATGCAGGAAATTGCAGGTTATATTCGGGAAGGCGCGCAAGCCTACCTGGCGCGTCAATACAGAACCATTGCCATAGTCGGCGTCATCGTTTTCATCCTGGCCTGGCTGCTCCTGTCGCGCGAAGCCGCCATCGGCTTCCTGATCGGCGCTGTTCTGTCGGGCTCCGCCGGGTTCATCGGCATGCACGTCTCCGTTCGCGCCAATGTCCGCACCGCGCAGGCCTCGTCGCACAGCCTATCGGCCGGCCTCGACATCGCTTTCAAGTCGGGCGCCATCACCGGCATGCTTGTCGCCGGCCTCGCCCTGCTCGGCGTCTCCATTTATTTCTATGTTCTGACCGGCATTGCCGGTCATGAACCGGGCTCGCGCGAGGTCATAGACCCGCTGGTGGCTCTGGGTTTCGGAGCATCGCTGATTTCGATCTTTGCTCGTCTCGGCGGCGGTATCTTCACTAAGGGCGCCGACGTCGGCGGCGACCTCGTCGGCAAGGTGGAAGCCGGTATTCCGGAAGATGATCCGCGCAATCCCGCGACCATCGCCGATAATGTCGGCGACAATGTCGGCGACTGCGCCGGCATGGCCGCCGACCTCTTCGAAACCTATGCGGTCTCCGTCGTTGCCACTATGGTTCTCGCCGCGATCTTCTTCGCCGGAACGCCGGTTCTCGCGTCAGCCATGGTCTACCCGCTGGCGGTCTGCGGCGCCTGCATCATCACATCGATCATCGGCACCTTCTTCGTCAAACTCGGGACGAACGGCTCCATCATGGGCGCGCTCTACAAGGGCCTGATTGCCACCGGCATTCTGTCGATCATCGGCCTTGCAGCCGCCACGTCGCTGACCATCGGCTGGGGTTCGATCGGTGCCGTCGCAGGTTTCGATGTCACCGGCGCGAAGCTGTTCATCTGCGGCATTGTCGGCCTGATTGTCACGGCGCTGATCGTCGTGATCACCGAATATTATACCGGCACAAACAAGCGCCCGGTCAATTCCATTGCCCAGGCCTCGGTCACCGGCCATGGCACCAACGTTATCCAGGGCCTTGCCGTTTCGCTCGAATCGACCGCCCTGCCGGCGATCGTCATCGTCGGAGGCATTCTGGCCACCTATCAGCTTGGCGGCCTGTTCGGCACCGGCATTGCGGTCACCGCCATGCTCGGCCTAGCTGGCATGATCGTTGCGCTCGACGCCTTCGGTCCGGTCACCGACAATGCCGGCGGCATCGCTGAAATGTCGCATCTTCCGCCGGAAGTGCGCAAATCGACTGACGCGCTGGATGCGGTCGGCAATACCACCAAGGCGGTCACGAAAGGCTATGCCATCGGCTCGGCCGGTCTCGGCGCACTGGTGCTGTTTGCCGCCTACGCGAACGATCTGAAATATTTCGCGGCCCATGGTGATCAGTTCCCTTATTTCACGAATGTGGGCACGATCTCCTTCGATCTCTCCAACCCCTATGTCGTCGCTGGCCTGTTGTTTGGTGGCCTTATTCCCTATCTTTTCGGCGGCATTGCCATGACGGCCGTCGGCCGGGCGGCTGGCGCGATCGTCGAAGAGGTGCGCAAGCAGTTCCGTGAAAGGCCGGGCATTATGAAGGGCACCGAGCGTCCCGATTATGGCCGGGCCGTCGACCTTCTGACCAAGGCCGCCATTCGCGAGATGATCATTCCGTCCCTGCTGCCCGTGCTGGCGCCGATCGTCGTCTATTTCGGCGTGCTGCTGATTTCGGGCTCGAAAGCTTCGGCTTTTGCCGCGCTCGGTGCCTCGTTGCTGGGCGTCATCATCAACGGCCTGTTCGTCGCCATTTCGATGACGTCGGGCGGCGGCGCATGGGACAATGCCAAGAAGAGCTTCGAAGACGGCTTCGTCGACAAGGACGGCGCGCGTCACCTGAAGGGCTCGGAGGCGCACAAGGCCTCCGTGACCGGTGACACCGTCGGCGATCCCTATAAGGACACGGCTGGCCCCGCCGTTAATCCGGCGATCAAGATCACCAATATCGTGGCGCTGCTGCTGCTTGCAGTTCTTGCCGGATAAGGCAAGCGCCGCACAAATTAAAAAAACCCGCGAAGCCTGAGCTTCGCGGGTTTTTGATGCGGTATATCCGACTTATTGGCCGGGATTCAGGTTGTTGAGGAAGTTCTTCGCACCGTTGACACCGTTGCCGCCACCCTGCAGAATCTGTTGCAGGAAGGTCAGGTCGCGGCCGCCAGTCGGCGTCGTGCGGCTGATCATATCGAAGACCTTGCCGTCCTTCAGCGTGTAGTTGGCTTGCTGCTTCACTACGCCGTCCTTGTCGAAATAGATCGCAAGAATGTTCTGATCGACAAGCTTCGGCTTCATGAAAGCCATGGAGCGCGTGCGCTTCTGGGAAATATAATAAAAGACTTCGCCGTCGAAGGTCGCCGTGGTCGACGGCGTGCCGAGCGAAAGCAGCACCTGCTCGCGACTCGAGCCGACAGGCACGAGATTGAGCGATTGCTGGTCGAAGATGTAGCCGTTGTTCATGACCTCGCCGGTCTGGCAGCCCGTGAGCCCCGCGGTCGCAATCACCAGAGCGATTGCGGCACTACTGATGAAAGTTCTGTCAGACTTGAAATACCGTCTCGTCAACGACATCTCATCTCCCCTAATGAATCAAACCGATGGCCGAGCGGCCGATGTGACCTTGCTGTGCACATCATTGTGGCCTTTCCGCGATTGCGGAAGGCCCCAACAATGTTGTTCGGCACTCTTCATCACCAATCATGCACGGCGTGACGACGGCTTGGGGCGGGACCTTGAAGTGGGCACAAACGGCATTGCAATTCGCGCCTGCTTCGGTAAACCAGCTTTCAAGTGGATGCAACAAGGCGGAGCGCAACGGGGCGCTCTGAATGAGCCAATTCCGGGAATTTTCATGATTTTTGGGCTCTTCCGCAAAAGAAACCACAACCAGATCATCGTCGTCAGGCAATATAACACCCTGACCACGATGGCGCGCCAGCCGGCATTCTATACGGACTATGACGTGCCGGACACGGTGATGGGTCGTTTCGAGCTGCTGTCGCTGGTGATGATCTTGTTTTTCCGCCGGACGCGCTCGTCCGAGACCAGTGGACAGGAGCTGGCGCAGGAAATCGTCGATGCCTTTTTTGAGGATATCGATTATTCCATCCGCGAACTCGGCATCGGCGACAATAGCGTACCGAAACGGATGAAGAAGCTGGCCGGTATGTTTTACGGGCGGCTGGAAAGCTATGCCGCGGCGATGGACGGCAACGACCCTGACGCGCTGGCGGCTGCTCTTCGGCGCAATATCTATCCGAAGGCAGGCGAAAGCGCCCCTTCGATGGTCGCTCTTGCGGATTGGATGATGACGGCAGAGGCGCATCTTGCGGGGATCACGGAAGCAGAAATCGCCACGGGCTCGGCAACGCTCCCGCAGCCGCCGCAGATTGACGAGGCAGTGCCTCAAGTCGACGCAGACGCACCTTAGGAGACAAAAATGAAAAGACCTTACTCCGATGAAACGCGCTTTTCCTACCCGGTGAAAGTCGGCCATATCTCCGCCAACCCGGTGGATGTGCATCTCGAAGCGGAAGGTCGCGAGCTTACGGGCCTGGCCAAGCTTTGGGATGTGCTTTCCGTGGAAAAACTGGAAGCGGACCTGAAGATTTGCCGCTGGAAACGCGATGGTGTCCGCGTCAAGGGTAATGTTCGCGCGAAGATCGTCCAGGCCTGTGTCGTCACGCTCGATCCGGTCGAATCGGAGATCGACGAGGATTTCGAACATATTTTCATTCCGGAGGATTCGAAGCTAGCGCGTGCGCCCTCCTTGGATGCCGGCGAAATGGTGCTCGATCCCGACGGTCCGGATCTTCCGGAAACCTTCACTGGCGACACGATCGATGCCGGCACTGTCGTGATTGAATATGCCGCTCTTGCCATCGATCCTTACCCTCGCAAGCCTGGTATAGAGTTCGAAGATCACATCGAAGACAGCGGCGAAGATGACAAGAAACCCTCACCATTCGCGGTCTTGAAAGACTGGAAAAAGGAATAGACCCCCCTGGTAATTGAAGATAATTCAGTTGTAACGCGGGGAGAAACCGGTATTTTGACGCCAATTTCGCCAGGCGCGGCGGACAAAAAGGACTAGGGACGCGTGATCAGAATTTCTCTTGACCTAATGGGTGGCGACTTCGGCCCTGAGGTTGTTATTCCTGGCGCGGCCAAGGCGCTGGATAGGCATCCCGATATCACATTCATCATGTATGGACAGAAGGATCGCTGCGAAACGGTCCTCGCCAAATATCCGAAACTCCGCGAAAAATCCGTCTTTCACGAGTGCGATGTCGCCATCAGCATGGATGAAAAGCCGAGCCAGGCGCTGCGCCGCGGCCGCTACATATCCAGCATGTGGCGTTCGATTGAAGCGGTCAAAACTGGCGACGCCGATGTCGTCGTTTCGGCCGGCAATACTGGTGCGCTGATGGCTATGGCGAAGTTCTGCCTGCGCACCATGGCCAACATCGAACGTCCTGCAATCGCCGCGATCTGGCCGACATTGCGGGGCGAAAGCATCGTGCTCGATGTCGGCGCAACGATTGGCGCTGATTCGCAGCAATTGCTCGATTTCGCCTTGATGGGCGGCGCTATGGCGCGCGCGCTCTTCGAGATCGAACGGCCGACCATCGGCCTCCTGAATGTCGGTGTCGAAGAAATTAAGGGCCAGGAAGACGTCAAGGAAGCCGGCCGACTGATCCGCGAAGCCAACCTTGAATCGCTCGAATATTCCGGTTTCGTCGAGGGCGACGATATCGGAAAGGGCACGGTCGATGTGGTGGTGACGGAGGGCTTTTCCGGCAATATCGCGCTGAAGGCGGCCGAGGGCACGGCAAAGCAGATCGGCGCTTATTTGCGCGCCGCAATGACGCGCACGCTGCTCGCGCGCGTCGGTTACATCTTCGCCAAGGGCGCCTTCGACCTGTTGCGTGAGAAACTCGATCCGAGCAAGGTCAATGGTGGTGTTTTCCTTGGTCTCAACGGTATCGTCATCAAGAGTCATGGCGGCGCCAATGCCGAGGCCTTTGCGGCTGCCATCGATGTCGGCTATGACATGGCCAAAAACGGCCTCACTCAAAAAATCGAAAACGATCTGAAAAAATATCATGCCAAACGGCAGCCGCCGATCGGACCGGAAGCGGCGGGAGCGACGGGGTAAAACAAGAATGATCCGTTCAGTTGTTCGCGGATTTGGGTCGGCGCTCCCCAAGCGCGCCATGACCAATCGCGAGATGGAGCAAGTCGTCGACACCAGTGACGATTGGATTATGCAGCGCACTGGCATTCGCCAGCGTTATATTGCGGGCGAAGGCGAAACCACCGCCTCGCTCGGTGAGCAGGCGGCGCGGGCAGCACTTACCAATGCCGGCCTGACAGCTAACGATATCGACCTGATCATCGTCGCCACCTCCACGCCGGACAACACCTTTCCAGCGACCGCGGTGAACATCCAGAACCGTCTCGGCATGCATCATGGCTTCGCGTTCGATGTCCAGGCCGTCTGCTCTGGCTTCGTCTATGCGGTGACGACAGCGGACGCCTATATTCGCGGTGGTATCGCTAAGCGCGCGCTCATCATCGGCGCCGAAACATTCTCTCGCATCCTCGACTGGACGGACCGCACGACTTGCGTTCTCTTCGGCGACGGCGCCGGCGCGCTCATCCTGGAGGCAGGCGAGGGTACCGGCGCGAGCACCGACCGCGGCGTGCTGACGGCGAGCCTGCGCTCCGATGGGGCCCATAAGGACAAACTCTATGTTGACGGGGGCCCTTCCACGACAGGAACGGTCGGCGTGCTGCACATGGCGGGCCGGGAAGTATTCAAACATGCCGTGGGCATGATCACCGATGTCATCCAGGCGACCTTCGATGCAGCCGGGGTGAAGGCCGACGATCTCGACTGGTTGGTGCCGCATCAGGCGAACCGCCGCATCATTGACGGCTCGGCAAAAAAGCTCGGAATTGCTCCCGAGAAGGTTGTGGTAACTGTGGACCTTCATGGCAATACTTCAGCGGCGTCGATCCCGCTCGCGCTTGCCGTAGCGGCAGGCGACGGCCGAATCAAGAAGGGTGATCTGGTGATGCTGGAAGCCATGGGTGGCGGCTTCACCTGGGGCGCCGTCTTGTTGCGCTGGTAGGCCGCGTCTCTAAAATCCGATTCCTAACAAGAGCTTGACCGTTTGGTGCAAGGGCAATAGTCTCTTGCAGCTTGGATAAAATTACGTAGCAATATGGGCGGGGAACTATGACGGGCAAGACAGTGACGCGCGCGGACTTGGCGGAGTCGGTATTTCGGAAAGTCGGCCTCTCCCGGACAGAGTCGGCGGAACTCGTCGAAACGGTGATCGATGAAATTTGCAACGCCATCGTGCGTGGCGAGACAGTGAAACTCTCCTCCTTCGCGACGTTTCAGGTGCGCGATAAGAATGAACGCATTGGTCGTAATCCGAAGACTGGCGAGGAAGTGCCTATTTCTCCGCGTCGGGTCATGACGTTCAAAGCGTCCAATGTCTTGAAGACGCGCATTCTGAAGGCCCATGCCAGCCGCAAGGCAAAAGCCCGGCCGGTAAACCCCGTTTCCTGATCGACGCTTGACAGACATCGGCTGCGGCAGCGGCACCCGCGCTGGTACGTCATTTTCCAGGTCTTTCGCGGTTATTTTTCGGCCTGCTTGTGAAAGAGCTGAAGAGACGACTTGAATTTCTCCCGGCAAACCGTTGAAATGTGATGAGTCGTATCGCGATGAACCGCGGTGCGGATATCCGGTTTCGCATGGTCCGGCCTGAATGGCGCTGGGCTCATGCTGTGGGAGTATGACGATGGACAAGAGCCCGGATGCATTTCGCACGATCAGCGAAGTCGCGGAAGACCTTGATCTGCCGCAGCATGTCCTGCGTTTTTGGGAAACCCGTTTCCCACAGATCAAGCCGATGAAGCGCGGCGGCGGCCGGCGCTACTATCGTCCGGAAGATGTCGACCTGCTGAACGGTATCCGCCATCTGCTCTATGACCACGGCTATACGATCAAGGGTGTTCAGAAGCTTCTGAAAACCAATGGCAACAAATTTGTCATCGCTGTCGGCCATGGCGATCTCGCGAGTGTCGAGGCACTCGCCTCTGCCGCGCAAGAGACGGCTGTGGCCGAGCCACGCGTCGGCTCTCCCGATGACGATCAAATAGTCGGCCGTCCCAAAGCGCCGATCAGCCGCCGCTTCTTTAATTTCGTCAGCGGTGAAGACGAGGTTCCTGATGTTTCGATCGGTAAATCGAGTGTCGGCAAGGAGGATCGGGCCCTGCTGCAGGAGACACTCTATGATCTGCTGGAATGCAAGCGACTGCTCGATCAGGTGCGGTAAGGCAACAACCGCGCCCTGAAGAACTCTTCTGTTTCCTTCCCGACCCTTCTTGGAAATCAGTTACATTTGCGTGGAACGACGGGGCCTGCCTGGCTCGGCGCGACGATCGATTTACCGTCAGCAGAGCGGGGCAGTGTCCAGCACGCGTTTGGGTCTTTTTCCTCTGTGTCGCTGACGTTCCCGTCACCGACAATGGTGTTGCGATAGTTGCCATAGTCTTCCGCGCCCGGACTGTCGCCCCAGCCGCCACGATCACCGCCAGCTCCATGACCGCTGGACGACGCTGCTATTGCAGTCGTGACCACGCCGACGGTGAGGAGAAATACGCTTAAGATTCTGAAAAACATGGGCGTTTCCTGCTGATTTAGTCGCCTGCACCGCAGTCCGGTAGCCACAGACATCACAATCCCGGCCCGCGGATTGTATTTATTTATCGCGGTCATTCAATACAACTAAAATAGGTCCCGACGAAGAGCGGACACTTTTGAGCGCTCAAAGTGAGTAAATGCTAACGGTCTGAGCAAATGCGCGTAGCATTTTTATCACTTATAAGATTCTACATTAATGTGACGATTAGTGTGCTTTGCTTATTAACTTGCAACGTCGCGGTGCCGGGTTCAGCTTCCATGGCGAAGCTTCGTTGCTTCACCCTCATCGCGAGGGGGGCGCATATCAGGTTATGGCGCGGCCCGACATTATTCGCCGCAGAGCTCATCCCTGGTGGACATTCGAATGGAGACACCATGAATATCAAGAGCCTTCTTCTCGGCTCCGCCACTGCGATGGCAGTGGTGACCAGCGCTCATGCAGCGGACGCTATCGTCGCGGCCGAACCCGAGCCGCTGCAATATGTGCGCATCTGCGATGCCTACGGTACCGGTTATTTCTTTATTCCGGGCACGGAAACCTGCCTCAAGATCGGCGGCAAGGTCCGCACGGAAGGCCAATGGTACGATGCCTACAATCCGAAGAGCAGGGTCGGCACGCTCTGGCATGACCGCACCGAGCTCAAGGTCGATACTGCGACCGACACGGAATATGGCGCCCTGAAGACCAACGTTATCTTCCGCTGGGAATGGAATGATGGAGGGGACACAGCTTCGAAACTGCTGTTTGCCAACATCAGCCTTGGCGGCTTTACCGTGGGCAAGCTCGACTCGCAGTATAATCTCTATGCAGGTTATGCTGGCGATGTCATCAACGATGACGCGATCTATGACGGTCCGTACGAACTCAATCAGTTGACCTACAAATATGATAACGGCACCGGCTTTAGCGGCGTCATCTCGCTGGAAGACACCAACTCCACAACGGATTCCGACAGTTACGGCGGCGCCTGGGTTACCTCGAAGGCAAACCATTACGCACCGAACGTCGTCGCCGGCTTCGGCTATAAGACCGACACACTCGGCTTCAAGGTCGTCGGTGGCTATGACTCCATCGTCGAGGAAGGTGCCATCAAAGCCCGCATCGATGCCAAGTTTGGCGGCGTGGAAGCTTTCTTGATGGGCGGCTGGAACACGGATGGCGACAAGCTCAACCAGTATGCCGGCTCCTATCAAGATGAATCCGCCTGCACGACCTCAGACGGCGTCGTCCATGGGGCGAAGTGCGGCTGGGGCGACTGGGCCGTATGGGGCGGCGTTGGTGCACCGATCAATGATAAGTTGAAGTGGAACCTGCAGCTTGCCTACACCGACTCGAAGATTTTCGAGGCCACGACCAACGTCAAGTTCAATCCGGTCAAGGATCTGCTCATCGAACCGGAATTGACCTACATGCACTATGACTTCATCAATGATGATACGGTCGCCGGCATCCTTCGTTTCGAGCGGAATTTCTGATCAGACCGATCTTCGATTGCTGGTGCATGATCTCGCGAAGCGCGCCCATTTCATGCGGCCACGATATGCGATTCGAAAGTGGGAGAGGGGCCCGGCCATGGCGCCGGACTCTTTGTTTTTAAAGTCATTTTAATAGCACGGTTGGTCCAATCCGCCCTCGGCCGACGGCGTCGGGATTCAATGGAAAAATACCGGAGCGATAGTGTCATCCAATTAACCAGTTGGATAGTGGAGGCTTGCGCGCACTTACTTGTGGCTGTATTTCGCTGTGTGAAATATTACTTTAAATTGCCGGAGAAGAATATGCGCATACATGTTTTCATGACGATAAGTCTCTTCGCCATATCGATCATTTTATCTAGCTGCCAGACGCCGGAGCAATCCGCTGCCAGTGCGAAATGACCTGCCAGGCGCAATGCTTGCGTCCGGGTACGCAACGTTACGGCCGCTGCGTCGGTACCACCTACCAGGCAAACCGTGCTCAGGCGCAGCAGGCGGAAAATCAGGCTGCCGCAGCTATAGCTGCCGGTATCGTCGGCGGCGTCCTCGTCGGCGCCGCGGTCAGTGACAATCACTATCACCACGGCTATTACGGCCGTCCCTATTATCATCGTTGCTATCGCTGTTGGTAAGTCGGGCAATCAGCTTGATTCAAAAATGAAACTCGGAGTTTTTGTTGTTCGGCCTTCGGGAAGCACGAAGCGCCTGTTCGACCGTGATTTGCTAAAGTTGAACCCGCCTAGAACGGTCGGGTCATCTCTTCCCTGCTGACGAGCTTCAGGCTGCGATCGGACTGGACAATATAGGTTTCATAGACATCCTGGCCCCACTGATTGGTGAAATGGTGCGACAACCGCGTGCCCGGGGGCGATTGCGTCAGCTTCATTCGCGGTTGGCCGCCATAGGTGATGCTGCCGGGAATCGGCTGCAGAGATTGTTCGGTTGTCGTGCATGCGGCAAGCAGCGGCGCGCATAGCAAAAAGGCAATAAGTGGCTTCATCGCCGTAACTTTCTAATCACTTCTTATTCAACAAAAAAACCGCCTTCGAAGAAAGACGGAAAAGCATCTGTGAGTGTGGCTAGAAGCCACTATATAAACGTAATGCCGGAGCGGTTGGCGGCAAGGTTTTCACGCAGATGTGCTTGGATCCGTCGCCATTGCAATTGGAAGGAGTGACACATGCGAACGATCATCAGGTCGACGGCTGCGGCGGGTATTGGTCTATTGTTGGCGGCAGGCGCCACCATGCCTGCGGGTGCCTTCACCATGCCTACGCTGACGGTACCGGAGAAATCCGACATCATCCAGGTCCACGATCACGGCCACAACCACAACCGTATTCGCGGCGGACACAACAACAACCATGGCTTCGACGGCTACTACGACGATGACTCTGACAGCGGCGTGTTGTTCAAGTCCTTCGTGACCGGCACGCTCTTCAACAGACAGCGCACAGAAGGCTATTACGACAACCACGCGCAGGCCTGCGCCGACCGCCATCAATCCTACCGCGCATCGGACAACACGTACCAGCCGAGCCACGGGCCTCGGCGCCAATGCCGGTGAGCCGACCGGCGGTCAACGAGCCCCGCCGTTCCTAACATTGGCGGATTTTGTCGTCGTGAGGAGCTTCGGCGACGGGAGGTTGATCCTCGTGAACGCTGCCATAAGTTGTCTTCGCCCTTGGGCTCTATCAGGATTGTTTTTTGATCGCCTCTATTATGGCCTCAAGTTCACCCGTCGTGATGAGATCCAGCATGTGACGATCGGCCAGATCGACGAGAGCCGCGGCAACTTCACGCTCGTCCCACCCCGCTTTAACGGCGCGCTTGGCTACTTCCGCAAAAGCAGAATGCAGTGCGAATTGGCACCAAGAATAACGATCAGGGTCGGTTTGCGCGACAAGTGGTGGCTGAATGTCAATCATACCTAAAATATTGTGATGACACTCATGAACATCAAGGGACTTCAGACGCTGCGCCTCCATCTAAAACCCCCCAATGCCAGCGGCCTTTCCTTACTACTGCGCAGGTGCTTGCTGTGCTGGTGCCGCCGCAGGCGGCGTTGCCGTTGCTGGCGGCTGCGTCGTGGTGGTCTCAGCCGGTGGAGCTCTTGTGTTTGTCGGGCTTGTGCGAGGCCAGAGGCTCCACGTTAGCGCAGCCAGGACGATCGCTGCCAAGATAACCAGCCACTGCGCCCAAGGAGGGCGACGCGAAAGCGGTGTCGTTCTCAGGTCTGGGCCAGGTCCATTGGAATCGTTGCTCATGGTAATATTCCTCCACAGCATAAACCTTTGGCTGCACCAAATGTTCCGGTGCCCGAAAACGTGGTGGAGCGTTGGGGATGTCTTACCCAATGAGGAGCCAGTTTTCTGAGTCATGTTCTCGACGACACTATTAGTTGTCGGCAGGACTTTTTTCTCTGGCGGCCCGTGGAAGTTGAGTTTCCTAAGGCTCGCATAATTTTCGTCTGGCAATGTAGGAACTGCCGCAGCCCTCGCGGTGCCCCGGCGGTCAGGTCTAAGTGCCCAACACGATCTGGCCGCCCACTCTCGCTTTTTCGCATGCCCGGATGTGCCGTGTCAGTCGAATCGAACACTATGTTCGGTCGCTCCCGGTCTTGCGTAAGTTCGAAACGAGAAGTTCATACGTGGCTTCGGCCAACCACTCGCGTGTCTCGACGCAGCGCGAACTACTACCCACCTCTCGATCGAGAAGATCTCACACGATTTATGATGACTCACTACCGGCTGTAATATTCTTAGCCAAATCACTTATCTGGGGGCTAAGTGATTGATTTTAATGGTCGGGGCGACTGGACTCGAACCAGCGACCCCTTGACCCCCAGTCAAGTGCGCTACCGGGCTGCGCTACGCCCCGACCTGCCGAAAAGGCTTGTTTCGTTTATGGTTTCGGCATTCAGGATGCAAGTGGAAAATGCGATCGCCGGAATAAAAATGGAACAAACGGCGCTGCCATGTCTATTCTCGGCAAGTTTCGCAGGGCAATTGACGGATGCCTGTTGTTTGGGCCTCGATCAGTCACTCAGCCGCACCACGACGCCGTCTGCCCCGTCCAGTGGCGGGCCAACCCTTCAGCCACCAACCGATCTCCGATGGAGCGACCAGCGCGCATGGCGATGCGATACACGCCGCCATGCTGGTCGTCACCGCGCCCGCTGGCGGAGAGCACGAAAGTGTCGTCGTTGAGAAGGGCTTGCAACCGCAGTTTTGCGGCGGTGGCCTTTTGCCGTTCGTTGGCACAGTGCGACGGCTCGGCATCTGGCACGTCGATGTCTGCCAGTCGAATTTTGATTCCATTCTGCCAGAAAGTGTTGCCATCGACGACACAGTTCATTCCGCTTTCGCCGCCGCATAGGCCGAATCGCCCGGCGCTCTCGGGCGGCGCAGCCGTCAGCGTTCGGTCCGCCGGCACGGCAATGGGGATGATTCTTGGGGGAACCGGCAGCGTAGAAGCTGGCCGTTCGGGAACGGCCGCCGCCGTTCTTATCTTCGGCTTGGCAGTTGGAAACGGCGCCTCCTGCGGCACATTCCGAGCGCCGATGGAGCCGGTGTAGGCCTGAAATGACGGCATATCCCTTCGATGCTCATGGGCGAAAATACCCGCCACGGCCGCCAGACCGACTATGCCCCATAGCCACATCGAATTGCCCGCTTTGGACTGTGGCTTGCGCCGCGTGCGCCGTTTCGCTTTTGCCATGGCTTCATTCCTCGATTTACGAGGGAATTATCGCCAAGATTTCTTACCGATCCGTTGGCTTTCCGGTTGCCGGCATCGCGCCGGACACTTGTTCACCTCGTGGCGGCAGCCGCAGGTTTCAGCTTGACCGCCATTGTCACCTGGCCGCGCAGCGTCAGCTTCGCTCCGCGGCCATCGATATTGATGACATCGGTGTTACTCGAGAGGCCGTTGACCTGGCACTCATCCGCGATGGTGTCGAGAAGTACAGTGCAATTGCTTGCGGGCTATCCGATAGAAGGATTTGATCGCATCCTGCTGCTGTTTTTCATCATTGCCTTCAACAATCGGGATGGAGAGCGAAATCCCGGATTGTACGGAAATATAGCCGTCGAGAAGCTGATGGGGATTGCGCAACGGCAGTGCCGAAAGTGACTGTGAAAAGGCCGGCGCCGCTGCGCCGAGCAGGAGCAGTGCCGCCGAGATCATATGCTTCTTCATCAGGAGGTCTTCGTTTCTGCGGCCTCTCATGCCAGGCTCTGATAAAGGCTTGGTGATTGCGTAACTTAAAATTGTAGGGTCGTGAAGATTGTGCATGAATCCCTCGGAAACAGCACTGCTTCAACATTAAACACCGCACCCACAAAACCGTTCTTGCCAAGCCCCCAAGCAAAGCGCATAGTCACTTTATGTTTCGTCGGTTTAAATGCGGGCACCGGCGAGTGTGTTTGCGTCTGCCCGACGGTCGAGGCGGCGCCTATGTTGGAAACCTCCATCCATCCTCAGGATTTACCCCTTTTTTCGGACGATTTGGATCGTTTGGAAAAAGTGTTGGATGCTGTCTGCGAGGATCGCGGCATCAATTTCCGCAGCTCTGAAGCCGAGCGTCTCGGCGCCCTGATCATTCAGCTCTATCGTCACGGCGTAAAGGAAGACGCAAAGCTTCTCGCGCTTGCGAGAGCCTATCTCTGACGCTTGCCGCCGTCAGCCCGCTAATCGATTTAAGCCGATTTCACATAGCAGCAATGATGCTTTGTGCCTGTTCGAATCCTTTTCTCTGCCTTATATTTGCTGCATCGCACAAACAAAATCGATTGCTCGATTGCTTACCCCTGCGGGTTGATGTGCGGCCGTGGCCCACCAAACAAAATCAACAACGGCGGGCGCGGATAATTTGAAAGGTCCATGATGAATTTCAAAGTTCCGAGCCGGCTTCGCCGTTTGCTCGTCGATTCGGTCGAGTTGCCACAGCTCAAATTTCCCATGACGCGGCCGCAATCACAGCCGGCCCGCCGGCGCGTATCGACGCAGCTAGTGCCGCAGCGTCTCACCGAGGTCTTGTGGTTCGGGCGTAATCCTGGCGACCTGCGCATGTTGGAATACGTGCCGCCAGGCGTCGAAGGTCCGATGCCCCTTGTTGTTGTCTTGCACGGCTGTCATCAGAATGCCGAGGATTTCGATCGCGCCAGCGGTTGGACCGCCTTGGCGCGCCAACATGGTTTCGCCGTGCTCTACGCCGTTCAGAAGCATTCCAACAATGCCAATCTCTGTTTCAATTGGTTCCGCCCGAGCCTGGTGACGCGTGACCGCGGCGAACTGGGGTCAATTCGCGAGATGATCGATTTTAGCAGGCAGATACACAAAATCGACGACGGCAGGATATTCGTGATGGGCCTGTCGGCTGGCGGCGCCATGGCTTCGGCGCTGCTTGCCACCTATCCGGAGCTGTTTGCAGCCGGCGCCGTCATCGGCGGCTTGCCTTTCGGCGCCGCCCGCGATGCCATGGCCGCGCTGGATGTGATGAAGAGAGCAGCTGTTCGCCCGGCCGAAAAATGGGCGGAACTCGTCCGCGAGGTTTCGCCGGATGCGCCCCGGTTTCCGGCAATCTCCATCTGGCACGGGACCGATGACGACGTCGTGTCGTTTGGCAATGCCGAAGCGTCGGTGGCGCAGTGGCTGGCCATACACGAGCGTCCGCAGACCAAGGGTCGGTTGCGCCTGTTCGAAGGCGGCGAGCGGCGCGAGTGGTGTAACGACTATGGCGATAAGGTGCTGGAGTTGGTGACCCTGAACGACTTCGGCCACGGCTTGCCGATTGGTCCCGGCGTTGCGGGCAGGGGGCCGGCCAACGATACAGAGCGCTTCATTTTGCCGGCCGCAATCTCCGCGCCGGCGGAATTGGCTCGGAGTTGGGGGCTGGCCAAATCATAGCCCGAGACCCAGCCTAGACCGGGTGGGGCAATCCTCGCCTTCAATGGCAGGGGATTTCAATCGTCGTTGGTGGCGTTCAGGTTTTCCGGCCGGATGCCGCCGTCTTCTGCCCAATGCTTGAAGCGGATGCCGGCGCCGCCGGCTTCGTCGCTTCCGCTGGCAATGAACGATATGCCAAGAGCTTCGAGAGCGGAACGAACCGCTACAAGCGCTTTCGCTTCCACCGAACTGACGTCCGTTTCGAGCGCTTCAATAGTTGTCACGGGCAGCTTGCTCTCAGTGGCAAGCGATTGTGTTGTCAGTCCGAGCATGGCGCGTGCGCCACGTAATTGCGCTGATGTGATCATGACTCAAATTTAGCGCATAAACCTCAAAATCGGAACCGATTTTCGGATGGGAAACATGTGCGAACTTGAAATGGCGCTGCAGTCTTCCCGCATCTCTCAGGAAGCGCTGCGTAGCACCAATTTTTCGGGCGCTCTCAGGATGTTAGGAGCGCGATAGCCAAGTAATTCGAAGTAGATTTCCTCGGTAGCATCGGCCATGCCGGCGAGCGTATAGCCATCTTTGCGCCGCCGCGCCTCGGCGGTGAAGCTTCGCAGTAATTGCGGGTCGGCAAAGCGCGTCATCGCTGCGACTAGTTCCGAGGAATCGTCGCTGTTGGCGATGATAAAGCCATTCTTGCCAGGCTCGATCACCGTGCCCGCGCCGCCGACATCGGTCAAAAGCAGCGGCTTACCGCCGGCAGCAGCTTCCAGCATCACATAGGACATGGCCTCATAACGGCTCGGCATGACGACGACATCGAAGGCGTCCACGGCGGTGGCGCCGGGAATAGCACCATCGAGGTGGGCGCGACCGCCGAGGCCAGCGGCCTTGATCATGCTGCTGACGGTCTCGGCCAATTCGCCGACGCCGATCATCAGCAGGTGCGCTTGTGGCAACTTCTTGGCTACGAGGGCAAAAGCCTCAACGAGCCGCTCCGGTGCCTTTTGCGGCGTCAGCCGGCCGACGAAACCGAAAAGCAGTGCGTCCTGCGGTATTCCATAGCGTGTACGGATGGCGGCGCGTTGACCGGATGGCGGCGCACTTACGCCGTTGACGACGATACGCAGCCGAGCTTCCGGAATGCCAAGCGACAGCGCGTGATTATATTCATCGCGGGACACACAGATCAGGCGGTCGGATAGCCACGTGCCGAGCAGTCTCTCGATGCCGCCATAGATCATCCGGCCTTTGGAAGCGAGCGTCGGATCCATGGTACGGAAGGCATGCGGGGTATAAATCACGGGGATATGCGGACCCGGCAATCTCAACCGCGTCAGCGCTCCGGCCTTGGAACTGTGGCCGTGAATCAGATGGAATGGCCCATGCCGGGCAATGATCTTGCGAGTTTGCCACCAGGCGATGACATCCCATGGTCCCGGCGCGCGCCGCATGGCAAGGGGAATGACGCTGTCGAGGCCCATGCCCTCGAGTTCAGCGACGAAAGCCGCTTCCGCACGCACGGGCGAATAGATCGCCGTCACCGAATGGCCGCGACGCTGCATGGCGCGGCAGAGGTCGAGAAAATGCCGCCCGGAACCGCCGCCGCTTGGTTCGAGAACTTGCAGCAGCGATAGGCGTTTGATGCCGACGTTCATGTTCACGGTGCTGCTTCCCTTCGGACCAAGCTACGCTGATACTGTTGCTCGAGTGCTCCGCAGCCCCAGACGATACCGATCAGCATGTAGAGATGACGCCAATGGTCGGTATCAATGACGTTGCCGATGCCGACATGGCCAAGAATGACGATCCAAGCGATCATCAAGTAAGGCTGCCAGGGCCGTTCCTTCAAAAGGTTGCGGAAGCCGATATAGATGGTCCAGCAGATCATGCTGACCCAGCAGAAAAAGCCGAGCCAGCCATAGGTGGTCAGTGTTTTCAGCCAGATATTGTGCTCGTCCTCGCGAAAGAGGGTGGAGAAGACGAGCGGACCGATGCCGAGCGGTCTTTCCATCGACAGCATGAAGCCGATGCGATGACGTTCGAAGCGGCCTAGATGACCGCCATCATAGTCCTGCACGAGTTGTGTGCGCGTCGAGAACAGGTCACTCACCTGATGGAACTGCAGCGCGACGATCAGGAGAATGACCATGAGAATGATCGCCGTCAGCGACATCACCAGGATGCGCAGCCGGAAAGCATTACTGCGGTGTTTCAGCAGCATGCAGAAGATTAACATCACGGAAGCGAAGGAGAACAATCCCCAGGCGGCGCGCGAGAAGGAGAGGAAGATACCGAAGGCCAGAAGGAACAGTCCTATCCCCTTGATCGGCGCCTTCTTCAGGTCACCGATCAGGATGCCGTGCATCAGGTAGATGGTCGGTGTCACCAGGTAGGGACCAAAGACGTTGGGGTCCTGGAACGCTCCCATGGCGCGATCGTAGCGGGTGAATATTTCAGCGCCTGGAAAGGCGTGGAAGTAGCCGAGTATGCCGAGGCTTGCCGTGATCAGCGCAGCGATCACCCAGGTATTGAAGATCAGCTTCAACCGCTTTTCGCTATCATCTATGATCGCGGCATAGAAGACCGAACTCAGCGCCAGGAAGGTGGAGACGGCGACATATATCGGCCCGTCGAGATGGGCGTTTGCGCCGAAATCGCGCATCTGCGTCAGCGACAGCATGCCGCCGACGTTAAACGTCAGGAACAGCGCCAGAAGCGGCGCGACATTGCGTGAGATCTTCAGCCCGAGGATGAACCAGATGCCGATAAGAAAAGCGACCCACAGCTCATAAGGCGCTGGTTCGGCGATGACGAAGCCCGACAGAAAGACCCCAAAGGCGACGCAAGCGGTGCCGATCAGCCGCATTGCTGCGAGCTGAGGCCGGTCGACGCGCCGATAGGAGAGATCGATCGCGGTCAATAGGCGTTTTCCGTGTTGAGAAGACGGAAGGGGGTTAGAAAAAGGATCTTCAGATCGAAGAACAGCGACCAGTTCTCGATGTAGTAGAGATCGTAAGCCGTGCGGAACTTGATCTTGTCGTCGCTGTCGATCTCGCCGCGCCAGCCGTTGATCTGCGCCCAGCCGGTGACGCCGGGCTTGACGCGATGACGGGCGAAATAGCCTTCGACCACGTCGGCATAAACGCGATTATGGCTTGCCGCCAACACGGCATGCGGACGCGGGCCGACGAGCGAGAGACTACCGAGCAGCACGTTGAAGAGCTGAGGCAATTCGTCGATCGAGGTCTTGCGGATGAAACGTCCGAACGGCGTAACACGCGGATCGTTCTTCGTGACGGCATTGCGGGCCGTCGGGTCGCTCATATTGGTGTACATCGAGCGGAATTTGAAGACTTTGATGATCTCGTTGTTGAAGCCGTGGCGCTTTTGCATGAAGAGGATCGGCCCCTTGGACGTCATCTTCACGGCGATCGCCGCGCCAAGCATGATCGGCCAGAGCAGACAAAGCGCCAGCAGGCTGAAGAAGACATCGAAGACGCGCTTGGCGACGCCATCCCAATCGCGGATCGGCTTGTTGAAGATGTCGAGCATCGGCACCGCGCCGATATGCGAATAGGCGCGCGGGCGGAAGCGCAGCTTGTTAGCATGTGCCGCCAGGCGGATATCGACGGGTAGGACCCAAAGCTTCCGGAGGAGCTGCAGAATGCGGTCCTCGGCGCTGATCGGCAGTGCGATGATCAGCATATCGACGCGAGTCAGCCGGGCGAATTCGACCAGTTCGGCGACGGTTCCGAGTTTCGGGTAACCGGCGACCATTACGGGCGAACGCTTTTCGCCGCGATCGTCGAATATGCCACAGATGCGGATGTCGTTGTCGGCCTGATCTTCAAGCGCGCGTATCAGTTCCTTGGCCGGTTCACCACCGCCGACGATGACGGCGCGTCTTTCCATCACGCCGTTGCGCGCCCAGTTGCGGATGCCGTAGGCAAACACGGCGCGCGCGACGGCGAGGAAGACCGCGCCGGCGGCGAACCAGATCCCCAGGACTCGGATCGAATAGATATGGCCGAGATCGAGTGGCAATAGGGCAAGGCTCATCATGGCAAACGCGGCCGCCCATGACGCCAGGATACGGTGCGGAGAACGGTGTGGTGCGCGCAATATCGGGATCTGGTAGGCATCAGCCACTTGCAACAAGACGATGGCGAGACCGGCGAGCGCGATGGTCACGGCCGCTTCCGTCAGGAAGGGGGTGGCGCCGGGCGTGGTCTGGAAGAAAAGAACCGCAAGCCCGACCGCGAGCAACGACAGGAATTCGAAAAGCCGGTATTGCCCGAGGATGATCGCCGGCGTCTGATTGCCCTCGCGGAACTGTTCGGCGATCTGGCGGGCATAGGCGTTGATGTCGCCAGCTTGATGGTCGTCGCTTTGTTCCTCAGCGCCGCGCGTGCGTATTTCCGAAACCTGCTTGCGAAGATTGTCCAAGTCAAATTGCTCGGACTTCTCAATATGGCTCATGGCAATTCATCCGGTCGTTACCGGAGATGGCCTAGCAGATATGAGCTAAAAAACGCTTACAACACTTATTTGTATTCTAATGTTCGTTGCTGTATTCAAGTATATCGTAATATAACTCTATAGTATCTCTCGCCATGAGCCCGGCCGAAAATGTTGATCGGATCGCAGCGGCATCAGGCATGGTCTGCTGCCGCCATTTCGGTTCGGTTATCGCGACTGCCATAATCCGCGCGAGGTCGTCGGCATTGCCTGCCTCGGCCAGTGCAGGACTATGCTCACCTAGCGCTTCGGCGATACCCCCGACACGCGCCGCGATCACCGTTTTTTCGGCGGCCAGGGCTTCGAGTACGATATAGGGCATTGCCTCGGCGCGCGAGGGGACGACGACATTCTGCGACATGGCAAAGGCTTCATGCACGCGCATGGCCGGAAGCATCCCTATTCGGTGGCCAAGGCCACGCTGGGTCATCATTGAGCGGTATTTGTCCTTGTCCGGCCCGTCGCCGATCATCAGTGCTGAGAGGGGCCGACCGACCCGCCGTTCGGTCTTGGCGAAGGCGTCCACAAACAGATCGGGACCTTTTAGGTCCCGCAGCATGCCGATATAGACGAAGTGCACCGAGTCCGATCGTGTGGGTACTCTTCGGAAATCGCGCTCGCTGATGCCGTTATAGATCATCGCGGCGCGCGTCCGCGGTTTGCCGATCTTGCTTTCGTAACTTCGGCGCTCGAATTCACAGATGAAGATCAACCCATCGGTGAAAAATTCCAGCAGCCGCTCCAGGGTATGGACCAGCAGGCCCTGTGGCGAGGCGCGCGAGAAATGCAGGCTGCCGCCATGCGCGGTGTAAAGGCGGGCTACGCGATACTTGTTCACCCGCAGGGCTGAGCCGAGGATGCGTGCAAGCAGGCCGCCCTTGGCGCCGTGCCCATGCAGCACATCCGGCCGCAAACTTTTGACTTTCTTATAGCTGCTCCACAGCGTCGTGGCGTCGGACAGGCTGATCTGACGCCGGATTGGCAGGCGCGTTACGCCGAGCGAGAGGAAAGGCCTGACATCATCGAACAGTAAATCTTCATGCGCCCCACCCGTGAGGCTGTCGCAGAGAATGCCTACCTCATGTCCTGCCTTGCTCTGTTCCTCCGCCAGATCGCGGACGTGGCGGAATATCCCGCCGACCGGAGATCTGAAGCAATGAAGGATGCGGAGCGGTTTTGCCATGGTCAGGAACGGTCAGAATAGCCGTTCGCGGACATAGATCGTATCGCCCGCCAGGACCGGATCGGAGATGCCGACCCGCCCGGTCATTACATGACCATTGATCTTGCGCGTAACGTCGGCATTGGATTGGTTCGCGCGGCTGGTGAACCCGCCGGCAACTGCGATGGCGTTCTGTATTGTCAGTCCGGGCACGTAAGAATACTGACCGGGCTGTCCAACTTCGCCCATGATATAGACCGACCGGTAGCGATCGATGTCGATGGTGACGTCGGGATCGCGGATATAGCCTTGGCGAAGCTTCTGGGCGATTTGGCCGGAAAGCTGCTGCAGCGTACGGCCGCGGGCAGGAACCTGGCCGATCAATGGGAAGGCGATATAACCGGCCTGATCGATCGTATAGGTATTCGTCAATCCCTCCTGGTCGAAGACGGTGATGCGCAGGCGGTCGCCGCTGTCCAACGTATAGGGCTGAATCGTTGCTTCACTGAAGGCTCTCGGCGCCGGCTGATAGGTGTTGCAGCCGCTGAGCGCGGCGCTCACGGCAGCCATGCCGAGTGCCAGGACAATCTTTGGCTTTGCGAAGGGCATTTCGCGCTCACAGGAGAGGAAAATCATTGACGTCGTTATCGATCCGTTAGGGTTAACGGCCGGTAAAGACCAGAGAAAATTCTCCACTCTTTATTAGGTAAGATGAAAATAATACCGGGAAACTACTATTAACGCTTGGGTTACCATAGTCGTTTACGCTTAATTTTGGCTTTATATTACGGAGTTCTTGTATATGCCCGGCGCCAACAACAGCCAGCAGGATGTCGATATCGACCTCGCACAGCTTTTTCGGGCCGTTTGGCAGCGGCGGCTGCGCGTCATCGCCATCACGCTCGTGGGCGCTTGTCTAGCGTTTGCCGTAGCCAAGGTCGTCTCACCTGAATATCGCAGTGAGACCCGCATCCTGATCGAGCAGCGCGCGCCGGCTTTCGCGACAACGACGCAGAACGATGCCAGCTCCGGTCCGCTGCTCGATGAACTCAACATCGCGAGCCAGGTGCAGATCCTGCAATCGGCCGATCTCATCAAGCAGGTCATTACCAACCTGAAACTTTATGAGCGTCCGGAATTCGCCGCCGCCAACAAGAACTCGGCCCTTTCCGACATTCTCGTGATGCTGCATCTGAAAAAGAGCTCGCTCGACAAGGCGCCGGAAGAGCGGATGCTCGACGCCTTCACAAATCAGCTTCAGGTCTACCAGATCAACAGCTCGCGCGTCATCGGCATCACCTTCACGTCCCGCGATCCGGATTTGGCTGCCAGCGTCCCGAACGCCATGGCTCAGGTCTATCTGTCGATGCAGAGCGGCGCCAAGCTCGATTCCAACACCGAGGCGACGCGCTGGCTGGAGCCTGAGATCGCCAATCTGCGGGAGAAGGTCAACGAGGCCGAAAAGAAGGTTGCCGACTATCGCTCCGCTAACGGTCTCTTGCAGACCAGCGACAACAATACTTTCGCGGCGCAGCAACTTGCCGATATTTCCGGTCAACTGGCGCAGGTGCGTGGCGAGAGGGCCAATGCAGAGGCACGGGCTGAGGCCGTGCGCAACGCGCTCTCCACCGGCCGCTCCACCGATACGCTCGCTGACGTTTCAGGCTCGCAGACCATCCAGCGGCTAAAGGCGACGGAGTCTAATCTGGAATCGCAGATCTCGGATCTTTCGACGTCGCTTATGGATGGCCATCCCAAGCTGAAGAGCCTGCGTGCCCAGCTTGCCGATATCCGCCAGCAGGTCGACCGCGAAACAAAGAAGATCCTTGCCAGCATCGAGAATGAAGCCAAGGTGGCACAGCTACGCGAGCAGCAGCTTGTGGCGCAGTCGAATACGCTGAAAGCCGATAGCGCCCGGGCAGGAGAAAATGAAGTCGGCCTCAATGCCCTGGAACGCGAAGCGGCCGCTGAACGGCAATTGCTGGAAACGTATCTCGCCCGCTATCGCGAGGCCGCTTCCCGCATCGACAAGAATTCGAGCCCGGCTGATGCCCGCGTGGTCTCCAAGGCAGTCGAGCCAGTCGATCCTTATTTCCCGAAGATCGGACCGATCGTCGTCGTCGCCACGCTCGCGACCTTTGTTCTGACCTCCATCGTCATCATGCTTGCCGAACTCTTCAGCGGCCGCGCCTTGCGTCCGGTCGGCCCGGTCGAGCGTGACATCACGGTCCGGGAGGAAACGGACGCTCATTCGCAGACCGTAATCGAAGCTGTCCCCGCGAAAGTTGTCGCTGAGCCGCGCCAAGGCGAAGTACCGGCAAGCATGCTCTCCGTCGTCGCCGATGAGACGTTGGTGCGAGAAATGGAAGGAGCAGTTGATCTTGGGCATCGGCTAGACGAGGCTGTCGAGGCGACGGAAGAGGAAGAGGATTTTTCCATCCAGTCGGTCGCCGACTATCTGATTGAACGCGACTCTCGCCTTGCCATCGCCATATCACCGACTGGGGACAGTGGTTCCACGGCGACCGTGATGCTGGCTCGCACCGTCGCCGATGCCGGGCGCCGCATCGTACTGGTCGATATGACCGGAACTGGCTGCCCGTCACGGCTAATGGCCGAAACCGCCGGTCTTTTCGGTGTAACCGATCTGCTCTGCGGAGAGGCTGCCTTTGCGGACACTATTCATCCCGACCGTCTTTCCGATGCGCATCTCGTGCCGCAGGGCACCAGCGACGTCACCCGCGCCATGCGTGGCGCCGATCGCCTGTCGCTAATCCTCGATGCGCTCGGCTCGGCCTATGATATCGTCTTGGTGGAATGCGGTGCAGCCGATGTCTCGGGTGTGGCAAGACTGACGCGCAGTAAGGATACGGAAATCATCCTCTCCATGCCGGAACCGGACGAGAACCAGTTCATCACGGCAATGTCGGAATTCCAGAAGGCCGGCTATGAGCATATCATATTGATGTCCGGCTGGCGCGAGGAGCAAGGCCCCGACGCCCGTCAGCACGCGGCCTGATCAATCCTTCTCGGCCTCTTCCGCGGAAGCGTCGCTGCCGCCTTGCCGCGCCCGCAGTCGTTGAAGGAATCCATAAAGCCTTGGATGGGCCTTGATGGCCGTTTTGGCGCGCGTCACCCCACGCTGAGCGAAGGCCGCGACATGGCCGATCCGCGAAATCGGCAGGATCAGGTCGTGCTGCGTCGTTTCCGTTGGGCACCAGGAACGTTTGTAGCCCTGGTCGCCAATGCCGAAATCGAAGAGGGCAACGCCCTGGCGGTGAAACCGCTCGATCATCAGACAGAACAGCAGTTCGCCGGGACTGGCCTCAGGAACCAATGCCTCGTCGATCGAGGCAAACTGGCAGATGACGTGATCGCCCTTGCGTGACAGGGCGGCGATTGCGGGAATGTGCCCCTCATGTTCGCCCTTCAACCGCAAGGCGTGCATCTCCAATGCGGCATAGGACCCCTCGCCATTTCGAAGGGCCAGAAGCCGGTGCAGTGCCGTTTGGGTCGGTGCATCCTGAAACACATCCGGCAGGCCAGCCGCTTCGAAGCGAACCGCTTTCTGCTGGAAGAACAGATCGAGTAGCGCGTCCCGCTGATCAGGCGCGGCGATGATATGGTCATATCCGCCCTTGTCATTAAGAATGCGGGTCTGATGTTTGAATTTCTTGCGCCGCCGCTTGGCGTTCACCTGTTTCAGCGTCGCTTCGAACGTACCGAGGAAGGGCAATTGAAAAGCACGGTTCTGGTTCTCGACGGCGGGGATCGAGGCGAGGGGGCTTTTGCGGCCGCGCCAATCCAGCGGCACGTTGCGAAGGACCATCAGGTCAGTCTTGCCCCGCAATGCCCGCGCGATCTCTGCCTGCTGTGATGGTGACAGGCCACTATCTGCGGTTTTCAGATATTCGGTGGAGAACAGGCCGGTATTGATGTTGCTATGACGCGCGCCGATGAATTCGGCGTGCCGGATGCCCTGCATGCGGATGATTTCGAGCGGCAGGATAAAAGCGGTGCGGCCATTGAAGGAGCCGCGGATGATGGCAAGTGGATGCCGAAAGGTCTCGGCCCAGGCGGCGCACCAGTCGTAGCTCTGATGAAGGGAGGCAAGATCGTCCCGCTCCAGCGTCCGCCATTCGGTCTCCAACGGAGCCATGCTGTCGAAGATTTCGACGCTCATGCCGCCACGCACCACGGACTTCGCAGCAGCGGTAGAAGCTGTGTCTCCGGGCAATCCGGCCGCAATGGGCATTCCCGCAACGTCGAGCTTCTGTGTTTGCACCTTTTGCGCCTGCATTCAAGCGTCTCCAATCGGACACCATTCGCATGCAGTCTTCCCGCCAGGCGGCTTATTTTTCGTTTAAGGCGAAGTGTCCCGGCAGATTTCGCGTTGATCAAGGTTATCTCAACGTAAATCCGAAATGACTTGAATATGATGGCCTCTATTGCGGACGAGGTCCGGCCATCCACTTGATGATCCCCATAGCCGGCAATACCCAGATGAGGCCACTGAAGAGGAAATAGAGGAAATGCACCCAGCTCGGCTGATCGCCTAGAGTGCGCACCGCCACGATCATCGCCACGATCGCATAGATGACGACCAGTAGCACGAGCATGATCATGCCAACGAATTTGCGCAGGCGAAGGGGCAAGGGTGATCTCTCCTCTCTCGACGGCGTGCCGCGACGGCATGCCGCAAAGTCTCGGGACTTGTTTTGCACGCCCCTATCAGGCAAATCAACAGCCGGATTGAAGGGAGATCCCATGGTTGTCGCTAATTTCACCTCGGAACAGGCCATTTTGAACGAAGTGGCCCGCCAGGGCCGCAATCGCCGCGCCATCCGCATCTGGCTTGCCTGTGTACTTCTGGCACTCTTTGGCCTGGTGCTCGTCGGCGGGGCGACGCGCCTGACCAATTCCGGCCTGTCGATCACCGAATGGCAGCCGATCCATGGGGTCATCCCGCCGCTCAACGCGCAGGAATGGCAGGAAGAGTTCGACCTTTACAAACGGATCCCGCAGTTCCAGCAGTTGAACAAGGAGATGACGGTCGATGAGTTCAAAGGGATCTTCTGGTGGGAATGGGCGCATCGGCTGCTGGCACGCGCCATGGGCGTCATTTTCGGCCTACCCTTGCTGTTCTTACTTCTGACCGGCCGCGTCGAGCGGAAGCTGCGGCTGCCGCTCGGCGGCATTTTCGTTCTCGGTGGCCTGCAGGGCGCGATCGGCTGGTGGATGGTCTCGTCCGGCCTCGAAGCGCGCACCGACGTCAGCCAGTATCGTCTCGCCACTCACCTTGTTACCGCTTGCCTGATCTTTGCTGCCTGCATGTGGTTCATGCGTGCGCTGTCGCCGCATTCGAACGACCCGGCGCCGACGCGTTATTCGGCAAAGCTTGCCGGCCTCATCGCGTTCATGGCGCTGTTTCAGATCTATCTTGGCGCACTGGTTGCCGGCCTCGACGCCGGCCTCTCCTATAATACCTGGCCGCTGATGGACGGTGCCGTGGTGCCGGGTGGGCTGTTCGCGCAATCGCCGGCCTGGATCAACTTCTTCGAGAATCCGAAGATGGTGCAATATGTCCACCGCCTCGGCGCCTATGCGCTCTTCACCGTGGTTGCGATCAACATGATCATCTCGTTGCGCGCAGCCGCGCAGACGACGCATGCCCGTCGCTCGGTGGTATTGTTCATGCTGGTGCTAATCCAGGCGATTCTCGGCATTTCGACGCTGCTCTTGCAGGTGCCGCTGCATCTGGCGCTAACCCACCAAGCCGGCGCCCTCATTGTCTTCGGCTTTGCTATCGCCAACTGGCGCGGATTCTATGGCGAATACCCGCACCAGACGGTCATTGCTGTGAGGAATTGAGGCGAATGATCGCCTCTCCTTCCTGTTTCGAAAACTCAGCGCGACGCAACATTGCTGTTGCTCGACGCTGATGACAGACGCGCCACTACCTGCAGACGCTTGATTTCTCCGCGCTTGAAAGCTGCCAGGAAGCGGCGGTAATCCCTAAAGACCACGCAGCCATTCGATTCGCCACGGCCGCCTCTGAGCATGTACGTGTGAGCAAGCAAGCCGACGCGGCCATAGACTCGCGAGCCGTTTGCGGGTGTCAGGCGCAGGGCCTGCACGCCATGGAACAGGCTTTCCCTATATGTCAAGTCATAAGTTTCAGGCGGCGTCGGGCCGGTGTTTTTGCGGTCGACATAGCGGGGATTGTCACGCATGTAGCCGAGGCCGGAATGTGCTTCGAGGCGTTCACCGCTCGGCAGGTACACTGTTCCGGCTGAGATATCGTAGATGGCGGTTGCGCCTCGCGGGCTAAGGGCGGCGAACGGGTTGAGGAACTGTCGCGTCCGCTTGACCTCTTCGTCCGGCTTAGCATAGGCCAGAACTTGCGCAGGCGACGTGTCAGAAGCGTCCGGCGTGCTTGCGCTGTCCGCGGCGGCGGCCCTTGCAACGACGTGGGCCGGACGTGGCAGCGGCACGACGGTAGGTAGTTCCTCGGCAGTCGACGCGTCTTCTGCTTCTGCAAGATCGATGGTTTCGGCGTCCGACGATGCGGCACTATCCATGGCGGCCGTTTGGTCCGGACGCGGCATCGGGACGATGTCGAAAGGCTGCGACGTGGGGTCGCTGGAAGCGGTCGTCGCAAGGCTCTCCGCAACCGCGCGGTCGAGCGTTCCGGCCAATGGAGCGGCCGAGGCCATCTCGGTAGGCGATGCATCGCTTGCGGAAGCTGGAGTCGGCAGACTGTCCTTGCCCGGATGATCCAGGGCAGCCGTATTTGGCCCTGTGGCCTGGATTGCCGGCTTGCTCTGTGCAATCTCTGCCGGCTGCGGCACGGAACTGGTGGGAGCCGTGGTCGAGGCTGCCGCGCCAGCGATATTGCTCTGTACGAGGGGCTTCGCGGCATTCTTCGGGGCGAGGGCCGCAACATCGCCCTGGTTCGTTGCCGGCGAGATCGATGCGGCGTTCTCGGCAACTACCGAAGCGGTCTGAGCCCGTGCGAGATCTGAGGCCTGCCGTGACAGTGCGCTCGCCAATTGCTGCTTGACGAGCGCGCGCGCTAGGATCGCTTTGGAACGTGTGATGGCCTCTTGCTTGTCCGCATCGACGGACATACCGCTTACCCGTATTCTTCCGCCCATAGGCACGGTCTGACTGGCAAGGCGCGCCGGATGCAGGTTGCGCCCCTGCGGCACGATGAAGGCAGACGCTCTCGGCGTCAGCAAATCCTCTGATGATATATCTGTGCGGGGGAGGGACAGGACCATCGATTGCGTGGTGATCAGCGTCGCGGCCACCCATGCGAACATCACCACTGCGATGCCGGTGATGACAGTACCGCTACTGATCCCCGGAGATTTTTTCCGGCGCGAAGAATATCCGGAACGGGAATTGATGTTACCGAAGGTCTCGGTCGCAAACGCCATGATACTCGTTATCCAAACTATATACGCACCCACCGGCTCACAAAAGTGCCTACGCCGGGACGCAGAACTGCGTCCGGCCGTCACTTTGCCGGCTGTCGGAAAGCATGCCGAATTATGGTAACCAATTCCTTTACGCCGACCCGATCTTGGAACTGGTATGTTGATGACCGCGAATATTGCGGCGCCAAAAGCCGAAACAGGCGATATGGGCTGATTTGTGACAAAAAATTAATGATGGCTAATAAAGTTCTATAAAATACATAGGAAAGCGGGCGGCCGGCCGGATCGACGCCACTGCGCCGTTTCAAACCGTTGCAGCCAGTGAGCCGTTATGGCCCTGAATTGCCGTGCGCTGAAATCGCTTCATCGAGCCCAGCCGATCGACTTTGATGGAGCGATCGGCTGGGCTCTTTCAATTTTGCAGATGTCAATTGGGCTGAAACCTCAGGCGCTTAGCATCAGGTCCATGTTCTGAACTGCGGCTCCCGATGCGCCCTTGCCGAGGTTGTCGTAGACAGCGACCAACATGGCCTGCGCCTTGTCGTCGTTGGCAAAGACGTGCAGCCGCATGCGATTGGTGTTGTTGTATATTTCCGGATTGAGCTCGGGCGTTCGCTCGGGATTGTCAAACGGCGCGACTTCGACAAAGCCGCCCTTCTGCCCCGCATAATAATCGGCGATAGCCGCGTGCAATTCAGCGCCCTTGGGGATTGTCGACAGCACCGAAAGCTGTAGCGGCACGCTAACAACCATGCCCTGCGCGAAATTGCCAACGATCGGCTGGAACAGCGGGATGCGCGAAAGCTTGGCGTAAGCCTTTAGCTCCGGCAGATGCTTGTGATTGAACGTCAGGCCGTAGGGCATATATTCCGGAGCGTCTTCACCTTTCGCCTGATAGTCCTCGATCATCGTCCGTCCGCCGCCGCTGTAACCGGAAATTCCGTGGACGGTGACCGGATAGTCTGCTGCGACGAGCCCGGCCTCGACGAGCGGACGAAGCGTGGCAATGGCCCCCTGCGGCCAGCAACCGGGGTTAGCCACCCGCTTCGCCTTGGCAATGACAGCCGCCTGGTCCTTGCTCATCTCCGGAAAGCCATAGGCCCAGCCTTCGGCAACGCGATACGCCGTCGAGGCGTCGATCACGCGTGTCGTGTCATTGACGATCAGGCTAACGCTTTCCTTCGCCGCCTCGTCCGGCAAGCAGAGGATGGCGATGTCTGCCGCATTGAGCAGCTCCGCGCGCACCGCCTTATCCTTGCGGCTCTCGGTCGGAATGGACAAAATCTCGATATCGCGGCGCGCGGCCAAACGTTCACGGATCTGCAGACCCGTCGTTCCAGCTTCGCCATCGATGAAGATTTTCGGTGCCATTTTTCCTGCTCTTTCAATCGGTTCGGAGTGTTCCCGGACTCAGTTTGCCATGGAGTTGATTCAAAATGATAACGGCTGGCTTCGAGTGAGCATGATCTTGTGCGAAAACTGCGTCACACTCTTCGGGACCATACTTTAGCGACCTGCCGCGCGCCGTTCGGCGTGGAGACCGAGCATATACATCGCCACCGTCGCCCCTGCAATGGCGGTAATGTCGGCATGGTCATAGGCCGGCGATACCTCGACGACATCCGCGCCCCTGATGTCGAGTTGATGAAGCCGCTGCAGCGTCGACAGGATTTTCGCGCTCGAGGGGCCGCCTGCCACGGGCGTCCCCGTGCCTGGCGCATAGGCAGGATCGAGGCAGTCGATATCGAAGGTCACGTAGGTGGGCGCCCCCCGGGTATGGGAGATGATCGTCGAAGCGATCTCTGCCGAACTCATGTCCTCGACCTGATGACCATAGAGAATCTGGATGCCGAAATCTTCGGGCGCATGCGTGCGGATGCCGATCTGGATGGAGCGGTCCGGATCGATCAGCCCGTCGCGCGCTGCACGGGCGACGAAGGAGCCATGGTCGATACGCTTGCCGTCGTCGAACCAGGTGTCCTGATGCGCATCGAACTGCACCAAAGCCAAGGGACCATGTTTTGCCGCGTGTGCCTTCAGCAATGGCCAGGTGATGAAATGATCGCCACCGAGCGTCAGCATAAAGGCGCCGCCATCGAGGATCGTGTTTGCCTGCCGTTCGATCGCCGCTGGCGTTTCCTGATGATTGCCGTAGTCAAGCAGGCAATCGCCATAGTCGATGACGGCCATTTCAGCGAAGAGATCGCGATGGAAAGGATATTGCGGATCATTGTCGAAGATCGTGGAGGCGCGGCGGATCGCCTGTGGCCCGAACCGTGTTCCCGGCCTGTTGGATGTCGCGGCGTCAAAAGGGATACCCCAGACGATGGCGTCGACGCCCTCGAGCGACTTGGTGAAACGCCGGCGCATGAATGAGAGCGCACCCGCAAATGTCGGGTCGCTGGCCGCCGAGGTCAGGCTGGCGGCAGTAAAGGCGTGATCAATCGACGTGCTGGGCAAGGGAGTCTCCTTCGCTCGCATGGAAACCATAAGCCCGCTCGACCCGAGCAACCCGGACTTGATATTGTTCGTACCAACGTTCGCGGCCGAGCTGCTGGGCTGCCATATGAGAGACGACATTCTTCCAGGCCAGGATGCTTTCCTCATCACGCCAGAAGGAAATAGTGATGCCGAAACCGTCCGCGCGCCTGGCGCTCTCGAGACCGAAGCAGCCGTCCTGCGCCTTCGCCAACGTCTCCATTTTCTCTCCCATTGCGCCATAGCCATGATCGCCTTCGTTACGGATGGAAGAAAATGAGACGATATAGTAGGGCGGCTGCGGTGTTGCTGCGAAAGGCGATGCTCTACCGTCGGTCATGGCGTGTCTCCTGGTGACGAAGAGAAATAGGGGACTGGAGGTACGGATTGCAAGCGCGTTCAACTGGAGGCTATCTGCTTGGCGGGATCGTGCACTGATATGCTTGCTTCAGGCAGGCAATTTGCGGCGTTGAACATTGCGCCTTTCCGTCGACAACCGCACAGATCGAACATTGGTCGGTAAATTGCTGGCAATCCGGATTGGCCTGCATGAAGTCCTTCATGCTTTCCATAGGCGCCGGTGCCGCCTCGTTCGTCGTTGCGGCGTCCGCTGAAAAAGCCGCGGTTGCTCTGAGCGATGCAAACGCCAGCAAAGAGATCAAGCCCAATCCCGTAGATCTCATGTTCGCCCCTGAGTGGTTCCTGTCCGGTATCCCTATAATCGATCATATGACGACAGGGCAAAAAGGCGCTGACATATCTTGGCATCGATGGTGAACCTCGGCCGAAACCTTGGGGGTCAGGACGGCGCCGTTCTGACAACCGCACAAATAAAAAGGCCGGGCAAAAAACCCGGCCTTTCCAAAATCCGATCTCGGATAAGCGATTAACGCTTGGAGAACTGGAACGAACGACGTGCCTTGGCACGGCCGTACTTTTTGCGTTCGACGACGCGGCTGTCGCGAGTCAAGAAGCCACCCTTCTTCAGGACGGAGCGCAAACCCGGTTCGAAGTAGGTCAGAGCCTTGGACAGGCCGTGACGAACGGCACCGGCCTGGCCGGAGAGACCGCCGCCGGCAACGGTTGCAACGATGTCGAACTGGCCGTCACGGGCAGCAGCGACGATCGGCTGACGCAGGATCATCTGAAGAACCGGACGGGCGAAATATGCCGTGTAGTCCTTGCCGTTGACGATGATCTTGCCGGAGCCGGCCTTGACCCAAACGCGGGCGACGGCGTCCTTGCGCTTGCCGGTCGCGTAGGAGCGACCGAGCGAATCGACCTTGCGGACGTGAACCGGAGCAGCGGCTTCCGACGTCGTGCCGAGATCCTTCAGGGAAGAGAGATCAGCCATTATCAGGCGCTCCTTACGTTCTTCTTGTTCAGCTTGGCCACGTCGAGAACGACCGGCTGCTGTGCTTCATGGGGATGGTTGGAGCCGGCGTAGACGCGCAGGTTCTTCATCTGGCGACGGCCGAGCGGGCCGCGCGGAACCATGCGTTCGACAGCCTTCTCGAGGACGCGCTCGGGGAAGCGGCCTTCGATGATCTGGCGAGCGGTGCGCTCCTTGATGCCGCCGGCATAACCGGTGTGCCAGTAGTAAACCTTGTCTTCATACTTCTTGCCGGTGAAGACGACCTTGTCGGCATTGATGACGATGACGTTGTCGCCGTCGTCGACGTGCGGCGTGAAGGTAGCCTTATGCTTGCCGCGCAGACGCATTGCGATGATAGAAGCGAGACGGCCAACGACCAGCCCTTCGGCGTCGATGAGAACCCACTTCTTCTCCACCTCTGCAGGCTTCTGGGAGAAGGTTGCCATGTTGAATACTCTCTTTTGGGACCCTGGACCCGAAGGCGTCAGGGCGTTTCTTGTTGCTTGGTTTGGCGAGCGAAACGCGCGCCAAAAAGAAAGCAGCCCGGGAAGGCTGCGATCTGGCGCGGTTTATAAAGGGAATAGGTAAGAAGGTCAATAAGGCACGGTTTTGCGGCTGGAAAAATTCATGTTTAGAATCAATATGTTAAATATACGGTAATCTTGTACCACATATTTCTCGCCTTCAGGCCAGCTTAATAACCAATACCCCCCTGCGATAATGGTGCCAGCTACATAGCGCCAGATGCTCGATCGCTCCTTCAGAACGACCACGGAAATCACCAGCGCAAACAGGATCGAGGTTTCGCGCAGCGCCGCCACCGTGGCGACGGGCGCCCTGGTCATGGCCCATAGCGCAAGGCCATAGGACGCGATGGATCCTCCGCCGCCGATCAGTCCGCGCCACCAGTTGTAGCGGACATGGGCGACAACGGCATTTATGCCGCGCCGCGAGATCGCCCACGCAAATAGCAGTACCGGCGGCAAGAGCGACATCCACAGCGTATAGGAAATGGAGTTGCCGGATATCCGGGCACCGATGCCGTCGACATAGGTGTAGCTGGCGATGACCACGGCATTGGAAAGCGCCAGGATGATCGACTGCCGGCCGCCCTTTCGCGCCTCGAAAGCGAGCGTCAATATGCCGGCGCAAATGGTCAAGGTGCCGATCAGCGTTCCGCCCGACAAGGATTCTTTGAGGATCAAGCCGCTGGTCGAAACGATGATCAGCGGCGCGACCCCGCGCATCAGCGGGTATACGAGGCCGATGTCGCCGGCGCGATAAGCGGCAGCCACCAACTGGAAATAAGCGAACTGCAGGATCGCCGATGCGCCGATGAAGGGCCAGGCGGCGGAAGCCGGCAGCGGCAGAAACGCCAAGAAGGGCAGGGCTGTGACCGCTCCGCCCGCTGCAACCAGCGCGGCATCCAAGGACTTGTCCGTTCCGGCCTTGATGATCGCATTCCAGGTCGCGTGCAGCAGGGCGCCGAAGAGAACGAGCGCGATGACATCAAGGGACACAAAAACCTCGGAAAATGGGTGTCGACGGTTAAAAACTAGGCGATTTATGGATATGCCGCCGCCATTTGATCCTCAATGCTCCAGAAAGCAACACATGCGCGGACTTATAAGCTTTTGGTAGTAGCCGCCTGTACGGCAAAATGAATGGATAAGCATAGGCTCATTGTTCCCTGTTAGTTCTGATTTGCCGCTCAACCATAAGATGTTTCTAATTTATGCATGAATGAAGCGAGAACAAAAATTGCATGCCGGGGGAACGTATGACAGAGAATATGATGATAACATCCAAAGCGCAGTAGAATGTTATTTGAATAACATGATTAAGAATATATTGGGTGGTTAGAACCGGCCAACTCATAACCCAATATGGTGATTCCGACGGGCTGATACGCCCAAATGGAGTATGAATTGCCGTTCTGCAGCGCAAAAAGTGGCAGTCGGATCGACGTGTCGGCAAAGGTCGATGAGGGGCATCTTCTGTCCAGCATTGGTATTGTCGCAGTATCTTCTTAAGAATACTGTCAAAAAGACAACAGACACCGATTTCCGCTGCAGAAATTGCGATTTCTGTTAAAAATTTCATGGGGCTCTAGCGGCTTATCATGAGGCCTCGCTAACTAACTTGGGGTAAGGAGATACGAAGAAAAAAAGCCAGTCTCTGGTACTCTCCTCGCTGAGTATTGAGTCGCTCCACCTCGCGGCGACCCGCCACCGCGGTATCGATGAACGCCGCGGACTTCCTGCCTTTGTTGGTCGATGAATATTTGGAGACAGTCAAAAAATTATCCCAATCCGCCAGCGCCGAACCTAACCGAATTCCACAGTGCTGGCGGCGGCTAGCTCGAGGCCTTTTGTCCCGTTGCAGACTCATAGCGATGAAAACTGGCGGCTCGTCCGCGTGTCAGTTCGAAGCGGTCGGAGCCCCTGAAATCGAGAATGTCAGCCACGTGTTCCAACCCGATGGCCGGTTTGCGGCATCGAATTCCGTGTAGCCTTTCAAGTTCAAGTAGCCTTGCGATTTTCCAATGGGGAAAATGTATCCGATCTGGGGACCAATTCCGACAACCCTCGACTCGAAAGACCCGAGAATTGGATGTTGACCGGTATCGGGGGTAAGCTGCTGGTAGACATATCCGACGAGGCCGACGAAAACGTGCTCGTTAAGAAATTGCGACGCACCCCAGTCGACGTGAAAATCAATCCCACTCCGGTATTGCGTGTCCGGATTCTTGAAATTGTATGTGAGGCCGGCGACTGCAGAAAATTCACGCCCCGTCTTTTGATTGAGATAGGTGTAGCCGCCGCCGCTATCGATAGCTCCGTGCCCAAGACCGAGGTTGGAGAGACGCGTCGAGTCGTAATCGCCAACAGGAATGTCGCCCGTGCCATAGACCATCCAGTTGTGGACACCGTCCTGCCACTTCAATGTCGCCATCGGGTAAAGATCACCGAAGGACGTGACCGCATCGGAAATTTCTCTTGTACGGCCAGCGACGATCGGTCCGACTGCAGCCGTTAGCGTTCCGTCGATGCTCGTACTGTTTCTCCCGAAGATGCCACTCATGCTGACTGCCAATTGTCCGCCCAAGACAGGGGTGTCAAAAGTGTAAGTTGGAGCCAGGAGCAACAAGTCGGCGCGCGAGTGCAATTTCGTGTCGAGACTAACACCAGCGGTGGCTGGGACACCACCGATCTCAATCTGCCTAGCGGCGGCAACACCACCGCTGGCGTGGACCGAGGTGTGAAAATACACCGCCCCGAGCGACCAACCAGGTGTCTGGGGCGCTGCGGCCAAGCTGCCAAATTGTCCGGGAAGCCAGAACGAAACTCCCGCTTCGTCGGCACGGGCG
This sequence comes from Martinezella calliandrae, assembly GCF_030272695.1. GTDB lineage: Bacteria > Pseudomonadota > Alphaproteobacteria > Rhizobiales > Rhizobiaceae > Rhizobium > Rhizobium calliandrae. The sequence goes on from NZ_JARFYN010000002.1 coordinate 282,033, forward strand.
CCTTGAAGCGGCAATGCTAACAGAAGCGAAAACGCTCCAACGCCCAGCCTCGCTCGCCAAGTGTCGAGGCCAAGCCTAATCACAGAACTCTGCATCTCCCATCCCCCCGTTATTTCGTTACGCTGTCTTAGTTCTCGGTAGACAATTCGGTCATGCCGAGAGATGCGAAGTAAACTCTCGAACAGCCTATTTCGTCCATGAGCCGTTGGTGATATTCAAGTGACTACGCGGTTTTCGGGAGTATGTGTGTCTCACAAGCCACAACCCCTTTTTACCCGCCTGTCGAACACGCACGGCCACAGCGATCAAGGTCAGAAAGTTGCGACCCATGACCGCCCCTCGAGTTTCAAATACCTTTAATCTCAATCGGAAATCGCATACAGTTTGGCAGACGGCCATTGGATTTGCTTAGCTCGACCGACGCAGGGAAAACTCTGGAGGGGACATATGAAGAGCGCGCTCTTGGCTATGACGCTAGTCGGACTTTCACTCACAATTTCTGACGTTGCTGTGGCCCAACAGCCCAAACCCAACATCGTCTTCGTGCTGGTGGACAACGCCGGCTGGGGCGATTTCAGTGCGTATGGCGGGACCGTCCCAACGCCGCGTATCGATTCCATTGCGAAGGATGGGCTGCGCTTCAACAACTACACCGTCGAGGCGCAATGCACGCCATCGCGGTCAGCCATCATGACCGGCCGGCTGCCAGTGCGGTCGGGTACGATGCGGGTACCGTATCCCGGCGAAGGCGATTTTGGCCTCGCACCGTGGGAGTATACGTTGGGAGAGCTCTTCTCGGATGCAGGCTACGCAACCGCCGCCTTCGGCAAGTGGCACCTGGGCGAGGTGCAAGGCCGATTGCCTACCGACCAGGGCTTCGATGAGTGGTTCGGGATCAAGAACAGCTCCGACGAAGCCGGCTATTCCTCCTATAAGCTCTTTCGGGACATTGGTTACCCGGAACCTCAATGGTGGGAAAGCAAAAAAGGCGCGCCGCCGCAGCCAGCCGGTGTCTTCGACAAGCCAGCCAAGGACCGTGGCGATGAGAAGATTACAGAGCACGCGGTGGCCTTCATCGATAAGGAAGCCAAGGCGAAAGAACCCTTCTTCATGTATGTCGCCTTTTTGCAGATTCATCCTCCGATGGGTGTGCACCCCGATTTTGCGGGGAAATCAGGCGGTGGGCTGTATGCGGATTGCTTGGCCGAGATGGACCATCGTGTTGGTCAGATTCTCGATGCGATCGAAGCTGCCGGTATTGCGGACAATACAATCGTCGAGTTCAGTAGCGACAACGCCACGAGCCCCCTCAAGGGCGCATCTGATGGCGGTTCGAATGGACCGTGGCGGGGTGATTTCTTCAATCCGCCATTCGAAGGAAGTTACCGCGTAGCCGCCATGGTTCGCTGGCCGGGACATATCGCAGCCGGGCGGCAAAGCCAGGAACTGATGACCGCCGAGGACTGGCTGCCGACCCTCGCAGGGCTGGCAGGGGAGTCGGCCCGCGTTCCCACCGACCGTCCTATCGATGGTATCAATGCCGCTGACTTTGTGCTGGGCAAGCAGGAAACCTCAGGCAGGGATTCGGTCCTCTTTTTCGGTCTTGATGGCAGGCTAATGTCGGTGAAATGGAAGAACTTCAAGGTCGTTTTCCGAAAGTCCGACGGCATCGATGAACCCATCACGGACGTCCAAGTCCCTATGGTGTTTAACCTGATCGGTGATCCCGGCGAGCACTTCAATCTCTGGGAGGTATCGCTGGACATGGGGTGGGTGTATCGCCCGGTGTTCGAACAAATCGAAAAGTTCGAACGGAGCGTGACCAAGTTTCCCAACATCAAGACGGGTGAGGAGTTCAAGGGTTATTCGTCGCGATGACCGATCTCCTTACGCGGCACGCGACTGCGAGACCGCGGCGGGCGACAACGACCCCTTAGTTGTCTTTCCAGCCAGCCAAGCCGACCGGCAGCTTTCAGGAGTCCGAACGGTCAGAGTGGGCGACTGAATTGCGGGCGCGAAGCAGCCGCACCCTTCCACAACGAGGAATGTCCACTTCAGGGCCGGAAGCTGTAGCAAGACGGCGGCTTCACAGCATTCGCGCTCGCGCATCTCATCGGGCGTTAAGCGAATTCTTCTGCGGGGAGGTTGCATGAGCTACTTTGCCGAAGATGGAAGTTGCGAACTATGCCAGCAAACAAATTATGAATGATCGGCAGCAGCTAATCGAACGCCTTCCCCCTTAGTCCCTGCCGTCAGGAATTCCACGCCTGCCTTGCGAAGCGCGGTCTCAATCGCATTGAGCGTGCTTATTCGCGGGTCCACTTTTCCAGTCTCGATGCGCACCACGGCATTCAGTGACACGATAGCTTTATCTGCCAGGTCCTGCTGGGACCAACCAAGGAGCGCTCTCGCGGCCCGTATTTGACGTGACGTGATCATACTGACCGTCTACGTCACACGATGCATTTTTTGCCATTAATAGGTTTATTTTTACCCTCATATGAGTATAAATATGCCTTTGCTGAATGTGGTCGCTCGACGTTAGAAGGTAACGAATTCCGCATGCCGAAAAGAGCTATTTGCCTTGGTCTTGTGTTGACATTTTTCAGTTTGTGGTCTTCGGTCGTTCAAGCCGACTATCTGAGTAATTTCAGAGCATGTAGGTCTGAGCGCGATCCCATGCGGCGCCTTGCCTGCTTTGATTCTGTTGAAGTGCCGCCAAGCAGCGCCAACGAGGCTGAGCAGCCAATCAAGCCATCCCAACCGGTGAGTTTCTCCCTGGGCAGATTTGCGATTGACAACGAAGGAATCACAACCTTCGCTCGCGTTCGATTTACCCCAACATTTGCAAACTTTTCGAACAAGGAGGTTGTGGCGCTAACCTTCAATCTTCGAATAACCAACGCTTTCGGTCAGGACATCATAGTAACGAAGAAGGACTTGGATATTATAATTCCGGCCGGAAAAATCATTCAAAGCCCAAAATACTATTTTTGGGAAAAGAACCCTGCAAGTGAAAGTGACTTCGACGCACTTATCGGCCCTATATCGACCGGCAGAGCAATAGCGAATGTGCAAATAGAGCGGGTCGCGTTTTCGGATGGAACAATTGAAAATTACTAAGGCGTGAACCGCGCCGGGTTTGCCGGAGGCCGTTTGGTTTAAGTTATGCGGCCATGGCTGGCGCGTCCAGCATGGCATAGTAACGTTCTTCGGCTTCGGCAG